>JASEEZ010000003.1 GCA_030019215.1 Actinomycetota bacterium
CTCAAAGAGATTGAATTCCGCTTCAATCACAGGGAGGAAGATATCTTCCCTCTTGTTGCTGAGTTATTGGTCAAATCAGTACCAGATCGTTAGGTATTACCAAAGAAATTGCAGAAGTGAGAAGCGGATTCGGCTTTCCCCTAAATTTACAAGGGAAGATGAATAACGAAATACCCTTTTATAAGGTAAGCGATATGAATACTCTTGGAAACGAAATTGAGATGGTTTTTCATAATAATTCAATTTCTCGATCCGAGTGTGAGAAGTTTAGTTATTTGCCTGCTCCAAAAGGAACAGTTATCTTTCCAAAAATAGGAGCAGCCATTGCAACCAATAAAAAAAGAGTGCTAACCAAAAACTCTTTATATGACAATAATGTTATGGGTTTGATTCCTACCCATGCCATCGTTTCTGAGTATCTCTACTATTGGTTATTGACCTTCAATATCTCAACATGGGCAAGTGAATCCTCGCCACCATCGATAAAAAAAACAACGGTCGAGAAACATAGAATTTTAATTCCGCCTCTAGTTATACAGAAGCAGATCGCTGCCAAGCTTTCCATGGTTCAGGACTATAAAAAATCTCTCCTTGCCCAAAAAGAAAAACTTAAAGAGCTTTTTGAATCAACTCTAGACAAGTCAATGAAAGAAAAGGAAAAGGGGTCATAGAAAAGGGGTCAGGTCTTTAATCTTGATGTTTTTGAGTTTTAGGTGAAATTTTAAAAAATGTCAAAAAACAAGACCTGACCCCTGATGCTGCAGCTGCCCTGCCGAGGGAAATCGGTCGATCTCACCGATCTCGGAAAGAACCAGTAAGCTGGAGTAGTAGGAGAGACCGTGCATGGTCATTAAAAGGCGGGCTTCTGGGCTTTCCTCGGCTATTCTTTGCACCTTCTCTTCGACTCGCCCGATCTCAAGCGCTAAGGTGTCAGCGAGGACAAGATAGCCAGCCAGGCTTTCCCGGTAGCAGTCTCTTGGGGAAATAGAGGCAAGCCAGGCACGGGACTTCTTGCCGAAGAGGTCGGAGTAAGGGCAGCTAAGACCATTCTTAGAGAGGATTGCCCGAATCTTGTTCTTCAAAGAAGCCCGATACCATACCAGGGAAGCCCTGTAGCGCAGGACTTCCCGCAAGTCTCTCGTGGCCCGTTCCGGGATGTAGGATGCGGGAATGAGGTTTGTGCGCAAGAGATGAGCGAGCATTGCCGAATCAATCTTGTCTGTCTTGATCCGGGCTGAAGCGATTGCCCGTGTCTTTGCCGGATGCGAAAGGGTGATGCTTAAGGCTTTGTCCTCGACCAGCTCGTAGAAGTGATACCAGTTGCCGGTGGCTTCGAGCACCACTTTGTCTTCAGAAGTGAGTGAGTCGACAAACTCCTCGAGTGCTCCGCTCTCATTCACCAGGTTCCTGCTTTCGGTGAGGTTGCCTTCCTCGTCCATTTTGGTAACATAGGTATTGCGCTTATGAAAATCAATGCCGACGTACATTCTGCACCTCCTCAAAGGATTCCTAGCGCTCCCGACATTTCGGGATAGCGCTCTTTGCCTGTTAGTATACAGGTGTGACCCATATGAGGTCGCTTGAACCACTGAGGGGGTGCAGCTTTTTCATCCAATCAGGTCTTTAATCTTGATGTTTTTGAGTTTTAGGTGAAATTTTAAAAAATGTCAAAAAACAAGACCTGACCCCTGATGTGCTCTGATGTGCTGATGCTGATGTGGTTTTGTTTTTCGCTGTGCTCAAGACTCAACCAACAGTTAAGGAGAGTCGAGTGTCTTGTCTTCGACTCTGAGGTCTGACGACCTCGTCGCTCAGACTCGAAGAGAGTGAACGAAGTGAGTCGAAAGACATTCTTGCTCATGGTCTTCGACCACCCTATTTATATACGTGTTATCAATTGTTCATTGGATTCAAAATGAAGACGAGTCGAATGCCCTGAGCGGAGTCGAAGGGCAAAAAGATAGTGTTCTGTTAAGGCCCACCAGAATCGCGGTTAAGATTTAAGGAACATACTGCTCCTCTATTTTCACCACGACGCCATCCCGCAATGTTATCCAAAAGAGGTCGGTAACTTCATTGTTCTCGAAAGCCTGCTTGAAGGTCGCGAAGTCGAGTTCCTGTTTTCTGAGAACAAATCCTTCCGTGGTTATGGGGTAAGTTTCGACAACTATTTCAACATTCTCGTCTATCTCAAAGGTTCTTATCTTTGGGTTCACATTTCGGATGTAGTAATCGTTTGGCACATGTTCTCCCGGGCCAATCTCACCGTCTTCGCGAGCTGCCTCGTCAGCCTTTTCACCTGTTAGGAACTGAACGTAATCGATGTTGAGGTAGTTTTTGCCCCCGCTTGTGTAAACCCGCTTTAAGATGCCGCATTCTTTGGTGATCTCGGGCTCGGTTGCCACCGCACCAGGGGCGGTTGTTGTGGGGACTTCTTCTATTCCTGGCTCAAGCCGGGCCATTTTGTTTTCAAGTTCTTGAATTTTCTGATTGGCCCTCTTGAGCTCAGCCTCATATTGGCTTCGTTCCTTTTCAAGAAGCGACTTTTGCCACCAGTAAACTGAGATGCCGGTAACGGCTCCGACCATTAAAACGAGCAAAACGATAAGCCATGGGAATTTTCTTGCCCACCTCTTTTCCATGCCCACCTCCCTGTTGTTTGAGGGCTTCTTTTTACCCCGTACCACAGAAGGCCACGTACGTGAGTCGTGAGTCCATGGTACGGGGTTTACTTCTTCGCCGATTACTAAAAACCTTCAGATTAAACAAGCCGTAGATTGGTTTTGAAATGGATTTAATCCCGCCAGAGGCGGGGTTAAATGGTCACAGGAATTATACTGTGGATATTGAAAGAGGAGACTCCTCGATCCCATCCGCCTATGAGCTTTTATTGTTTGACCCAGATGGTCACCGAGGAACCCCTTCTTATGAGAGTCTCCGGGGCCGGGTATTGGTCGGAGACGCTCCCGGGAGTTCCGGTTAGCGCCGGGAGGACGGCCACGGTGAAGTTGTAGGGTTCTCCCTGGAGGATGGATTTGGCCTCGGCCTCGCTCTTTCCTCTCACATCGGGCATGGCTATTCTCTCGGCACCAAGGCTTATCACCAGGTTCACCCTAGTTTCCCTTTCGACCTCAGTTCCTGGCTGCGGGGATTGTCTTATTACCCGACCCATCTCCACTTCATTGCTGTACTCTTCGCTCTTGCTCATTTGAAGACCGGTCTGGGTCAGGATGTTTGTCGCTTCCTGTTCGGTCTTCCCGATCACGTCGGGGACCTGGACGATCTCCGGTCCCTTGCTTATCAGGAGATTTACCACCGTGCCCTTTGCAACCTTCTTACCGGCCTCCGGCTCCTGACCCATCACTATATTCTCGGGGATGGTATCGCTGAAATCCCGCTTCAACTCGCCGATCTCGAAACCGGCCTTGGCCAGGGCATAGGTCGCCTGCTCGGCAGTCATGCCAACCACGTCGGGAAGTTCGACCGATTCTTTTCCTTTGCTCACGACCACCTTTACCGTCTTGTTCTTTGCGATCTTTTGGTTTGGTTTGGGTTCCTGGCTGATGATCAAACCGGCCTCAAGGTTTTCATGGAACTCCTCCCCGCTTACCGCCAGCTTGAGTCCCCTCTCTTGCAAGATCCCCCTGGCTTCGGTGAGGGTCTTTCTTTCCACCGAGGGGACCACCCTCATGTTGGCCAGGGCATATACTCCCCAACCGGCGACCAGTACGGCGAGAAGTAGTGCCGCCACCAATCCCACCCAGAATACTTGCTTATTCTTCCTTTCCTTCTTCTTCGGAGGAAAGGGCGAGGGGATTATTACCGTCTCCTCCTCCGAGGGAGTTACAACCGCTTTTATCGGCAGACCTTTGGCGCATCTGGCCAGGTCGTTCTTCATAGCTTGAGCGGAGGGATAGCGGTCGCTTGGATGTTTTGACAGGGCCTTGAGGATCACGTTCTCCAGAGACTCTGGAATGGCCGGATTGATCAATCTGGGTGGAGCTGGCGGTTCATGGACCTGTCTCAGGGCAACGGTGACCGGATTGTCTCCCTCGAAGGGAACTTTTCCGGTGAGCATCTCGTAAAGGACCACCCCGAGCGAGTAGATGTCCGAGGGGATCTCCGTTGGCGCTCCTTGAGCCTGTTCGGGGGAGATATAGTGGGCTGTTCCCAGGATGGAGCCCGTCTGGGTCATGGTCGACGTCCCGGCCTTGGCGATGCCGAAGTCGGTCACTTTGACCTCTCCCTCGGCGGTGATGATGATGTTGTGTGGTTTGATGTCCCGGTGGATGATCTGGTGCTTGTGGGCGAATTGAAGAGCGGAACAGACCTGACTGGCTATGTCGATGACGACATCGGGGGGAAGGACTCCTCTTTCCTGGATTATCTCTTTGAGATCTCTCCCCTCGAGGTATTCCATGACGATAAAGTAGGTATCGGCCTCGCTGCCCCAATCGTAGATGCCGACGATGTTGGGGTGGTTCAGGCCGGCGGCGGCTTGGGCCTCTCTCCTGAATCTGGCGATGAAGTTCTCCTCTTGAGCGAATTGGGGATGGAGAGCCTTTATGGCCACTGTTCTGTCGAGGACGGTGTCCTCGGCCTTGTACACGTCGGCCATGCCCCCGCAGCCGATTTTCCCGATGACCTTGTATCGATCCCCGAATGTTGCTTTCATAACCTTTAGATTATAACCTCCATCCGTTCATTTTAACAGAGCACCGTTTTGGTCGGAGAATCGCCCCGGCTTTATCTCCCGAGAGTTGCCTCGATCACCTCCCGGGCAATGGGGGCGGCAACTTTCCCCCCCGTTCCTCCGTGTTCGACCACGACCGCGACGACCAACTGCGGGTCGTCGGCGGGGGCGAAGGCCACAAACCAGGCGTGGGTCTTTTTTCCCTTGATCGATTCGGCGGTGCCCGTCTTGCCCGCCACCCGAACGCCGGGAATTTGGGCAGCTTTCCCGGTCCCGTGCTCCACCACCCCAACCATGAGATCGGCTACCGTTTCCGCCGTTTCCCTGGAGATCGCTCTGGCCCACGGTCTGGCCAAGGGCGTGCTTTTGATGCTTTGCCCCTTGTAATCTCTCGCCTCTTTGACCACGAAGGGCTTCATGATCACCCCATCGTTGGCCACGGCCGAGGTGACCAGAGCCATCTGGAGGGGGGTGACGAGGGTCTTCCCCTGCCCCACGGCACTCCAGGCGAGCATTACTGGGTCCATCTCCCCCGCGGTGGGGATTTGGCTCTCTTTGGTGGGCAACTCGAAGGGGACGGCGCGATTAAGGCCAAATCCTTGAGCCGATTTCACCAGCCCTTCGGCGCCCAGCTGCAACCCGACCTGGGCGAAGATGGTGTTGCAGGAAACTTCGAAGGCCTCCTTGAAGGTCATGATCCCATATCCCTGGTCCCTGTAGTTGGTGACCTTGCTTCCATGTACCTGAAGCTCCTTTGGGCCATCGTAGATCGAGGAAGGGGCGCAAATCTTTTCTTCCAGGGCGGCGGAGGCGGTTATTACCTTAAAGGAAGAGCCCGGGGGGTAGAGCCCTTGGGTTGCCCGATTAAGAAGAGGGCTGGAGGTGTCCCGATTTATCTTCTCCCAGGTCTCATCCAGTCGGTTTGGGTCGTACCGGGGATAGGTGACCATGGCCAGGATTGCCCCGGTTTTAGGGTCCAGGGCTACCACTGCCCCCCTCCGATTCCCCAGGGCTTGAGCGGCTTTCCTCTGGATTTCCAGATCGATGGTCAAGATCAGATCGTTGCCCGGTTCTTCCTCGATGATCCGGTGAAAGTAGTCCTCAAGGGAGGTCACTCCCTTTCTTCCCAAGAGGAGATCGTTGAAGCGGGCTTCCAGATCGCTCCTCCCATATTTGATGTTGTTGAAGCCGACTAGATGTGCCGTCAGATCGCCAGCTGGGTAATGACGGTAGTATCTGCTATCTCTTTCTTCATTCTCGGCCAAAACTTGGCCATCCGCACTGATAATCAAGCCGCGCTCGATCGAGAGCTCTTTTTCCAGACCTCGAGTATTTCGGGGATGAGAGGCTATCCTTTGGGCGGCCAATGCTTGGAGGTAGCCGAGGTTCAGGGCCAGGGCCGTGAGGGCAACAATGAACGTTATGGTCAAGCGACGAATACGCTTATTCATGTTCCCCTCCCTTGAGCTGTCTTTTGGGAGATTGCTAGGAGCAAACCGAGGAGGATGAAGTTGGACAGGATGGAACTCCCGCCGTAACTCATCAGGGGGAGGGTGATGCCCGTCAACGGGATGAGTTTGGTTGCTCCTCCGATGATTACTAGAGCTTGCAGAAGGAAGGTCGAGGTGAGTCCCACGGCCAGGAGTTTGCCGAACTCGTCCTCCGTCTCAAGGGCTAACCTGAAGCCCCGATGGGCAAAGAGGAGATAGGCGGCCAGCACCCCCAAGCCGCCTGCCAGTCCCAGCTCCTCCGCCAGCGCGGAGAAGATGAAATCGGTGTGGACGGCGGGGATGTAATTGGGATATCCCAATCCCAGGCCGGTGCCGAAAAGACCCCCGTTGGCGATGGCAAAGAGCGATTGAACGATCTGATAACCGCTTTTCGCTACGTCGTGCCAGGGATTCAGCCAGATATCGATTCGCATCTGAACGTGACCAAAGATAAGATAGCAGGCGGTTGCCCCCGCTAGGAATAGACAACAGCCGATGATGGAGTACATCTCCCTCCCCGTGGCCACGTAGAGCATGGCCAGAAAAATTCCGAAGAAGAGAAGGGAAGAGCCCAGATCCTTTTCGAGGATCAGAATGGCTAGCGATATCACCCACATGGTCAACAAGGGACCGAAGTGTTTTAAATCGGGCACCGGAATTCGCAAAAGGCGTCTCTCGGCGAGGGAGAGGAGTCTCCCCTTGTCTTTCAGGTAGGCGGCGAGAAAGATGACCAGGAGGATCTTGCCCACCTCAGCGGGCTGAAATGAGAGCTGCCCCGCTCTGAGCCAGAGCTTGGCCCCACGTATCTCCTCCCCGAAGAGAGCGGGGGATAGCAGCAGTGTTATCCCCGAGAGGGCGCAGAGGTACTTGTAGTTTTCTAGCTTCGCGTAGTCCTTGAGGAAGAGGAGAATTCCCAGCGCACCCAGGGCTCCCAGGGTTATCCAGAGGGATTGGCGACTCACCAGCTCCGGCTTCAAGCGGTAGAGCATCATCGTTCCCAGGCTCGTCAGGAAGGCAGCGAGGGGAAGGAAAAGCGGATCAGCCTCCGGGGCCAACCGCCTTTCAAGAAGGTGGAGAACGAAGAAAGGCAGGATTACCAGGGCAGCTAGCCCCGCCGCCGGCGGGGTCGATGGGCTGGGCGTACGGGACAGTTGCACCAGGAGAAATCCGATGAGGGCGACGATGAGAACCAGAAGCAGCAACCCTATCTCTCGATTTCTTCTCCCGATCAAATTCCTTCCCCCTTCATCGTTGCTCCCCGCTCGAGGAGGGGAATATCGTCGATGATCCTCTCCGCTTTCTCCCTGTCCCCGGCGATTATCCCCTTCTCCAGCCTTTCCTGATAGTAAAGGGGCAGGTCTTCTCGGGTGATGCCCGTTTCTCTCTCCAGGACTCCGAGCTTGAGGCGGAAGATCGTGCCGGGTAGCCCTCTATAGAGGGCTACCCGATCTTTGTGAAACCCCAGGTAGTAGGTTCGATCGAGGTAGGAGGAGAAGGCCAGCAGGGAGGCGATTCCCACCAACGCCACCAAGGTCAGCGCCAGCAGGCTCTTTTTGGCGGGGCCCCATCTTAGCGCCTTCCCAACCCCCCTTTTTTCAGCGAGCTCGCTCTCCCTGGCGGAGCCGGCTTCGATCAGGACTGCGGTGATGTTGTCAACCCCGCCCCTCTCATTTGCCGCTTTGGCGAGCTCGTCGCAGATGGTCTGGGGGTGCTTATCGCTCCCGAGAAGCCTTTCGATCTCGCCGTCATCGAGCATGGCCGTCAGACCATCGGTGCACAAGAGGATCTTGTCGGCGGCGGCTATCTTGATGGAGAGAAAATCCGCCTTGACGTTGGGTTCGGTTCCCAGGGCTCGAGTTAGGACATTTCGTCGGGGGTGAAGTTGGGCCTCCTCTTCTTCCAGCTTACCCTCTTTAACCATCTTGGTCACCAGGGTGTGGTCATCGGTCAGCCTGGTCAGTTTGCCCTCTCTGAGGAGGTAGGCCCGGCTGTCTCCGATGTGACCGATATATACCTCTTTTTTTGCAAAGAGGGCAACCGTGAGGGTGGTGCCCATTCCGACCTGCTCCGGCCCTTGAAGGGCCTTTTGGAAGACTATTTCATTCGCTCTTTGGACGGCCTCCATCAGGAGCGCCTGTGGATTGGCGTCTCCGGGAAGCTTTTTCAAGTACTTTGAGAGCGCACTTAGGGCGCTGGCGCTGGCGATCTCTCCAGCCAAGTGTCCGCCCATGCCATCGGCCACGGCGAAGATTTCCCCCTTGGCCAGATAGCCGTCCTCGTTCGACCTCCTAACTCTTCCGATGTCTGTTCTTGCACCATGTCTCATTGCTTACTCCATGAAGAACGTATATTCACGTTCTGAATTGGAAGATAGTGCGGCCAACTTTAACTCTATCTCCCGAGTTGAGCCTGATGGGCTCCTTTATCCTCTCTCCCTCCAGAAAAGTCCCGTTGGTGCTGTCGAGGTCCTCTAAAAAATATTCTTCCTCCCGCTTGAGGAGGCGAGCGTGTCTTTGGGAGACGGAGTCGTCTGTGAGCACGATTTGATTTTCGGGGGATCTTCCCAGGGTGGTCTCGCTTGATAGGACAAAGACCTTACCCGCTGGTTCCTGGGGACCCTCGATTAAAATCAGTCTGGCAGCGCCCTTAGTCCGCTTTTGCCCGTGTCTCTTGACCGAGATCAGACTGATGTCTCTGTAGACCACGCGTACCACTAAAAGCAAGAAAAGATAAAGGAGGACCAAAAAGGTGAATTTGAGGACGAGCAGAACTAGGTTGAACACCTGTCTCTCCTGAACTCCAAATTGGTGGTTCCTAACCCCACAGTGTCGCCGTTCTTCAGGGACTTCTCCTCGACCCTCTTACCGTTGACGAAGGTTCCATTGGTGCTTCCCATGTCCCTTACGATAAAGTCGCTCCCCATCTGGACGATCAGGGCGTGCCTTCGAGAGACTTTGAAATCAGGGAGCACGATGTCGTTGCTTTCAGATCTTCCGATGGATGTGACCTCTTTAGTGAGGGGGAAAATACTCTCGCCCCTTTCTCCTTTGATGATCAGCGACGCTTCGGATGGGACGAACCACTCTTCTTCTACCGCCTCGATTATCCGGGTCCCTTCGGCGGTGCTCGTTTCTTTGGCCAGGAGCCTGCCTTCCACCGCTATCTTTCCCAAGAGGAGGTCTTCTCGGGAGACGATCTCGACCTGAGGACGATTGAGGAGCGTATACTTCTTTTCTTTTGCGTGGGCTATCAGGAAGTTCTCGAGCTCCTGGATTAGAGCCACCTCGAATGGCGCCAGGTTTTCCTTATCCTTCTCGCTCACATAAAGGGTATACTCGTTCGGTGCATAGACCTTGGCTACGCTGATGGTTTTGCCGGCGTCCATCTCGCGAGCAAGTTTCTTGGCGAGTTCGATGGGTTGAACGCTCGATTTAAAACCCTTGGTGAAGATACCCTCGAAGAGCGATTCCAGTCTGCGTTCAAGATTCCGGAGCAGACTCACGCTTGTTCTTCCTCCCTCCCAACTCGGAGCGTGACCGCAACCTTCTCCTCTCTTTCAGATGTCGGTATGGCACGATTAAGAGCAAAGCCAGGACTATTATAAGGGAAAGGGAGAGCTCTTGCATTATCTCGCCAAGAGGCACGGGGCTCATGCCCAGATGAGAAGGAAGCCAACTGTAGCCGAAGACTAGAAGGGCGAAACCAGCGATGATGCCCAAGATGTCCACGGAGAGATAGCGTCTCCTGACCAGAGTTGCCACGACCATACCTACGATGATCCAGAGGGCTATCTGGAGAAGGAGATGAGGTTGTTCGGCGAAGATCCGAAAGAAATCTAGGATGCTGGCGAAATTGTCCTGTGGGAGATCGGGGATGGGGCGACCACCGGCGAGACCAAAGAATCTCACCCCCATAGGGGCGAGACGAGCGATATCATAGAGCCCCAAACTTAAGCAACCCAAGCCTGCCAGGGCTCCTGCGGAGACGGGTGGGAAAATTATCCCCATGAGCACGGGAAAGGTCAGCCCCAACTTCAAATCGGCCAAGAGAGGGGCGACCAAGGGGACCAATGAGACCAGGGGCTGTTGTCGAACAAAGGTCGACCAATAGATGCACAGGAAGATAAAGAGAAGGATGCCCAATGGAAGGTGATTGGCCAGGACGGGTGGGACCACAGATAACATGAATAGGGTCACCCCCACCAGTGGTGCCAGCAGAACCGCCAGGAAGAGGATCACCGGAATTACTGGAGACAGACTTGGTGGGTACCAGGGGAGGTTCTTGAAGACCAACCAACCGACCAGAACAACTAGGAGCGAGCAGGGCACCCGCTTTAAGGCCTCCCCGTGTTCTTCGCCGAAGTCCCAGAGCCTTTCCTTGAATTCCTCAAATCTTCCGAAGGGTATTTCCACCTCCTCTACTCTTTCCGTCTCCCTCGTGCGGGCAAGAGGTTTGAGGAGCCTCTGGGGGGAAACCCTCGATCCCAGGCAGCGTTCCAGCTTGTACCTCATTTCGGTGGCGGTATCGAATCTGTCATCGGGGTATTTCCCGATGGCCTTTAGAATCAGGGCATCCAGTCGCCGGGAAACTTTTTTATTGAGTTCACTGGGGGGAGGGGGATCGAAGTTGAGTATCTTGAAAATGGTTGCCCCCGCCGCTTGGGCCTCGAATGGCGACACACCGGTGAGTATCTGATAAAGGACGACTCCCAGGGAAAAGATGTCCGTTCGCTCATCGACTAGTTGACCTTCGGCCTGCTCGGGGGACATGTAAGCTAGTGTTCCCAAGATGTCCCCCTCTCGGGTGGCGGGGGAGGTTTTTAGGCGAGAGATGCCGAAGTCCATCACCTTTATTCTTCCATCGGGGAGGAGCATGAGATTTTCGGGTTTTATATCGCGGTGGATGACATTGTTTAAATGGGCGCATTCCAAAGCCTGGCAGATTTGAATGGCCACTGCGACACTTTGCCCGGGTGTGATTTGCTCTCCATCGAGGATATCAGCCAGAACGACACCGTTCAGGTGTTCCATGATGAGGTAGTAGTAATCCTCGGTCTCCTCAAATTCGTAGAGAGTGACGATATTTGGATGATTGAGGAGGGCGACGGTTCGGGCCTCTCGCAGAGCCCGGGGAGCGGTCTTTGAGCTTGTCGGTATCTGCTTGATGGCGACGACCCGTTCCATTCGGGTATCGAAGGCCTTGTAGACTCGGGCAAAGCCGCCGCTGCCTAGCTCATCGAGGATCTGATATCGGTCTAGCAGCATCTCTTCGCTCATTTGCTTCATTTTACCCCTTTCCCTCTCATTATTCTACCGAACGTAAAACTTGGCGAGAAAGTGGTATAATAACGGGTGCGTGGTGGCCCCCACGCCTGGGCGAGTGGCGGAACTGGCAGACGCGCTGGGTTCAGGGTCCAGTGCTCGCAAGAGCTTGCGGGTTCAAATCCCGCCTCGCCCACCGTTCAGCTGTTAGACGTTCGCCATTGGATATTAGCTAAAAACATAAAGGCCAAAAGCTAACAGCTAATAGCTGATAGGGGCGGTTTTGGAGAAGCTCAAATATTCCAGGAAGAATATGAGATTCATTAAAAGGCGTCGAAGAGCCGCCCCGCTCAGACTACTTTTGCTCCTCATCCTCATCCTCGCCTTAATTTATCTCGTCGGCCTGATCGGCGGAAGATTTGAAAAAGGGAGATTAAAGGATCTCAGGGCTTATGCGACGTCCGTTGATGGTATAGCCAGGACGTCCAATAAGGTAGCCGCTGACTTTAACGAGCTTTGGGAGGCGACCGACCTCTCCGAGTCCGAACTGCGGAGGCGGCTGGATTCTTACATCGAGAAGAGCGAGGAGTTGGTCGAGGAGTGCGGAAAGATGGATGTCCCAAGGGAAATGGAGGACGCTCATATTTATCTCTCCCTCTGCCTGGAGCTTCGGGCCAAGGGTCTGAGCTCTTACAAATTGGCCCTCTTCGGTGCCCTCGAGGACATCGATGTCGAGGTCGCCAGCGGCCAGATCGCTCTAGCCCTAAAGGACATCACCCTCGCCGACCGAGCATATTCTCTCTACAGGGTTGAGGCCCAGGGGGTTCTGGAGAAGAAGGACGTCGGTGCCTCGATTCCGGAGTCCACCTTTTTGAAGGATGAGACCGTCTACGAGAAGACAAACCTGGTCGACTACATCAAGCGACTCAAGGGAGTGGAGGAACTGGAGGAGGTCCATGGGGTCGCAATCACTGCCCTATCCACGCAGCCTGAACAGAAAAAATACGATCCGGCGAGAGGGCTGGCCGAGCTACCCAGATCGGAGGAGCTTCTGGTGGTAATCACCGTGGAGAATCAGGGGAATCAGGTTGAAAGGGATATCCCCGTGGTGGTCACGCTCAAGTCAGAGATAGATCCCCGCGAGCAAAAGCGGGAGACGAAAATGTCATCCCTCCTGCCCGGAGAGAAAAAGACGAGCACAATCAGTGGGCTCAAGCCAGTGGCCGGGGTCGTGAATCTCCTCACTGTGACGGTGGGTCCGGTTCCGAACGAGAAATACACCCGGAACAACGTGAGGGAGTTCAAATTCACTATGCCTTAGCTGGCCCCTCTGGTTTTAATCGCTTTTCGGCCTCCCTTTTCACCACCGTATAGACGATTCTTAAAGGAACCTTTGCCTCCCCAGCCAGGCGAGCGCAGTCTTCATATTCCGGTGAAAGGCTGACCACTTTTCCTTTAAACCTCCCCACCTTGACCCTGGCCTGGCCAAAGTCGGTTTTGACTTCGATGGTTTCTCGGCTGATCTTTCTTCTGGTTTTCCTGGAGAGGTGAACTCCAAAGGTGGTCGTTTCCCTGAAGAGGATGTTCAGGATCTCACTCTCCTCGCCCGCCTTGGCGAGAACGGAGAGGGCCAGTCCGGGTCGATTCTTCTTCATGTAGATGGGGGATGCCCAGACGTCAAGGGCCCCGGCCTTAAACAACTTGTCCATGACGTAGCCGTAGAATTCTGGGTTGAGGTCGTCGATGTTGGTCTCGATCACTAGGACTTCATCCATCTCGGCCGACTCAAACTCTTCGATCTCTCCCAAGATGAGCCGAAGCACATTGGGTATCTCCAGGTCTCTGGTTCCCGCTCCGTAGCCGATTGAGCTTATCCTCATTGGTGGCATATCTCCGAAGCTTTTAGCGTAGGTTTTAATGATGGCCGCCCCTGTGGGTGTGGTCAGCTCGGCTGTTATTCCTCGACTGTAGATGGGTGCCTCTCTTAGGATTTCCAGAGTGGCGGGTGAGGGAATGGGGATGGCACCGTGTTCTGTCCTTGCCAGCCCCATCCCGGTGGCTAGGGGCGAGGAGTAAACCTCTTCGATGCCCAATTGGTGGAGTCCGATGGCCGCTCCCACAATGTCGATGATGGTGTCGGTGGCCCCTATCTCGTGAAAATGAATTTGATCAAGACTTTTTTGGTGTATTTTCGCCTCCGCCTGGGCCAGCTTGAGGAATATTTCCTTGCTTTTTTCCTTGACGGGAGGGGCGATCGCGCTCTCATTGAGCAGATTTTTGATATTTGTCCAGGTACGAACGATGCCCCTTTCCTCCGCTCGAATGCTTACCTTGGTGGCTCCTATCCCTAGTTTGCTGACTTTCCCCGCCTCTATCTCGTAGTTTTGCAGGGGGAGCTTTTCCAGCTCTTTCCGGAGAGCCTCCAAAGGAAGCCCGACATCCAGGAGGGCTCCCAGAACCATGTCCCCGCTTATTCCAGCGAAGCAGTCGAAATAGGCTATCTTCATTCCATCAGCCTCCAAGAATTAGGACTGAAGTCAAAAAGACTGAAAACCGAAGTAACTAATTAAAGCTGAAGTTTCTAGGTTGAAGCCTGAAGTTAAAAACTTTTTTAAAATCTAACCCCTTCAGCTCTTCAATCTCTTTACCCCACACCCTTTACCTTTTAACCATCTGCCATTCGCCATCTACAATAGCTGCTTAATCCTTGCAGCTTACTGCTCCTTTATTCCATATTCTTTGCTATCAGCCATCTGATTTATTACTGCCGCGAGATAACCGGCTCCGAAACCATTGTCGATGTTGACTACTCCCACACCGGGGGCACAGGAATTTAGCATGGTGAGGAGAGCCGCCAAACCGCCGAAGCTTGCCCCATAACCAACGCTTGTGGGAACGGCAATGACCGGACAGGCAACCAGCCCGCCGACGATGCTGGGCAGTGCCCCCTCCATCCCGGCGACAACCACGATCACCCGGGCTCTAGACAATTCTTTTCCGTGGGCCAGCAATCGGTGAAGGCCGGCGACCCCCACATCGTAGAGGCGTTCGGCCCGGCTTCCCATTAGTTCGGCGGTCAGGGCCGCTTCCTCGGCCACAGGGATATCGGATGTTCCCGCCGTCAGCACGAGAACGAAGCCGACCTTCCTTGCCCTCCTTCTTTCGACCGTGATTATCTTCGCCCGCTTGTGATATTTGGCCGCCCGAGAGATCTTCTTCATGGCCAGATAATGTGACTCTTCGGCTCTGGTGGCCAGGATATTTTGGTCGCCTTCCAGGAGCTCTCTGGCGATCTCCTCAATCTCCGCGGGCGTTTTTCCGGCGCAGTATATTACCTCGGGGAATCCTTTCCTCAAGGCTCGATGGCGATCTGGTTTGGCGAATCCCAGGTCGGAAAAGGGAAGACGCTTGAGTTTCTCCACCGCGGCCTCGATTTCAATCTTTCCCTCTCGAACCCCCTTTAGTAGGCGGAAAAGCTCGGTTTCAAGCAATTTTTCCCTCCTCAAGAGATGATTCAACCGCATTTACTTTTCGATGATCGGCTGAGTGCAGGATTGTGCGGGCCAAGCCGAGCTCCTTGAATCGGCCGAGGACCCGATCATAGTCTCTCAGCAGCCGGGGGATTTCCGTATCCTTGATCTCGATTTCAGCGAACCTATCGTTCTGGAGGCGTACCCTCACCTGAGCGAATCCGATTTCTTTGAGGAAGGTTTCGGCTAGATCAACGAGGCGCAGTTTCTCGATGGTTATCCTCTCTCCGTGCGGTAGCCTGGTGGCCAGGCAGGATTGAGGGGGTTTGTCCCACGTGGTCAGGGCGAGGTCTTTGGAGAGCAGACGAATCTCCTCTTTGGTCAGCTTCGCTTCGGCTAGTGGACTGCGTATCCTAAGTTCCTTGGCCGCTCGAAGGCCCGGGCGAAAGTCGTTCAGATCGTCGCGGTTTGTGCCATCGATCACCTGAGCGATCTCCCTTTTCAGGGCGAGGTCGATCAATTTCGAATATAGGTTGCGTTTACAGAGGTAGCACCGCTCTTCCGTGTTGGCCAGAAATTCATCTCGAAGTTCATCGGCAATCACTATATGTTCTACGCCCATTTCTTGGGCTAGCCTCTTGGCCTCCTCCAGCTCGCCGGAGGGAAGGATTTCAGAGGAGGCGGTGATGGCGATCACTTTCTTTCCTAGAACCGCCTGAGCTATATTTAACAGAAGGGTGCTGTCGGCTCCTCCGGAAAAGGCAATCATCACGCTTCCCATATCGAGAACGGTCTCGCGCAAATTTTGATATTTGCATTTTAAGGGGATGTCCTTGTCTATCGTCTGCTTCGAGGGACTCACCATCTCTCCTCCCGGCGCTTGAGCCGGTTTCGGGCAAAAATTGCCTCGGTGCGGATTCCCGATCCTATCCGATGGTCAGCTTTTTCTTAAAGAGCTTGTATTGTATAATCTAAACCAAACTTTAGAAAGGAGCAATCAGCTTTTGGACATACCTCTCCTGGCCTGGCTTGTGACCTGCTTTATTCTGCTGGCCTGGCTTGCTTTTCTCACAGTGAGCGTAAGGGGACTTCAGCGCCGGCACAGGGTTGTCTCGGAAGCGGCGAGGCGGGAGAACTTGAGCGATACCATCCTCCGCTTTGCCGAGGATATGCAGTTCCTGCGGGGGCGACTCGAGGGGCTTGAATCGGCTCAGCGAGAGATGGCAGATTACCTTCGGAGCACCATTCAAAAGGTGGGATTGGTGAGATTCGATGCCTTCGAGGATGTTGGAGGTAAACTCAGTTTCGCAGTGGCCTTTCTCGACGACCACGGTGATGGAGTCGTGGTGAGCTCCATCAATGGGCGGCAGGAAACTCGAATCTACGCCAAGCCGATTCGAAAAGGGGAGTCCATCTACGCTCTCTCCGCCGAAGAGCGAGGGGCCCTGGCCAGGGCCATGAGTAAAGGTGTTTAGGGTGAGGAGATTATCCCCGATCGATCAAGTTTATCTGGTCATCCGCTTCTCGAGCATCCTTGTGATCTGGCTTGCTTTCGGTCTCGGTCGCTTCCCACCTGAGATCCCACGGCTGTTTGCCTGGCTTCTACCATCCATTTTTACCCTCTACAGTGCCATTTTTGCTCTCTCACTGGGGTTGCTTCCAAGGCATCACCGACTCTTATATCTGATCGTCTTGCCGTTTGACCTCTTCTGTCTGACCTTTGCGGTCTACTTCACGGGTGGGGCCGATAGCCCATTCTACGTGGGCTACTTCATCTTGGCCAGCATCTATGCCCTTTGCTTCAAGGCTAGCTTGGGTATAGCTGTCGGATTTTCCTCAGCTGCCCTTTTTTCCCTGGGTAGCCTGAGGGAGCTTCCCACATCGGGCTGGGCCGATCTGGGCGTCAAGACCAGTCTCCTCGTGGGAATGACCATCCTTCTGGCCATGATAACCGGAACCGAAAGGATGGAGAGGGAGGAGATAAGGAGGCTTAACCTTATTCTTTCGGAGAAGAACGAGGAGCTTTCCAGGAAGGTGACAGAGCTCAACGCCATCTCCGGAATGGCCATGGCCATTCACTCCACACTGGACGTCGACGCCCTCACCAAGTTGACACTGAATCTGCTCAAGAAGGTGCTGAATTTGGGTGCTTGCTCCTTAATGATGATTGAGAAGAAAACCGGACAGATCCTTTTCTCGGCTACGGAGAGCTTGTCGAAGGAGGAGGCCAAAAAGGCTCTCTCCGAGGAGATAGCCAAGGGCATTTTATCGGGCAGGGAACAAAAGGTTGCCGACTATGAACAGCTGAGCTTCTTCAGATGCATTCCTCTTCTTCACAGAGAGAACATAGTAGCTGCTCTTTGCACCGACTCCAAGGCCCTCGATGACATTTCCTCCGACGATGTGATGATACTCTCGGCCATCGCCAGCGAGTTGGCGGTGGCGATAGAAAATGTCCGCCTCTACGAGTTGACCAAAAAGCTTTCCGTAACCGATGAGCTCACCGGTCTTTACAACTACCGACATCTCCAGCAGAGGCTAGAAAGCGAGCTCGAACGAGCGGAGCGCTACGTTCATCCTCTCTCCCTGATCATGATAGATGTGGATGATTTTAAGTTGTATAACGATACTTACGGACATGTTCAGGGTGACTCTGTCCTGGCGAAAGTGGCTCGGATAATAAAAGGTAGCTGTCGGGAGTTGGATGTGGTGGCCAGATATGGAGGAGAGGAGTTTGCTATAATTTTGCCAGAAACTGACAGTTCCGGTGCTTTTGTGGTGGCGGAGAAGGTCAGGGAGGCGGTAGCCGAGCATAAGTTTTTGGGCCGGGATGGCCAAAGGGATGCTCGACTGAGTGTGAGTCTTGGAATAGCCAGTTACCCGGTTCACGCGGCTGATCTTGAGGGTTTGGTTAAAGAGGCGGATAATGCTCTTTACAGAGCCAAGACTGGGGGCCGAAACAGAATCTGCAAACCGGGCGAGGAGGGATGATGTACAAGTGGCGATAAGGATAGGATACCTGGGTCCCCAAGGGACCTTCACCGAAGAAGCCTTGCTTTCGGCTATCCCTCTCGAGGGCAAGGAACTCGTCTCCTACTCCACCGAACAAGAGGTCATCTACGCGGTGGAAAGAAAAGAGGCGGATAAGGGCATCGTCCCCATCGAAAATTCCATCGAGGGTTCGGTGAATGTGACCCTGGATATGCTCACCTTCGAAGCGAGTCTTCTAATCGAGAGGGAAATAATCACTCCCATCAGGCATTACTTGATCTCTTCCCCGGGCATGAGCCTCAAGGATGTCTCTCTCTTGATCTCTCATCCGCAGGCCACCGCCCAGTGCCGGGGTTATCTGGCCGGGAATTTGCCCAACATTCCCGTGGTGGCCGCGAATAGTACGGCCGAGGCAGTTAAGAGGGCGGCCGAGGAAGGGAGAACGGTGGCGGCCATCGGCACCAGGTTGGCGGCGGAACTCAATGGCTTGGTGATTCTGGACTCGGATATCCAGGACTTCAAGGACAATAAAACTAGATTCGTCATCGTGGGCAGGGAAGCGGCGCCCCGCACCGGCAATGATAAGACTTCCATGGTCTGCTTCATCTATGAGGATAGACCCGGCAGCCTTCTCCAGATATTGCAGGAGTTCGCTTACCGGTATATCAATCTGACAAAGATACAATCACGTCCTACCAAGAAAGCCTTGGGGGATTACTGCTTCTGGATCGATATGGAGGGACATCTGGAGGACGAGGCCATTGCCTCAGCCATCAAGTGTCTGCGCTGCAAGCTCCGCGATGTGAAGGTGCTCGGTTCCTATCCCAAAGCGGATAAGACCTAGTGCCGTTACAACTTTAAGATAGTACCGTTACAACCTAATTTGCCTGATTGGTCTTACTCCATTAGAAAAGTGACCTTCTAACAAGGTAAAGTGAAAATAGTTGTAACGGCACTAGCCCGAAACGAGTTCGAGGATTCACGGAACTCATCGATCAAGGCCGATTGCTTTTAACTCGGGGGGTGGCATGCTCGATGTAAGGTTCGTCCGGCAAAATTTAGAGGCGGTCAGGGAGGCACTTCGAAGTCGTGGTGCGGAGGTTGATCTCGATCGGTTTACGCAACTCGATGGGAGAAGACGGGAGCTTCTCGTCGAGGTCGAGCAGCTGAAGAGCGTCCGGAACAGGACATCCGAAGAGATAGCCGAGTTGAAGAGGGCGGGAGTTGATGCCCGGGAGAAGGTTCTGGCTATGCGGAGGTTGTCGGAGGAGATCAAGAAGCTGGATGGCGAGATCGCTGGGGTTGAGGCGGTCCTCACAGACTTCATGCTCGGTGTCCCGAATCTGCCACACCAAAGTGTCCCCTTTGGCAGGGACGAGAAGGATAACGCGGTCGTGCGGAGCTGGGGCGATCCTCCTGCCTTTGAATTCGAGCCCAAGTCCCACTGGGACTTGGGCACCAGTTTCGATATCCTCGATTTCAAGAGGGGCGTTAAGCTCGCCGAATCCAGGTTTACCCTGCTTAAGGGGCTGGGTGCCCAACTGGAGCGCGCCCTCATCAACTTCATGTTGGATCTGCACACTCGGGAACATGGCTATGTGGAGGTCTTTCCTCCAATCTTGGTCAATCCCGGGTGCATGACGGGGACCGGACAACTGCCGAAGTTTGCTGAGGAGCTTTACAGGTGCGCCGATGATGATCTTTATCTCATCCCCACTGCTGAGGTGCCGGTGACCAATATTCACAGGGATGAGATACTCGATGAGGACATCTTGCCCTTGAAATATACTGCCTATACTCCCTGCTTTCGTCGGGAAGCTGGAGCGGCCGGCAAGGAGACCCGAGGCGTCATCCGTCAGCACCAGTTCAACAAAGTTGAGCTGGTCAAGTTCGCTCGACCGGAGGAATCCTATGATGAGCTGGAAAAGCTGACTCACGATGCGGAGGAGGTTCTGCAAAGATTGGGGCTCCACTACCGGGTGATCGCCCTTTGCACCGGTGATTTAGGTTTTTCGGCTTCTAAAACTTACGATTTGGAGGTATGGATGCCTTCCTATAACACCTATAAAGAAGTCTCTTCCTGCAGCAACTTCGAAAGTTTTCAGGCCCGCCGGGCAAACATAAGGTACAGAACCGAAAATAAAAAGGTTAGATTCATTCACACCCTAAACGGTTCTGGTCTTGCAATTGGCAGGACGCTAGCGGCCATCCTTGAGAACTTTCAACGTGAGGATGGGAGCGTGGTGATCCCCGAGGTTCTTCGCTCCCACATGGGCGGGGCCGAGATCATAGGAAAGTAGCGGCGTACCATCCGGCGAGGTGGGAGTCGATCGCCATCGCTAGAAAAATTAGGAAGAGGTAGGGGCTGGTAGCTTTGAAAAGTTGCCAGCTCATATTCTTGTTGGGCGTGAAAAGAAGGCGAATACTCATTGTGGCTATAATCGCCCCCCCCACCACCACCGTTATTAAATAAATCCCTCCAAAGCTAGATATTAGCAAGAGCGAAAAAGCTACCAAGGCTAGAGCAAAAGATGCAATCCACCTTATCGTCGCCTTGTGCCCCGTAATGACTGGGAGCATCGGCACCTTCACTTTTTCATAATCGTCCGAATAGTAAAGGGCCAGACTCCAGATGTGAATGGGAGTCCAAAGGATTATTAAGATGGTCATCATCAATGGGACAAGCTCAATTTTGCCCGCAATTGCACTCCAGGCAACCAGCACGGGCATCCCCCCAGCGGGTGCGCCCAGGATGATGTTTAGGGGGCTTCTCCGTTTGGAGATGAGGTTGTAGACGATCGCCGAGTCTACCACGCCGATCAGCATGAATAGGGCGGCAAGGGGATGAAGCAGATAAGCGATGGCAGTGGCGATGGTGATGAGGCAAAGGCTGTAGGCGAGGGCCTTCCCGGCCTCTACTCTTCCACTGGGGATGGGCCGGTTTTTGGTTCTGGACATCCCCGCATCGATGTCCCTATCTATGTAGCCCGTCAAAGCATTTGTTCCCCCTGTTCCTAGAATCAGGGCGACCAGTGCCCAGAGGATGGTCGTGGGTTTGGTGGGGTAAAGATCGGCGGCCACGAGAGCCGCCGCCAGCGCTGTGAAGACGAGCAAGAAAACGGAGCGCGGTTTGGTTACCTCTATATAGTCCTTAAAGGATGCCATTGTTCCCTCCAAATGATGCAACTCTTTTTAAACACAATAGCTGGGAGGCGTCAAGTGTTGCACCCGATGGTGGAAGAAATTCCCTCGACTGCGCTCAGGATATTCGAGTGGCGCTGTGAAATTGTTTAAGCAGTTACCCTGTGGTAAACTTTTTCTGGAGGGTTACGCTAACTGGTAAGCGGGCGGTCTTGAACCCCGCAGATATGGTGGGATGGCAGAGTGGTTGAATGCACCGGTCTTGAAAACCGGCAAGGTCGTAAGGCCTTCAGGGGTTCGAATCCTCTTCCCACCGCCAATATGTGCGGGGCAAGTCCCTCACCCTCCGCCATTTTTGCGAAGCAAAAATGTCCTGAGTGAATCGGAGTTTGGCAAAGATGAGCCGAAGGGCAACAGTCCTAAGCAGCCTCGGGGGACAAAACGGGAAATGGACAGTGAGGAGTCGGCAGTAAATAAATCTTAAATCTTTTTACTCCCGACTCTCCACTAATAAACTCCCAACTTATTGGAGAGGTGCCCGAGTGGTTGAAGGGAGCCGCCTGCTAAGCGGTTAAGCCGGGAAACTGGCTTCGAGGGTTCGAATCCCTCCCTCTCCGCCACATTTTAGTTGGTAGTTAGGAGTCGGGAGTCGGTAGTAAATAAAATCTTTATAAATCTTTTCACTCCAGACTACCCACTAACAAACTCCCGACTAAATGCGCTCGTGGCTCAACGGATAGAGCGACGGACTACGAATCCGTAGGTTGGGGGTTCGATTCCCTCCGAGCGCACCATTCTTGCGTGAAGTTCTCTTTGAATGGTGTAACTGAGGCACTAGGGGGTATGGGGGATTTATCCCCCATGATTTAGGGGGTGACAGCCCCGCCGCAGGCGGGGCGTCCTCAGGGGGACTTGTCCCCCTAGGAACGTCGCGGAGGCGACGAGGGGGTTCGATTCCCTCCGAGCGCACCAGAAATGCGGTTAATAGTGGGTGGTTTGTAGCAAAATTCTGTATGATGTTGAGCCTAGGCTACGGGAGAAACGTTATGGGGAAGGTCTGCCAAGCGTGTATTATGATTCAGAATCTTATAAAGTTAAAAAAGAATGCTGGAAGAAAACAGGATTTATCAGACGTAGAAGTGTTAGAGAAAGTGGAAAAGGTTCTTGCAAAGGAAGAGGATGAAACGGACTAAAGTTTTGAAGGGATACCATCATAGCTATTCTGAGGAATCTATTAAACAATATATGGCTTTGCCTACCGAAATGAAACTCAAATGGTTGGAGGAGGTAAATAGATTTTCTTACTGCGCTTTACCCCCAAAAAACAAAAAAATTAGGGAACTTCTTAGAGCTGGTAAAATTTAGCTAGGTAAAGATATGACAGATGAAGAATATATAAAAATAGCTATTGGGGAGGCGAGAAAGGCCGCTTCCCAAGATGAGGTGCCTGTTGGCGCCGTTATTGTTTTTGGTGATGAAATTATCGCTCGTGCCCACAATGAGCGCGAGGCCAGGCGCGATCCCACCGCCCACGCTGAGATTTTGGCCATTCGGGAGGCGGCTCGGCATCTTGGGAGCTGGCGATTGGCGAGTTGCACCATCTATGTGACTAAGGAACCCTGCCCCATGTGCGCCGGGGCGATCTTTCAAGCTCGCATCGACCGGTTAGTTTATGGGGCTCCGGACGAGAAAGCGGGGGCGGTGGGCACTCTATACAACATAGTCAACGACGAAAGATTGAACCACCAGGTTGAAGTGGTGGCTGGAGTTTGCGAAAAAGTTTGTCGAGAGCTCCTGCAAGATTTTTTCAAAAAAAGGCGATAAAATAGTTTTGGAGGGGTCGCATAGTCCGGTCTAGTGCGGCGGTCTCGAACCCCGCAAAATTTGGCGGTGGCACACGCGGAGCCCTGAAGCGATCGGGGAATCTATTTCATAAGATAAGATGGTGGGGTGCCAGAGCTTGGTTTATTGGGCTGGTCTCGAAAACCAGTGTCCGCTTAGGCGGACCGTGAGTTCGAATCTCACCCCCACCGCCAATATGTGCGGGGCGAATCCCACCCCCTCCGCTACCCCGCCTGTGGCAGGGTGCCCTGAGCTTAGCTGAAGGGCGAGATAGCAATTAGTTAGTAGTGGGGGAGTTGGGGGCCGGAGTTAATGAAAAATGGAGAACGAAAAATGAAAAATTACAACGTAAAATTAAGAATGTTTTTAAATCCTTAAATCATTCTTCATTTTTAGTTCTTAATTCTGACTGTCAACTAACAGACTCTTGATTAACTGGAGGAGTCGCATAGTTGGCCTAGTGCGCGCGACTGGAAATCGCGTTGGGTACCAAAAGTACCCTCGAGGGTTCGAATCCCTCCTCCTCCGCTAGTTGGAAAATCTTTCTTTTTGATTCATAAACA
Organism: Actinomycetota bacterium; assembly: GCA_030019215.1. Taxonomy (GTDB): domain Bacteria; phylum Actinomycetota; class Aquicultoria; order Subteraquimicrobiales; family UBA9087; genus UBA9087. Next base: position 23,452 of record JASEEZ010000003.1, read on the forward strand.
GATATTTTTAGAGTGTAGAGTGGGGACGCTGTAGAGTAGAGTGGGGACGCTGTAGAGTGGGGACGCTGGTTGCAACTGTTGCAGTCGTCCCTTAATTCTGTTAAATTCAGCCTATGCCCAGACAACCAAGACTTGAAGCCCCAGGACTTATCTATCACGTAATTGCACGAGGAATAGAGAGAAGAGAGATCTTTACTGACAAGGATGATTACACCTTCTTTCTTACCTGTTTTGGCGAGATTTTAGTTGAGACTCATGCAGATTGTCTTGCTTTCTCTCTTCTTCCCAATCACTTTCACCTTCTGTTTAGATCAGGGGAAATTCCTCTCTCAACCATTATGAGACGACTTCTCACCAGATATGCTTTATTCTTCAACCGAAGACACAGACGATCTGGTCATCTTTTCCAAAACCGCTACAAATCAATCATTTGTCAAGAAGACCCCTATCTTCTCGAGCTTGTGCGCTATATTCATCTTAATCCCATACGAGCAGGCATTACAAAATCCTTGAGTGAGCTTAATTCCTATTCCTATACAGGACATAGCGCTCTCTTAGGAAGAGCACGCTTTGGCTGGTACCTGCCAGAAGCTATTCTTGGCTACTTTGGCAAAACTCAAAAGAAAGCTATCAAGAAATACTTAGAATTCATTGGTGATGGTCTATCAATGGGAACAAATCCCACATATACTGGCAACAGCCCTAAGAGCTCTTTTGGTTATCCAAAGAGATATCCCAAGAAAAAGCAGATCTCTGATGGGAGAATCCTTGGAGATGAAGATTTTGTCCGCGCTCTACAGGAGTGTGAAGAGAAAGAAAAGGAGAAAGGGAGTAAAGTGAGTATAGAAGAGTTGACTAAACGAGTAGCTAAGACATATTCTTTGGAGCCTGAGCAAATTAGAGGGAGGGGGAGAGCAAAACAATTAAGAGAAGCGAGAACTTTAGTAGCTTACGTTGCCACTACTTACCTAGGTTTTTCTTTTGCCGAAATAGCTCGTTACCTGAAAGTACATCGCTCAACATCAGCTAGAATGTTAGAGCGAGGCAAAGAGATTGCAAAGGGTATCGATGCTAAGCAGTGGATAATAGCAAAGGAGAAGTAATGCAACAAATACAACGAACGTCCCTTATCCCTTTTATCCCTTCAACGAACGTCCCTTATCCCTCTTATCCCTTATAGTTGCAAAGATTTATTATTTTTCCATCAAAGTCGCGGCGATAACCACCAGAAAAGGTGAGTGTAAGTGGACAAAATTATAGAGGTTGAGAGTTTGACCAAGAAGTTTGGTGAACTAGTTGCTGTCGATTGTGTCTCCTTCGATGTTGAAAAGGGGGAGATATTTGGCTTTCTCGGTCCGAATGGGGCGGGGAAGTCGACCACCATAAATATGCTCTGCACGCTTCTCAAGCCCACTTCGGGTGGGGCGATTCTCAATGGATTCGATGTCCTCAAGGAACCCCATGCGGTCCGCAGATCGATAGGGCTAGTCTTTCAGGATCCGAGCCTGGATGATCGCCTCACCGCCAGAGAGAATCTGGAGTTTCACGCCATGGTCTATAATCTCGCCCCAAAGGATATGTGGGATAGAATAGCGGAAGTCCTCCGCTTGGTTGATCTCGAAGACAGGCAGAATGACCTGGTCAGAAACTTTTCCGGAGGAATGAAAAGGAGGCTGGAGATCGCCCGGGGTCTCATTCACTATCCGAAGGTTCTCTTTCTGGACGAGCCAACCCTGGGGCTGGACCCCCAAACCAGGAATCACATCTGGCAATATGTCCACGACCTCAAGGAGCGCGAGGAAATCACCATCTTTTTGACCACCCACTATATGGACGAGGCTGAAAACTGCGGCCGCATAGCCATCATCGATTACGGAAGGATAATAGCCCTGGATACCCCGGATGGTCTAAAAAGGCAAGTGGGCGGAGATATCATTACCATAAAGACTGTTGATAATGAAAGGGCTGCTCGGGAGATAAAGGAGAGATACGGTCTCGAGGTGTCAAGGGATGATGGGTCGTTAAAGTTTGAGATAGTTCGAGGAGAGGAGTTCATACCCGATCTCATAAGCGGACTTAGCATCGAGATAACGTCCATCAACTGGAGGAAACCCACCTTGGAGGATGTGTTCCTCAAGCTGACGGGTCGAGCTATAAGGGAGGAGGATGCCGGGCCGGTGGATCGCATGCGGATGTACGCCAGGACCAAGGGGAGACGCTGAAAATTGGTACACTGACTTGAGCGCCTCTTGCCGGTGGAGGAGCGGAGGTTCAAATGGAAAATTTGAGAGCGATTTATACGATTTGGCTTAGGGATGTGAAGAGGTTCTGGAGGGACAAGCCCCGAATGATTGGAACGGTGGCTCAGGCCTCATTGTTCCTTTTCGTTCTGGGGACTGGTCTGGGAAGGGGTTTGGCGGGTGCCTTCGCCGGCGGCCGAGACCCGTTCCTCGCACCCGGGATTGACTACGTCGTTTTTATCTATCCAGGCATCATCGGCATGACCATCCTTTTTACCTCCCTCTTCTCCGCCTTGTCCATCATCTGGGATAGGGAGTTCGGTTTTCTTAAGGAAGTGTTGGTCGCCCCGATTTCTCGGTCAGCCGTGGCCATCGGCAAAGCTCTGGGTGGGGCCACCGTCGCCCTCTTCCAGGGAACGATCATGCTCGTCTTCGCACCATTTGTGGGGGTTGCGTTGACCCCTGGGATGGTCATCAAGTTGTGGCTCTTCATGTTCCTGATAGCTTTTTCTTTTACCTCCATGGGGATAGTCATCGCTGCCCGGATGAGGACGATGGAGGGCTTTCACATGATAATGAACTTCGTTGCCTTGCCCATGTTCTTTTTATCCGGTGCGATGTTTCCCTTGAAAGGTTTGCCGGGGTGGATGGAGTGCCTGGTCAATATGGATCCCTTGACTTACGGCGTGGACATGTTACGCTACACCGTCGTTGGTCTCAATCAATACCCTCTCTCCCGTGACCTTCTTGTCATGGTCGGCTTTGGTCTGCTCATGATCGTCCTGGCCGTGTTCGAGTTCAATAGGGCGGACTGAATGTGCTTGCCCTGTGTTATAATTGGGTTGACCGTGCTAGGCGGGGAGTCAGCGGTGCCCTGTACCCGCAATCCGCTACAGCGGGGCCGAATTCCTGCCTGAGGCACTGGCTGTGAGGACCGTTCTTGGGCAAGGGATGCTGAAGGCCGGGTCCTGTGCGACGGAGGCTTGCGAACCCCGTCAGGTCCGGAAGGAAGCAGCGGTAAGCAAATACCTCCGGGTGCCGCAGACAAACCTGGCTGGAGTCACCTACCCGAGTCACGCTCGTGGTTTTGATGTCGAGGGCAGGTGCACGGTCATTTTTTATTTCACTCTTTTCCTCAAAAACTATTGACAACCCCACCCTGAAATCTTATGTTTTGTGTAGTGAAATATTTTTATCGCAAAGGATTTGGAAATTGAAGCGGGCAGATGTTGAGAGGTACATAGGAGAGATTGAGTTCCTCTTCGCCCAGGCGATGAAGAGAATTCGGGTGCGGGAACATCGTGAACTCCGCGAGCTTGAAGTAACCCTTCCCCAATTTGCTGCCTTGATGGCTATAAGTTTCAAGGATGGTTGCATGATGAGGGAGCTGGCGGAGGAGTTATCGCTTGCCCTCGGTACGGTGACTGGAATCATCGACCGTCTCGTTCGGGCCGGGCTGGTCGAGCGCTATCGAGATGAAAAGGATAGACGGATCGTCAGGGTGAGACTGACTCAGGCCGGCGGGGGGTTGGTGCGGAAAATCAAGGAGATGAGGAGGAATCACTATATTTCCATCTTGGAGAAGATGGATGAGGAGGACGTGAGAGCGCTCGTCGAGTCGCTCAGGAAGTTTCTTTTGGTGGTTGTGGGCGAATAAGTTTCGGCGAGCACGTGTTCTTTTGAGGGGGGAGTGCGATGGGCAAAAGAGTAAAATGGATGATCTTGGTTGGTGCGGTACTCCTGGTATCAGGGGTGGCCTGGGGTGTTGTCGGAGCCAGGCGAGCTGCCGTGGAGGTGGAGACGATCACTGTCGAGAAGGGAGATATCTCCACCGTGGTGAGCGCCTCAGGAGAGACGATCGCCACAAAAGAGGTTGCCCTCAATTTTAAGATATCCGGCAAGCTCGATGAGGTTTTGGTCAAGGAGGGAGATGCTGTCGAGGCCGGTCAAACTTTAGCCCGTTTGGACACCAGAGACCTGGAAAATCAGCTTGAGCAGGCGAGGAAGCAGGTGTCCGTGTACAGCGCGGCATCCAGCAGCGCCGTGGTCACTCTGAGCGCCGCCAACAAGAGCCTCGGGAGTACCCAGGAGAAGACCACCCAGGACATCGCCGCCGCCCAGAGTGCTCGGAATGCGGCGAAGGCCAGCCGGGACTGGGCTCTCGTGGTGCGCGAGGAAGCCGTGAAGGAATGGCAAGATTTGGTGAAGAAATACGAGCATCCCATCTATCACCTCCCAAACTATACAGCGGCGCAGGAGGCCGAGGTGGATGCAGCTAAGGCAGCGGCCGATACGGCTCTAACAACCTATTTAAGCGCCGACGCCTCTTACAGAGCGGCGGAGGAAGCCCTGGTCACCACCGAGCGCGGTGCTCAAGTTCAGTTGACGACCACGGGGAACCAGGTGAGCACGGCCCGGGCCCAGTATAAATCGGCCCTGGCCCAGCTCCAGCTGGGGAGAGTCGGGCGGAAAATGGCGGAGGATAGTTTGAGCGACGCCACTCTGGTGGCCCCCTGCGCCGGGAGAGCGATCTCCATCTTGGCCGAGGAAGGGGAGTTCGTCTCGGGCGGTGCAGGGTTAAGCGCCTCTCTAACCGGAGTATCTTCTGACTTCATTGTCCTGGCCACCATGGATGAGATACAGGTCAAAGCCGATGTCGATGAGGTCGATATTGGGAGAGTCAAGGTTGGTCAGTCTGCCAATATCATCATGGATGCGTATCCGGCTAGAGTTTTGAAGGGAAAGGTAGTCGAAATTGCTCTGGCCTCTTCGACTACCAAGGGTGGAGGAATAGCTTTTCCCGTGAAGATTTTAATCTCTTCCGTTGAGGGCGTCGACCTCCGGCTGGGAATGAGCGCGGATGTGGATATCTTGGTGGACACCAAAGAGGATGTGGTTAAAGTTCCCGTCGAGTCGGTAGTCAGACGAGACGGGAAGGATCTAATCTTCGTTGTGGAGGACTCCATCGCCGGGATGCGCCAGGTTGAACTGGGTCTCTCCAATGAGGATTTCTACGAGGTCAAGAAGGGAATCAAAGCCGGTGAAAGGGTTGTCACCAGGGGAGCAAGCAAGCTTAAAGGCGGCGAAAGAGTGAAGTGAGTCCAACCGAGGAACTGGTCAAAGCAAGGGACCTTGTCAAGATCTATCGGCTGGAGGGGGTGGAGGTTCATGCGCTCAGGGGTGTTGCCTTCGATATAAGATGCGGAGAATTCGTTTCTATAATGGGGCCCTCCGGCTCGGGCAAATCCACCCTGATGCACATAATCGGTTGTCTCGATAGACCCACCTCCGGTTCAGTCCTCATCGATGGGCAGGAGACGAAGGAGCTCACCGACAACGAGCTGGCGGCAATAAGGAACAAAAAGATAGGTTTCGTCTTTCAAACCTTCAATTTACTTCCTCGCATGAGTGCCCTGAAGAATGTGGAGCTACCTCTCATCTATGCCGGGTTTGGCCTCGGCGAGAGGGCGAGAAGGGCTAAGGAGACGCTCGAGGCAGTGGGCCTGGGAGAGCGCATCAATCACCGGCCATCCCAACTTTCAGGGGGACAGCAGCAGAGGGTTGCCATCGCCCGGGCTCTGGTGAACGACCCCTCGCTCATTCTGGCCGATGAGCCCACGGGGAATCTCGATTCGAAATCGGGTGCGGAGGTGATGTCCATCCTTGAGGGGTTGCACGACCAGGGAAGGACAATAATCCTCGTCACTCACGAGCTCTACGTGGCCGAACACGCTCAGCGGATAATCCGCATCCTTGATGGGGAGATAGTCTCCGACGAGTGGGTCGAAAACTGTCGTTCCTTGGGGAGGCGCTGATGGATATCCTGGAAAGCTTCCGGCTGGCTTTGGGAGGCCTGGCGGCCAACAAAATGCGCTCGGCCTTGACCATGCTCGGCGTCATCATCGGCGTGTCCGCCGTCATTCTTCTGGTCTCCATCGGTAGCGGCGTCAAGGCGGACATCTCTCGAGAGATAATGGGCCTTGGTTCGAATGTGACCATGGTCCTGCCGGGGAAAATAGAGATGCATCCGGGTGCCGGTCAGACCGGCGGGTCCCTGGGGTTGGTCAACAAGCTTGCCCTCGACCACGTCGAGGCCCTCAAGAGGGAGGGAGCTCATATCAAGGAAGCCCTGCCCATCCTCAGTAGTGCAGCTTCGATGAGATACACCAATCTTTCAAGAACGGTCGATGTGGTGGGCACCGCTCCAGAGTACCCGGCCGTTAGGAACTTTCCGGTGGCCGAGGGAAGGTTCTTCTCCGCTGGGGAGGTGGGTGGCCTGAGGAGGGTGTGTGTCCTCGGGCAAACCGTGGCCGAAGATTTCTTTGGTGACAGCAATCCGGTTGGGGAGAGAATCAGTCTTAGTGACCAGAAGTTTACCGTCATTGGGGTGATGACCGAAAAGGGCGGCGGGGCCATGGGGATAAACCTCGACGACCAGGTCTTCGTTCCCGTCACGGTGGCCCAAAATCTCTTCGGGACGGAGAATCTCAGTCTCATTTTCGTGGAAGCGGCCAGCCAGGCCGACGTCGATCTGGCGATGGTTGAGGCGAAGAGGATCCTGGCGAGGAGACTGGATGAAAACGACTTCACTGTCCTGGCTCAAGAGGAACTCCTGGGCATCCTGCAAACCGTGGTGGGGACATTGACGTTGATGCTCGGTGGCATCGCCAGCATCTCTCTGTTGGTTGGCGGGATTGGCATAATGAACATTATGCTGGTTTCGGTGACCGAGAGAACGAGGGAGATCGGCATAAGGAAAGCGGTCGGGGCTAAGACCTATGACATCTCCATTCAGTTCGTCATTGAGGCGACGACCCTGAGTGTTATCGGAGGGACGGTGGGTATAATCCTTGGCGCACTCGGTTCCCTGGTGGCAAGGAGCTTCTTGCCCAGCCAGATCACGGCTTGGTCGGTTGTCCTCGCCTTTTTCTTCGCGGCGGGGGTGGGTATCTTCTTCGGGGTTTATCCGGCCTACAAGGCATCGCATCTCGATCCCATCGAGGCCCTAAGATACGAATAGGGGTTCAAATGAAGAACCAGGAGAAAAGAGATCTGTTACTCGGCGTCAAGAGGAACGTTTTTTTTCTGGGATTGGTCAGCCTGTTCACCGACGTCAGCAGCGAGATGATCTATCCCCTTGTGCCCATTTTTCTGACCACCGTTCTCGGAGCACCCGTCGCCATCGTGGGGCTGATCGAGGGGATAGCGGAGAGCACGGCTAGCCTTTTAAAGACCTTTTCTGGTTGGCTTTCGGACAGGTATGCCCGCAGAAAACCCTTCGTTTTGGGAGGCTATTCCCTCTCCGCTTTGGGGAAGCTCCTTTTGAGTGTGGCCTTCGTCTGGCCGATGGTGCTCGCCGCTCGTTTTGTTGACCGCTTAGGCAAGGGCATAAGAACATCTGCCAGAGATGCTTTGATCGCCGACGAGACCGATGTGGCTCACCGCGGTAGGGCTTTCGGATTTCATCGGGCCATGGACACCGCGGGGGCGGTCATCGGTCCCCTGATCGCTCTCTTCCTGATGGCTGCACTCAAGGAGCGGTACAGGCTCATCTTTCTCCTGGCCTTCTTCCCCGCCGTCCTGGGTGTGGGCTTGCTACTTCTCTTTGTGAAGGAGAGGATGCGGGTTGGTTCCCCCCAGGCGGGGAAGGCTCCTCGCCTGAAGCTGGCCGGATTCGACAGGAGCTTCAAGTTACTGCTCCTCATAATAATCGTCTTTGGCCTGGGAAACTCAAGCGATGCTTTCTTGATCCTGAGGGCGAAGGACCTGGGGCTTTCCGCCACCCTGGTCGTCCTGGCCTACGTCCTTTACAACATCGTCTACGCGGTCTTTGCTATGCCGGCTGGGATCATCTCCGACAGGGTCGGCAGGAAGCGGTTGATGGCGGGAGGACTATTGATCTTCGCGATGGTCTATTTTGCCTTCGCTCTTGTCTCCAAAGCCATCTACGTCTGGCCCCTCTTCGCAATCTATGGATTTTATATCGCCATGACCGAAGGGGTGGGCAGAGCCCTGGTCACCGACCTTGCTGTCTCCAGAAGGAGAGGGATGGCTCTAGGTCTATACCACACCGCTGTGGGTCTTACCACCTTCGCCGCCAGCCTCATCGCCGGTCTCCTCTGGACTTATATTGGGGCATTCGCTCCCTTCGTCTACGGGGGAGCTATGTCCCTGATCGCTTCCCTGATGTTCATCGCGATCATGCCAGAATTGTAATCTTTTTGATGAAAAGGCGGTGATTTTTCCCTATTTTTGTGCTAGTTTTAGGGAAGGATTCCTTCCTTGGGGTGAGAAACTCAGGTGTCTTACATCTCTCTGTATAGAAAATATCGTCCTCAGACTTTTGGGGAAGTCGTTGGCCAGACCCACATCACTCAGACCCTGGCCAACGCGGTCAAGCAGAATCGCTTCTCCCATGCCTATCTCTTTGCCGGACCCCGAGGAACGGGAAAGACAACCACCGCCAGAATCTTTGCCAAGGCACTCAACTGTGCCAAGGGGCCGACTCCCACCCCTTGCAATGAATGTGGAATCTGTTTGCAGATAATCGGGGGAAACTCCATCGACGTTCTGGAGATAGATGCCGCCTCCAACCGGGGCATAGATGAGATCAGGGATCTAAGGGAAAAGATCCGCTTCACCCCGACGGAGGCTCGATACAAGATGTATATAATAGACGAAGTTCACATGCTTACCCCCGAGGCCTTTAACGCTCTCTTGAAGACGCTGGAGGAACCGCCTGAATGCGTAGTCTTCGTCCTGGCGACGACGGAACCTCATAAGGTTCTCCCCACGATCCTCTCTCGCTGTCAACGCTTTGATTTCAGGCGTATCCCGATTTCGGATGCGGTGGGATACCTCCACCAGATTGCGAAGGCCGAGGGAATAGTCATCGACGAGACTGTTCTTCCCTTGATTGCCAGGCAGGCTCAAGGCTCCTTGAGAGACGCCATTGGGGTTCTGGAGCAGTTGTCCTCCTTTGCCGGTGAGAAGATCGGCCTGGATGAGGTTATCTCCCTTCTGGGCATGGTCGAAATTGAACTCCTGTTCGAGATCGTGGATATAGTGAGCAGGAGGGATACGGCCGGCGCCCTTTTCTTCGTGGAGAGGTTGATGGGGAGCGCGAGAGACATCCGGCAGTTCACGAAGGAACTCATAGACCACCTCAGAAATCTCTTCGTCATCCGGAGCACCGATGAACCGGCGGGGATGATAGATGCTACCCCTGATGCCCTGGCCAGGATGGAGGCCCAGGCCTGCTCTTTCCAGCCATCCGAGATAATGAGATTCATGGATATTCTGACGGAAACTCACGGCGAGATGCGCTGGAGTCCAGATGCCAAGCTTCTCCTGGAGATGGCCCTGGTCAAGATGACAAAGCCGGAGGTGGATGCGTCTCTTGATGGGTTGCTGTATAGGATCGATGAGCTAGAGAGAAAGATCGAGGGACGAGGGACGAGGGACGAAAGTCAGAAGATAAAGAAGTTAGAGGCGAAAGAAATGGGGGAGGTGCACGAGGTTGAAGAGGTAAAAGAGGGAGAAGGCGCGAAGAAGGGGAAGGTGGAAGCGGTAAAGGGTACAGCGGGTGGAAAAAGAGATGAAGCGACACCCAGCCAGCAACCAGTTATCGGAAAGCAGGCTACAGGTCAAAAAATAGATATTGCTAGGGTGAGAAGAGCCTGGCCGGTGATTTTGAATCAGGTTAAAGAGAAGAAGATATCCACTTACGCCCTCCTTCTGGAGTGCCAACCCTCCTCGGTAACGGAGAAGACCATCGTCCTGGAGTTCAGCGAGAGGGCCTCCTTTCATTTGCAGGAGATGGAAAAATCTCGCAATTTGAAGGTGCTCTTGCAATCTTTGAAAAAGGTATTGGGCATGGATGTGGATGTCGAGTGCACTTTGAGAGAGGATGAGGGACCGAAGTCTCGGGAGACATCCCTCCGGGAAGAAAAGTTAACCGAGGAGCCGGTCGAGCCCCATATCGTCAAGCTGGTTCAGGATAGTTTCGGAGCAGAGATAATCGAGGAAGTTGAATTCACAGAAGACTGAAGACCAGCGGCCAGAGGTCAGGGGTCAAGAGTCAGGGGGCACGGGTCAAGGGATAAAGAACCAGGGACGAAGGGTGAGAGAAGCAAAGAACGAAGGGTGAGAGAAATATAGGAACAGGGGGATTAACTTCCTGGTTTCCTAGCTTCCCGGGTTTCCTTGTTTTCATCCGACAGCCGACATCCATCATCCGACGAGGAATTTTCTCTAAGCTCTGAGCTCTTGGCTCTAAGCTAGCTGACAACTGTCATCTGTGAACTGTCAGCTATTTCGAATAACTAATAACGAATGGGCATGAAAATTTATGAGTAAAGGAGCGATCTCGATGGATTTGGGAAAGATAATGAAGCAAGCACAGAAAGTACAGAAAGAGATGGTAAAGGCTCAGGAAGAACTGGCCGGCGAGCGCGTGGAGGCCAGCAGCGGTGGTGGGATGGTCAAGGTGATAGTCAATGGCAAGCAAGAGATCCTGGAGGTGAAGATAAACCCCGACGCCGTGAATCCCGAGGACGTGGAGATGTTAGAGGACATGGTTCTGGTGGCCGCCAACGAGGCTCTCGGCGAGTCTCGCGAGTTGGCATCGCGGAAGCTGAGCAAATTGACGGGGGGATTAAATCTCCCCGGGTTGGTGTAGAAGACTGGATTCGTAAGGGTGGGAAGGGGAGGTTTAATGTATTACGCGGAACCGGTGGCAAGGTTAATCGAGGAGTTGGCCAAATTGCCTGGCATCGGACCGAAATCGGCCCAGAGGTTGGCCTTCCATATTTTGAAGACCGATTCGGAGGAGACCAAAAAGCTGGCCGAGGCGATTCTGCAGGTCAAAGAGAAGATAAAATTCTGCAAGGCCTGCTTCAACGTTACTGATCAGGAACTTTGCGAATACTGCCGCGATTCCAAACGTGATGGTTCCGTCATCTGTGTGGTCGAAGAACCCCGTGACATCGTGGCTTTGGAGAAGACCCGCGAGTTTAAGGGGCGATATCACGTCCTTCAAGGGGCGATCTCTCCCATCGAGGGGGTGGGACCCGAGGATATCAAGGTCAGGGAACTTTTGGATCGCCTCAAGGGCGAAGCGCAGGTGGAACAGAGGGTAAAGGAGATAATTTTGGCCACCAATCCCAACATCGAAGGTGAGGCCACGGCCATGTACATCGCCAAGCTGGTCAAGCCCCTGGGAGTGAAGGTCACCCGTATTGCCAGTGGTCTTCCCGTGGGGGGAGATCTCGAATACGCCGATGAGGTAACCCTGGGAAGGGCTCTGGAGGGTAGGAGGGAGTTGTAGAAAGGCGTGAAGAGCCTGAAGGAATGGAGGGATTGGCTGCTAGCCACTCTCAGCGGTCGGGGACCAGTACCGTTACAACTAATTTTTCCTGAGAAATCTAAGCTTTTGTTCAATCTGTTTATTAAAGAAGCGTTCGCTGATATTAAGCCCGTTAGAATTTTTAATGTAAATGCAGTTACTAACATCAAACAAAGTAAATTTAATTCTAACAGGCTGAAGCGACAAGTTGTAACGGTACCAGTTATTTTACTATCCAACAAGCTAGATTGCCGTTAATCCATCGAATCCAGCCACTCGAGGCAAAAAGAGAGCGCTCGGTGGTTTTTGTCTGTATAATCCAGGAAGTATTTTGACGAGCTGAGTTGTGTGAGGTGAGGAGATGAAGGATTTAGTTGAAATTCGCTGGCACGCAAGGGGTGGCCAGGGTGCCGTCACCGCGGCCAAGTTTTTGGCCGAAACGGCCCTGGCTGGAGGCAAGCACGTTCAAGCATTTCCCGAGTATGGGCCGGAAAGAATGGGCGCTCCCATTCAGGCCTTCACTCGCCTTTCAACCGAGCCAATCCGCACCTACTGTAGTATCGTTAATCCGAACGTGGTCACGGTTTTGGACCTCACCCTCCTCGACGTCGTCGATGTCGCTCAAGGATTTTTGCCCGATAGTGTACTTATCATCAATACTTCGGATAAACCTTCCAGCTTGAGGGGAAAGCTTAAATTAAAGGGCGGAAAGGTGTTTACGGTTGATGCCTCGACCATCGCCCTGGAGGAACTGGGGAAGCCCATTCCGAATACTCCCATGCTTGGAGCGCTCATAAAGGTCACAGGGATTTTAGGTTTGGGGGAAGTGGTCAAACATTTCGAAGAAGCCTTTGAGGGTAAATTCTCCCCCAGGGTAATAGAGGGAAACATTAAGGCAATAAAGCGCGCCTTCGAGGAGGTGAAGGGCGAGTGAAGGAGTGGAGAGCGGAAAAGTTGATGCCTGGAGCGCTTATCCCGGTTGGTGGGACTGCTCGCCAGTATAAGACGGGTGGCTGGCGCTCGGAGCATCCCGTTTGGGATGAGAGGGCTTGCAAGCAGTGCTTTTTATGCTGGATTTACTGCCCCGATGGATCGATCAAAGTTAGGGATGGGAAGGTAATTGGGATAGATTACGATTATTGTAAAGGTTGTGGAATTTGCGCCAATGAATGCCCAGCAGATGCTATAAAGATGGCCGAGGGAGGTGAACCCAATGGCTAAGTTGACCGAAAAAATCGTGGCCATAACGGGAAATGCCGCCGTGGCTCAAGCGATGAGGCAAATTAATCCCGATGTGGTCGCCGCTTACCCCATCACCCCTCAGACCGATATCGCTGAGACCTTTGCCGAATTCGTGGCCGATGGCTTAGTGGACACGGAATACGTGACCGTGGAGAGCGAACACTCCGCGATGAGCGCCTGCGTTGGGGCATCCGCTGCTGGAGCGCGGGTTATGACGGCCACGTCTTCACAGGGGTTGGCCTTGATGTGGGAGATTCTCTACATCGCTGCGGGGATGCGCCTCCCCATAACTATGACCAATGTCAATCGGTGTTTGAGTGCCCCGATCAACATCCATTGTGACCATTCCGACAGCATGGGGGCCAGGGATTCGGGCTGGATTCAAATCTACTCCGAGAACGCCCAAGAAGCCTACGACAACGTCATCCAGGCTATCAGGATAGCGGAGCATAAGTCGGTCTTGCTCCCGGTCATGGTAAACATGGATGGCTTCATCGTCAGCCACAGCATCGAGCGAGTGGAGCTCCTGGACGATGAGGTGGTCAAGAGATTTGTTGGCGAGTACAAGCCGGTCTATCCTTTGCTCGATGTCGAAAATCCGGTGACCCATGGTCCCTTTGATGGTTTGGGTGGCTTTTATTTCGAGCACAAGAAAGCTCAGATCGAGGCCATCGAGAGATCCAGGAAGGTCGTCTTGGACGTCGCCGACGAGTTTAAGAGGATATCCGGTCGAGAGTATGGCTGTTTCGAGCCCTATCGCTTAGACGATGCCGAGGTCGCCCTCGTGGTTTTAAATTCGGCTGCGGGAACTAGCAAGTGTGTTGTCGATGCGATGCGAGAAGAAGGATACCCAGTTGGCATCCTAAAACTGAGGGTGTTCAGGCCGTTTCTCGCACGGGAGTTGAGTGAGGCTCTGAAGCACTTAAAGGCCGTGGCCATACTCGAGCGGGCGACCTCTCCGGGTTCATTTGGTCCTCTCTATGCGGAGATAAGATCGGCCCTTTACGATTTGGAGGCCAGGCCCAAAATGGTTAATTTGATCTATGGATTGGGCGGAAGAGAGTTTAGACCCGAGCACGCCAAGGAGGCTTTTGGGGTTTGTCTCAAAGTGGCCCAAACGAAGAGGGTTGAAAAACCCCTCGGTTACTTGGGGCTCAAGGAAGTGGAGGTGATCTCATGAAAATCAAGGAGCTTTCCGCGACAAAAGAGAGATTCACCTCCGGCCACAGGCTTTGTGCCGGTTGCGGGGCTGGCATCGTGGTGAGACAGGTCCTGATGGCGACCGACAAGCCGGTCGTCGTCTGCTGCCCAACCGGGTGTCTGGAGGTCTCCTCGACCATTTATCCCTCGACCGCCTGGGATACTCCTTACATTCACAACGCTTTCGAGAACGCGGCGGCGACGCTGAGCGGGGTGGAATCCGCGTACCGGTTTTTGAGGAAGAAGGGGAGGATCGACAGGGAAATCAGATTCGTCGCCTTCGGCGGCGATGGTGGCACGTACGACATCGGCCTGCAGGCTCTTTCGGGAGCTCTTGAGCGTGGTCACGGGATGGTCTACGTCTGCTACGACAACGGCGCTTACATGAATACGGGGATTCAACGTTCTAGCGCCACCCCTCGAGGGGCTTGGACGACCACCTCTCCGGTGGGTAAAGTCATCCCCGGAAAGACCCAGGACAGAAAAGACCTAACTGCCTGTGTGGCCGCGCACGATATTCCATACGTGGCGCAAGCTTCACCCAGCCACTGGCGCGACCTCGTTACCAAGGCGCGAAAGGCCTTCGAGGTCGATGGCCCGGCTTTCTTGAACATTCTCTCTCCTTGTCCTCGAGGCTGGAGGTATCCGGGGAGCCAATCCATCGCCGTGGCCAGATTGGCCGTCGAGACCTGCTTCTGGCCACTTTTTGAGGTTGAGGATGGGCGGTGGAAGCTCAATTATAAGCCCAAGGAGAAGAAACCCCTGGTAGAATGGTTGAAACCACAGGGGAGGTTCAAGCATCTCTTTGCTCCCGAAAACGAGCATATCATCGAGGAGCAACAAGCCAAGGTGGATAAAGACTGGGAAAGACTCCTCAGGCTCTGCGGGGAAGCTTAAAAGACTCGCTTGTTTAAAGGAGATTGTACCCCCTCGATAGAATTTTTCGAGGGGGTTTTCTTTTATCCCGGTTTTTAAAAGACGCGATTTTGCCGATGAAATGAGTGGTGGCCGGAGGAGACAAAGATGGTCCACGTAAACCTACGAGTGAAGTTGGGTTTAACCATCGCGCTTATAATCCTGTTAGTGGCCGGCGTTATGGTCTACTTCTTTGTGCAACAACAGAAGGCACATTGGCTGGAGAGGGAGAAAGAGAGCAACCATCTGATGACGTCATTTGTTGTGCATCACATCGAGGATTCCCTCGCCGATGGCGAGCTTGATGAAGAAGAAAGAGGACGTCTCCTGGAGTACATCGAGGCGATGGGGGAAAAGATTGTGCACTTCCGAGTGGTGGACGAAAACGCCAGGATTTTAGTATCGCTGGATGCTCAAGGGGTGGGTGAGGCGGACGAGGACAAATGCGTCTCGAAGGCGTTGAGGGAAAGAAAAACCATCGAACACATCTGGGCCTTTCACCGCGGAAAAGGAGAGGAAGGTGAGATAGTCGAGACCTTTGGCTTCTGGGATAGGAGGACCCGGGCTCTGGAGATCGTCGTGCCCTATTTCTCCGGAGGGCGGTTGGCGGGAGCTGTTCACATCTATACCAGCCTCGTGGAGCTGACCGCAATCATTGACAGGGTCTATTTACAGACCACTCTCTTGGCCACCGCAACTTACGTTCTCTGTTTTCTATTTCTCTGGATTGGACTCTCAAGATTCGTCTATCGCCCCATTGACATACTGAAGAGCGCCGCCGATCAGGTTGCTCGGGGGGATTTCACCAAGCGGGCAAGGATCGTCTCGAGAGACGAGTTCGGTGATCTCTTTGTCACCTTCAACAGGATGACCGAGACTCTCTCCTCGCTCATAGCCCAGGTTGAGGCGGCTCATCGGCAGACGAAATCTTCTGTGGCCAGCGTGGGGCGGGCGCTGGGCTCCACCCTTGATCGGAGTGAACTGCTGAGGACCATCTTGAATGCGGCCATCGGCGTCTCCGGTGCCCAGACCGGTTCGGTGATGCTCCTCGACGAGAAAAGCGGGAATTTGGTCATCGAGGCGGCCCATGGTCTGGATGAAAAGGTTGTCCGGACCACCAGCCAGAAGCTGGGACAGGGAATCGCCGGCTGGGTGGCCAAAGAGGGGGAGCCCCTGCTTCTCATCGATGGGGTTAAAGATCAGCGCTTTGAGCCCATAAAGGCCAGGGAGGAGATCAAGGATGCCATCTGCGTTCCCCTGAGAGTCAAGGACAAGATCATCGGGGTGCTGAACGTCAACAACAAGGTGGGGAAGGAGACCTTTGACCATGATGATCTTGAGTTCCTGGCGGCCCTGGCCAATGAGGCGGCTGTGGCTCTTGAAAATGCCGAGCTTTATCAGGACATCCGCAGGAATTTCTTCAGTACCATTCGGGCGTTGGCCGAGGCGGTGGATGCCAAGGATCCCTATACGCGGGGCCACTCGGAGCGGGTGACCCAATATGCCCTGGCGATTGCTCAAAAGTTGGGCCTTTTCAAATCTGAAGTGGAGGCCGTCTAGGTCGCTGCCATCCTGCACGATATCGGCAAAATCGGCATCGGTGAGGAAGTTCTCTTAAAACCGGGCAAATTCAGTCTCGACGAGATGCTTATAATGCAAACCCACCCCCTCATCGGAGTGAACATTCTTGCTCCCATAGAGTTTCCCTGGGATATCCTGCCAATAGTTCGCCATCATCACGAGCGCTTTGATGGTCTGGGTTATCCCGCTGGTTTGAAGGGGGGAAGGATTCCCCTGGGGGCTCGCATCCTGGCTGTTGCCGATGCCTTTGAGGCGATGATTTCGGCGAGGCCTTATAGGAAAGCTCGGCCGCCTGAAGATGCCCTGGAAGAACTCCAAAGGAATGCCGGGACTCAGTTTGACCCCTCAATGGTTAAGGCATTCGCTGCTGCCTTTAAGAAGGGGAAGGTCGAGTTGCCCGGTGAGCCCGAGGCAAGGGCGGGGATTTTGACCGAGGGGGCCAAGAAGGAAGCGGTTAAGGAGGTCTTCGCCGGTATGGCCAATTCTCTTCTTAAACAGTATGCAAGGATAAGCGGCCCCCGTCTAAAGAGAAAATTAGAGGGAGAGCTGCGAGAGGCTTTTAGGGAGAGGGGTCTCGATGTGAGCCGGGGAAAAGTCGGAATAGGCGAGGTGTCGGGCCTGTCATTTAAGCAGGAGATATCCCTTTACAGGGATTTCCTTCAGCGGGAGGCCTCTCTCATTGAGCGAGCTGTGGGAAGGCACATTCTGGAATATTTCCTCTCCGTCAGCCTTGGGGATTTGAGCGAAAGATTGAAACCTCTGGCTGAGGAGTACGGTTTCAATAAGCCCATCTGAGCTTGCTCCCCACTACCCCTGTTGCTAAAATAGGATAAGCCTGCCCGCCATTGGCTTCCCGATGTTCATCGGGATGGCAGGCGGGCTGTCTGGAGGCAGAATGGGAATAATTGTTCAGAAATATGGTGGCACATCCGTGGCCAATGTGGAGCGGATAAGGGGCGTAGCCAAACGCGTCGTTAAGACTAAGGAAGACGGGAACTCTGTGGTGGTTGTGGTCTCGGCTCTGGGGGAGACCACCGACGAGCTTCTAAGGCTAGCCCACCAAATCTCGCCGCATCCTCCCGAGCGGGAACTGGACATGCTTCTGGCCACCGGTGAGCAAGTTTCGGTGGCCCTTCTGGCCATGGCTATTCAGGCTCTGGGCCACGATGCGATATCGTTTACAGGTCCACAGGTGGGGATAGTGACCGATGCTGTCCACACCAAAGCCAAGATAATCGATATTAAATCCGAGCGCATTTTGGACGAGATCGAGAGGGGTAGAATTGTTATCGTCGCCGGTTTTCAGGGGGTGACCGTCGATCAGGACATTACCACTCTGGGAAGGGGGGGATCGGATACCACGGCCGTCGCTCTGGCTGCGAAGCTCAAGGCAGATGTTTGTGAGATCTACACCGATGTGGGGGGAGTGCACAGTGCCGATCCCAAGATCGTGTCGGATGCCCGGAAGTTACCCATCATCTCCTACGATGAGATGCTGGAGATGTCGGCCACAGGTGCCAAGGTGATGCAGCTCAGAGCGGTGGAATACGGTAAAAATTACGGAGTTCTTATTCATGTCAGATCGAGTTTTTCCGATGAACCGGGGACGCTGATCAAGGAGGGGGAGGAGATGCTGGAGAGGCCGATCATAAGTGGCATCACCTATGATGTGGGTGAAGCTAAGGTGACCATCTTGGATGTTCCGGACAGGCCCGGCGTGGCGGCAGGGGTCTTCAGAGCGCTGGCCGATGCCAACGTGAATGTGGATATGATCATCCAAAACGTGAGCGAGAAAGGTTATACCGATATCTCCTTCACCGTGGCCAAGGAGGATCTCCGCAGGGCGAGCGAAGTTATGAAAAGAATAGTCAGTGAGCTGGGTGCTCGCGGTTTGACATGCGATGAGGAGATAGCCAAAGTTTCTCTGATCGGTGCCGGAATGAAGACTCACCCCGGAGTGGCCGCTGACATGTTTGGTGTTCTGGCGGAAAAAAACATAAACATCGAAATGATTAGCACTTCCTCGATCAAGATTTCTTGTGTGATCAGAGCAAGGGAAGTGGAGAGGGCGGTCAGAGCCGTCCATGAAAAATTTGATTTAAGCAAGGAGCAAGTGAAGCAGGTGGCGGGGGACTAAGCTAAGGGACGAAGGGCGAAGGACGAGGGACGAAGATTTTTTCAGCCGTCATCCGACATCCGACGGCACAAGGCACAAGGCACCTGACATCCGTCATCCGACAAGAACTAGAAATGAGTGGTGAAGAAAAAATGAAAGAATATAATGTGGCGATCGTGGGAGCCACCGGGGTGGTTGGTGAAGAGATGAGGAAAATTCTCGAAGAAAGGAACTTCCCCGTTGCCAACTTAAAACTCCTGGCTTCCGCAAGATCCGCCGGGCGTAGGCTAACCTTTAGAAGAACGGGCATTCTCGTTGAGGAGCTTTCAGCGGGCTCCTTCAAGGGAGTTGATATCGCCCTGTTTTCAGCCGGTGCCACGGTGAGCAGGGAGTTCGCCCCTCTCGCGGTGAAGGCAGGGGCTCTGGTCATCGACAACAGCAGTGCTTTCAGAATGGAGCCTGACGTCCCCCTCGTGGTTCCCGAGGTCAACCCGGAGAAGGCGAGGGAACACAAAGGGATCATCGCCAACCCGAACTGCTCCACCATTCAGATGGTGATGGTCCTCAAACCGCTCCACGCTAGGTCGCGGATAAGGCGGGTGGTGGTCTCCACCTATCAGGCTGTTTCTGGTACAGGCAAGGGGGCCGTACGGGAGTTGCTCGGACAGTCGAAGGCGGTTTTGTCCGGGGAGCCGGCAAGGGTGGAGGTTTACCCTCATCAAATAGCCTTCAATCTCCTCCCGCATATCGATGTATTCCTAGAGAACGCCTACACCAAGGAGGAGATGAAGATGGTCAACGAGACCAGGAAGATAATGGGCGATTCAGGGATGAGGATCACTGCCACCTGTGTCAGGGTTCCGGTTTTCGTCTCCCACTCGGAATCAGTGAATATTGAAACGGAGAAAAAGATAACCGCCGAGGAGGCTAGGGAGATTCTTGAGAAGGCTCCCGGGGTTGAGGTCATCGACGATCTCGAATCTTGCGCCTACCCCTTGCCCATTTTTGCTGAGGGGAAGGACCTCTGCTATGTGGGAAGGATTCGTGAGGATGATTCCATCGAAAATGGACTCAATCTGTGGGTCGTCGCTGACAATCTGCGCAAGGGAGCAGCTCTTAATGCTGTTCAAATAGCTGAACTTTCGATAAAATAGTTTTGGGGACAGCCTTCAGGGCGGGCCCTCGGGCAGCGGGAAAAACCTGCGGGACCTTTGCGAGTGGAACCGCAGGTTTTTAAATACAGAGGTTAAACATGGATAAAGAGGAACGTTTCCAAAAGGGAGAAAAGACGTGCTGGGTTAGTATTTGGGTAAACCTGGCCCTGACCATTTTTAAGGCATTGGCCGGTATCCTGGGAAGGAGCCAAGCCATGACGGCGGATGCCGCTCACTCCTTCTCCGATATCTGTAGCGATGTGGTGGCGCTGGTCAGCCTCAAAATAGCTAAAAAACCGGTGGATGAACGCCATCCCTATGGCCATGGAAAGATAGAGGCGATAGCCGCGGCGGCGGTGGGGGGGATGGTGGCCCTGGTAGGCGTGACCATTTTGTGGATGGCCGTGCAGACCATTCCGGGCAGGGTCATTCGCATTCCCGGGGCAATCGCTCTGGTAGCTGCGCTTATATCCATACTGGTTAAGGAGGCTTTATTTCAATACACGGTGAGGGTGGGTAAGCGCTTGGGCAGCCCGGTCGTGGTAGCCAATGCTTGGCATCATCGTTCTGATGCTTTCTCATCGGTGGTGGCTCTGGTGGGTATCACAGGAGCTCGGATGGGCTATCCCATCTTGGACCCCCTGACGGGAGTCGCGGTTTCGCTGTTCGTGGTGAAGGTGGCCTATAATATAGTTTTGGGTGCATTTCATCAGCTGATGGACACCTCCCCCGGGGTAGAGGTGTTGGCTAGGATCACGCAGATTGCCGAGGAGGTTCCGGGCGTCGAGCACGTTCACGAGATCAAAGCCCGTCGCACGGGGCAATACCTACTCGTGGATTTAAAGTTGGAGGTCGACCCCGGTACCAGCGTGGCTATGGGACACACCATCGCCGGCGAGGTCAAACACAAGATCGTGAAGAACATGGGCGATGTGGCGGATGTCATGGTCCACATCAATCCCCATAAACATCATCCTCCCCACCGTCATCCGGGAACCACCGATTGATTTCCTTTCCCCGTCGGAACCTAGACTCGGTGTTAAGTTAGGCTCTTCTCCAAAAATGGTGGGCAGAAATTGCCAAGGCGAGATAAAGTGCGGAGAGAACTTTAGGATTCAAGGATCCAAGTGGTCAAGGGGTCTAGTGAAAGTCTTGCAAAATAAATCACCTGAATCCTAGGACCCCAGAATCCTTGAATCCTTCTGTAAGAAATTTTTGCCTCCTCGAATCCTTTCATGAACCACTCTTTTGGATGAGAACGAGATTAATAATTTTATCCACTAAAAATGGGGAAGAACCTTGAGTTATAATTTAAGAGGAATGGACCCATTGGCGTTTGTGGACTCGATCAAGAGCAATCCCACTTACAAGGGGCAGATCGTCCACGTGGAGAGAATTCCTCCCAGAGAAGCAATCTTCGGAAAGCCGGAGCACCCTCTGCCTTCCCGAATCAAACAGCGCTTGGCTGATCTGGGGATCACTGAATTATATGGTCACCAGGCTAGGGCCATCGACCTCGTCCGTCAAGGGAAGAACGTGATCGTAGTCACTGGCACGGCGAGCGGCAAGAGTCTTTGCTACAATGTTCCCGTCTTGGAGGCCATTTTGGAGAACGCCAAGAACACCGCCTTCTATCTCTTTCCCACCAAGGCTTTGGCCCAGGATCAACTCAGGGTTCTTGGGGAGTTTGATTTGGCCCCTCTGGTTTCGGTTACCTACGACGGAGATACCCCCGGCGATGAAAGAGTTTGGATTAGGCGCAATGCCAATGTGGTCCTCACCAATCCAGACATGCTCCACTATGGGATCTTGCCCAATCACAGGATGTGGGGGAATTTTCTTCTCAATCTCAGGTACGTCGTTGTGGACGAGGCACATGTCTTTCGCGGTGTCTTCGGTTCCAACGTGGCCAACCTGATCAGGCGTCTGAGGAGGCTCTGCAAGCACTACCGCTCTAACCCTCAGTTCACCCTGTCCTCGGCGACCGTGGCCAATTCCGGAGAGCATGCCCGAAGGCTGACCGGACTTGAAGTCGAGGTCGTTGACGAGGATTGTTCCCCCCACGGAGAAAAGTTCTTCCTATTCTGGAATCCACCCTATCTCGATGAGGCCAAGGAGAGGCGTCGGAGTTCCAACTCGGAGGCCGCTCACCTTTTCGCCTCGCTCGTTAAGAGTGGCGTCAGGAACATCACCTTCAGCAAATCTCGCCAGACGGCGGAGCTCGTCTTCAAATACGCTCGCGAAGAGCTTAAGGGCAGTCCGGAACTGTTGGATAGGATGAGGTCGTACCGAGCTGGATATCTGGCCCCCGAGCGCCGGGAGATCGAGCGAGGGCTCTTCGGTGGAGAGCTTTTGGGGGTGAGCTCCACCAATGCACTGGAGCTTGGGGTGGATATCGGCACTTTGGATGCCTGTGTGATCAATGGATATCCGGGAACCATCGCTTCCACCTGGCAACAGGCTGGGAGAGCGGGCCGCAAGCGGGGAAGTTCTCTGGCCATCCTGTTGGCCCAGGATGACCCCCTGGATCAGTATTACATGAAGCACCCCGAGGCCTTCTACGGCAAGAGCTGTGAGGAGGCCATCGTGGATTTCGAGAATCCCTCCATCTTCTTCCAGCACCTTACATGTGCCGCTTGTGAACTTCCCTTAACCAAAGAGGATGAGGAGTTCTTCGGTCGTGCCTATCCTGAAATGGTCAAATCTCTCCTCTCTCGGGGGGAGCTCATGGAGAGAAAGTCTAGGTGGTTCTGGGTGGGGCGGAGGGTTCCTGCCCAGGAGACCAACATCCGTTCCGCCTCTCGGGATGTCTACTCCATAGTCGAGCTGGAAACGGGGGCCCTTCTCGGAACCATAGACTCCACCACCACCTTCATTTACGTCCACCCGGGGGCCATCTATCTCCATCAGGGCGATTCCTACCTGGTGGTCGATCTGGACTTGGCTGCTAAGGTTGCCTTTGTGGAGAGAGCCTGCGGCGATTACTACACTCAGCCCAGGGAAGAGACGAGTCTGGTTGTTCTGGGGGAAGATTTGCGGAGAGAAATTGGCCGGACGAGGGTCTGCTTCGGGCGAGTCGATGTCACCAGCCATGTCATCGCCTTCCAGCGAAAGCGAATCTTCACGGGTGAGGTTTTGGGGACGGAGAAGCTGGATTTGCCGCCCCAGCGCTTTAAGACGGAGGCCTTCTGGTTTACCATCCCGGATGATGTCCTCTCCCAGCTTGCCCCGAGTGAGCGGGAGCTGGCCGGGGGCATTCACGCTGTAGAACACGCCGCCATCGCTCTGCTCCCCATGTACGCGATGTGCGATAGGTGGGACATTGGCGGGGTCTCCACCCCATTCCATCCACACACGGGCTTTCCATCCATCTTCATCTACGATGGTTTTGAGGGCGGAGTAGGAATCGCTGCCCGCGGATATGATCTCTGTGAGAATCTTTTAAAGGAGACCTTGAGCCACATCGGGGACTGCGAATGCAAGGTGGGTTGCCCTTCCTGCATCCAGTCACCCAAGTGTGGAAACTGGAATGAACCCCTGGATAAAAAGGTGGCCATCGAGATTTTGGAGAAAATATTAGGGAGGGGTAGGTAGTCCATTTCTGTTGTCCATCGACCACCCTAGCCCTCAAAGGGGGTGACCCAATGTACATTGGTGTGATCGGCGCCGGACGGTGCGATGCGAGAACCTTCGATATCGCTTATGAAGTTGGCAAGCTCGTTGCACAGAGGGGGGCTATTTTGGTCTGTGGTGGCCTGGGGGGAGTGATGGAGGCCGCCTGCAAGGGAGCCAAGAGCAAAGCGGGCTTAACGCTCGGCATTCTTCCCTCCGAAGACAGAAAACAGGCCAATCCATATGTGGATGTGGCCGTTCCCACAGATCTGGGCGAGGCCAGAAATGCTCTGGTGGTTCGAGCGGCCGATGTGCTCATCGCCGTTGGTGGGGAGTTTGGCACGTTGTCCGAGATTGCTTTGGCTTTGAAGATTGGAAAACCCGTCGTTGGCATCGGCACTTGGGAATTGGCCAAAAGGGGTAGACCTATCGAGGCCATTCTGGTTGCCAAGGATCCTCACGAGGCCGTAGAAAGAGCCTTTCAGGCGTTCTTGAAGTCTTGAGCCCCGTAAATATACGGGGTGAAAGGCGGTGGGAACTTCAATGGTTTGTCAGCCAGACTGGGCGATGTTATACTGAGTTTACTCGTATCGGGCGGTTCTTTTTCTGCCCTGGAGGGAAATTTCTTCTCGGGAGAGGTTGTCGATGAAAACCAGCGTCGATGTGCATAACTTTTTGCAGTCTCTGGAGGTCCCCCATGAGATTTTCTTGCTGAGGAGCCCCGTCAAAACCGCGAAAGGGGCGGCCGTTATCCTGGGGCTGAAAACTTCCGAGATCCTCAAGTCAGTTTTGTTCCTCGCTGATGAAAAACCCATATTGGTTATCCTTCCCGGGGATAAGAAGGTGAGTTACAAGAAGTTGAAGAAACTACTGGGCGCCTCTCGCATTCGATTGGCCACCACCCGGGAGGTAATGAATTTAACCGGCTACATAATCGGGGCTACACCTCCCCTCGCGCACCAGACTTCCCTCCTCAGCCTGATCGATGGGGATGTCATGAAGTGCGATGTCGTCTACACTGGTGGCGGGGAACTGAATGCCATGCTCAAGATGAGAGCGGAGGATCTGAAGCAGGTGACCAATGGTGAGGTGGTAGACGTGGCCGACCCGCTCAAAGAAACACCCCGAACGTTTTTGGAAAGTTGATGCATCTTGACAGCGTTCTATGGTTTGGGTAACTTAGGTGGTTAGCTTTCCCGAGTCCTCTTTTGGGCGCACTTCAAGAACCGGCTTTGGTTTGCCATCAAACGGAGGTGTTTGGGGGAGATTCTTTCAGGGGCGAAGGCGTTGTAAAAATTAGAGGGGCAAAGCATGAGGTTCTTAAATGGAGATCATCGAAACCCCCGAAGGACGTTGCAAGCAGTGTTATGCCTGTGTTCGCCTCTGTCCCGTTAAAGCCATAAAGGTTGGCCAGGGACAGGTGAAAGTCGATAGCAAAAAATGCATTTTTTGCGGTCGCTGTATAGTCGCTTGTTCCCGAGGAGCCAAGGTTGTCGTCTCGGAGAGGGAGGCGGTCGAGGATTTGTTGGCCAAGGGCCAGGCCGTGGCAATCCTGGCTCCCGAGTATGTGGCCTACTTTCATCCCACCGATCCCCTCAGAGTTCAAGCTGCCCTGTTGAAAATGGGTTTTCATGTTGTTGAGGATACTATCGTCGGCGAGGAGCTCGTGGCCGATGAGTATCTGCGCTTGTTCCGGGAGTCTAAGGAGCCCGTCATCCGCTCCGCTTGCCCAGTCATCGTGGAATGGGTGGAAAAGTACTTCCCCGACCTCCTCTCTTATCTTGCCCCCCTCGTTTCCCCACCCATAGCTCAGGGAAGATTGTGCAAGGAGATTTATGAGGGTGCCGCCACGGTCTACATCGGTCCCTGCCTGGCCGTGAAGGCAGAGGCCAGAGCGGAGGGCCTTGAGGAGGCTCTCGATGCCGTCTTGACCTTTCCCGAGCTGGAGGAGGTGTTCAAGGGGGCGAAGATCGACCCAAAGTCTTTAAAGGGACTTCCTGCCGAAAAAAAGACCTCCAAATTGGCTGGCTTGCGCATTCTCCCTCAAAGGGTTTCCCTCTTCGGGGGTTTCCCTCGGGAGGAGATCGCCAGGAGAAGTCTCTTAGACCGCGATATTCGAGTGGTAAGGGATGTGGGCGAGATGCAACCCTTGGTGGAGGCCTTTGGCCGGAAAGAGGTGAAACCCAAGATAATCGATGCCCTGAGCTGTGATGGTTGTCTGGCCAGCCCCTTGATGGGAAACTCCCCGCGGCTAGCTATAAGTAAACTGAGCCTCTTTGCGAGGCGAAAGGTTGTGGAGAGGCACTACCAGAAATTGGCGAAGGGGGCGAGGAGCGCCGAAGATCGCACCAAAATACTTTCGGGGTTACCCTCCATCGAGATGGGGAGGAAATTTTCGTCCAAGAAGGTGGACTTTCCTCTGCCTCATGAAAGAGAGCTCAAGGAAATTTTGGCTTCCGGGAAGATCAAATCGGTGGAAGACATCCTCGATTGTGGCGCTTGTGGTTATGATACCTGCGAGGCCACGGCAATCGCCATTTATCAGGGGGATGCGGAATGGGGGATGTGCTTTCCCCATCAAAGAGAGGAAATGGTTCGCCTAATGAAAGCCCTGGAGAAAACCTCCATAACCGATGGGGTGACCGGCTTGTTCAACTACCATGGTTTGACCCACTGTGTGGGGAAGGAGATCAAGCGATGTCAAAGATATCAGGATACTTTTTCGGTGATCATCTTTGACGTCGATTACTTCAAGCTCATCAACGACACGTACGGGCACGTGAAGGGCGACTTATTGCTCAAGCTTATTGCTGATGTCTTAAGGCAGAATTTGCGGGAGGCGGACTCCGCAGCTCGCCAGGGAGGCGATGAGTTCACGGTGGTCCTGCCGGAGACGACAAAAACGGAAGCATTCGCCGTGGGGGAGAAGCTTCGTCAGAGGGTCGGTGAGGTCTCCTTCAAATTAGATAGTAAGGAAAAGGTGAAGGCCACCATAAGCCTGGGCATCGCCGGTTATTCGCCCGGGATAGCGAATCCCGAAGAGTTGATGGAGTTGGCCGATCAGGCCATGTACAAGGCCAAGAAGAGTGGCAGAAATTGTGTCTACATTGCTCCCGATAAGGGTGTCTGATCCACTGGCCAGGAACCAGAGTTCAGGGGCCAGCCTTCAGCTACCAGTCACCAGGTACGAGGCACAAGGAACCAGGAACCAGGAACCAGGAACATCTGTCATCCGACAAGATCGTTTATGAAGAAAGCCATTCTCCATACGAGACTGAAGGACAATAAGGTAAAATGCAACGTTTGTCCGAGGCGGTGTACCATCGCTCCGGATAAGCGCGGTTATTGCGGGACCAGGCTAAACAGAGGGGGAACCCTGTACACTCTGATTTATGGCAAGGCCTCCTCTATCGCTGCCGACCCCATCGAGAAGAAACCCCTTTTTCATTTCTATCCCGGCAGTTCCGTTCTTTCCTTCGGTACGCTGGGATGTAATCTCAGGTGCAAGCATTGTCAGAACTGGCAGATCGCTCACGCCGAACCGGATCTTGAGGGAAGGGGGCTGACCGATGTCTCTCCCGAGGAGGCCGTGCGGCTGGCCGAGAGATATGGTTGTCGGGGAATTGCCTGGACATACAACGAGCCCATCATCTGGCTTGAGTATACTCTGGACACGGCCAAACTCTGCAAGGAGCACGATCTGTACACCGTTTACGTCACCAACGGCTACATAGCCCCCGAAGCTCTCGATGCCATGGGGCCCTACCTCGACGCTTTCAGGGTGGACGTCAAGGGGTTCAGCAATGATTTTTACAGGTGGCTTGCCCAGGTGCCCGACTTCACCCCCATCCTTGAGGCCGCCATCCGGGCTAAGGAGAAATGGAATATGCACGTGGAGGTGGTGACGAATATAATCCCCACGCACAATGATGACGAGGGGCAACTTCGGGGAATCGCCAGATGGATTCGAGAATCCCTTGGTGCTCTCACCCCCTGGCATGTGACCCGCTTCTACCCCTATCTTGAGCTCTCGCATCTCTATCCAACACCCGTTGAAACCATCGAGCGGGCCAGGGAGATAGGCTTCGAAGAGGGGCTCTGCTTCGTCTACGTGGGCAATATCCCGGGACACCCCGGTGAACATACCCAGTGCTACAACTGCAAAAACCTGGTCATCGAGAGAAGAGGCTACTCTCTTGGGAGGTACGAGGTCGAGGACGGGAAGTGTAACTTCTGTGGCGCCGATTTGAATATAGTCGGCGGCTAATCTCACCTTTTGCCACTCGTTCCGAGTTCCGTTATTAGGAATTAGTTATTCGAAATTCGTCTGTCAGCTTAGAGCTCGGAGTTTAGAGCTTAGAGAAAAATCTTTTGTCTCTACGCTCTCTGCTCCCTGCTCTCTGCTTTCCTCGTTATTCGTCCTTTCGCCCTTCGTCCCTGACCCCTGGCCTCTGTCAACCGTCAACCAACTTTGTGTCCCCACATATCTCTATTAATCTCAATTTATCTCCACGAATCCCCATCTCGCCGAAATCCAGCATCCAACCGCCAACTAGTTTTAGAAGGTGTTCCTCTTTTTTACCCGAAATATAAATTGAAAAGGGGCGGGGAGAATGAGAACGAAACGGGCTGTATCTTCAGGGGGAGTAATCTTCCGCCGGGCGGGAGAGGGATTTGAGGTCGCCATAGCCAGAAGGAAAGAGGATGTCTGGTGTCTACCCAAGGGATTGGTGGAGGAGGGAGAGGAGCTGGAGGGAACAGCTCTGAGGGAGGTTGAAGAGGAGACCGGACTCTCCGGTAAGATCGTTGGCAAGATTGGCGTCGTCGATTACTGGTTCTACTGGAAAC
The DNA here is from genome assembly GCA_030019215.1 of Actinomycetota bacterium. GTDB lineage: Bacteria > Actinomycetota > Aquicultoria > Subteraquimicrobiales > UBA9087 > UBA9087. The sequence goes on from JASEEZ010000003.1 coordinate 51,706, forward strand.
CGGAGGATGTTCGATACCACAAGTTTGTCCACTTCTATCTGGTTGAATACCAGAAGGGAAGCGTGGAAGACCACGATTACGAGCTGGAAGAGGTGAGGTGGGTACCCATCGACGAGGCGACAAAGATGCTTTCCTACAAAAGCGAGGTGGAGATGGTGAAAAAAGCAGAGAGGATGCTCCGCGGCCGAGGAGGGGGAAAGTGATAGCCCTTCCCCATCAGTGGGAGCGGGCCATAGAAAGGATATTGGATGCTCCGAAGGGGGTTGTCTTCCTGTTGGGGGGCATCGATACCGGGAAGACTACCTTTTCTCAGGCTCTGGCTGCTGCGGCGACCGAGAAAGGGGTGAAGGTGGGAATCATCGATGCCGATGTCGGCCAATCTACCTTTGGTCCTCCAGCAACTATTGGGTTCGTCTCCATCCCGAAATCGCCAAAGTTCGAGAAGCTTGAGCCCAGCGATCTTTACTTCGTGGGCAACAACTCCCCCCGGGGGCACCTGTTGCAGGCGGTCGTGGGGGTCAAAAAGATGGCTGAGAGGGCTTTTCGAACGGGTTGCGAGATGGTCATAGTGGATACCAGTGGCCTCATCGCTCCCCCCATGGGGGAGGCGTTGAAGTTCCATAAGATAGATATACTCCGTCCCAGGCACATCGTGGCTTTCCAAAGGGCTAAAGAGCTGAAGAGCATCTTGGAATTTCTGGGAGGCTACGGGTATTTCAGGCTACACCGTCTGGCGGTTCCGTCCACGGTGCCCACTATCTCCACGGAGAAAAGGATAGAGATTCGAAGAAAAGCCTACAGCCGCTATTTCAAAGGTGCCCAGCTGGTTGGGTTGGATCTGGGGAATGTCTCTACATTTCCTCCTGATGCTGATATCGGGGGAAGGCTCGATCTGATGCATCTTTTGGTTGGCCTGAAGGATGATAGGGGGCAGACTTTGGGCATTGGCATCCTGACTCACTTCTATCCCAGGAGGAATTCGGTGGAGGTATTAACTCCGGTGGGTCCCAGTAGCCGAATTTCCGGTCTTGTGCTGGGGTGCATCAAGCTGCTTCCTCATGGTGAGGAGGTGGAGAGAATGCCTCCCTGGAAGGTCCGGAAGGAGGTCTCGACCCCGGAGGGCTCTCCGACCCGAGGGGGAAAGAAATGAGCCCCTCTCCCAAAGAGATATTCTCGAAATACCTGGATAAGGCCATAGCGGAGAGTCTTTCCTTGGCTGAGGAGGTGAGGGAGTGCAAGCGATGCGACCTTCCCGGCCGGGGGGATTTTTCTCCTCTTCCTGGGTCTGGCTATCCCTTGGCTGATATTTTCTTGGTTAAGGATTTCCCCAACCGATTAGAGAGTGAGGAGGGCATCCCCTTTTTCGGGGAAGTGGGGGAGGCTTTAAGGCGCGCCTTTGTCACCCTCGAGTTGGAGGTTGCCACTCTGTATGGTACCAATTCGATAAAGTGCCACATAACGGATCGGGTAAGTGAGCAGCAGATCGATGCCTGTTCTGAGCATTTGAAGCTGGAAATAGAGATAGCTGAACCCAGGTTGATTTTAGCCATGGGTTCTCTAGCGGTATCCACTCTGCGGAGAGCTATCGGGCAAGGAGATGGGGAGCTTTCCTTCGAGCCAGGCGAGTTATTTCGGCCACGCCCGGACATTCAGGTTCTGGTTACCCACGATCCGGAGGCGGCTTTGAAGAAACCCCGGTTGAAGGGGGAGCTTTGGAGGGATCTCAAGAGACTCAAAGAACTATGTGGTAAATGAAAGAGGAGCCCCGCCGTCGGCGGGGCTCCTCTTGCTCCTCTCGTCCTTTCTCAGTCCTCTTCGATCTTGATGGCTCCCATCGGGCACTCCTCGACGCAGATTCCGCAACCGGTGCACTCTTCTTCATTGACCACCACTGATATCTCATCTACCAGGTCGAGCACCCCATTTGGGCAGCTATCGACGCAGATTCCGCAACCTGAGCACTCGTCTTTGTCGATTACTGGTCTGGACATTGTTTTCACTCCTTCCCCTCGTCGCGAATTTTCAAAAGATTTATACAAAAATTACTCGCGGTTGTAAAGGGAAATTTTGAAAAAATGAAGAAATTATCGAGGGAAACGGGGGTTGCCATGGGCAGAAAAATCTTTTGGGCGATTTTGATCGCCTCTCTTCTCCTCCTGGCGGTGGGCGCCTATCACCGGGAATTCTCGGAGATCTACACCAATGCCAGGTACATCTGTCTCTCTTGTGTGGGGATCGAGTGATGGCCGGGAAAGCGCTGTTCTTTAAGAGCCTTAAGCGCCGGATAAAATATCAACTCCTCTTTCTGGTCTTCGCCAACGCCTATTTTTTATCATTTTTGAAGGTCATTCCCTGCCCCATCCTCAACTGCTATTCTTGTCCATTGGCGACCTTTGCCTGTCCCATCGGGACGATTCAACATTTTCTGGCAATCGGTGCTTTTCCCTTTGTTGTGGTTGGGGTGCTGGGTTTGGTTGGCGCCTTTGTGGGCAGGATGACCTGTGGCTGGCTCTGCCCCTTTGGTTTTCTTCAGGATCTCATGGCGAAGTTGAGCCGCAAGAAATACCCCATCCCCCATTTCTTAACCCATTCTCGCTTTGTTATCCTGGTTGTTTTGGTGGTTTGCCTGCCATTTGTTTTGCACGAGCACTGGTTTTGCAAGCTGTGCCCGGCGGGTGTCCTGGAAGCCGGTCTCCCGGTGGTCGTGGTCAACCCCGATATCCGTTCCCAGATAGGCTTTCTCTTTGTGGTGAAGATAGTGATCCTTGTGGGATTTCTGGTCTGGATGGTCTTTTCAAAGAGACCCTTTTGCCGAGTGGCCTGTCCATTGGGAGCGATCCTCTCCCTTTTCAATCGGGTGAGCTTTTACAGAATAAGGGTAACCGAAAGGAAAGCAATGTTTGAGGCTTGCCGAAAACTTTGCCCCGTCGATTTAAATATCTACGAAGACCCCGACTCCATCCACTGCGTTAGAGCCCTCGATTGCCTAAAGTGCCCCGGTCTCTCGTGGGGGAAGAGGACCTAAAAGCTTACCTCCAAAAAATTTTTACCCAAGACTTGACAATATTAGACTTAGTTTTTATATTAGTAATAGGCTTAGATAATTGTGAAAAGGAGTGATACCGAAATGGCAAAGGCGATTGGTGTCGATTTGGGGACGACTAACTCTTGTGTGGCCGTCTTGGAGGCAGGAGAATCTGTGGTTATCCCCAATGCTGAAGGGGGGAGGGTTACTCCTTCCGTTGTTGCTTTTTCCAAGACGGGCGAGGTACTGGTTGGGGAGGTGGCGAAGAGACAAGCCATCGTCAACCCCGAGCACACTATAGGGTCGATCAAACGCTTGATGGGAACGGATGAGAAGATAAAAATCGAAGACAAGGAGTACACACCGCAACAGATTTCCGCCTTCATCCTTCAGAAGCTAAAGAGGGATGCCGAGGCCTACCTCGGCGAGAAGATCACTCAGGCTGTCGTCACCGTTCCCGCCTACTTCGACGATGCTCAGCGTACTGCCACCAAAGATGGGGGAACCATCGCTGGGCTCGAGGTCTTGAGGATTATCAATGAGCCGACCGCGGCCTCCCTGGCTTACGGTCTGGAAAAGGAAAAGGAGGAGAGGATTCTCGTCTTTGACCTGGGCGGGGGAACCTTTGACGTTTCCATCCTGGAGATAGGTGAGGGTGTCTTTGAGGTCAAGTCCACCAGCGGCAACACCCATCTGGGTGGAGACGATTGGGATCAGAAGGTCATCGATTGGATGGCCAACGATTTCAAGGCAAAACACGGCATCGATTTGAGGAAGGATAAGATGGCGTTGCAGAGGCTCAAGGAGGCGGCCGAGAAGGCCAAGTGTGAGCTCTCCTCGGCTCTCACAACCGCCATTCATCTTCCCTTCATCACGGCGACCCCCGAGGGCCCTTTGCATCTTGAGATGACCTTAACCAGGTCGGAGTTGGAGAAAATGACCTACGATCTTTTGGAGAAGTGCACTGGTCCCTTCAATCAGGCCATGAAGGACGCCGGTATCGAACCCAAGGATCTAGATCACGTGATCCTCGTCGGCGGAGCGACGCGCATGCCCATGGTCCGAGAGCTGATCAAGAAGTTGACCGGGGGCAAGGAACCCCATAAGGGGGTCAATCCCGATGAGGTTGTGGCCGTTGGGGCGGCCATCCAGGCTGGTGTTCTCATGGGTGAGGTCAAGGAAGTGCTGCTTCTCGATGTCACTCCTTTGTCTCTGGGCATCGAGACCAAGGGCAGTATCTTTACGAAGTTGATTGAGCGAAACACCACCATTCCCACGAAGAAAAGCGAGATATTTACCACGGCCGAGGACAACCAGACTAGCGTGGAGATACACGTCCTCCAGGGCGAGCGTCCGATGGCCACAGACAACAAGACCCTGGGCAAGTTTCATTTGATCGGCCTACCACCGGCGCCACGGGGCATACCCCAGATTGAAGTCGCCTTCGACATTGATGCTAATGGCATCGTTCATGTCTCGGCAAAGGATCTCGCTACCGGCAAAGAGCAGGCGATGACTGTAACCGGGACGAGCGCTCTGGCTAAAGAGGAGATCGGCAAGATGATTAAAGAGGCGGAGGCTCACGCCGAGGAGGATCGCCGCAGGAGAGAAGAGGCCGAAGTGAGAAATAATGCCGACAATCTAATTTACGCTACCGAGAAGGCTTTGAGGGAAGCGGGCGATAAGCTGAGCGCTGAGGATAGGTCCAAGATCGAGAGCGCTCTCACCGAGGCCAAGGAGGCCCTGAAGGGGACGGATATCCAGAGAATCAAGACCGCTGCCGAGAATCTCTCGCAGGCCTCCCTCAAGATAGGCGAGATACTCTACGCTGCCCAGCAGGCTAAAAGCCGGGCTCAGACTGGTGGAGAACAGGCTGGCCCCGCCGCTGGCGAGGGTCCCGCTGAGGGCGAGGTTGTCGATGCCGACTACGAGGTCGTTGACGAGGAAAAGAAGAAGGAGAAGGAAGAAAAGTAACCCCAGAGCTATTTTTGGATGCCCCGCCTTTGGCAGGGTGGAGGGTGGTGAGGTGAGTGACGGAAAGAAGCATGGAGGAACTCGGAACGGACAAGGACAAAGGAGCGCACAAGCGCGTCTCCTGGAAGAAGAGGTGTGAGAAGAAGGAGGAGGAACTCGCCGATTGCGTAGATACGCTCAAGAGGCTTCAAGCGGAATTCGAAAACTATAAAAAGCGTATTATCAGGGAACAGTCACAGTTTTTGGAGTTCGCCTCCCAGAATCTCATTGGCGAACTCCTTCCCGTTTTGGACAACTTTGAAAGGGCGCTGGCGGCGGGCGAGTGTAATCGGGATGACTTTCTGAAGGGGATCGAGCTGGTTTGCGCACAGTTCAAGAAAGTTCTGGAGAAGGAGGGCTTGCAGGCCATCGATCCTCTCGGAAAACACTTCGACCCTCATGAGCACGAGGCGATGATGCAGGTGGAAAGCGACGAGCATGAAGAGGGCACCGTGGCCGAGGTTTTACAAAAAGGTTATCTCTTAAAAGGCCGGGTCATCCGCCCTGCCATTGTGAAAGTGGCCAGAAAGAGCGGCGAAGGCAAGGAGTGAAACAACCCCGCCCCGACGAGTCGGGGGGTGGTGGATGGAATGAATGGCAGAAGGTATAAGGATTACTACGCTATTTTAGGTGTATCTCGGGACGCCAGCCAGGAAGAGATCAAGAAGGCCTATCGAAAGCTGGCTCGAAAGCATCACCCGGATGCCAATCCTCAGAACAAAAAAGAGGCAGAGGAAAAGTTCAAGGAGATATCCGAAGCCTACGAGGTTTTGGGGAATACTAAGAAGCGCCAGGAGTACGATCAGGGCGTTCGGTTCTTCGAGACGGGGTTTCGGCCGGGGTTTGACTTTCGAGATTTCGGCTTCGAGAGGCCCTTTGGTAATTTCGGTAGGTTTGCCGATCTCTTCGATCTTTTTGGTTTCGGGGGAGGCGCTTACGAGCGGGCACCCGAGCGTGGCAAGGATCTACATTACAGCATCCAGCTCTCCTTTGAGGATGCTATGAGGGGAGTAGTTACCAAGATAAATATCCCCAGGCAGACAACATGTCCCGCTTGCAGGGGTAGCGGTGCCAGAGCCGGTACCGCTCCCAAAGTCTGTCCCGAATGCAGTGGCCGAGGGATGGTTGCTCAGAATCAAGGATTTTTTAGCATCAGCCGCACTTGCCGAAGGTGTATGGGGCGGGGCACCATAATTGAGAATCCCTGCCCTTCCTGCCATGGAGCGGGGGTCACCAAGGAGACCCAACCTGTAACGGTTAAGATCCCCGCCGGGGCTGAGAATGGCACCCGGATAAGATTTGCCGGAAAAGGCGAGGGGGGTTTGAGGGGCGGACCCCCGGGTGATCTTTACATCATCACGAAGGTTGCAACGCACCCCACATTTAAACGGAGAGGTGGCGACATTTTATTGGATTTGCCCTTGACCTTTACCGAGGCTGCCCTGGGAACCAAGATTAAAATCCCCACTCTCAATGGCACGGTTTCTTTGAAAGTGCCTCCGGGAACCCAGGACGGTCAGGTTTTGAGATTGAGAGGGAAAGGGGCTCCCAGGGTGAAGGGTTTGGGGAAAGGAGATATGCTGGTTGTAGCGAGAATTGCTGTTCCCCGCAGGCTCTCATCGAGAGAGAAAAAGATTTTGGAGGAGTTTGCGAAGGTGCATAAGGAGAATCCCCGGGAACACCTAGAGGGGCTGAAGAGCAAAAAGTGAAAGAAACAATCCTTAAGGATTTCTCGATCTTGGGCTGGCAGCTAGTAGCTGGGGGCTGGCAGCTAAATCCGTGAGGTGCGAGAGATGACCGAAAAAAAGAAGCGAGGTCTATATATGATAGGGGTCGTGGCCAGGTTGGCGGGAGTCCATCCTCAGACCCTGAGGATGTATGAACGAAAGAAGCTAATTTCCCCCTCCCGTAGCGAGGGTAGCACTCGCCTTTATTCGGATGAGGATATCGAGACCCTTAAATACATTCAGGGGCTAACACGAGATTATGGTATTAACCTGGCCGGCGTGAGGATGATCATGGATTTGAGGAGAGAACTCAAGCGGATGCAGAGATTCATCGAGGAGATGGAGAAACACACGAAGGAACTCGAGGAGGAAATGAAGCGCGAGATAGAGAGGGTTCACCGGATCTACCGGCGCGAGATCATCCCAGTTTCCCGAGGGCAGATAATGAAGAGATGAAACGAGGGGTTATGAGAGATGTTCGATAGGTTCACAATCAAGTCACAGGAGGCAATAAGCGAAGCTCAACGAAAGGCGGGGCGCCTGAGCCACCAGGGGATAGATGTGGAACATCTGTTGTTGGCCCTCCTTGAGCAACCAGAGGGAGTGGTGCTCTCCCTTCTGCGGAGGCTCGAGGTGGCTCCGGAGGCCGTTAAGGCCAGGGTCGAGGCGGAACTAGATGGGTTGCCCAAGATTTCCGGGGTGACCGAGACCTACATTACGCCTCGCCTTAGAAGGGTCTTTGATATTGCTCTCGCCGAAGCGGAGAAGCTTAAGGACGAGTATGTGAGCACGGAGCACCTTCTCATCGGCATCTTGGAGGAAGGTGGGGTCGCCTCTTCCATTCTCGGGGAGTTCGGCGTCACCAAAGATAATGTACTCCGCGTCCTTGCCGATGTTCGAGGTCCTCATCGGGTAACGGATCCGAATCCGGAGCAAAAGTATCAGGCACTTCAGCGCTACGGGCGTGATCTCACGGAACTGGCTCGGCGAGGGAAGCTTGATCCCGTCATTGGTCGGGATGATGAGATAAGGCGGGTCATGCAGGTGCTCTCCCGCAGAACCAAGAACAACCCCGTTCTTATCGGTGATCCCGGTGTGGGCAAGACGGCCATCATCGAAGGCCTGGCCCAGAGAATAGTTGCCGGGGACATTCCCGATGGCCTCAAGGACAAAAGAATTGTGGCTCTGGATATGGGAGCTCTGGTGGCGGGGACCAAGTATCGCGGCGAGTTCGAGGACAGGTTGAAAGCGGTTCTCAAGGAGATAGCCGAGGCCGAGGGACAGGTCATTCTGTTCATCGACGAGCTACACACGGTGGTGGGAGCCGGAGCTGCCGAGGGGGCAATCGATGCCTCCAATATGCTCAAACCCATGCTCGCCCGGGGCGAACTTCGCTGCGTTGGAGCCACAACCCTCAACGAATACCGCAAATATATCGAGAAGGATGCGGCTTTGGAGCGAAGATTTCAGCCGGTTTATGTTGGGCAGCCCACCGTCGAGGACACCATCGCCATCCTCAGGGGCTTGAGGAAACGCTACGAGGTTTACCACGGGGTCAAGATCACCGATTCGGCCCTCGTCGCAGCGGCCCTCCTTTCCGATCGGTACATAAGTGACCGATTCTTGCCGGATAAGGCCATCGATTTGGTGGATGAAGCCGCCTCTCGCTTGAGAATCGAGATCGACAGTTTACCCACGGAGATCGACGAGGTTGAAAGGAGAATCAAACAACTTGAGATAGAGCGCGCGGCTTTGAGGAGAGAGAAGGATAAGGCCTCCAAGGAACGCCTGGAGAAGCTGGAAAGGGAACTGGCTGAACTCAAAGAAAAGTCGACCCGGATGAAGGCCCACTGGCAAGCCGAAAAGGAGGCCATCACCCGCATCCGCGATCTCAAGGAAAAGATTGAGCAGACTAAGATAGATGAGCAGAAGGCGGAGAGAGAAGGAGATCTTGAGAGAGCGGCCAGGCTCAGATACGGTGTCCTCCCTGATTTGGAGAAAGACTTGAAGGCGGCAACCAAGAGGTTGGCCGAGCTCCAGAAGGAACAGCGAATGCTCAAGGAAGAGGTCGATGAGGAGGACATTGCTGAGGTGGTCTCCAGGTGGACAGGAATCCCCCTCACCAAGCTCATGGAAGGTGAAGTCGAGAAGCTCGTTCACATGGAGGATCGCCTGAGGCGGCGAGTGGTTGGTCAGGATGAGGCCGTCAAGGCGGTCTCCAACACCATTCGCCGGGCGAGAGCGGGTCTTCAGGATGTCAACAGACCTCTTGGCTCCTTCCTCTTCCTCGGTCCAACAGGGGTGGGCAAGACGGAACTCGCTCGATCCCTTGCGGAGTTCCTCTTCGACGACGAGCGGGCGATGGCCAGATTGGATATGAGCGAATACATGGAGAAACACACTGTCTCCCGGATGATAGGGGCTCCCCCGGGCTACGTCGGTTATGAGGAGGGTGGTCAGCTCACCGAGGCGTTGAGGAGAAGGCCTTATTCTGTGATCCTCTTGGACGAGATAGAGAAGGCCCATCCGGATGTCTTCAATATCCTCCTTCAGATACTCGATGAGGGCAGGCTCACGGATGGCCATGGGAGGACGGTTGATTTCAGGAACGCTATAATCATCATGACCTCCAACATCGGGAGTCAGTGGATTCAGGAGTTGACTGACAGGAAGGAGCTCAAGGAGAAGGTCACCGAGGCTCTCAAGACGAGCTTCCGCCCGGAGTTTTTAAACCGCATCGATGAGGTAGTCATCTTCAACAGGCTCGGCATGGAGGAAATCGAAAAAATTATCAACATTCAAGTTGAGCATTTGAAGCACCGCTTGGCCGAGAAGGGCTTGACTATCGAGTTGACTCCGGCGGCCAAGGAGCTTCTGGCCATGGAGGGATTCGATCTCGTCTACGGCGCTCGCCCGCTGAAACGGGTCATTCAGCGGATGGTTCAGGATGCCTTGGCCCTCAAGATATTGGCGGGTGAGATTAAGGAGGGCGATCACATCGTGGTGGATGCCGAGGCCGGTGAAATAGCCTTCAAGAGACCCAAGAAAAGAGCGGCTAGCTAAGCCAAGAGCGCCCCACCAGTGGCAGGGTCATCCTGGTTCGAAAGACAAAAAGGCCAACCAAGGAGAAACGCTGAAATTATCTCGGGTTCCGGTAAGAATTTTTATTGAAATCTGCCTAGATCGCGCCGGTGAAGAACAGCTAAAATAGTCACGGTTTGAGCGCCAACTTCATAAATTATTCGATAATCCCCCACTCGATACCGAAAAGTCTTTTCCGCCCCTTTTATGGTTTTTATTTTCTTGCCGGATGGGAAAGGGTTTTCTTGTAAGCCTTCTATCGCCTTCGCGGTGGAATTGAGAGTCTCCTTGGGGAGCTTTTTAAGATCGTTCTTAACTCGCCTTTTTGCTTCGAGTTTGAACTTTCTCACCTTTTACCTCAGCTAGTAATTCTTCCCAGGAGACAGAGGGCTCTTTTCTTGCCTCTTCGATAAAGGTTTTAAACTTTGGGTTATCCATGGAGAGAATTAAATTCTCAAGTTCCTCTTCGTCAACGGCAGTAAGTCTTGCGACCGGTCTCCCCCGTAGGGTTATAATATAACCCTTTACTTTGCCTGCTCGAAGCGATCTTAAGATGAGTGAAGCTTGGCTTTTTAGTTCCTTTACTCCAATAACTGGCATACCATACCCCTTAGTGGTCAATTAAGTAACCACTTTATTTTTACATCAGAAATTTTGTTTGTCAAGTGGTAACTCATAGCGAGGTCTGTATCAAATCTTCTACTTTACCTTTCAGTCCCGAGGAGACGTGGACCTTTCCGTCCGAGGTAACGAGCACTCCTTCGATATCCCTGGTTTGTTCAATGAATTTCATCCCCCTGGGATAGCCCATTACGAAGATGGCCGTGGAGAGGATGTCCGCCTCCGCACAACTACGGCCGGTCACGACCGTCACGCTCATCACGCCACCGGCGGGTCTACCGGTCTTCGGGTCGAGGATGTGGTGGTAGCGTTTTCCATTCTTGATAAAATATTGCTGGTAGTCCCCCGAGGTGCTCACGCTCTTGTTCACCAGGCTCAAAATCCCGATGGTCTGCCCGCTCTTTCGAGGGTGCTCTATGCCGATCCTCCAGGGCTCGCCGTCGGGCTTGGAACCCCGGACCCTGGTGGTGCTCCCCGTGGTTATCAGGGCCTGGGTCACCCCCCTTTTCTTTAATGACTCTATAGCCTTGTCTGCGGCGTATCCCTTGGCCACTCCTCCGAGGTCGATCATCATCCCGGGCCTTTTGAGCAAGACGGTTTTGGTCTTCTCATCGATTTTGATATCTTTCAGGTCGAACAAGGGTAAAATCCCGTCTATTTCACTCTGTCTTGGGAGCCGCGGATTCTCACCGAATTTCCAGAGCGGAATCAGAGGACCCACGGCAATGTTGAAGGTTCCCCCCGTCTCCTCCCCGTAAGATTTACTCAAAGAGATCACCGCGAGGACTTCGTCGGACACTTCGACTGCCTTCTTTCCCGCCGCCCGATTTATCTTCGAAATCTCGCTCTTTGGGTCGAAGAAGTTCATCGAGTCCTCCACTTTTCTCACCTCGGCCATGGCTTCGTCCACAGCTTTCTCAACTCGGGCTTTGCTATCTCCGTAGGCCTTGATTTTAACGAAGGTGTCCAGGAGTATCTCTTCTCTGACGAAGGGCTCTCCGGTATAGCCCCGGTTTTGGGTCGTCCACAGGATGACCCCCAAGCCGATGAGCAGGATGGCAATCCAAATCCACTTCGGTTTCATGTTCTCTCCTTGCCCAGGTTAAGGCGGCCAGTATAAGTAGTATAATTAAACCACAATTTTGCCGGGGAGTCTCAAGATCGGAGACGATGGCAGAGATGCTTGAGTTGGTCAAGATATTTACCGCCGCTCTGGGGATAGCCTTTTCCGGAGCGATGGTTCCCGGGCCCCTGCTCACCGTGACCATATTTGAATCGGCGCGCAGGGGATCTGGAGCGGGCTTTCTCATAGTGGTTGGACACGCCGCGCTCGAACTGGTCCTGGTGATCGGTTTTCTCTTCGGGTTGCAAAGGTTTTTGGGAAATCCCTTTGTGGTCAGGGCGATTGGGGTAGTCGGCGGGGTTTTCCTTCTCTGGATGGGCTTTGGCATGTTGCGGGGATATGCGCGCCGGGTGGTCTTGAACCTCGACGGCGACGAGAAAAAAATTCGGCTGGGTCCATTTGCCGAGGGCATCGTCGTCAGTCTCTCCAATCCCTACTGGACCATCTGGTGGATCACGATCGGCCTTGCCTTGGCCATTTACTCCTTGAAATACGGACTTCTGGGGTTGAGTGTCTTTTACGTGGGCCACATCCTGGGGGATTTTATCTGGTACGGGTTGGTCATCGCTGGGGTGGTCTCCGGGAGGCGTTTCTTGAGCGATAGGGTCTATCGGGCAATTTTGCTCGTCTGCGGTCTTTTCTTGATTCTCCTGGCGGTCTGTTTTATCCTCGGCCTCAAGTTATTTTAAATGTCGATTTTTGCCACCGACGGGGTTATAATTAGGGTGCTAAACGATGAGTCGAATTGTTGCCCCGGCATTTTCACTGAGCCAGGATGATCGGGGAGTGGATGGCGAGGGGATCGGCTATGCCGAAAATAGGGGTACCTCGGGCCCTTCTCTATTATAAGTACTTCCCCCTCTGGAAGACTTTCTTTGAGGGATTGGGGGCGGAGGTTGTGGTATCTCCCCCCACCAACAAGCGTATCTTGAATCTGGGGACGGAGACGGCGGAAAGCGAGGCTTGTCTCCCGGTGAAGGTCTTCTATGGCCACGCACTAGCGCTCAAAGGGGAGGTGGATGCGCTCTTTGTTCCCCGCGTGGTGAGTGTGGAGGGGAAGGCCTATACCTGCCCGAAGTTTCTGGGGCTTCCCGACATGATCAAGGCCCTCGACGATGATTTGCCGCCCGTGCTGGGCACCACCTTTAACCTCCGCCAGGGCTGGCGAAGGTTTTTTGCCTCTATTTATGAGCTTGGAAGCCATCTCACGAGAAATCCCTTAAAGATATTGCGGGCTTTCTATAATGGTGCCAGGGAGCTCAAGATATTCGACCAAAAACTGCGCGAAGGTTCTCTCGTCCCTGAGGCATTGGGCGAGACCGACTTCAAAAATCTTGCTAATCCCACCCTCACTATAGGGGTTGTTGGTCATCCCTACAACATCTTCGATTCCTATGTGAGCATGAATCTCGTAAAGCGCCTGCACAGGCGAGGGGCGAAAGTTCTTACCCCCGAGATGGTTCCCCCGGAGGCGATCGAGGAGAGCATCTCCTCACTCCCAAAGAGTCTCTTCTGGACCTACGAGAAGGACGTTGTGGGAGCGATCTTTTATTGGCTCGAGAACAATATGGTCAATGGCATTATCTATATGATCTCCTTCGCCTGCGGACCCGACTCTCTCATCCAGGTTTTGGTGGAACAGGAGGCGAGAAAGATATCACCCGTGCCCTTGATGCCTTTGGTCATCGATGAGCACAGTGGCGAAGCTGGCCTGGTCACGCGTCTGGAGGCCTTTCTGGATATGATCGATCGGAAGAGGGCGAGGGTCCATTGAAGGTGACCTTCCCTCACATGGGAACGATAGATTCACTGCTTTCCGATCTCTTCACTCGCCTGGAGATCGATTTCCTCGTGCCCCCAAAGACCTCGACGAAGACGATAAGTTTGGGGGCGAGGTATGCCCCGGAGTTTGCCTGTTTTCCTCTTAAGGTCAACATCGGAAATCTTATCGAGGGACTGGATCTGGGAGCGGATACCGTGGCTATGGTTGGGGGGTTGGGTCCCTGTCGCTTTGGTTTCTATGCCGAGGTTCAAAATAGAGTCCTTCGCGATATTGGATACGATTTCGAGATGATCGTCCTGGAGCCGCCCGCCATCGGGATGAAGATTTTCCTGGAGAGATGTCGGAGGTTGGCGCCGAAGAAATCACTCTGGCAGATCTTCCAGGCGGTTAGGATTGGCTGGAAGAAGGCCGTCGCCGTTGACGAGGTGGAAAAGAGGGTCTTGCAGACCAGGGCTTTTGAGAGGAAAAAGGGTGATACCACAAGAGCTCATCGCAGGGCTCTGAAAGTTCTCAGCGAAGCTGTGACGGCGGAGGAAATTCGGTCTGCCCGCGAGGAGGCCCTGGCCATCATCGATTCCGTGGAGAGAAGGGAACAAGATTCTCTTCGGGTGGGCATAGTTGGTGAGTTTTATATCCTCCTTGAACCTTTTGTGAATTTTGGCATCGAGGAGTATTTGGGGAACGAGGGTATTTATCTTGAGCGCTCGGTTTATCTGACGGATTGGCTCAATCCCGGTGGGAAGAAACCGGTTTTTGGCACGACCAGGGAGAAGATCCATCACGCGGCCGAACCCTATCTCGCTCATTTCGTTGGCGGGGAAGGGCAGGATACCATCGGGCACATAGTGGAGTGGGCGCGGGAGGGCTTCGATGGAATAATTCACTTCCTCCCCTTTACCTGCATGCCGGAGATAATCGCCAAAAGTATTTTCCCCAAAATTGACAGGGAGCTGGATATTCCCATTCTCTCCCTCGTCATCGATGAGCAAACGGGAAGGGCCGGGGTCATCACCCGCCTGGAAGCTTTCATCGATTTGATGAGGAACAAGAGAAAGAAACGGCTGGTGGCCAGCTGACAGATGCTGGGTGTCCAGAGGCCAGGGTTCAGGGACGAGGGACGAAGGACGAATAACGAGGAAAGCAGAGAGCAGGGAGCAGAGAGCGTAGAGGCAAAAGATTTTTCTCTAAGCTCTAAGCTCCGAGCTCTAAGCTCCAAGGAACCAGGAACAAGAAACCAATCATCCGACCTCCGTCATCCGACATCCGGCAGAGTGAGGAGGAAGAAAGAATGGAGGGCTATCTCGGGGTCGACGTTGGCTCCGTCAGCACGAATCTCGTGATCATGGACGAGAAAGACGATCTTTTGGCCTATGTTTATCGGCGCACGATGGGTCAGCCAATAGTCGCCGTTCAGGAGGGGCTGAAGGAGCTTGAGGAAAAGCTCCCCGCATCGGTTGAGGTTCGAGGGGCGGGTACGACTGGAAGTGCCCGGTATTTGAGCGGGGTCATCGCCGGAGCCGACATCGTCAAAAACGAGATCACAGCCCACGCGGTGGCCGCCAGTCACGTTGTTCCCGATGCCCAAACCGTTCTGGAGATCGGGGGGCAGGACTCCAAACTCATCATCATCCGCGAGGGGGTAGTCGTTGATTTCGCCATGAATACCGTTTGTGCGGCCGGAACTGGTTCCTTTCTGGACCATCAAGCTGCGAGACTGGGTATTCCCATCGAGGAGTTTGGTTCCTATGCTCTGAAATCGAAGTCGGCAGCGCAAATCGCCGGGAGGTGCACCGTCTTCGCCGAATCCGACATGATTCACAAGCAGCAAATAGGATACCGGTTGGAGGATATCATCTACGGATTGTGCCAGGCCCTTGTCCGGAATTACCTGAACAATTTGGCCAAAGGAAAGGAAATTTTATCTCCCGTCGTCTTTCAAGGTGGGGTAGCTGCCAATCTTGGTATCCGGAGAGCTTTTGGGGAGGCTCTGGAGAGCGAGATAGTCGTTCCCGAATATTATCACGTGATGGGAGCCATCGGTGCTGCACTTTTGGCCAAGGAAGCTGTAGAAGGAAGGACCGCTCCCTCCAATTTCAAGGGCTTCTCCGCTGCGGAGATAAAATATGAAACTAGCAGTTTTCACTGCAAGGGCTGTTCCAATAACTGTGAGATCGTGAAGATTGAAGTTGGGGGAAGGGTGCTCGCTCGCTGGGGTGGGCGTTGTGGTAAGTGGGAAGTAGAGCAGGTTGAGGAAGCTGTTGCCGGACCCATCTAGTCTCAATGAGAATGGGAATGAGAGGACAAGGGGTGCCCCGATGAACATCGGGGCACCCCTTTACTTTATCCGGTGCGGACTTTCGTGTTTTAAAGCTACAGGCAAACAATTAATTTTGCAAAGGCTAGACCTCCAAAAACACGCAGTTGTCTGCCCCAGCGAAGCGAGCTTTGCGGGGCTGCTCGGCTCTCGGCCTCGCTCCCCGCCTTCGGCGGGACCGTGCCCGCTCGGCCTCTGAGACGGTTTTCTTGAGGTCTAACCTTTGCCTTGGTCAAATCTTCGGTTGTTTGCGACGAATGAGTGAGTTTTCTTGCCTGAGAACACAAACGTTTTGTCTTGTCTTTATCTTAGATAGCGATCGCGAGTTGACTTTTAATGAGGCGAACTGTAAAAATTAGGAACAGCGGCTTAAAAAGAGGTGCTTGGTGTTCAAGATCGTTAAAAAAGAAGAACTCACCGCCGATGTTTACCTGATCGAGTTGGAAGCCCCCGACATTGCCAGGAAAGCACAGCCTGGTCAGTTCATCGTGCTTCGCATCGGCGAGCGAGGCGAGCGCATCCCTCTGACCATCGCCGATTTTGACCGGGCAAAAGGAACGATTTCCATCCTCTTTCTGGTGGTTGGTAAGTCCACCAGGTGGCTTTCCGATCTCCGGGCCGGGGATCACCTTGTTGATGTCAGCGGTCCACTGGGCAAACCGAGTGAGATAGAAAGGGTGGGGACCGTCCTTTGTGCTGGTGGTGGAGTGGGGATAGGTGCCATTCATCCAATTGCCCGAGCCTTTCGCGAGGCGGGCAACCGTGTCATCGTGGTCATGGGTTTCCGCAGCAAAGACCTCATCGTCTTCGAGGATGAGATGAGGGCAGTCTGCGACGAGTTTCATATCTGCACCGACGATGGTTCCCGCGGTTTTAAGGGTTTCGTAGCCCAGTTGGTCGACAAAATTCTTAAAGAAGACGAGGTCGATCTAGTCTATGCCATTGGCCCCACGATGATGATGCGCACCGTCTGTGATACCACTCGGCCTCACAGGATAAAAACTGTGGTTAGCCTGAACCCAGTTATGGTGGATGGTACGGGGATGTGTGGTTCTTGCCGGGTCTCGGTGGGTGGAAAGACTAAGTTCTGCTGTGTGGACGGCCCCGAGTTCGATGGCCAGCAGGTGGACTTTGACCTGCTCATGGCCAGACAAAAAATTTATCTAGAAGAAGAGAAACTATCGATGGAGCGATATGAAGCAAAAGGGGAAGGACGAAGGGCGAAGTCCGAAAGGCGAGTGAAGGACGAAAAGCGAAAAGCGGAGGGCGAGTGTCGAAAAGTGAAGAGTTGAAATGAAAGATAGATTGGAAAATAACGATATCTATCAAAAAGCAGTTGAAATATATAATAAATTTTTGGAAGAGGATTTGGATATTTTGAGGAGAGATTATTGCGGCCGCGAAGTTGGAAAACAGCTGATATGTAGTTTGGGTTCGATAAGTTCGAATATCGAAGAGGGTTATGGAAGAGGATTCGGTAAAGAGTATATATATTTTTTAAGGGTTGCTCGAGGGTCGGCGAGGGAAAGCAAAGGTTGGTATCAGCGAAGTAAAAAATTTCTTCCGCCTAAGATTATTGACCAAAGAGTAAAAGCATTGGATGAAATTATTTCTATGTTGGTTGTGACTGTAAATAAACTGGAAACAAAAATTCGTCCTTCGTCCCTCGACCTTCCGTGAGAGGTCCGATAATAGGTGACGAGAGTTAGGAGCAATCGGGGATTGGAGAAATCAAAGAAAGCGATGGTTTTGAAACGTGTGCAAATGCCCGAGCGGGCTCCCGGGGTGCGCGTTACGAATTTCAATGAAGTTGCTCTGGGTTATTCCCCGGAGCGGGCCATCCAGGAAGCCAGCCGCTGTCTTCAGTGCAAGGATTCTCCCTGCAGGCGAGGTTGCCCGGTGGAAGTAGACATTCCCGCCTTTGTAAAATGCATCAAGGAAGGGGATTTCACAGGGGCCATTCGCGAGATCAAGAAGAAGAACTTTCTTCCGGCCATCTGTGGACGGGTCTGTCCTCAAGAAAATCAATGTGAGCGATTCTGTGTCTTGGGTAAGAAAAGGGATCCTCTGACCATCGGGGGACTGGAGAGATTTGCCGCCGACCACGGACGCGACAAAAACCCACTGGATGAGCCATCGAAACCGAAGCCAACAGTTAAAAGAGTGGCGGTCGTCGGCTCCGGTCCCGCCGGACTCACGGTCGCCGGTGACTTGGCCAGGGTGGGCCATGAGGTTACCCTTTTTGAGGGACTGCACAAACCCGGTGGGGTTCTGGTCTACGGGATCCCTGAGTTCAGGCTCCCCAAGGAGATCGTCGAGTTCGAGGTCGACTACGTTAGGCAGCTGGGTGTGGAGATAAAAACCAACGCTGTCATCGGAAAACTCTTCACCATCGATGAACTCTTCAAAAGAGGTTATCATGCCATCTTCATTGGGGTGGGGGCGGGCCTTCCGCTGTTCATGGGCATCCCCGGCGAGAATCTCGATGGAGTCTATTCCGCCAACGAATTTCTAACCCGCGCGAATCTAATGAAGTCCTATCTGTTCCCGGAATACGATACCCCCATCAAACGTGGCGGGAGGGTGGCGGTTGTCGGCGGGGGAAATGTGGCCGTTGATGCCGCCCGAGTGGCTCTTCGCCTGGGGGCCGACGAGGTTTACCTCGTCTATCGGCGAGGCGAGGCGGAGATGCCGGCAAGGGCGGAGGAGATACGTCATGCCAAAGAGGAGGGAATAATCTTCGAGGTTTTGACCCTCCCGGTTAGGTTGTTGGGGAAGAACGGCTGGGTCTGCGGAATGGAGTGTGTGAGGGTGGAGTTGGGCGAGCCGGATGAATCAGGACGCCGCCGTCCAATCCCCATCAAAGGCTCGGAGTTCGCCCTCGACGTGGATGTGGTGGTCGTCGCCATCGGGACGAGGGCAAACCCTCTTCTTCCGAGCACCACCCCGGGTCTGGAGCTCAATGAGCGTGGTTACATTGTTGCCGATGAAGAGACCGGAAGAACGAGCAGGGAGGGGGTTTTTGCCGGCGGAGATATTGTCACCGGTGCGGCCACGGTGATTTCGGCCATGGGGGCGGGGAGGAAAGCCGCCCGCGCCATCGATGAGTATTTAAAAAAGTAAGCCCGCTGCTTGCTCAAGAAATCCGGGATATTTGTCGATAAATATTAAGACGTCTGGGACCATCTGGGTTAACAAATTTGACTCTTCTCCAAAAATAGTGGGTGGAACAACTAGGTGCGATGAAGCCTAAAGAGAACTTTAGGATTCAGGGATTCTAGGGGCCAAGGGGTCAAGTGAAAAACACTTGAATCCTCGAATCCTTGAACCCTCGAACCCTTCTACGTGCAACTCTTTTGAGAAAAGAACAAGATTAAAAGTTTATCCACTAAAAATGGAGAAGAACCATAAATTTGGATTATTATCGGGGTGAGAAATGGATTTTGAGCCAGGAATGAGGCTGGGAATAGTCAGGAATGCGGCCAGAGTGCGGTGGCTGGTCATTGCCTACGTTCTTCTCTTTGTCTATTTTAACCCCACCCCACTGATAAAACTGCCCTTGGTTCTGGCGCTGATGGCCATGGCGGCCGCGTATAATCTCCTGGTTCATTTTGGCATCTTTCCCTTTAAACTGACCGAAGGCGAAGGTCCAGGAGCGGTCTATGCCACGGTTTTAGGGGACATTGCGCTGGTCACTATGCTTATCGTGCTAACGGGCGGGGCCCATAGCCAGTTTTACTTTCTATATTTCCTCATTCTCCTTCTCGTGGCCGTCGCTTTCACCCTCCCCGTTGCCCTCGCTTTTACCCTTCTCATCTCCACGATCTACTTTACCATTTACTCTTTGAGGCATCCTTTTCCCATGGAGTGGCTCAACGTCTCCTTGGGCCTGATCCTGGTTTGGTTTGCCATGACCCTGGCTTGTTACTATCTAGTTGGTGAGATCAGAAGGCAATCGGAGAGCTGCCGAATTGCCTACGGCGATCTCCAAAGTCACCATGAAGAGGTGGAGCGCCTTTCCCAAAAACTGGGAAGGGCTCTTACCGATTTGTCCACCATCTATAAACTCAGCAGGCAGATGGTGGCCAAGACCAACCCGCGAGAACTTTTGGATATGGCGGTGCGGATGTGTAGGGAGGTTCTCGGTGCGGAATCGGTCTCCATAATGCTTCTGGGTAAAGACAGAGGAGAGCTCACCATTGAAGCAGCTCAAGGTCTAAGTGAGGAGTTGGTTAAGAATACTCGGGTGAAGGTCGGTGAGCGTGTCGCCGGCTGGGTGGTCAAAGAGGGCAAACCCTTACTGCTCGATCAAGATCTCAGCGGAATGGAGTTTAAGAAATTCCACAAGAGAGCGTCGGTCAAGTCCTCTTTGTGTGTCCCTTTGGTTGTGGGGGAGAGCCGATCGGGGCATTGAACGTCACGAACAAAAAGTCGGGAGAGGAATTTACTCGAGATGAGCTGGAGCTACTCACCTCCTTCGCCGAGCACGTGGCAATAGTTTTGCAGAGAAATGTTCTCCTTTCAGAATTGGAGGAGAACCGGAGCATTCAGGAGCGCTTGACGAAAAAGATAATCGATGCGCAGGAGGAGGAGAGAAAGAGAATCGCTCTGGCTATCCACGATAGTGTGGTTCAACTGATCGCCAGTACTCTTTTAAGACTCGACGCCTGCGAAGCACACCTTAGTGGCAATGATCGAGCAAGGGCGGAGCTTTATAAGGCAAAAGAGGTGCTCGATGACAGTTTGGGTGAGATGAGAGGGCTCATCTCGGATCTTCGTCCAGTTCTCCTCGACGATCTTGGTCTCATTCCCGCTCTGCGCAAGACTGCGGAGGAGTGGGGAAAGGAAATGGGTATAACGACGGAGATCACGCTCGAGGGGCCTCACCCCGATTTGCCAAAGTCGGCGGAGACGGCCCTGTTCCGGATTGTCCAGGAGGCCTTGGCCAATGTGAAAAACCACGCCAAGGCCACCCGGATGGATTTGAAGATAACATCTGCAGATGGGCGACTGGAAATCAAAGTGAAAGACAATGGTGTAGGTTTCGATTTTGAAAAAATCATCGCCAAATCCCTTACCAGCAAGAACATCGGTTTTGAGTCCATGCAGGAGAGAGCGAAGATGTGCGAAGGCAGCCTGGAGATAAATAGCGCCCCTGGGAAGGGAACGGAGGTCAAAGTTGTCGTCCCGCTTTGAGAGCGATAGGAGTGTTTAATGGAGAAGATAAGGGTTCTTATCGCTGATGATCATACTCTGGTGCGGGAGGGCCTGCGGGCGATATTGGAACTGGCCGAAGATGTTGAAGTCGTCGGCGAGGCGAAGGATGGGGAAGAAGCTGTTCGGAAGGCACGCGAGCTGACCCCCGACATAGTCTTGATGGATGTAAAGATGCCGAATATGGATGGGTTGCAGGCGACCCGGCTGATCAAGGAGGAGCTACCCCAGGTGGATGTAGTTATGCTGACGATGTACGCCGACGACGAGTACGCGCTGGAGGCTATCAAGGGTGGAGCCACCGGATACATTTTGAAGAACACCCCCGGGATACCTTGCTCGACATCCTCCGCAGGATACATCGGGGTGAGGCCTTCGTCCAGCCTGAAGTCACCAAGGGGCTGCTTGGGGAAATCGTCAAACCCACTTCCAGGGAGAAGGTTTTAACCGATCGGGAAAGGGAAATTCTACAGCTAATGGCCGATGGGCTGACCAACAAGGAGATTGCCAAGAGGCTCTTCGTCGGTCTGGAGACCGTCAAGAGCCATGCGAGAAACATCTTTGCCAAGCTCGAGGTCTCCGATAGAGCGCAGGCCGTCGCCAAAGGCTTGAGAGAGCGCCTGGTCAAGTAACTGACCAGCAAAATCAGCTTAGAGCTCAGAGCACGGAGCTAGTGAGTTGATAGTCGTCAGTCGGGAGTCGTCAGTTTTTAGCCCCCAGCTTCCAGTCGCCAGTTACCAGTCCTCTTTGGTTTTGCTGAAAGCTGGCAGCTGGAGGCTGGAGGCTGTTATTTTTACTCCCCACTCCCGACTTTCTATCCACGCTGGTGGCTGGAAGCTGGTAGCTGGCCCCTGGCCTCTGTCATTTGTTATCCCTCATTTGAGGGATATTTTTTTACCCCTTTTGAGTAAGAAAAAATCTCCCTTTGGTCTATTGAGTCCACCCGTACATCTCCCGATATAAAAAATGGAAAGAGCGTTAATTTATTCACATGCCTGATAGGCAGGTGGAAAGCGATGCTTCAGCTGAGAGAAAAGATTCACCTGGTGAGAATAAGCATACCGTTGGTGTTGGTGCTGGTTCTGGCTATGGTGGCACCGACTTATGTGAGCTTTGCCTTCTATCCCACGGCCATCGTGGAGCCGTATAAGATGATTTCCAGCACTCTTCCTGCTGAGGACCCTCTGTTGAGTGTGGTGATGGAGAGGCAGGTTCCGGGGGAGAAGGCCACCTTGACTTTCTTCGATGTTGGCCACGGCGACTGCGCCTTGGTTGAATATGTGGGGAAGGTGGTGATGGTGGATGCCGCCACTGCCCAGGCTTGCCGTGATAAGGTCATTCCCCGGCTCAAGCAAAAAGGTATATCCAAGATTGATGCGTTGATAGTAACCCATTTCCATCCCGATCACATCGGTGGCCTGCCCGAATTGCGCAAGGAGTTCGAGATAGGGGAGATAATCCAGAGCGGGACGACCATGAGAGATTTCTTCGCCGTGATAGATCCAGAGGAGGAGCTCAGGCTATATGCGGGTGAGAATGACAGGAGCCTCATAACTGCCTTCAATATTCACGGTGAGATGGTGCTCATCTTCGGCGACAACGAATTCTACAGTCAGAGTGAGTTCTGCAAGGAGTTTCTGGAGTATCAATGGAGCGGTGAGGATTGGGAGAGGAAACCCCTTGAGGTCAAAGTGCTCAAGTACCCCCATCATGGAGTACATGACTATCCTCTCTTCGAGGACATCGAGGCCGAGAGTGTGGTCATAAGCTGTGGCACCGACGCACTGCGGTGGAATGTCCCGACCACCGTCATCAAGCAGTACGAGGGCATTGGAAGCAAAGTTTACTGGACAGCCAAAGATGGAGATGTAGAGATAGCTTTTTGATGGAGAAATAATTTGAACTAAAGGGGAAGATGTTAGACCGAGCACTCAGCGCCTGAGTGCTCGGTCACTCCATTTAAAAGTATTGAGGCCGGTGTTGATTGAATTAGCTATTATTTCTTCTGGGCGATGGTCATGAGCACGAATGCGATTGCGAAAAGCAGGGAGGTGTCGGCAAATCTCAGGAAAGCACTCGGCGAGATGTTAAAAACGGGCGCGCCAATGATGAATTTTGCAACCAGGGAACCGATTAGGCTTACGACGGCAATAATGAGTGCGATGGTGCTCAAAGTCTTCAACTTTCTTCACCACCTTTCTTGCCTATTTAAATTTACTTCCTTCATTCTCCGAATATGAGGAATCTCCTTTTATTTTTACCTGAAGGGTTCACTCTGGAGGTTCACCCTGTCGCCCTGAAGAGATAACTTTACCGTCGATGACTTTTCTCGGATTTTCGACGAAGAGTTCCCGAACCTTTTCCGGCCCGACGCATCTTTCAACTGCCTCGATTGCCTTCGACAATGACGTCAGGCGCTCGTCGGGATGGTGGGCATCGGAGGCGATCAAATGCACGAGGTTTTGCCTCAGCAGTTTTTTGCAGAGTTGCTGGATGGGATCTTCACGGGGGCCGGCTATGCTCACGGCGTTTATTTGTATTAGGCAGCCCTTATTGACGAACTTGGAGATAAGCGCCGGATTCTCCACGATCTGCTGGTTTCTCTCCGCATGGGCGATGATTGGAGTTAGTCCCCTAAGTTGTAGCTGGAATAAGAGATCCTCGGCGAAGATGGGTACCTCCTGGAAGGGGAGTTCGACCAGCAGGTGTTTTCCATTGGAGTTTATGGTCAGCATCTCGTCTTCCAACTGATTAAGGATTTCAGGAGAGAGGGAGACCTCCATTCCGAGCAGGACCTCGAGGGGAATCTTTCCCTTCCTCAGTCGGCGCTTAAGTTCCGCAAGTTTGGTTCGAATATCATTTCGGGACGGGTTGTAAAACCCCTCTTTAAGGTGGGGGGTGGCCACCATCGTCCCGATGCCATTTTTCACCGCCAGTACGGCGATCTTGAGACTTTCATCGAAATTCCCCGCCCCATCGTCGATTCCGGGGAGGATGTGGGAGTGAATATCTATAAACTCTATAAATTGGTTTAGCATTTTTTCATAAATCCTCCCAAAGCAAAGATATTTAGTGTATCCTTCCACAAGGAGAATGCTTTACCCTTATTTAAAATATCTAATGGACAATCCCTGCATAGTTAATTTTCGTGGCATCTGGAAAAGAGAAAACGGATGGCCAAAATCAGCGCTGAGTGGCAGCAAATTCGATAGCGTTAGCCAGAACTCGGACTTGTTCACTGCTTTTAGCAATTTGAGAGGCTGGGGTGTTAAAGGCAGGCACAGGAGTCCAGATATGGAATGACAGAGTGATAGCAATGGCTTTACCATTTCTATAATCTGCCACGGTGGCAGCAGGCTCTCCGAGTTCGTTTTCAACGATTGTTTTAACTGTAGGGTTCGAGTAGACATCCAGCCCCAGGGTGCTGGTATCGTAGGATGAAGCAAAGGATGCCGGTAAATTTTTTGCCAGAGGATGTTTGCGCTGTAGAACCGTGTATTTATGTTTTACTGATTCGGTACCCACGAAGTAGGCTCCAAATACTTCTCTTAGCGTTGTATTATCTTGGGCAAAGGGATAATCCAGTGCAAGGGCCATCTTGCCAGAGGACACAAAAGATGCGATACGGCTGGTGGCTGGGTCGGTATCCTCAAGGAATACATCCTCGTTGATTCTCACGTCTTTATCATAATTTTGTAGAACGATGATGTCGTAGCTAAAGGCATCGAATGTGGAAAAATCACCGGTGGTGATAGCAACTGCTATGTTTTGTTCGTGCTCGACAACACGGGTGGCAGCTTCCAGCAATTTTCCTATCACGGCATTATTCATGTTCCCGCTACCTCTTTCGAGCACGAAAATGTTGATAGTTTTGGCTGGCTTGGGTTGCTCCTCCACCACTGGTTGAGGTTGTGGAAGCCGAGCAGAAATCACCGATTCCACCCAGGGAGCGGCGACGAATGTAATGAACACCATGGCTCCCAGCAGGATGAACAGGCCACTGTTTGCCGCTATTATAGTAAATATGGTGTTGTTTTGCAGTTTAGCCTTCATGTTTTTACCTTCTACACAAATGTACTAAATCTTCTTTTGAAAGTCCACAGACACATGATTCAAGTCATCTCCTGATGTAGTGTTTGCCGATCACCGCACCTTTGTACAAAATGAGCAACGAATTGTTCTCAAAGTCTATCTTCACCCTTTTGCCTGCTAGCTCTCGGCCGACCGGGTATTTCTGCCCTTGAAAGTAAATGCGCCCATCTTTCTGGACGGCTCTGGTGGTTCTCTTGAGCCCTTGTCTCTCCAGGCGCTCGACCGTCTCTGGTCTTAAGGTTTCCAGATATTTCTCGGCCGGGGTCATTAGATTTAAACTTCTGAGGGGGCGTTCGAAATTATGAAATCGTATGAATTCAAGTAGTTCCTTTTTTGCCTCTTTGTAGGATCGGTAATCGCGATTTTTCGGGTGTCCGCATTCAAATCCGGCGCAGAAGAACCTCCCTTTAATGGGCGAATACGACTTCCTCGAGGTGACCAGCTCGATGCCCTCCTTCGTTAATGATAGCTCCATCAGGGCGATCAAACTCGAGTGGGCTGTCCAGAAGGGTGTCTCCTGGTTGATGAGGACCTTCTTTGGCTTACCGTAAGCTTTCATGGCTTTCTTGAGGAGACTGGTGATGGTGTCCGGCTGAATGTTTTGGGCCAGGTCAAAGGCGACAACAAATTGGCTGCCGATATCCACGATGGGGATGCTGAAGTAGATCGGCTCCCCGGTGATATCAACATAAGAGGGGCAGATTTCCCAGACCTCATTCTTTCTTATTTCGAGATTCATCCGGGTACTGCCTCGCCTGTTGTTTGACCTTATGAGACCTTTCTCTTTCAGGATGCGGTATATGGAGCTGGGACTGGCCTTGAGGCCCTCACGAGCGAGGTAGATGCTCAATGTCTCCGGACCGGTGCCGGGATATTTCTTGCGCAGCCCTATTATCTTATTCCTGGTTGCCGTGTTCAGTTTGCGGGGGATGTTTTTGGGAGTATGGCTCAGCTCCAGCAAACCGGCTTCCCCCATGGCCAGGTATCTGTCGCGCAGACGAATGCCGGAGGGCCTGGAGATGCCCACTATCCGGCAGAGCTCGGACATGGAATACCTGTCCAGCCTCCAGAGGTCTATGAAAAGTTGCTTTTTTTCATGGGGTATTCGTACCCCGGCCATTGTTTCCCCTGCCCCTCTTAAAGGGATATATGTGTGAAGATGATTGCCTCATATATCTTTAAATCGATCACAATTTCAGCTGAAACTCCAGCTCTTTGAGTCATTTTTGTTTTTCCTCTCCCAGGTTTGCGTTAAATATGTCTTTCCAGTTTCGTCAAATGTCTTTTGGCAATCTAATTATCGTCATTTTTCTAGGGAAACTTTAATCTTGGCGGCCTTTTTGAAAGTTTTTCTTGACACCCCAGAAAGAACTGTGATATCTAAGACAATGAACGCTAATGTAATTTATAAGCAAAATTTATAGTTACTGGTGAAGCTAATATTTTTCCTTATCCAGATGGCTGATGGCAGATGGCTGATGGCAGATGGCTGAGAGCAGCGAGCAGCGAGCAGTGAGCAGAGAGCGTAGAGATAAAAGATTTTTCTCTAAGCTCCGTGCTCCAAGCTCTAAGCTAGCAGACCAATAACGAATTCCGAGTAACTAATTTTCATCTGTCATCCGACATCCGTCATCCGACAGAATTAGGAACCAGAAAGGGGGTGAGGAGTTGATCGAAGTTGATGTGCGGGGACTTTCCTGTCCTCTCCCCGTGGTTAAAACGAAGGAAGCCCTGGAGAAGAATCCCGATGAAACCATCGTTGTCCTGGTCGATACCGCTGTTTCCAGGGACAACGTGGACAGGCTGGCGAGGAATAAGGGCTTCTCGGTGAACGCGGAGGAAAGCGACGGAGAGTTCCGTCTCACCATCAAAAAGGAAGGAGGTTAGTGTATGAAAAAGGGAAATTTGCTGATATGGCTTGCCGGTATAGTGGTGGGCGTCTGTGCGGTCGTCTTGGTCACCCTGGGGAATCCACCGAATATGGGGTTTTGTATCGCCTGTTTTGAGAGGGATATCGCTGGGGCCATCGGTCTGCATCGGGCGGGCGTTGTTCAGTACATTCGTCCCGAGATAATCGGAATAGTCTTGGGGGCCTTGATGGCTGCCATTGCCACAAGGGAGTTTCGACCGGAGGGGGGTTCCTCTCCCGCCACCCGGTTCGTGCTGGGCATGTTTGTGATGATCGGCGCCCTGGTCTTTTTGGGTTGTCCGTTGAGGATGGTCTTGCGATTCGGCGGCGGAGACCTCAATGCCCTTGTTGCCTTACTTGGGTTCATCGCCGGAATCGTGGTTGGAGTCTTGTTTCTCAAGGGCGGCTTCAATATGGGTCGGACTCAGAAGCAACGCCAGGTCGATGGCTGGGTTCTTTCGGCCGTGATGGTGGGTTTGCTGCTCCTCCTCTTAGCGAGGCCTGTCTTCAACGCCGAAGCGGGTGGACCTATCTTCTTCAGTCCGGAGGGTCCGGGGGCGATGTATGCCTTCTGGGGAATCTCCCTGATCGCCGGTTTGCTGGTGGGCATCTTTGCTCAGAGGGCGCGTCTCTGCCTGGCCGGCGGTATAAGAGATCTCATTCTCATCCGCGATAGCTATTTGGTCCAAGGATTCATAGCCATATTTTTGGTTGTACTCATAGGGACCCTGGTCACGGGGACGTTCAAGCTCGGTTTCGCCGAACAACCCATTGCCCACACCGAGCATCTGTGGAATTTTTTGGGGATGTCTCTTGTTGGTCTGGGCTCGGTGCTTTTAGGGGGATGTCCCTTGAGGCAGCTGGTTCTCGCCGGGAGCGGCAACACCGACTCAGCCATGGCGGTGTTGGGCATGATAGTCGGGGCGGCCGTGTCTCACAACTTTATGCTCGCGGCTTCCCCTAAGGGCGTCTTGGTTTATGGTAAGATAGCGGTCATCCTCGGGTTGGCATTGGCCTGTGCTGTGGGTCTGATCAATCGCGAGGCGTAGAGAGCTAAGAAAGGGGCCCCGCCGTACGGCGGGGCCCCTCGGAGGAAGAAATGGGACTTTTCAAGGACAAGAGTTCATCCAGGGGCAGGGGCCTTACGCTTTTCAAGGAAGTCAAGGAAGCTCTCAAGGCCGAGAAGATCTTGAAGGTCTCCGGTTATGAGGTAAAACTGGCTGCCCCGCCCCCTTCTCTGCGCAAGGGGTGTGATCTGGCCATAGAAGTGGATTTGATGGGGCAGGCGGGGGTGGAGCGAGTTTTGCGCCAGAATGGCGTGGAGTTTGACCGGATAGTCTCCATCGACACGGAAGAGCTGGAGCCCTTGAGGGTGGTCAAGGTCACCGACTTCGGCGATTCGATGATGGTGCGAGCGGGCAACATGAAGGTGGCCTTCGAGAAAGCCACTGGAATCATCCTAAATGTGTCGGGAGGCGGTTGCCCGGATGTACCCTATCTTCACCTTGAACTCTTAAACAAGAAGATAACCGAGGCTCCCCGACCTTGCGAACTTGGTTTCACCCTTTGTGCGCTGATGCTCGACAGGGCCCTCGATGAGGGCGTGAGAATATATGAGGAGGCTCGCGGATGAAACCTCACCCACTGGCGGGCGCGCTCTTGATTGCGGGGACGGTTCCCATAAAGGATTTCCCCCTTCTCTTGGGCAAAGCTGAGAGGGAGGGAGACTTTCTGCTGGTGGATGGCCAGAGGATACCCTGCACCCAGGGCACGGCGGCTATGGTAACCGCCGCTGTGGCGGCCCTCGATTATCTAAATCTCGATCCCCCTATGGCCTTGTTGGCCGGCGATGTTGGGGAGGGGAGGGGAAGCAGGGCCATCTACGATTTTCTCTCTAGGGAATTGCGTGAATTCTCCCCGAAAGTCCTTTCGCTTCACTATCTCTTGCCAATAATAACTCCGATGAAAAAAGTTATTTCGGCGGTGCAGGGATGCAATCCCAGACCCGTTCTCATCGCCGACGCCGGTTCAATGTATGCAGCCAAGGCGGCCGGCCTGGCTACCGAATTCGATGTCTTCACGCCCGATGCGGGGGAGATGGCTTTCTTGGCCGACTCCGAAGCCACTCATCCCGCCTACATAAAGCGGTATCTCTTTGAGGCGGATTCCAAAGAAGTTCCCCGGCTGATTGGGCAGGCATACGGATGTGGAAATGCGGCTCAAACCCTTCTCGTCAAGGGGGTCGTCGACTATATTGCCCGGAACGGCGAAATTTTGGAGACGGTGAGGGAGCCCGATGTTCCCCAGATGGAGGCGATCGGAGGGACGGGGGACACCATCACCGGTTTGGTCTCGGCTTTCCTCCAGGCCGGTTTGGAGCCACACGAGGCAGCCATAATTGCCGCCAAGGCGAACAGGATGGCCGGTAAATATGCCAACCCCACGCCGGCTACGAGGATAACGGAAATAATCGCTCGATTCCCCGAGGCCTTTAAGGATCACCTCTGCGAGTGGTCGGGTGTTTGTACTGTGGAGTCCCGCCTCCGCCCCGCCACCGGCGGGGCAAGGCAGGGTGGGGAAGCTTAGAGCGAAGAACTTCCTAGGTTTCGCCCAGGACGAAGTCAATGAACTCCCTCTGGGCCCTGCTGAGAAATCTGCGTTCATCGTAGATGAGATAAAGATCCCTGGATATGCTGGTTTCCAACGGCACCGTTCTCACCGTTTTCAACTTTAAAGCCTTCTTCGCTGCCCACCGAGAGAGAATGGAAATTCCAAGGCCCCCCTCCACGGCGGTGAGGATAGCTTGGGTGCTTCCCAGCTCCATCGTCACGTTCAGGTCCTCCAGAGAAAGACCCTGCCCGTTCAAGGCTCCCTCCAAGGTTTTCCTCGTACCCGAGCCGATTTCTCGCAGAATGAAGGGCTCTTTGATGATTTCCTGAAAGCCCAATCTCTTTCTGGATTTTAGAGAGTGATCCGGCGGGAGAATTAAGATCAATTCATCCGCGGCAAATCTTTCCACCTTAAGGGTTCCCTTTTTTGGATGGGCACCGACGAAACCGATGTCGATTTCGTGAGCCCCCAGTTTTTCTATGATCTCCTTGGTGTCGCTGATCTCCAAGGTAGGTTGGACTTCGGGAAATTTTTGTTTAAATTTTCCCAGTAGCCTGGGGAGGACGTATTCTCCGGGGATGGTGCTCGCCCCGATCTTCAATCGACCCCTCACGATTCCCCTGAATTCATCCAGAGATTCTCCCAACATGTCATTCGCCCTCAGGATTTCCTTGGCGAAGTAGCTGAATATCTTTCCGGCTTCCGTGGGGACGATTTTACTGCCCGAGCGGTCGAGGAGTATCTCGCCGTACTCCTTTTCAATGGTTTGGATCTGAAAACTAATGGCCGGCTGAGAAAGATTAAGGGCTTTAGCCGCTCCAGAGAAGCTCTTCTTCTCCACCACTGTAAGGAATGTCTTGAAGTAACTGAGGTTCATCTTGGATATCCCCCCTTGCTTTACCCCGTTAGAAATCCGATTTCTAACGGGGTAAAGCACCGTGCTTATTAGGATTCGTTATAAGCCTAAAAAATCCTTTAAATAAATTGGGAGCATGGTGTATACTTTGTTTGCCTTGTTAATAATGAGATAAATCAGCACTTGTTGTGCCAAGTGGGCATAGCTCGGACTTAAATGTCTCGTGATTGGGGGGAAGGTTGACTGAGAAGATCCGGCTCACGCAATATGCCACCAAGAGTGGTTGAGCTTCCAAGATAGGTCCGTGCGACCTGGCACAGGTTTTGAGAGGGCTTCCCGTCAAGAAGGCCAAGGAGCTGTTGGTGGGAATAGAAACCGCCGACGATGCCGCTGTCTATCGAGTGAGTGAAGACACCGCTTTAGTTCAGACGGTCGATTTCTTCACTCCCATCGTTGATGACCCCTATCTTTTTGGCCAGATTGCGGCTGCCAACGCCCTGAGCGATATTTATGCTATGGGTGGAGAACCTTTGACGGCCATGAACATCGTGGCTTTTCCCCCCAAGCTTGGTTTTGATGTGCTCCAGAAAATCTTGCTGGGTGGGAGGGATAAGATCGAGGAATCGGGGGCGGTGATAGTTGGCGGACACACCGTGGAGGACAAAGAGCCCAAATATGGTTTAGCGGTTACCGGGCTGGTTTGTCCGGGGGAGGTCATCACCAATGCTGGTGCGAAAGCCGGCGACAGATTGGTGCTCACCAAGCCCCTCGGGATGGGCATTCTGGCCACGGCTCTAAAGGGTGGGATGGTTGAGGAAGGCGAGATGATGGATGCCATTGATTCTGGCCGCACTCTAAATGCCTCAGCGGCTGAAGCTATGCGGAAAATTGGGGTGAGTGCCTGCACGGATGTGACGGGTTTCGGCTTCTTGGGCCACCTTTCTTTAATGCTTACGGCAAGTGGCGTGTCGGTGAGGGTTGAGGCTAAAGAGGTGCCTATTTGGTCTAAAGCCATCGAATTTGCGGAGATGGGCCTCATTCCGGCTGGCGCGGCGGAAAACAGGGCTTTCTTGAAGGGGAAGATTTCTTTTGGAAGGGTCGATGAAGTAATTCAAGACATTCTTTTTGATCCTCAAACTTCGGGGGGTTTGTTAATCTCGGTGCCAACCGAGCGTTGCGACGAGCTCGTGGAAGCGCTAAAGAAGGGAGGGGTTCCCACCCGTGCCGTTGTTGGGGAGATTTTAAGAGGAGAAGTCGGAACAATTGAGGTGATTTAGGCGGAAAGTCACAGGTGGCTAAGGGCTATTTAGCTTTTAAATCGGAGAAGCGGATTAAATAAAAAAATTTCATTTTACATATTTTCATTTCTTATGGTAACTTTTGGGTCGTCACCTTCTAGGTGGCGACCCTTTGTGTTTTAAGAGTTTGTCAAGGAGGGAAAGAAGCTGGCGCTTCCCGCGGGCTGCAAACCCGTTGGCCCCGCCGCTGGCGGGGGGTGGAGTTCGATTCCCACTTCCCTCCTCCATGTGGTGCGCGAAGAGTTTTCGGGTCAAGCAGATTGAAGAGAAAGAGAAGTGTACTTTGGAATCGAACATCGCTCACTTCCCTCCTCCAACGATAAAAAAGGAGAACTTGATGGCACCAAAGATAGCGATCTGCGCTAGACCAATGCTTTCCCTGGGGGAAACTTTGGCTTATGCCGGGAAGAATGGTTACTCCGCTCTCGACTGGTCCTTTGATTCCGAGGGACTCTCTGTGCTCGATAAAGACGGTGGGAGGTTTAAGGTTCTTCTTGAAGGCCCCGCCATCGGCGGGGTGGAGGTTCGCTATCACTGCTTCCTGGAGGGTATCGAGCTCGCCCACATCGATCCCCATGTAGCCGAGGAATCCCTGAGCATTCTCAAGTTCTGTGTGAACAAGGTTCGGGAGTTCGGCGGCGGGTATGTGACCGTGCATATAGGGTTGTGGGCCGAGTTCGATGGGGAAATCAGCTGGGATAGAGCGGTAGAGAATCTTTCCAGGCTGGTTGATTATGGAAATGCGCGGGGCATCGTCGTCTGTCTGGAAAATCTCAAGGCTGGTCTTACCAGTGACCCAGGGCTTTTTCTTAAATTAGTTGAGCTCACGGGAGCCAAGGTTACCTTCGACCTCGGCCACGCAAATTCCAGCCTTCACGCCAGAAATGGCTGCAGCGGGCTAGATTTTCTCAAGATGGTCTCCCTCTATGTGACCAATGCCCACGTCTATGAAGCCGAGAATCCTTATCACATTGCTCCACAGGATTTGAGCGTGATCGGCCCCATGCTTGAGCACCTGCTTCAAACCAACTGCGGCTGGTGGGTTATAGAACTGGAAAATAAACAAGAAGTCGAGTACACCAGGACTTTGCTGCAATCCTTTTTAAACGGAAGCCAATAGTCCCCCTTTTGGCCGAGTACCTGTACATCCCTCGGCAGATCGTTTTGAAGTTTAAGGGTTTGGGTTATACTCGTACCATTACAACTTTAAGAACGTAAAGATTTTATCTACATTCTTAGAGGTATTATTAACAGGATGGGTTAACGCTATGGTCGGGTGAAGTACTCCGAAAACACCCCGAAGAACGCTGTCGCATCTACGGGGCAAGCGCGGTTACGGCCGTTTACCCCGTTGGCGAGTGAAACGAGTCCTTCGGGGCCGCTCGGGTCTCGTCCCGCCGCAAGCTTTACTTACATCAAGCTCTTACTTGGCGGGACTCCGACACGGTTTTCTCTGCACTTTACCCTCCCTTTGCAAGTTTAAGTGTAAACCCGACTTGTTAATAGTCCACTTTAAGCTAAGAGTGTTTTGTCAACTAAGAAATAGTTGTAACGGCACTCATTTTGTCTTATGGACGAGAGGATTTTTCTGACTAAACCAGATTCCCTGAGTGATGTCGAGCGGCTCATCTCCCCTAGTTTGCGGAGGCAAGCGGAGGCCGTAGGCGGCCTGGCTATTGGCGAAATTGCCGGGAGAGATAGTATAGCTGCGATCATAAAGGCGGCCGAAAGAGACGATATAGATGCCGTGCTTCCTACTATTGTCTATACGGGAACGGAGTACGGCGACTGGGATCTTCTGGGGGAAAACATCGAATATCTCCGCCAAAGTCTGGAGGGAAAGTTCGGCAGGCCCATCTTTGATGCGATTGTTCTGGGCGATCCTGTCCTTTGGCACGCTCTCAACGGTCGCTTCCTCTCCGTTCTTCTAGAAAAATTCGGTTTCTATTCTCCCTGTCTGGGTTGTCACCTTTACATGCACCTCGTCAGAGTCCCTCTGGCTAAGAAGCTGGATTGTACAAAAATCGTGGGAGGGGAGAGGGAAGCACACGAGGGTCGGCTTAAGATTAACCAGGTCCCGATGGCCCTGGATGCCTACATCGAAGTTTTAAGTTGTGCTGGCATTGAGCTCATTTTGCCCATAAGAAAGATCGATTCCAATGAGAAGATTAAGGCCATCGTGGGTCCGGATTGGGAGCAAGGTGAAAGGCAACTGAAGTGTGTATTCAGTGGGAACTATCGAACGTTGGATGGAAGCATTGCATATGATGAGGATGCTTTAAGAAGATATTTTGACGAATTCGCCATTCCCGCCGGCAAGGAAATCTTGAAAGCCTGGCAGAAGGGTGCGGAAGTAAATTACGTGAAACTCGTGGGTGAAATTCTGAGGGAAAAGTGAAGGGAACTGAGGGCTGATAGCTCGTTCGCTTTGCTCACTCGATAGCATATGGCCCGCTCACTAACGTTCACTCGATAGCTAATAGCCTTAGCCATCAGCCATCTGCCATCTGCTATTAGCTATATGCTGGTTTCGAAAGGACTTGTTATGAGAGTCTTGCTCATAATCCTCGATGGGTTGGGTGATAGACCAGCACCGGAGTTGGGTGGAAAGACACCACTGGAGGCGGCGTGCACCCCAAATCTGGACAGTCTAGCGGCTCGGGGTATAACTGGGCTCATGGATCCGATATCGCCGGGGATTGCTCCGGGAAGTGATGTGGCCCACTTTCTTTTGTTTGGCTATTCCCTCGATGAGTTCCCGGGAAGAGGGGTCTTCGAGGCCGTTGGCGAGGGGCTCGATCTTGGTTCCGCTGATGTGGTCTGTCGGGCCAGCTTCGCTTCGGTTGAGGAGAAGGGCGGTTGCTTGAAGATTGTGGATCGGAGTATCGGTGCGGCGGAGGAGGACTGTCGAGAACTCAGCCGGGGGGTCTCTGAAAAAGAGTTCGGCAGGGTAAAATTTAGCTTTGTTTACAATGGCGGGAGACAGGGCATCCTTTTTTTGAGAGGGGAGGCCAGCTCGAACATCACGGACTCCGATCCCTTCGATGACACTTTGCCGGTGATAAAGATTCAACCACTTCAAAATGCCGATGATAAAGAGAAAGCCAAGCGCACCGCCGGTGCTCTCAACTCCTATCTTTGCTGGGTTTACGGGCATCTCAAAGACCACCCGGTTAACCAAAGGAGAATGAAGGGGGGTAAACCCCCATTGAATTTTCTCCTCACCAAGTGGGCGGCTCGAAGAAGAAAACTCGTGCCTTTTGCTGAGAAGTTCGGCTTCGGCGCGACGATGGTTGCTTCCGGTGTTCTGTATAGAGGGCTTGCGGCCGAGATGGGGATGGATTTTATTGAATCACCCAACCTTAAAGAGACTGGAGAAGATTTAAAGAGTCGCTTGAGGTTGGCGAAGCAAGCCTTCGAAGGCGGCTGCGATTTCGTCCACCTTCACACCAAGGCTCCAGACGAGGCCGCTCATACGAAGAAGCCATTTTTTAAGAGAGACACCATTGAGAAACTAGATGGAGCCTTCGAGGGTCTATCCTCGTTTTTTAGTGGAGATGTTCTCATCGTGGTGACGTCGGATCACAGTACGCCCAGTTCGGGATCGTTGATCCATTCTGGGGAGCCCGTGCCCATCGCCATCGTGGGCAAGAATGTCCGCAAGGATGAAGTCAAGGAGTTCGGCGAGCGAGCTTGCTCACGCGGTGGTCTGGGGAGGATTCGTGGCTCTGACCTTATGAATGTCATTCTTAATCTCACCGACCGGGTAAAATACTTTGGTACCAGGTCTACGCCTGAGGATATCCCCCATCGTCCTCGAAAGGTTATCCCATTTAAGATTTAAATCATTTCCCGAAAGTTGATAAATAAATTCCATTTTATTTACCGGTGCTTCTTATGCTAATTTTTTAGAGGAGGATGAATTATGGCGAAAGAGATCGATGCGCGAGGGCTTCCCTGCCCGAGGCCGGTCATCTTGACCAAGCAGGCCATCGAAGAGGGAGTTGGGGAGCTGGTGATCTTGGTGGACAACGAGCCCGCCAGTGAAAATGTGAGCAAGATGGCCCGCAAGATGGGCTACGAAGTGAAGGTGGAGAAGGCGGGGAGCGATTTTCGCATCCTGGCCGCGAGAACTGAAGCGGCTGAGGTGTGCGGGGAAGCGGTGGAGAGAGAGACTACCATCTTCATCAACTCCGACACCATCGGCAGGGGAGATGACGAACTTGGAGCGGCTTTGATGAAATCATTCCTCTATGCTCTGACCAAGAGCGAGGACAAGCCGAACAAGGTCATCTTCATGAACGGCGGAGTTAAGCTGGTGGTCGGGGGCTCTGAGGTGGTCGATTCCCTCAAGGAGTTAATTGATTCCGGGGTTCACGTGCTCGCTTGTGGTACCTGTCTGGATTTTTTCAAATTGAAGGACAAGGTGGCCGTGGGAGAGGTCTCCAATATGTATGAAATCCTGAGCTCCTTTCTCGAAGCCGATAAAGTGATCACGATTTAGGTTTAGAGGTTGCCTGCGTAATGTCTAAAGTTCAAAAGCCCGGCATGTGCCGGGCTTTTGCTATTCACATTCTTTATAAAAGGCAACTACGTTATTTAAAAGTTTATAGCGGTATCTTGGAGGAGATTTAGAATAAATAGCGTATTGTTATCTGGTGAACTTATGATTTCTATAAGGATAAATTATTATCCAAGTAAACTTAACAAAATTTTTTAAATTTTCTTGGTCTATCTCTTTCCTTGGGAGCGAAGATAGGGCTGAAGAGGTTCTCCTGACAGTGAGGTAGC
Organism: Actinomycetota bacterium; assembly: GCA_030019215.1. Taxonomy (GTDB): domain Bacteria; phylum Actinomycetota; class Aquicultoria; order Subteraquimicrobiales; family UBA9087; genus UBA9087. The sequence goes on from JASEEZ010000003.1 coordinate 88,163, forward strand.
TTAACACAAGCGGGGCATCTTATGTCGGAAAAAGAAATGTACAGCATGCTTGAGGGGTTCTGCAAGCAATTAGACCAAAAAGCCTTGAATAGTTTTATCGTCTCTATGCGGGATTTTACCAATGAGGAGAACAAATACGCCTCTTTAACCATCGTGAAGAAAAATGGAAGAATCACTGGTTTTGATCTCAAGATCACATACAGGTAAATAACTTTAAAGCAAGGGCCAGCACGGAAGAACCGAGGGCTATTAAGTGACATAAATGTCGCTCGATAGCCCTTTTTGATTGCCGAGAGGAAATGCTATGAATAGAAATGTTTTGCAAATACTGCGGAGATTCATTCAGGCTCTGGTGATGCTCTTAATAATTATCATACCTCTTTTGAGCTTGTATCAAATCAATTTATCAAGCGAGGGTTTAGTCTCCGCTGAGCGGTCAGAATTGAAGGCGATATTTTGGTGCTTTGATAGAACCATCGGTGGTTTGGTTGATGTAAACCTTGTTGGAAGTTCCGTATGGTCTATTAATATCCTTGGTTTTAACTTAACCGATCCTGTTGCTGTCACTAGCCATATTTTTGCTACACATCGCATTTACTCATTGGTCTTATTAGGTGGACTCATTCCTCTTATTTTTACTCTCATTTTTGGGAGAATATTTTGTGGCTGGATTTGTCCCATGAATTTCATTTTGGAGATGAACGCCAAGTTGCGAAACTTGCTACAAAAGGACGGCGTTGATCCAGAAGATATTCATTTTAGCCGCGAATATAAATATTTTGTGCTCGGTCTAGGTCTCTTATTATCTGCTCTGTTCGGCATTCAATTCCTTCCAGTAATCTATCCGCCCGCAGTTATCGGAAGGGAAATTGCTTCCCTTGTCTCTTACCGTGGGGCTGGAATTGGTACTTGTTTGATAATCCTCTTGATGATTTTTGAATTATCTTTTTCAGAGAGATGGTGGTGCAGGTATATTTGCCCGGGTGGAGCCGTTTATTCTCTTTTGGGTTCAAGCCGGATTCTTCAAATCCGCAAGGATGCGGAAAAGTGCAATAACTGCCTAAAGTGCAAAAAAGTTTGTCCACTGGGGTTAAATCCCGCTGAAGGAGAAGTCGGTATGGAATGTACAAATTGTGGGGTTTGTTATTCAAATTGTCCGACAAAGGCCGTGGGATACAAATTGGGAATACCTAAGATAGCCAATTTATTCGCCCTTTTGACTAAGAATGAAGGAGGGAAACCATAGCTTTAAAAGTGTTGTGGCTCGCGAAAGAAGGTACAAGACCTTGAAGATACAGAGGAGAGACTTTTTGAAAAAGGCTGGGAGTTTTGTGTTGGGTGCGGCAGGAATCTCTCTCCTGTTTTTAGGGAGAGATATTTACGGTGAGGAAATCGAAGGCCAATTACTCAACGGCTATTATGCAAGCGGTTTATTAAGACCGCCCGGAGCGATAGAAGAAAGCCAGTTTTTAAGCAAGTGTATTCGGTGCTTGAGATGTGCAGAGGCCTGTCCGGTTGGGGCCATAAAATGTGCTGATACCGGAAGTCTTCTGGCTCTCGGTACCCCTTTTATTGTTCCAAAAGAGAAAGGATGCACCCTCTGTATGAATTGCACGAAGGTTTGCCCCACGGGAGCTTTAGTGGAGATTGAAGACGACCCCGTTATTATCCAGGAGAAGGTGAGGTTGGGCGAGGCCATATTGGATGAGTCAATTTGTTCAGCTCATATGGGGAGAAGAAAATGTGCGGCCTGCTTTTACGCGTGTCCCTTCTCCGATAAAGCAATAGAAATTATGCTTCCCGACTTAAAACCAAAGGTAAACAAGGATAATTGTGTGGGCTGTGGTTTATGTGAGGAGGTGTGTACTCAAAGGGCCATAAGGATTAGACCTAACGGTCTGAGTGAAGTTTAAGAATGGGAACAACTAATTTTAAAGGGGTGAGATAAGCATGGGAAAAGACAAGATAATGGCAGAAAGGGAGGAGTTGGTGAAAACAAAAGGAGGACTTACTAGAGCGCAATTCTTAGCCCTTATGGAGTGGGGCGCATTAGGTCTTAGCTTGGGAGGATTTGGATTCATATCCGGTTGCGCAACAAAAAGCAGGGTCAAAGGGGTGGGGGAGAAGAGCACTACCGAGCTAATTAACACGGTGTGTCGAATTTGTGGCCCCCGCTGTGGCATGACGGCTTCCATTGAAGGTGACAGAATTGAGAAACTTGAAGGTTGGAAGGAGTTTAAAAGCAAAGGATATTTATGTCCCATGGGCCTTTCCCTAAAAGAGCTTGTCTATGCGCCCGATCGTCTCAAATACCCCATGAAAAAAGAGGGCAATGACTGGAAGAGGATATCCTGGGATGAGGCCCTGGATATAATTGCCGAAAAACTAAATGGAATTAAAAAGGAGTATGGCGCCGAGGCTGTGGATTTTCACTTTGGGAAGGCATTGGTGGCGCAGGAGAGTAGATATTACATGGAGAGACTTTGCAATGCTTTTGGCACTCCCAATTATTCATCGGTTGGGAGCCAGTGTCATGGGGCCAAATTGATGGGCTATAAGTTAACCTATGGTTGCATCCCCAAACCCGATTACAAGAATACTAAGTGCATCATTGTCTGGGGTTGCAACCCGGAAGCCTCAGATCCTCTTGCAGCAGAAAGTATTCTAAAAGCCAAAGAAGGGGGAGCTAAGCTTATCGTTATTGATCCCATAAAAATTTCACTCACAAAAGAGGCCGACGTGCATTTACAGGTTAGGCCAGGTACTGACGGTGCTCTGGCATTGAGCATGCTTAATGTTATCATATCCGAGAATCTCTACGACAAAGAGTTTGTAGAAAACTGGACTGTAGGCTTCGATAAGCTGGTGGATTTGGTCAAGGGATATTCTCCGGAGAAGGTTTCCGAGATAGCGTGGATTCCAGCCGATATGATCAGAGAAGCCGCTCGGATGTACGGAAGCAATAAGCCTGCTTGTATTTGCCAGGGGAATGCCCTTGATCTTCACACTAATACTGTTCAGATGATTCGCTCAGTTGCCATCCTCCAGGCGGTTTGCGGAAACCTTGATGTGGCTGGTGGGGGGCTAGTGGAAAGCGAGGCCAAGCTTGCTGACATCTCGCTTGCGGAGAAGCGCCCCGAAGTAAAGCCGGTGGGAGCGGCTGAGCACCCCTTGTTTTACGAATTCAGATACCAAGCTCAAGCAAACCACTTGCCGGAAGCGATACTTTCGGAGGATCCTTATCCAATTAGGGCGATGGTTGTTGTGGGCGGCAATCCGCTTTTAACCGGCCCGAACGCCAACAAAATGAGGAAGGCGCTTAAAAAGCTTGATTTTGTTGTGGTTATGGATCTGTTTATGACTCCAACCGCTGAATTTGCCGATATTGTTCTACCCGCCGCCACCTTCTTTGAACGAGCGGACCTTGTCACTAGGGGTAAAATAATGTTTTTGGATAAGGTGATACCGGAATATGAGGAAAGTAGGCCCGATTGGAAGTTTATCTTTGAACTGGGAAAGAAGTTGGGATATGAGGAATATTTCCCCTGGAAGGATGCGGAGGAGGCTTTTGACCACAGACTGGCGCCACTGGGCATTACGGTCGAGCAGCTAAAAAAGGAGCCGTTGGGTATTGCTCTGAGCGAGGAGGGTTATAAGAAATATGAGAAGAATGGCTTCAAGACGCCTTCGAAGAAAGTTGAGATTTATTCAGAGAAATTAGAGAAATTTGGGTATGATCCTCTCCCTGTTTATGTAGAGCCCAACGAGAGCCCCGTAAGCAAGCCCAATTTGGCTGAGGAATATTCCTTGGTTCTAACCTCAGGGGCAAGGATACCTGTATATATGCATACGATGATGCGAAACATCAAATCTTTAAGAAAGATGGTTCCCGACCCCGTTTTAAATATCAACCCCAAGAAAGCAAAGGAGTTAAAGATCGAAGATGGAGATGGCGTGGTCGTTGAGACGCTTCGGGGTGGCATTGAAGTAAAAGCTAAATTCACCAAGGAAATTGATCCTCGTGTAGTTCACGTCCCGCATGGATGGAGCGATCCTGCCAATGTAAATGTTTTGACCGACGATGAGGTTTTAGATCCTATCTCTGGATTCCCCGCGTACAAATCGTTGTTGTGCAGAGCGAGGAAGAAGGCTTAGGGTTAGTAAAAGTCATTCGTCAAGGCGGTGTTCTTTTGGGCCAGGCGCGGGTGATACCCGCGCCTGGCCTCTTAATCTCACTTTTCTTGAAGAAGAAAATTCAGGATACAGCTTGAAGAATCTCAGTGGGACGTGAGAAAATGCTTTTGGGAGAAAGTGGGTTGACGAGGAAGCTATGGTCAAGGTCGTGCAGGTTGAGATCGGCGATGTGGTAAAGCTAAAGAAACCTCATCCCTGTGGAGCGAACGAGTGGGAGATAACAAAGCTGGGGATGGACATAGGTCTCAAGTGCCTCAAATGCGGGCGCGAGGTGCGCCTCATGCGCTACGACTTCGACAGAAGATTCAGAGGATACATCCGTAGAGCAGATGGCTGATAGCAGATGGCTGATGGCAGATGGCGGATGGCTAATAGCTTTTACTATCGGCTATCAAGGCCGTAAGGCCGGGCCATCGAGTGAACAGTAGTGAGCAAGCCATATGCTATCAAGCGAACGTTAGTGAGCGAGCAATAAGCCATATGCTATCGAGTGACCTCGCCGTCGGCGGGGGAACGAGCCATCAGCTTTAAATAATGCCATCGAAAAACGGTTGACTGAATTGGGAGGGTAAATGCAGGTAGGAATCGTTGGGCTTCCGAATGTGGGGAAATCCACTCTTTTCAATGCTCTGACTAAAGCGGGGGCGGAGGTAAACATCTATCCCTTCACCACAACCTCTCAGAACGTCGGGGTGGCCGAGGTGCCGGACGAGCGCCTTTGCGGGATAGCTGAGATCGTCCGCCCACAGAGAGTGGTCCCGGCTCACATAAAATTTGTGGACATCGCCGGTCTGGTGCGCGGTGCCAGCAAGGGCGAGGGGCTGGGCAACCAGTTCCTGGGCTACATCCGCGAGGCCGATGCCCTTGTTCACGTCGTTCGCTGTTTTGAGGACGAGAATATCACTCATGTGGATGGGGAAATCCACCCCGGTTATGACATCGAGACGGTGAATATAGAACTCGCCCTGGCTGACCTGGCGACGCTCGAAAGGCGATTGGCCAAGGTAATTCGGCAGGCCAAGGCCGGTGACAAGAAATCCCTTCACGAGAAGGCTGTTCTGGAGAGGGTAGAAAGAGCTTTAAATGAAGGCATCCCCGCTCGAAATCTGGACTTGACTACCGAGGGAAAAGAGATCTTGGCCGATCTCAATCTTCTCACCGCGAAGCCCCTCATCTACGTCGCCAACGTCTCCGAGAAGGATTTGGGCAAGGAAAGCCCGCTCGCCGAGCCGGTTGCCAAGCAAGCCGAACTGGAAGAGACGGAAGCCATCATCGTCTGTGCCAAATTGGAAGCGGACATGGCCGAGCTGGAAGAAGAGGAAGCCAAACTGTTTCGTGAGGAAATGGGAATCGCCGAATCTGGTCTGGAGAGTCTCACCCATGCCAGCTATCGACTTCTGGATCTGATCACTTTCTTCACCATCGAGTCCAATGAATGCCGGGCCTGGATCATTTCCAGGGGAATGAAGGCCCCCCAGGCGGCGGGCAAGATTCACACTGATATGGAGAAAGGGTTTATCAAGGCCGAGGTCGTCCGATACAAGGATCTAATCGAGGCCGGTTCGTTTCACGCCGCTCGGGATCGAGGACATCTGCTCATCGAGGGAAAAGAATACGTCGTCCAGGACGGCGACGTGATCTGCTTTAAGTTCAAAGCCTAAGCCGTGATCGTCTCGGAACCGATGTCGGATTCACTCCGCAGTGTACAAAAAGGAAATTCTATGTTAGCGTAGAAGAACTTTAATGGGGGAATCGGGAGCTCATGTAGCTTTCCAAAGGCCTATTTTGGGAGGGGAAATGCCCTTAGAGCTAGATAAGGAGCTCAAAGAGTTCATAGAGGATTACATCGACTCTTTCATTCATTGGGATTTAATCGCCTTCTTTGCCAGAAATCCGGGAACCCGGGATGACGCTGCCGGCATAGCCAGACG
>JASEEZ010000040.1 GCA_030019215.1 Actinomycetota bacterium
AAGCTGTAAACGATGTTGTGCTATTTTTGTGTCAACGATGTTATGCTACTTGTCACTTAGGATTTAGAATTTTAAATTCACCGTGACCTCTAAACGATACGGGTTACGGTACCGTAACCTCTTGCCAATTAACAACTGACTGCCGTGCTTGGTGAAAGAAAGTTATGCTTCGCCGATTTCCTTTACAAGTTTGCGAGGTCCACCATGCCAGCTTGTTGACCAATCCTTGGGAGGCCAAATCTCCCACCGATCCAGCAAGTTGAGCTCCTTAAGCCTGTCGTAAATAAGTTGCCAGGCGCAGTCGGTGTCTTTAGAAACTTCACACTTTCCGCCCTGGCTTCCACCACAGGGCCCGTTAAGCAGACTTTTGGCACACCTGACAATGGGGCAGATTCCAGTGGTCTTGGCTAGGATGCAGTCACCACAGGCTCCGCAGTATTCCTGAAAAATTCCCCCTTCAAAATGGCGACCGATAAATGAAGTATTCAGACCCGGTAGAACCCTGATGCGCGGATAAGTCTCGGCCAATGTTTGGACTCCCACACCACAAGCTAAAGAAAGAACCGCCTCGGCCCATTTAATGTTGTCTTTAAGCCGCTCTAGAAATCTTGCCTCGCACTGCCGAGGCACAACATCCTCCCTTATCTCTAGCTCGCTTTTTTCAGCATGAGCAGCTATCCTTAGGGAGGTAGCGAGAATTGTCGTTTCTTTGCGACCGCCGCCGAAGGTAACAGTAACACAGGTGCCACAACCAGCAATGAGAACCTTTTTATAGCCTTTAAGCATGCCCTTGATTTCCGAGAAAGGCTTCTGCTGACCAACGATCATTTTTGTCCCCTTTTCAAGATACCTTCTACTCTTCCCCTTTTGAGTTTTGGGATTCTTCTGTATCCCTCAGAACCACTTTAGTAGGGGAAACCCCGATATTTTCCAAAATCTTCTGAGCTTCTTTGACTTTCTTCCTTGCCCACTTGCCGCCGTCAATAAAGCGGCAACTCTTCTCCGTACAGCTTAGTACAATGATTTCTTCAGCCCCCATCTCTGTGGCTTTAAGGAGGTGAACTACGTGGAGCTTGGCAGTACACATAACCTTGATCCCGCCCTTTTTAGGTTTTGGGAGTTTTCCCTCATAGGCTTCGTACTGGCAGTAGAACTCAGCCACCTTTGATTTTCCTTTTCCCACAACCTTTTCAATCTCGTCTTCAAGCATCGCCGCCCTTCTTAAGCTTATGGCCATAGCCGGGCACTCACTAGCACAGATACCACAAGCCTGGCACTGGGAGATATCAATCTCAACCACTCCCTCCTTCTTAACAACCGGAACACCGTAGGGGCAGACGCTGACACAGGTTAAACAGGAAACACATTCAGCTTCACTGATGGCAGCACCACTACCACAGCCGAGACAGCGTAAGGCCTCCCGAATCGCTTTATCCTTGCTAAATCCTTTCTCAACGGGGTTGAAGTTCCGCAGTCTCATCTCGATGGGCAGAGTTGACATCTTCTCTCGCTGGAGAACACGGATTTTTTTAACTACATCTGGCTTGAGTTCTGCGATTTTTTGCTTCTTGAGTACCTCAAGCTCAGAGATATCCTCGCCTCTGAGATACGTATCAATAGCGTAGGCCCCCTTTTTCCCAGCAGCGATAGCCTCAGTAGCTGTCGCAGGCCCTGATACACAATCTCCGGCCGCAAAAACAGCTTCACGGGAGGTTGCCGTAGTCCTTCTATCAGCTCTTATTAAACCTCGTTGGCTCAAAAGAACTTGATCTTTTCGGGTTAGAAATGAGGCATCGATATTTTGCCCCAAAGCTGAGATCACATTATCCGCAGGGAAACTGTACTCGGATCCTTCAACTTTAATGGGGCGCCTTCTTCCGCTTTCATCAGGGGATCCCAACTTCATCTTGATGCACTCAATGGCTACAACGGCACCAATTTTGCCTATGATCCTCACAGGCATAGAAAGAAACTCTATCTTGACTCCTTCTTTCAAAGCCTCGTCAATCTCTCCCGGCTGGGCTTGCATTTCATTACGAGAGCGGCGATAGACAATGGTCACTTCTCTAGCTCCCAATCTTAAGGCTGTCCGAGCACAGTCGATAGCCGTGTTTCCGCCGCCAATCACTGCCACTCTTCGCCCCAGATTCAGGGGCTTGCCTAGATTAAATGCCTTCAGGAACTCAAGGCTGGCCATAACCCCATTCAGGTTTGCCCCTTTAACCTGGAGCTTGAGACTTCGATGGGCACCTGTGGCTATAAAGACCGCCTTATACCCCCTCTTTTCAATTAGATCACCAATGGTAATTCTCTTACCGATGGGATAGTTGGTTTTAATTTCCACCCCCAACTCTCCGATGCGATTAATTTCATTTTCAAGAATAATTTTGGGTAAGCGGTAGTCAGGAATGCCTACTCTGAGCATTCCTCCGGCCACAGGAAGAGCTTCAAAAACAGTGACCTTGTAACCTAAAAGAGCTAAATCATGGGCACAGGAAAGTCCTGCTGGACCTGCTCCAATCACTGCTACCTTAGCTCTCACTTGTGGAGATTTAGGATGGGGAATCACACTAACCTTTGGCTTCTTCAGTTTAGCTTTTTCTCCTCCTGCATCTACGGCAAACCTCTCTAGGCCCCGGATAGCAATGGGCTGGTCCACTTGAGTCCGGCGGCAAGCCCCCTCACATGGGTGAGTGCAGATTCGCCCGCAGACTGATGGAAAGGGATTGGTGTTCCTGATAAGACGCAGGGCATCCTCAAACCTTTCCTCTGCAATTAAGGCCACATATCCTTGAACATCAGTAGATATCGGACATGCTGCCTGGCATGGTGGGTAGATAATACCCGGGATCATTTTAATTTACCTCCTGATACACTCTCAGTATTTAATTTTTACTGGTCATTGTAGACTTGTATCTTAAAGTTGTAACGGTACTAGCTCACACTCCACTGCTTCAAGAAGACCGAGAGATCGCTGGCCTCTCTGGGACCGATGACTATCTTCCAGCCCGGGAGCTCCTCTTCGAGCTCACCGCTAATCTGGGCCACAAATCCCGGAATCACCAGCTTAAGGTGCTTGACCTTATCGGCAATTCCGCAGCGCTTGATGAAGGGCCCAATCCTCTCCGGAATGAACTTCCCCGCCGCCCAGGCGGTCAAGACCGAGAGACCCTCCACATCCATTATGCACAGCCAGGCGGGAACCTTACTCGACTCAACCTCCGAGGAGACTATGAAATAGGTCAAGGAGAAGTTGGTAGTGAGAAGAGTGGGTGAGTTCTCATCGGGTTTGCCGATCTCATAGATTCCTTCCTTCACCGTGAGGGGACGCTGAGGATCGGTGTAAATGTTCTGGCGCAGGACGAGCAAGGGGAGCATCTTCCACGGCTCGAGATCGTTGAAGATGATGATTCCAGCATACTTCAGCACATGAACGGCGCCCAACATCGCCTCTGTGAAATCGTTCTCCCCTTCCAAGCAGGGGAAGGTGATAACCGGATAACCCAGAGGCCGAAACTTTTTCTTTAGAGCCGCTCGTCTGATCATAATGAGATTTTTAAAAGTCTCCGCCGAAGAGGCAGGCTCCGGATCCAGCACCAAATCCTTGATGCCCAGGGCACTTATCTTCTCGGAAAGGGAAGCCAGAGCATCCAGACCAGCTGGCTCACGAACCACCAGGGGACAACCGTGCTCCTTCGCCAGAGCCGCCATGGCTTCATGGTTATCTTTATCGGCGGCGTAGAGGAGGGGTCTGCCACCCGCGACCATGGATAAAGCGGCTTTCATCCTTTCAGGATCCTCCGTCATTAAAATCAGGGGCAGCGGCGTTGCTTCCTTCACCTTCTCCGCCACCTGGGCAAATCTCTGGGCATCCGAGGTGGATTTGACGGCAACGACGTTCGCCCGCAGGGTCTGGGCCACCCTCTCGAAGGAAAGTTTATTCGCCTGCTCGACCTTCGCTTTGATCTCACCGTCCTTCAAACCATCCTCAATCAGGATACCGAAGGCGGGGGGATTAACAAAGGTCTTTTCGTGACGGAATAGGACCGTCTCCTCCCCCACTTTAAAAGCGTAATCACCTTTGCCGACAGTAACACCTCGAATGGGGGGGGCCGCCGCCTCCGAAAGCTCTTCCTTTGCCTCAGCAGAGACATGGGGACAAGTATCGAGCTCGGCTTGACCAGCCGCCAGTTTCATGGCGAAAGCCAGGCAAGTGGGAACCCCGCACTCTCCACAGTTCGTCTTGGGTAATTTTTTGTAGATGTCCAATCCAGTTAACGCCATTCTCTAAATCTCCCCCTCGCTTAGTTACTCGTAATTCGTTATTGGAAATTAGTTGACGGTTACCAGATTTATCAGCTTAGAGCTCGGAGCGTAGAGCGTAGAGAAAAACCTTTAGTCTCTCTGCTCTCTGCTCCCTGCTATATCTCAGTTGACAGCTACTAAAATATAAGTGGCAACCTTCATAACATCGTGGACTCATCGCTTAACAGTTGGTTGCCTTAACAA
>JASEEZ010000041.1 GCA_030019215.1 Actinomycetota bacterium
CCGATGTGAGACAGAAACCACCCCTTTTTCCAGTCACCCTCGCTATCGGCGTTTCACCTTTGATCGCCCATGTCTTTCCGAGAGCCGGAGTGAGCGAAGCACCAGCCTCATCCTGAAAATAAAGCGTAGCCTGCCATCTGCGGGCGTGGGCGAGGATTTTAGGCCAATCTTCCTTCAGCCAGCGCTTGGCTTCTCTCGGATTCTGCTCCATGGCTCTCCTCTCCGGCTTCTTGTTCGTTAGCCCAAGGCGAATCAGCAATTTCCACACACCGACCACAGTAAAATTTTTACGTGTTTCTTTCTGGATCAACTGCCTGACCCTCTTGCACGTCCAGAGGGGGGTGGAGAACCCATAATCAGTTGCTGGTTTCTTGAGGCAATTCAGAATTCTGTTCGTTTCCCCAAAAGTCAATTTCGGAGAGGGGCCAGGAGCCTTTCTGCTTTTGAGAACATCTATCCCCCCTCTTTTGTGTTTAACAAACCATCTGGAAACCGAACCGGGATGCAATCCAAAGAAAAGCGCAATCTCTTTCACCTGCTTTCCCATTTTTCTCAGTTCTATCGCTCGCAAGCGATAGGCTTCGAGCACTTCATGTGATAATTTGCGCCCGTTGGTGGATGGTTTCATACAAATATTCTGCGATACCCAAGCTTATGAATATAACTCAAGCTAGTTAAAATCCCATAGAACGTGACTTGGAAAAGTTTTGCCGAGCAGCCATTAAATTGGGTGCAGTGGAGGCCAAACCGATCAAAGCAGATGATGTTATCGTGAGCGACTGGGTTCGGCGTAAGTGCCAATATGGATGCGGCGGATATGGGCAGTGCTTAACATGTCCACCCTACAGCCCAACGCCCGATCAAATGAGGAAAATTCTCAGCGAATATAAATGGGCTATCCTCCTGAGGTTTGAGCCGGAAGGACCCAATGTCCGCGAAACTACAGTCAAACTAGAACGGAGGATCTTCCTTTCTGGCTACTACTCTGCGTTCGGACTTGGGGCTGGACCATGTCATCTCTGCGATAAATGTAATCTCAAGGAATGTATTCATCCCGATTTGGCACGTCCCTCCATGGAGGCTTGTGGCGTCGATGTGTATGCCACGGTTCGTAAGGCTGGTTTTAAAATTGAGGTGCTAAAGGATCAAAAGCAGAGGCCGGTGTACTTCGGACTGCTGCTAGTTAAGTAGAACGGTAGAAGAGGCTATTCTATTGTCCTAAATGGTAGAGTATCATCTTTTTCTTTCGGCAATAGCCCGTAGGGAAGGGCGTGACGCATATACGTCATCAACCCGTTGGTGGCACTTGAATGGACATGCATATAATATCGGCCTCAGCACAAGACGATGTATATACGTCTCAAAACACGCCGGACCTCAAATAGCTAAACACATTCCCTTAGTTCAATTTTCCTTCCACTGGCGTCCCGCTTGAAAATCCCAAATTCGTCTTTTATTTTTCTTAACTTGTCCGCAGAAAAGATTGGACCATCAAAGCAAACTCTGTAAGGCCCCACACAACAGCTACCACATAATCCAACCGAACACTTCATCATTCGCTCTAAGGAGACTTGCAGAGGGATTTTGTATTTTTCCGAAAGATCAAAGGTCTTTTTCAACATCAGCTCAGGTCCGCATGCAAATATACAATCGAATTTCGTTCTTTTCAGCATGTTTTCCAACACTTCGGTGGCTAGACTTTTCACCCCCGCTGAACCATTCTCGGTGCTTATCTTCAGTTCCACATTCAACTTCTCAAGCCTTGATCTGAAAAGGAGTTCATCAGATGTCTTCGCACCCAGAATCACGGTCACTTTCTTGCCTTCAGACAAAGCCACCTCTGTGCCAAACGCCAAGGGAGCCACGCCATATCCGCCCCCAACCATCAGAAGTCTGTTTCCGGAAAGATCGAACCAATTTCCATATGGGCCCCGGACTCCAATCTGGTCCCCCTTCCCTAGCTCGTGAAGCCGTGTGGTCGCATCACCCACTTTCGCCACAGTCATCCCTAATTCACCGTTTTTCTTTGCCACCGACACGCTCATCGGTATCTCATCTGCTCCAATTACCCAAAGCATGACAAACTGTCCTGGTCGGACTGTTGATGAAATATTCGGACAATCAACGTAGAACGTTTTGATTGTAGGAGTCTCCTTCACGACTCTACTTATCGGCAAAACCTTTGGCCTATGAACTATTTCGCGGAATAAATCGTCCATAACCAGCTTTTCCAACTACCTCACCATCCTCAAAGACCACCTTACCCCTGACGAGGGTCATGAAAGGTTTTCCGATGACCGCATATCCCTCAAACGGGGTGAATTTGGTTTTCCCATGGAGTTCTTCCCCCTTGATTTTCCATTTCCTCCTTTGATCCAAGGCTACAAAATCCGCATCGGCCCCCAGTTTGATGACCCCCTTAGGCATTCCTGATTTGCCGCGAAGGCCGAAGATTTTTGCTGGCATGGTGCACATCGCCTCGACCAATCTGAAAATTGACAGCCTCCTTTTTCGAACTAAGGTGTGAATGAGCGGAAGCGAGGTCTCAACTCCGGCGATACCTGGTGGGGACTCCCATATGTTCATCCGACCTTTTTCCTTTTCCTGCAGTGTATGGGGGGCATGATCGCTGGCCACAATGTCGACCGTCCCATTCCGCAGTGCCATCAAAACTGCGAGCTTATCCGCTGGGGACCGAAGTGGAGGCAAAGTCTGTGCGAGTGGTCCGAGCTTGCGTAGGTGATTTGATGAAAGAAGGAGGTGGTGGGGGGTCGCCTCACACGTCACTCCCTCAGCCTTTTTTGCCTTCGCGATTAGATTTATCGATTCACTCGTTGTTACGTGGCAGAGATGCAGATGTGCACCATGGGTCAGGCGCAACAGGCGGGCTATCTCCGAGATCTCAGCCAGTTTGGGTCGGCACTTGATGAATTCCTTGATACCCTTCCCTCGAGGCTTGAATTTTTTGAGCACGGCGGGATCCTCGGCATGAGCTGAAATGGTTGAGTCAAGTCCTAGAAAATGGGGAATCGCCGAATCACCTTGAGATTCAGTATACACTTTAAACGACGCAGCGCCAGCCTTAGCGAGTTTGGCCCCTTCCTTCACTTTGTCGGGCAGAGCAGCATGCAAACCAAAATCCACGTGCGACTTGCTTCTTGCTATTTTTATTTTCTCCTTGAACCTCTTCAACGAGTTGGTCGGGGGAACGCAGTTTGGCATGTCGCAGACCGTGGTCACCCCCCCGGCGGCTGCAGCTCTTGATCCGCTGGCGAAGTCTTCCTTCCAAGTTAAACCAGGGTCCCTAAAATGAACGTGGACATCCACGATGCCCGGGAGAAGCAACGACCCTCCCAAATTTATTGTTTTATCTGCTGGCGGCAGATGGTTCCTGTGGATCGCAACTATTTTACCACCATCAATCGCAACGCCCGCCTCAACAAGTAGGCCCCGGTATGGAATTTTGGCGTTTTGCAAGCAGAGGTCGACCTTCCTCAACTTCTCTCCCCTCCTTCATTTGTTCACCCAATTAATATGCGTGGTTTCTGCTGGCTATGGAGCTCAGTAACTACTTACAGAACCCACGGCGAGAAAGCCCCGATTTCAGTAGGGGATAAATCACAAAAATTAATAATTGCATCCCGTTCGTTAGACTACTCCAATCCGCAATTACTCCGATTAAAGCTGGAAATATTGAGAGCCCCAAAGCAGAAGCGCTTCTGGCGATTCCGTTAATCGGTCCACTGTGCTCTGGACAAGCATCCGTTCCAAAAGCCAAAAGGGTTGGAAAGTTACCCGAAACTATGAAGCCTATGGCGAAGATACATGCGACCATTAGAAATCCCGAAGTTAGGACGAATGCAATAAAGAGGAGTAATACTGTAATCACCGAATTGAAAAAACCAAATTAACGTAACCTGTTTTTTCAGATAGGTGGCTGTAAATGAATCTACCGGGAATATAAG
>JASEEZ010000042.1 GCA_030019215.1 Actinomycetota bacterium
CGGAAAAGCCAGTCAAGAGGGTAACAACTTCGGTAGCTCTTGCTTTGTCACCTTCGGCGAATTCTCCTATCAACTTAGCCATCTCGGCAGCTCTGGCTTTGTCCTCCCCGGAAAAGTCAGCTATTAGCTTAGCCATCTCGGCAGCTCTGGCTTTGTCTTCCTCGGAAAAGCCAGTCAAGAGGGTAACAACTTCGGTAGCTCTTGCTTTGTCACCTTCGGCGAATTCTCCTATCAACTTAGCCATCTCGGCAGCTCTGGCTTTGTCCTCCCCGGAAAAGTCAGCTATTAGCTTAGCCATCTCGGCAGCTCTGGCTTTGTCATCTTTCTCGCAGGTGCGCAATAACATAGAGTGCCACTTTACTCTATCCTTGTACATCGTGGCCATCTCTCCAGCTAAACTTCTAAAATCATCTGCATTTGCCACCTTTGCTTACCTCCTTTTCTAGATACGGATTAGCGCTAATACCCACGGATTTTTGTCTCCTTCTTAGAAACTTAGACCCCCAACTTGTCAGAGTTTAAGCTTCCACGTTAATCTGTGTTTTCATCCCTCCTTTCTTGGCACAGATTAACGCTGAGTTATAGCACGGATTAATCTGCTGTTATTTGCGTAAATCTGCGTTTTTTCATGGTGTTCATTACCTTCTGCCACTGACCACTTACTTCCTCATGCACTTCTCTAAGATCTTCTAACATCTTGCCTACTTCACTTTCTCTTTCTTTCCGCACAGCTTGGATACTCTTGATCATAGCCTTAAAATCCTTTATCTTTACAGATTCATTCTTAGACAGGAGCTTCTTTAGACCGGTATATAATTCCTCTTGTTCTAAGTGGAAGCTTCTTAAGATATCGCTGACTTCCCTTTCTCTCTCTTTCTGACGAGTGAGAATGTTCTCTTTTATTACCCTAAAATCTTGTAGTCTTGTCCACTTGTTACTTACAAGAATCTCTCTTAGTCCTGCTACCATTTCGTGTTCTTCTCTATGAAATTTTTCCAGCATTTGACTAACTTGTCTCTCTCTTTCCCTTTGCTGAGTTCGAATGCTTTCCATCATCGCATCGAAATCTCCCCTTCTCAAACATTCACTCTTAGCAAGCCTTTCCCTCAACTCAACTATCATTTCTTCCTGCTCAAGGCGAAAACTTTTCAACAATTCATTAGTTTGCCTCATCAAAGCAGTAACTGTCTTTACTCTCATTTCATATGAATCAATAATATTATGAACAAAATTTTGTATATCTTCAGCAAATCCCATCTCTTACTCCTGATTCCAGAAAGCAACAAACAAAGTCAGAAAGACGGATCTGACCTCTGAATTCTGGCATCTGATTTCTGCAGTGGAGAATTCGAGACATACTTAAGATGGGAGCAACATTACCTATAGAGGGGCTCTCAGCACCTCTATACTCTTAAGGACGTCTCAGAATCTCCCTTCAAGCCTTAAGTGGTAACAAGATTTAGGCTGCTGCTGGTAGGAGTCCCACGGCTTCAGCATACTTCAGGAAGGTCTCGACACCAGCAACCACCACTCTGGCCTCCACTGCCAGGAGTTCGATTCCCACTAAGGAAACTCGAACCCAGGCATCGACCACAATGCCCTTGTCCAGGATCCTGTCAACCACTTCGACCAGGCTTGAAGAAGCAATCGCTTTCTCTACCGCCATCTTTTTTCACCTCCTTTCCAAACACGAATTTTTGCAGATATAGACAGTAATTATCATCGTTCATTTCCAGGTTTTTTTTTATTCCCCACAAGGCCATTTTTACCCCGCCCATTTGGGTAATACTTCCCCTGAATGAGGGGTATTAGATAGGAAGAATAAAAAGCCTCTCTTCAATCCCAACAGAAACCAAATGGTTAGCTTCCGTCTAAAATACAATCTACTCGATCATCTTGCTACGAAGAGCAGTAGCGACAGCCCCGGCTCTGTCAGCAACTTCCAGCTTTTCAAGTATGTTATGAACATGGCCCTTGACGGTTTGAGCAGAGATAAATAATTTCTTGGCAATCTCTTTATTTGTGTTCCCAGCAGCTATTAGTTCGAGAACTTCTCTCTCTCGATCAGTTAACTTTACTTTTTCATCAGAAGAGACCTGAGAGGCTAACTTTAGTAGAACATCCGAACCTGATGGGAGATAAACGTGGCGCCTACCATAGTGCGCCTCCTTAATCCAAGCAACTAATTTATCTGCAGAGACATCCTTTTGCACATAGCTTGTAGCGCCGACCTTAATGGCCTCCAGAGCATACTCGGCATCCTCAAGCACGGAAAGAATGACGACGTTGATCCCTGGGTGGCGCTCTTTAAGCATCCGTGTACCCTCGATTCCGTCCACCCTTGGCATCTTGACATCCATAAGAACCACGTCAGGCAAAAGCTTATTCGCCTTGCTGATTGCCTCGCGGCCATCGCTAGCCACGCCCACCACCTGGATTTCTCCACAATCCTCTAACAACTTCTGCAACCCTTCACGGATAATGGCATGGTCATCAACAATAAGAACTTTTATGCGCTCTTTCATAACCAGAACCCTCGATTACTAAATCGGTACTTTGAGATTGATCGTGGTGCCCTTACCTGGTTCACTTCTCAACCCAAGAGAGCCACCGACAACTTTAGCCCTCTCTTGCATGCAAACCAATCCCCAATTATCTCCCTCGGCATTGACCGCTTCTATATTAAAGCCACAACCCTCATCGCTAACCCTTACAATGAGATCGTTTTCTTTCCTCCGAATCTCTACCTCGGCATGGCTAGCTTTGGCGTGCCTTCGGACATTGGTCAAAGCCTCTTGGATAATCCGGTATGTGGCGATTTCTACCTCTGAAGGTATCCTGTCCAGCTTCTCATCCACCAGCAGTTTCACATCCAAAGAATTTCCCCTTTCTACCTTGCGCAAATACTTCTTCACCGCAGCAACCAGCCCCACATCGTCCAGAACCGAGGGACGTAGTTCATCGATCAACCCCTTGGCCTCGGTGATACTTTCCGCGACAAGATCCTCTATCTCATCCATATCTCGCTGGGCTTTTTGGGGATCTCTAGCCAGTTTTCTTCTATAAGCTTGAAGGCGCCAGTGAACATCGATAAGCAACTGAGTGACTCTATCGTGAACCTCCAGAGCCCATCTTTTCCTCTCTAGCTCCTGGGCAAAGATGATCTTTTCCCTTACCTGCTGCTGGTCTTCACTTCTTCGCCTTTCCTTCCTCCGGTCTTCTGCCCTTTGATGTGGTTTTGTTCCTAAATCCTTCTTGCGCGCAACATTGTGCTCCACACCCATCACTCCAACAAGGTTACTATCGCCACCTCTATGGCAACGTATGGCAACGTAATCAAAAAAGCCTAAAGAATAGAAAAAACCGAGCATTTATTTTCTCTTCCGAGAAATGGCGCTCGGTCTTCTCTGCTAGGTATTCTCTGACTATAAAGGATAGCTTTACAGCCTGTCGTTTTAAGCCGGAATAACTTACGGGGGGGTGATATAATGACCAAAATCGAATAGCTCTTGGCCATTGTGCCCAGCGAACATTCTTGAAATATTCGAAATTTCCCTAAGCTTGTTTATTTCGACCTTTGGTGCCGAAAAATTTTTGAGAAGGATGTACTCTCCTCGGATCAACCCTAAACCACCCTTCACCTTCAGCCCGACCAACCACATCTCCCCCTATATGAGGGAGATACACAAAAATCTACATATTAAGATACCTACTTGCATCAATTATGACTACTGTTCCAATTATAATCACTATTTACAATATTTCAATCGGCAACTCGAAAGGAAAGCTTTAGAATTTTTGAAAGTTTTAACGGGAACTCTCTAACTGATAAATAGCAGTACATCGATAACTTAAAAATAGCATAACATCGCTAACA
>JASEEZ010000043.1 GCA_030019215.1 Actinomycetota bacterium
CTCCCAACACCCCACCTATAGAGGCTCGGAGGAAGGATCCGACTACGGGCTTGGGGTTGATCAGAACCTTAGACGGCGAGATCCTATGGGACGTTATATTCGATTCCAAGGTTGGAGAAGAATATGGACTCCTGCGAGGCAAGAGGAGCCGCGAGCTATTCAAGGTTGGAGGCAAGGTGGAGTTGATCCCCATCCATTGCTGTGGCACAGTTTTCTTGTATGATGAAATCATTGGCATCAGAAACGACGAGGTCGAGGTCATTTGGCCGATATCGGCTAGGGGGAAAGTCAGCTAGGTTATTTTAATGAGAGTGACCTAAAAATGAAGTGACCATTATAGAATCGACAGTTTGCTCAAACTTAAAAGAAAATGAATTAAGCTAGTGTTATTGAAAAAAAGAGATGATGAAATGAAGGGAATGAACGTAAAGGTTTTTAAAGTTCCAATGAAAGGCCCGGAAGATGTCTCGGGGATAAAGAAACTTGTTATGAGAGGTAAAATAAAGGCAAAAAATATCGTAGCAATCATAGGGAAGACCGAAGGTAATGGCCTAGTGAACGATTTTTCAAGAGGTTTTGCTGCCTTCGTATGTAAGATGCTTATTTCACAAGAGCTCAATATCCCGATCGAAGCAGCCGAAAAGAGGGTTAGCCTAGTCATGTCGGGAGGAACAGAAGGTGTATTAAGCCCACATTTCACTGTTTTTGCGAGAGAAAAGGTAGAGATCGACTCACCACGTGTTGAAAAAAGATTGGTTATTGGGATTTCACGTACAAGAGATTTTCTACCCGAGGAAATAGGCACTATTGTTCAAATAAAAGAGGTTGCAAAAATGGTCGAGCAGGCGATCAAAGATGCTTACATTACCCATAAGTCAGATGTCCATTTTGTGCAAATCAAGTGCCCCCTGCTGACCTCCGACAGGATTGAAGAGGCCCACGGAAGGGGTAAGAAAGTCGTGGCCGAGGATCCGCTGAAGTCAATGGCTTATTCAAGGGGAGCATCGGCTCTTGGCGTCGCTCTGGCACTTGGGGAAGTTGACGAAGCATGCTTAAGCGATGAAGTCATCTGCAAGGACTGGAACCTATATTCGAAGGTTGCATCGACTTCTGCGGGAGTGGAGTTAATGAACTGTGAAATCATCGTAATGGGGAACTCCACAAGATCGGTGAGTGATTTAGTAATTGGTCATGGTGTGATGAAGGATTCTATAGATGTGGGAGCTTTGAAAAAAGCCCTCAAGAGCGCGGGGCTGAAGTTTGAATGTTGCCCAGCGGATGACCAACTGAAAAAAGTTATCAACGTTTTTGCCAAGGCTGAGGCCGACCCTTCGGGGGAAATAAGGGGCAGGCGGCACACGATGTTAACTGACTCTATGCTCCCTTCAACAAGGCATGCAAGAGCTGTTGTCGGGGCACTCATAGCCTCGACCATAGGAGATCCGATGGTATACGTTTCGGGAGGGGCAGAACACCAAGGCCATTCGGGTGGCGGGCCGATTGCTGTTATAAGAAAACTTTCTATTCAATAAGTCACGTAACGTCTGAAAATACATACAGTTTTATTTTCGAGCGCTGAGCAATGCACAAGGTGACTGTATGGAGATCGATGATTTACTCAAGCTTATGAGTAGCCAGGGAACCGTTCGACATTTCAAACCTGATCCGGTTTCCGAGGAAGACTTGGAAAAAATTCTCCAAGCTACCCGATGGGCCCCATCTGGCGCCAACACCCAACCTTGGGATTTCGTCGTGGTAAAAAATCCGGAATTGAAAGAAGAAATAGCTCAAATTTTCGTGGAGAGCCACCAACGGGCCAAGAAGGAGGACAAGGAGTTTCCCTATGAAACAGGTGAGGGGCTACGGAGGAGATTTACAGATCCACCGATTCTGATTGTCGTTTGCGCCGATACCCGTTTCATGAAAGCCTATCCTAAGGTTGGCTACAGGGAAGAAATCCTCAACGTGAGCATGGGGGCAGCGACTCAAAACATGATGTTGGCGGCGAATGCGCTTGGGCTCGGATTAAGCTGGGGGACCGTGGACACCTTGAACAGGGACAAGCTCCAGAAATTGCTAGGGGTTCCCACCCACATTAGGATTCTGGAAGTCCTTCAACTGGGTTATCCAGCGGAGCGTGTTTTACCTCGATTTCGGAGGGATCCCCATGACTTCACGCACGTAGATAAGTTCGATGCTTCAAAACTTCGAAGTGAGAAAGAGATCAAAAATCTGCTTTCCACCAGAACATCTCCTGATATATACTCCGGAGTTCGAAAACTGAGAACAAAATAATGGGGTGAAGGTGATAACTTGAAGGATTCCAACGCTTTGAGGAAAGTGGATTTGTCCATAGAATTTTGTGGGCTGGAGTTTCAAAACCCTTTCCTCCTCGCCTCGGGCCCAGCCACCGCGAGGAGAGAAGCGATCGAAAGAGCCTTTGATGCAGGATGGGGCGGGGCGGTAACGAAGCTAACAGGACTAAAAACCAGACCGAGTCCACACCCCTACATTGCCGCCCTGACTTTTGAGGGCAAGAAAATTGGACTCGAGAATGTAGATTCCATCATTTTCCACGCAGAGGACTTGTTTCCGGTAATCAAGGGCCTGAAGAAAAAATATCCGGACAAAATTTTGATAGCAAACATCACGGGCAATACAGATGCTTCAAGCTGGCAGAAAGTGGCAAAGAAGATGCAGGATGCGGGCGCTGACATGCTGGAACTAAACTTGTCATGTCCTCTCACGGAGGAAGAGAGAGCGGTCGGTGCCACCATCGGACAGGACCCCAAACTCACGCGCGAGATAGTGAAGTGGGTGAAAGAAGTCACGCACATTCCGGTAATGGTCAAGTTAACGTCTAACGTAACAGATATCA
Organism: Actinomycetota bacterium; assembly: GCA_030019215.1. Taxonomy (GTDB): domain Bacteria; phylum Actinomycetota; class Aquicultoria; order Subteraquimicrobiales; family UBA9087; genus UBA9087. The sequence continues at coordinate 2,879 of JASEEZ010000043.1, forward strand.
CGTCGATCGCGAGAGCTGCCGAAGAGGGTGGCGCAGATGCTCTTTCGGCGATAAACACCGTTCTCAGTTTCGTGGGAATAGATCTAAAAAAGATGGAGCCGAGGATCTCTGTGGGTGGGATGTCTGCCTTCGGCGGCTATTCTGGTCCAGCAATAAAGCCAATTGCCCTGAGGTGCGTGGCTCAGGCAGCGAAGAGCACAAAGCTACCGATCTCGGGAGTGGGGGGAATATCCACGTGGGAAGATGCAGTGGAATTCTTCATGGCCGGCGCCTCCACGGTGCAACTTTGCACGGCTGTCATGTTCAAAGGACATCGTATCATCGATCGTCTAAAAGATGGAGTTTCCGATTATCTCAGGGAGAAGGGATTTGATTCAATAAAAGATATCGTTGGTCGCGTTTTGCCGAAGCTCACGAGCATAGAAAAGTTAGATTTCATATATCGGGTAATTCCTCAGGTTGACATATCTGAATGTACTAAATGTGGACTGTGCCATCTCGCTTGCAGAGACGCTGGCTATGAGGCCATCGAGCTTGATGAAGAAAAGCTTCCAATCGTCAACGAGGAAAGGTGCGGTAGCTGCGGTCTTTGCTCTCAAGTCTGTCCAGCGAGAGCAATATCTTTAGAGCCGAGACGATAGGGCGATGAATGAGACTCTGACCCCATTTCCTTTAACTTTACTGCCAAGAAGTCCCCTTCCCGAAAGGGAGGGATGAGAGCGGAAATTTTGTTACAATGGTATCAATACTTTCGGTGACCTCTCCCCGAAACCCACAAGAAAACTCCTCTGATATCTCTTTTGGGTTGCATGGAGTCGGAGTGCAAGTCTCCGATAGTGCGCCAAACAACGTTGCGGTGCCCGGTAGACCGGGTGATGC
>JASEEZ010000044.1 GCA_030019215.1 Actinomycetota bacterium
GGCCTCCTCGCAAATACTTCTAATAAGTCCATGGGGCACGCTCATGCTCGCCTTAAGGCTGCCATCGATGAGGAGCACGTCTTCTCTCGACAACTTCTTTAAAACTTCTCTTGCCAGCATCCACTCTTCCATCGTCCTTAGGCGCCCGAGCATATCGTCGTGAGAGGGGAAGGCTTTTGGAATCTTTCCCGTGGCCTCTACGTGTGTCTTCGTGTAGAGAGCCTGGGCGGTTGCCCTCGAGATGTTGACCATCTTTAAGGGGGAAAGAATCTCCTCTGTTACCACGTCTCCCTTAAAGATGCATCCGCCCACCCTCAATGCCCCAATGACAAAGCTTCTCCCGTTTGCCACCGTAAACGATCCTCCATCGACGGCCGCCACCCTTTGGGCGGGAGTCCTCTCTGAAAGAAGATGAAAGCCTTTCTCCGACAGAGCTGTTTCAATCCTTAGGGCCTCCTCTTCATCATGAGACTCCTGAACCTCTATGTGGGTGGGCTCCTCGTCCATGAGGGTCCTTATGAATTTGGTTGCCTCCTCGAGGCCCTGTATCTCGTTAAGTTTTCTGTCCAGTTTTATTCCCCTCCTTTCAATAGGCTTATGGCTGCCCCACATGACCAGGCCTGGATCGAACAGGCCTTCGTCTTCTTGTGATCCAGCTTCTTTTCTCCCCGTGCATATCCGGGGAAAAGCTCAGGAATGCATCCCATCTCTCCCATCGCCTCCAGGAGGGACGCGCTGAGCCTGTCCGCGCACTCATTCAGTCCGTAGCGTCTCAAACCCTGGATGATCATTCAGTTGTCCCAAACCCACACGCTTCCCGTGTGATATCCTTCCGGGTTTTGACATCCTCCCCGCCTCCCTGAAGGGGAGGGGATTCCACTCCACCTTTAGGCGGAGCTGTTTACAGTGGCCCAGACTCCCGGTCTGGACATCCCCGCTTCATGGCCATTCGGTGTGGTATCTCTCCACACGAAGCGGTTGACTGCCGGCCGTGCCAAATCGGCCACTACTCCCGAAAAAAGGTCTCGGAAGAGACCTTCCTCGTGGAGATACATCTTGAGGATGTTTCTTGCCCCGTTTACGTCCGCCTGCATATCTGTCCCGCAGAAAGGACAAACATACCTTCCTCTGGTCTTGCGTCCCGTCCCCTTGTGCGGTTCTTTCTTCCCGCAAACAGAGCAAGCGGAAGAAGAACCCCTCTCGGATATCTGTTCGACCCGGATCCCCTTAAGGGCAGCTTTGTAGGTGAGTATTTCCTTAAACCGGTCAAAGGGCCATGCATGAAGCTTTTGGTTACCGTTCTTTCCCCAGCTCTTTCCCTTGCAAATGCCATTGAGATCGCCCAGAACTATGGTGGACGTCTTGCGAGCTTCTGCATCGTCGACAATCGTCTTGGTCAAAGAGTGGAGGAAATGACGCCTTTGGGCTCCCCACTTCCGGTTAAGCTCCTTCTCTTGCCTGGATGCTCTTTTCTTCCTGCTCCTGGGTTTCCAGCCAGCGGACTTGCATTTGGCCTTCCTCTTGGCGAAATACCTGTCGATCGCCCTGAGCTCTCCCCCCGAATAAAGAGAGGTTTTCCCGTCGGTTCCAACAGAGGCTGCAAAGACCTTCATTCCCACGTCTATCGCCATAATGCGTCCTTCCTTCTTGGGCTCGGGAACCTCGATTTTATGGACAACGTGGGCGAACCACTCACCTTTCTTCTTATCAAAGATCAACCGGACCATCTGAGCCCCTCCAACCATGACCCCGGGAGGAAAAGCAAGCTTAAGATGCACAAACTGCCTGGAATATACCCTCTTGGGGATGGATAGGCGCAAACTGTTTCCCCTCAAACACACCGCCGACTTTTTGAAGGTTACCGTGCTTAGAGTCTCCTTCTTTCGGAAGCCGGGCGGGCGCATGTCCTTGTGTTCATTAATCCTGATCCTCGACAACTCCCGCCACCTCCTTATAGAGGGAGGGGGCGGATAAGCCCGCTCCCTCCTGTTCTTACCTGTTTCTGATGGACTCCTGGATGCTTGCTATGTTCTGAGCCCATTTTTTTGAGTTTTTCCCACAGTAGTCTTTCATCTCGTAGGGACTGGAAACCGGACCCCACCTTTCGAGAACGAAGAGGTAAAAGCCCTTGATGCTGTCCTCCCAGGACTCGTACTTCCTGAAATGAACAACATGTCCTTCGCAGTCCCCGCACCTGACGCTGGGTTCACCCTTGGCCGCGGTAATTCCGTAAGAATTGAATGACCCCGGGGGGATTCTTTCCCCGCACTGGCCTTCCTGGCGAGCTATCGACGGGCACAGCGTTGGGTCCGGGAAGCCGTGCCTTTCGGCTTCTTCAACCATGTATCTTCCCTTCCCCTCCATGGGCGATCCCTTTAGGTGTTCGTCTATCTGCCGGATGAGTTCCTCTCTCTCTTTCTTTGCCACGTCATCTTCAACGGGGCTGACCAGCTCCATCCCTTTTTGCACAGTAAAAGAGGAACTGTGCGCACTTCTGGAGGTACCCCTGCTGACGTTTGCTGGCCTCGCCGGTCTCTCGGCGCTGTGATGGTGAGTGGTCTTCGAGGATTTTAGCGCTGGTGGCAGGAAAAACAGTCCAATCGCGAAGAGAACTAAAAACCCTCTTTTTAAATCGAAAGGCCCTCTGGGTAAGTCGGAGCCTTCCATTTTCCCTTCCATAAAACAACCCTCCTTTGGGACCATTTGGTCCTTTAAGAGAGGGTCATCCGGCAAATCCTTGGGCCTAACTTTCCAGGCTCAAGGGATTCAGATCGGAAGAGCACACGTCTGAACTCCAGTCACAGGTCGCAA
>JASEEZ010000045.1 GCA_030019215.1 Actinomycetota bacterium
AAACAGTATTGCTAAAGACTTAATCCCCTTAAAGAAGTGCATCCATGTGTAGAGGAAAATCCCCCCCGCGACAACAATGCCTGAAAAGCTCAAGACTTGAATCATGAAAGAATGCCCTTCCGGTCCTTTCCCAAAAATACACACCGCCGCAATAAGTATTGTCCCGGAAATTAGAACCCACAATGCATGCCTTGCAAACACCTTCCCACCTGTTTGCGTAAGCGTCCAACTCTGTATTTCCATGAGCGCCGACATTTCCTGGTCGTCCTCAATCTTTCTCATTCCTTTGCAAACAAGCTCGCTTCCTCCGGCCGCCAGGAGAACCGCCAAAATCATCGAGCCCGCCACTAAAAGACAGATTAGATTCACGCCTCCTCCTTTCCGGGGCGGGATATGAAGTTTTCAAAGACCGTCCATCCCTATTTTATGTCCCTTTTTAGCCCAATTATACCATATTTTCTGAATTTATCAATATCTAAAAATCCCTTGCCTGTTCAGGTGGTCTAAAAAAGATGACATCCCTCCGTTTATTCTTTCCCGGAGAAACTTTTTGGCCACCATTGATCTTGTGTTTGGTTTTTCGCAGACAAAAAGTCCCGTCAACGATGGGGCTCTTTGTCCTTGGTCTACCCTCAATTAGGGCCCCCACGACAAAAAACCGAAGAAAATTAAAGGGCGACGCTGAGTACTCGGCGCGCCACTCCTTCGGTCTCACGTGGCGTCCCCTTGAGCCTTAACACAAACTACCCGGCCATGAGATAATTAATGTATCCATTGATTTACAAAGGAGGTGTTTACCATTAAAAAGGAGAAAACTATGAATAAAGCAATCGATGCCCATGAAGCTAGAGTCCATTTCGGTCAACTTCTTGATGAAGTAAGCGAGAAAGACTATACCTTCTTCGTCAAAAGACGGGGTAAGGTGGCTGCCGTTATTTTAAACCCTGAGGATTATAGAGATATGCTAGAGATAGGTGCTGAACAATCTGACCCTGAGATAAAAAGAGCTCTGGCCGAGGGTAAGAAACAATTTGAGCTAGGGGAAGTGGGAGCCGAGGAAGACATTTTAAAGATTCTTAGAGGGGGTGAGATAGGTAGGGCCTACCGTCTCATTTCCTCAAAATTCCCATCCTCGCCCTGTCTGCCCCCTCCTCAAGACCCCTCCTCAGGCGCACGGATTTGCTGCCCTCTGGGGCGTCTTTCTTTCCCCTCGCATAAAAAACCTTGAAGCCGACTCCCGTCGCCTTAAATCAAAAATTAAATCCTTGCCTAAAACCCTTAAGATCCCTCGTCAACCCCCTTAAGTCTTTACCTGAGGGTTGGAATTGCCGCGACTTGTGCCCCAGGGCCTCTGGGAACTCTCCGGAGGATTCTCTTGAGACTCTTGCCCTCCTTACCCCTGGCTTTCAAGCCCCAAGGAACTTCGTCCTGGCCCCCATGGAAAAAGCGCGCAAAGCCTTTTTATAAAAACTCTTCCAAAAAAGCTGAGTCTTCCCTAAGCCTCCTGAATCTCCTGAAAGAACTGGAGGAAAATAGGCAGGAAAAATAATGGCACAGAGTAATCCACCTTGTATGCCCTTCCAGTAACCGGCCCGGGCTTCTGGGCCCTTGCCTAAAGCGCTCCGCCGATCAAAAAATTTTCTCTGTCAACTATTCTTCGCCATCTCTGCGCCCAACAGTTTCACGTCCCAACGCCTTTTCCCCTTCGTCCGCTCCCCATTGATCGCCCCTCGACCTCATGACCTGTCTCAACGCCTCCCCCACTCCCGACCATCTCTCGACTCGCGATCCACCCCAGCGCCTCTCCCACTCCCGCCAATCCCGATCCACGCTCGCCCCCGCGTCCTTTCCGATACCCCACACATCCCTGGATCCCCAGCCGATATCACCCGGTTGCATGGCCCCGCGTCCTTTCCGATACCCCACACATCCCTGGATATCCCCACACCCCACACCCCACACCCCAGGTGTCTTCACATCCCCGTGCATCCACTCCTGCGCATCCCGCCTTCCCGTCCCTTCTTGCCCCTTTGGATCGTCGCCATGGTTCCGATGTCTTGATATTGAGAGGGCTATGAGGTTTCAGCCATTCTCACCTTCTTACCCCTAGTTTTCAAGCCCCAAGACGCCCGCCCAAAGCGCTCGCAGAAATCCTCCTTCTCCTATCTCCCTCCTTCTCCCTCTCCCTCCTTCTCCTTCTCCCTCCTTCTCCCTCTCCCTTGTTTGCCTTTGCTCTTTCTCCCGGACTCATCCCTTCCACTTCCCTCTCTGTCCCATCCCTTCGCCCTCATCCTTTCCCCAACTCTCTCTCGCCATTATCTTGCCCCAGTTTCGCCCTCTCCTTCGTCTCCTCCCACACCCCACACCCCTTTCCCGACTCCACCTTATCCAGCCTACCCACTTAT
>JASEEZ010000046.1 GCA_030019215.1 Actinomycetota bacterium
CGGCGGCCGGAGTATGATCTGGTTAAAACTAAAACCAGGCCGACCGCGTGTTTTCAGAGCACTTCACCCCGACCATAGTGTCAACCCATCTTGTCAATAATACATTCATTTTAATACATTCATTTTTAGTTTTTAATTTTCATTTCCTAGTTGGAACCATTCCGCAACTCATCTTCCCCTCCGGACAATAGCCCAAGATCTTGTCGTCGCATTTGGGCACCATGTAGGCGGCTATGGTGGGGGCAACAACAGCCACTTCCTTCTTCATCGCCTCGAAAAGGCGTCGAATTTCCCATTGAGCGCGCAGGCAGAGTCTTACATTACTCACGTGGATCAATTCTCTCGCATTCATGCTCACCACGATCTTTGTCTCGGTAGCATTTGGGAGCACGAATCGAGCATCCTCCTGAGCCTGTTCTCGGTCACGCCCTTTGGCCAACAACCGCTCCACATAAAATTCATACCTTTGAGCAAACTTTCGCATATCCTCAATGAAACTGGTCTTAAGCTCATCATCCTTGGCTATCTCTGGGGGAATGATGTAGCCAAAATCCTTGGCACTCACATATCGCTGCGACTGTTGGCTATAGGAGGCGAGGCGGTGGCGAACGAGTTGATGGCTGCAGGCCCTGGAGATCCCCTCTATGGCAAAGGTGAAATTGGCATGCTCAAGGGGACTGTGGTGGCCCCCAGCCAATAGTAGCTTGAGGAGTCTTTTCTTTTCCTCATTCGACACCTTTTCCTTCAGCTGGGGGACGCCAACCGGGGAATAACACAGCCTCCCCGCCAAGGCTATCGTCTCCTCCGGATTTGGAGTGTAATTTATGAGCACTATACGGAGTCGCTCTCCAGGCACAACTTCCTCCTACGCAAAAATCAGACAATCTTAGGACGGGGCAAGAGCCCCGCTTTCTCCACGATCTCGAGCACAGCATTCTCCCACTCGATTGCCATTATGTGGACGCCGGAGACGCCCTCAATCTTTTTAACCTGCTCAATCACCTCAATGCAGATTTTAATGCCCTCTTCTTTTGCTTTTTCCTTGCCGGCCTGCTCCATCCTCTCAATAACCCAGCCCGGAATATCCAGACCAGGAACGCAGTTTTTCATATATTTGGCCATACCTAACGATTTCAGGGGAGAGACACCCACCAGAATATAAACTTTCTTGTGGAGTCCCATTTCGCAAACCATTTCCATCCACTTGGCAAACTTCTCAATGTTGTAGACTATCTGCGTTTGAATGAAACCAGCTCCCGCTGTTACCTTCTTGGCCAACCTCAGAGCGCGGTATTCGAAAGGATCGGCAAACGGATTTTCGGCCGCACCGAGGAAGAAACGGGGCTCAACCTCCATCTCCTCACCGCATTGAAATTTTTTCTCATCCCTCATATCCTTGACCATCTGTAAAAGCTGTATTGAGTCTAAGTCAAAGACTCCCTTTGCTTCAGGATGATTACCAAACTTTTGATGATCTCCAGTTAGACAGAGAAGATTTTTTGCGCCCAGCGCTGCTGCACCTAAAAGATCGCTTTGAATACTTATGCGGTTTCGGTCACGGCAAGTCATCTGAACAACAGGCTCAACTCCCTCTTGAAGTAAGATTGCCGCTGAAGCAATGCTAGACATTCTTACAATCGCAGTTTGACAGTCGGTAATATTCACTGCATCAGCATAGCCCATTAAAATTTTCGCTTTCTCTCTTATGACTTCGCCATCAGCGCTCTTGGGTGGGCCAAGTTCTGCCGTAACCGCAAATATTCCTTTTTTCAAAACCCTTTCAAGATTGCTGGAAGACTTCATCTCTTTCAACCTCAGCCATATAGTCTTGCTCAGATTACGGTTAAGGCTACGAAGCCAGTTTCGGCAATCAGTTACCTTAACTGTATTTTTAGTCCAGAGTAGGAGATGGAATTGCTTCCATCGTCCCCTGCCTCAAACCGTGCG
>JASEEZ010000047.1 GCA_030019215.1 Actinomycetota bacterium
TCTCCCTCGCCTGGGAGATGGCGATCCTAAGACGCTTGACGGCCAGGGGATATTCCGCTCGGACATAGATGTAGCCCTCGGAAGCTCCGATGGCATAAGCGGCGATGATCACCCCCTCCAAAACAGCGTGAGGATCCCCCTCCAGGACGCTTCTGTCCATGAAGGCACCTGGATCTCCCTCATCGGCGTTGCAGATCATGTACTTCTTGTCCCCCGGGGCTTTTCTGGCAAACTCCCACTTGAGGCCCGTCGAAAAACCAGCCCCTCCTCGACCTCGGAGTCCAGATTTCTTTATCTCCTCGATGACCTCCTCAGGGGAAGCAGAAAGGGCTTGAGATAATGCACTGTAACCCCCTCTCCCCTCGTACTCCTCGATCCTCTCGGGATTGATGACCCCACAGTTGCGAAGGACGATGCGTTTTTGTTTTTTGTAAAAGGGGACATTCCTATACTCGGGAACCCTCTTGCCGGTGTTGGGATCGGTGTAGAGAAACCCTTCAACCACATTTCCCCTTCTCAAATGCTCATCGACAATGCGAGCAACCTGCTCCGGCTCGACCCGCGGATAGAATATTCCCTCGGGGTAAACGACGACGATCGGTCCTTGACTGCAGAAACCATGACAACCGCTGGAGACCATCCCGATTTCCTTGTCCAATTTTGCCCTCTTCAACTTAGCCTCAAAGACACCCCGCACCTTGAGGGAGCCCGAAAGAACGCAGCCCGTCCCGGTGCATATCAAGACCTTTCTCTTTCCCTTCAAATCCGTCTTTTTAGGCATTCTTCTTCTCTTCCCCAAGAACTTTTCGCCTTTTCTTGACAGTCTCCCGTGCTCGCTGGGAATTCAACCGACCATAGGTCTCATCGCCGATCATCATCACCGGGGCCAAACTGCAGCATCCCAGACAGGCCACCGACTCCAAGG
>JASEEZ010000048.1 GCA_030019215.1 Actinomycetota bacterium
GCCCAACCTATATCTACCCTGTCGTTCCTGCTTCAGCGGCTACTCTGCTTAAAGAAAGTGGTTATGAGGTAATCTGGAGTGATGGAATTGCTGAGGGGTGGACTTATCAAAAGTGGCTTGATTTTGTGAAGCAGGAGAAGCCCGACCTGATCGCCATGGAGACCAAAACCCCTGTCGTTAAAAAGCATTGGCGCATCATCTCCGACCTTAAACAACTGTCAACTGTCAACTCTGTTGAGCGCAGAGCAGAGAGCAGAGAGCATAGAGAAAAAGGCAAAATCTTTAGCTCCAAGCTCCAAGCTCCAAGCTCTCCGCTCGTTGTCCTCTTCGGCGACCACGTCACTGCTCTCCCTGAAGAGTCGATGCGAAACTCTAAAGTAGATTTCGTTCTTACCGGCGGCGACTATGACTTCCTCCTCCTAAGTCTTTGCAACTTTTTGTCAGCAGAGAGCAGAGAGCAGAGAGCAGAGAGAGAAAAAGATAGCTTAGAGCAGGGAGCAGAGAGCAGGGAGAAAAAGACTTATCTCTCCGCTCCGAGCTCTAAGCTCTCCGCTGATCTCGATCACGGTATCTACTACCGTCACAATGGTCAGATTAAAAACACCGGTCCCTTTGAGCTAAACCACGACTTGAACTCTTTGCCCTTCATCGATCGTGCTCTCACCAAATGGCAGCTCTATGCTTATGAGAACGGGAATTATAAGAGGACTCCTGGCACTTATATTATGAGTGGGCGCGATTGCTGGCACG
>JASEEZ010000049.1 GCA_030019215.1 Actinomycetota bacterium
GTCCGCGAGGTAGCCAGGATTGGGCCTCGACCCGAGGGGAAGCTCCCCGTTGTTAACTTTGCTGCCGGGGGAGTTGCCACACCCGCCGACGCCGCCTTAATGATGCAGTTGGGTGCCGATGGGGTCTTTGTGGGTTCGGGGATATTTAAGTCCGAGAGCCCTGCGGTGATGGCCAGGGCAATCGTTGAAGCCACCACCCACTATAACGATCCAGAACTTCTGGCCAAGGTCTCCAGAAATCTGGGCAAGGCCATGCCTGGTCTGGAGATATCTCAGATAAGCGAGGAGAGCCTGCTTCAGACTCGCGGCTGGTAATTGGCAGATAGCCGATGGCTGATGGTTAAGGCTATTAGCTATCGAGCGAATGATAATGAGCGAGCCATCAGCTATCGAAGCCGTGAGGCTGGGCCATCGAGCGAACGCAGTGAGCGAGCCATTAGCTACATCGCTACGTGGCTACGGGAGAGGTTGATTGGTTGAAGAAGTTGGCAGTGGGAGTGCTCGCTCTTCAGGGGGCGGTCAGAGAGCACATTCATATGATCGAGAGATGCGGAGCTCGTGGGATGATTATAAAAAAACCCCACGAGCTTTCTCGGATTGACGCCCTTATAATTCCCGGCGGCGAGAGCACGA
>JASEEZ010000004.1 GCA_030019215.1 Actinomycetota bacterium
CTCTTCCGATCTGTGCCTTCCCGCCGTGGGGCAGGGCGCCATCGGGGTTGAAATCAAGGAAGAGGATGAGAAGATGGTCGAGCTCGCCAGGGCCATCAATCATCCGAAGACCTTCGCCTCGATATCGGCGGAAAGAGCGTTACTCAAGAGGCTGGAAGGCGGGTGTCAGGTTCCCATCGGGGCTCTGGGCGTCATCGAAGAGGGTGAGCTGAAACTGGTCGCTGCTGTGGCCAATCTGGATGGAAGTAGACTCGTCCGCGATTCTATCTCGGGTCCCCCGGAGCGAGCCGAGGAGATAGGGGTTGCTCTGGCGGAGAGATTGCTCGAGCAAGGAGCCGGCGAGATTTTGAGAGAAATACGAGAGCTGAATTAGAGGTGTGAATATGAAGCGAAAAATGGGCAAGGTCTACCTGGTGGGTGCCGGTCCAGGCGATCCAAAGCTGATTAGCCTGAAGGGTCTGGAGTGCATTCGGGAGGCTGAGGTCGTCGTCCATGACTACCTGGCCAGCCCCAGGTTGCTCGTTCATGCCAGGCCGGATGCCGAAATAATCTATGTGGGTAAGAGTGGGAGCAAGCACATGATGGAACAGGATGAGATCAACGCTCTCCTGGTGAAGAAAGCGAGGGAGGGCAAGGTCGTTGTCCGCTTAAAAGGGGGAGATCCTTTCATCTTCGGCCGTGGCGGTGAGGAGGCTTTGGAGTTGGCCAAAAACGGCATTCCTTTTGAGGTGATTCCGGGCATATCCTCCGCTTATGCTGTTCCAGCCTACGCTGGGATACCCGTCACCCACAGGGGATTGGCTTCAACCGTTGCTTTTGTCACTGGTCACGAGGACCCCACAAAATTGGATAGCGATATAGACTGGGAGAAGCTGGCCACGGGGGTGGGGACCATCATCTTTTTGATGGGCGTCAGGAATTTGCTCTTGATCGTGGAGCAACTCATTCGCCATGGTCGGGGTGGTGATACACCCATCGCTCTCATCAGGTGGGGGACGACGCCGAGACAGCAAACCCTCACTGGAACGCTTGGGGATATCGTGGAGAAAGCTCGAAAGGCTAGTTTTAAACCTCCCGCCATCATCGTCGTGGGCGAGGTCGTTTCCTTGAGGGAGAAGCTCAGTTGGTTCGAAAAGAGGCCACTCTTTGGCAAAAGGATTCTGGTCACCAGGTCGCGCACCCAGACCAGTGAGCTCGTTGCGGCTTTGGAGGAACTGGGTGCCGAGGTGGTGGAATTTCCCACCATCAAAATCATCCCCCCAACCAGCTACGGCGAACTAGATACCGCTATCAAGAAGATTTTAGGCACCCGACACCCGACACCCGACATCCGACCCATTTATGACTGGCTCATCTTTACCAGCGTCAACGGAGTCTCTCGTTTCTTTGAGCGTCTCAGGTTCCTGGGTGGCGATGCACGCGACCTCAAGGGAGTTAAGTTGGCTGCGATTGGGTCCGCCACCGCCGGGGAATTGAAAAAAATGGGTTTGAAGGTCGACTACGTCCCCGATGAGTATCGCGCCGAGGCCGTGGTCGAGGGCTTTCGGGAGATGGGTGTGAAGGGATTGAGGGTTTTCATTCCCCGGGCCAAGGAGGCGAGGGAAATTTTACCCCAAAAGTTGAGGGAGATGGGGGCCGAGGTTGAGACGGTCGTAGCCTACGAGACGGTCATCGACTCCACTTCGGCCGGGAAGGCAAGGGAGTTGCTGGAGAGAAGAGAGGTCGATGTTATCATCTTCACTAGCTCTTCAACGGTGAGAAATTTTGTTGATCTCCTCAAAGGCGTGAATCTTTCACGGGTTCTGGATGGCGTGAAGATCGCCTGCATCGGTCCCATCACTGCTAAAACCGCTGAGGAGTTGGGATTAAAGGTGGATGTGGTCGCAAAAGAATACACAATAAAAGGACTGGTGCGGGCGATAGCATCCAGCTACCAGCCAGGTAATGGCTGATGGGTTAAATGAAAAGTGAAGAGTGAAAAATGAAAAATGAGCGGAGAGCAGAGAGCGTAGAGCAGAGAGATTAAAGGTTTTTCTCTAAGCTCCGTGCTCCGAGCTCTAAGCTGATGAGATCTGTTATCTGTGAACTGTCAACTAATTCCAAATAGCTAGTTCTAATAACGAATTTCTAATAACGTATTGCTAGTAACGAGCAGCTGGAGGCTGTATAAATGATTGGTATTTCCAAACTTTACTGCGGGGCGGTCGAACCCTCTGATGCTCTGAGGTATGGGCGGGATTCCAGCAAATTGCCCTCTCATTTGTTGCAGTTCTCAAAGGACAAAAAACCCGTGGTCGTTTGGAACTGTACCCGCCGTTGCAATCTCAAGTGCGTTCACTGCTACGCTCAATCCAGGGATATTCGGTACAAGGGGGAGCTGACCACGCAGGAAGGAAAAGCCCTCGTCGATGATCTCGCCGATTTTGGAGCTCCGGTCATCCTTTTCTCCGGTGGAGAGCCCTTGATGAGGGAAGATATTTTTAAACTGGCCTCCTATGCTCGGAAGAAGGGACTGCGGGCGGTCATCTCCACCAATGGAACCTTGATCACCCCCGAGGTGGCGAGGAGGCTCCGGGAGATAGAGCTCTCTTATGTGGGGATAAGCCTCGATGGAATGAGAGAGGTAAACGATAAATTCAGAGGAGTTAAAGGGGCCTTCGATACTGCGCTTGATGGCATCAGGAATTGCAGGAGGGAGGGGATCAAGGTCGGTCTCCGTTTCACCATCAATAAGAGAAATGCCCAGGAGATCCCCCCCATCTTTCGGCTTCTTGAGGAGGAAGGCATCCCCCGCGTCTGCTTCTACCATCTGGTTTACTCTGGTCGTGGCAGCAAGTTGATCGAGGAGGATCTCTCTCACGGGGAGACCCGCCGGGCTGTCAACCAGATTATGGATCTCACCAAGGGCCTGTTCGACCGGGATATCCCCACGGAGGTCTTAACTGTGGACAACCACGCCGATGGCCCCTATGTTTACCTTAGATTGCTTAGAGAAAATCTAAAGCGGGCCGAGGAGGTCTACGAACTCCTCCAGATGAATGAGGGAAACAGCACAGGCATCGGCATAGGGTGTGTGAGCTGGGATGGCTCGGTTCATCCCGACCAGTTCTGGCGGCAGCATACGCTGGGCAATGTCAGGGAGAGGAAGTTCAGCGACATCTGGATGGATACCTCAAATCCTCTTATGGCAGGCTTGAAGAATAGAAAGTCCCTGTTGAAGGGAAGATGTGCCGAGTGCAGGTGGCTGAATATCTGCAACGGCAATTTCAGAGCCCGAGCGGAGGCTGTTTATGGAGACGTTTGGGCATCCGATCCTGCCTGTTACCTCACAGACGAGGAGATTTTGTAAAATCTTCAAGTTGGTTTTGGTTGATAAATAGATTTTATCGAAATCTCCGAGCAGAGGAAATTTTGTGAAATCTTCAAAGGAGACGGTTTGAAAGATTAGTTTGGCCATGATCCGTTTTTGGGAGGTGAATGAGATGGTAAAAAAGAACAAGGTTTCTCCTCGCTTGATCGAAGCCTGGCTAGAACTGCAAAAGGCGATCAAGGAAAAAGGGAAGTTGGAGAGGATGCTATACGATAAAGTGACCGGTCTCCCAACGGTGCCCCTCCTTTTACCTGAGATTAAAAAGATTCTGCACGAGTATGGCGAGATTGGTTTTCTCTGTGTAAATGTTGTCAAGTATAGCAGGATAGAGAAGATTTATGGATGGCAAGCTTTTGATGAGGTTATGAAAAAAGTAGCTGAGTCTCTATGTTATCTGCGGGGCAGACATCTCAGGTGGGCAGATATCGTGTTGGAGGTCATGACCAGCGGTAATACTTTTGTGGTCCTTTTATCCCCTCCCAGGAAGAAGCACTGTTTAAGCCCCAGTGATCTGGATCGCATAGAGGAGCGAGTCGGAGCATATCTAGAGTCCGATTTAAAAAGCAAGATCCCCCCCGCTGTTTATCAGAAGCTCGGCTGCTACATTGGCGGAGCGCTGGTAGAAGAAGAAAAGGATGCGAGGTTAGAACGCCTGGTGTATAGGGGTTTGGAAGAGGCTCTGGAGGATTCGGGTCGACGGGAGGCGAAGGATGCTAAAAAGCGTTTAGCAAGATTGAGGCAGCTTATTAGGGGTGAAGAAATTCACACTCTGTTTCAGCCCATGGTTAATTTGAAGACGCGTGGGATTGAGGGGTATGAGGCGCTGAGCCGGGGCCCCGCAGGCGAATTTGAGAGGCCCGATAAACTTTTTAAGGTTGCCTATGAGGTGGATTTAGTTCTCAAATTGGAGCGGCTCTGTCGCAAAAAGGCGTTGGAGGGAGCCAAAGGTTTAGGTTCGAAGTACCTTTTATTCATCAACGTTGAGCCAGAATCGGTGGCCGACCCCGAACTTCGTCAGGTCACCAGCTCCTCTCTCATTGCGGAAAGCAAGCTGTCTCCCGAGCGAATAGTTTTGGAGATAACGGAGCGCACCGCCATCGACGACTTCAATGCCTTTCGGTCAACCTTAGAATACTTCCGCGCCCTTGGCTTCCAGGTTTCCGTGGACGATGCGGGAGCGGGCTATGCCAGTCTGCAGTGTATTGCCGAAGTCAAGCCCGATTTTATCAAGATGGATATGTCTTTGGTGCGAGGAATAGAGAAGGATGAAATAAGGCAACAATTGGTGCACGCTTTCGTTAGATTTGCTAATAAAACTGGGGTAAAATTGGTAGCGGAAGGCATTGAAACTGCCGCTGAGCTCAAGGCCTTGGTGGATTTGGGGGTCGAGTTCGGGCAAGGTTACCATTTCGCTTATCCCAGCGAACCGTTTGTTAAGATAAGATCGATAAAGTGGCCTAAATAATTATGTAGGGACCGGAGACCAGGGAGACAAAAGATTTTTCTCTAAGCTCTTGGCTCTGAGCTCTAGGCCAGCAGACTAATAACGAATTGCGAATAACGAATAACTAGTACCGGGGGTGTAGCTCAGTGGGAGAGCGCTACCTTCGCACGGTAGAAGTCGGCGGTTCAAATCCGCTCACCTCCACCACAAAAATTTGCTTTATTTGCAGGCACTTTTCTTTTGAGAGCTAAGTGGACTAGAACTCTTTCAAAACAGAGCAGCTAATTCCACCCTTCCCTTTCCTAATCCCGACATTCATATTTCATGCATAAAATGTAAGCCATCTGCCGACTATCGTTACATGAAATGGAACTAGTGGTTGACTTTTTATATCTTATGTATAAAATGTGAGTTGTAAGCTCACATTCGTTACATGGAGTATAAAATGGAAAGGTCAACTAAATCTTTAGGCAGGACAAGTTCAAAACTTCTTTTAACCCTTAGCGCAAACGATAAGAACATTTTTACCATTTTGGATGCCCAAGAAATTATTAAGACCAGTTCAGCAGCTACGCGCACCTTACTTAATGATTTAGTCAATAAGAAATGGCTAATCAGACTAGTTCCTGGTAAATATCTGGTTGTGCCACTTTCGGCCGGCGAAAAAGCT
The DNA here is from genome assembly GCA_030019215.1 of Actinomycetota bacterium. Lineage (GTDB taxonomy): Bacteria > Actinomycetota > Aquicultoria > Subteraquimicrobiales > UBA9087 > UBA9087. The sequence goes on from JASEEZ010000004.1 coordinate 5,485, forward strand.
GAGTTTTCAGAAAACTGGTATGTTATTGCCAAGAATCTTATTGAACCACATCCTTATTACCTATCACATTATAGCGCTCTCGATATCCATGAAATGATTACTCAGCCTGTAATGACGGTTTACATTAGTACGCCCAAGAGAAGAAAAGAAGCTGAGATTCTCGGTGCAAAAATCCATTTTATTTACACACAACCTTCAAAAATCTGGGGGATCGAGGAAGCCTGGGTAAAACCTACCGAGAAAGTTAAGGTAAGTGATCTTGAGCGGACTATCATTGATTGTTTGGACAACCCCAAGCTTTGTGGGGGAGTAAGCGAATTAGCCAAAGGTTTATGGGCAAAAAGGAAGGAAATAGACTACTCAAAACTCATAAAATATGCTGATCGTTTCGGAAGCAAGGCGGTGGCTAAAAGGTTAGGATTCCTACTTGAACTGTATGGAATTGGAGATAAAGTAATCGAAAAGCTTAAGAAGTTTGTGGGGCCAGGCTTTGTTTTGCTTGACCCTTCGCTTCCAGCCAAAGGTAAGTATCAAAGTTCATGGAGGCTTAGAATAAATCTCGATCCCCAGGAATTAAAGCAGATAATCAAAACGTAGAGGATAAATGATCACTCAAAGGGAAGTATCACAAATAGCTTTCCACCAGAGCAAGTCGGACAGAATAATTGAAAAAGACTACGTTATCACATGGATTTTGCTTGGTATTTCCGATTCCGAACTCAAAGGATCTCTTGTCTTTAAAGGTGGAACTGCTTTAAGGAAAGTCTACTTTCCTGACTATCGCTATTCTGAAGATTTGGATTTTACATTACTTAAAGAACTCGACCAAGAAACTTTAATCGATGACTTTAGGGCGGTTCTCAAAGGTTTAGAAAAGTCCCAAGCCTTTACCTTCGGCGTTATGGAGGAAAAGATTGAACGGCGTACAGACAGTCTTACTGTTTACGTCGATTTTGTGGGACCTCTTCAGGCAAGACTTGGCAGTCGAGATATAAAAGTGGATTTTACCTTGGTTGAAAAGCTCTTTTATCCAGTCGAAGAGAAAGTGGTTAAAGCTCCTTACAGTGATTGCAAAGATCTTTCGAAGAGGTTAAAGACTTACTCTTTGGAAGAAGTTCTAGCTGAAAAGCTCTGTGCTCTCATCAGCCGAACAGAGCCGAGAGACCTTTATGATGTTCGCCGTCTACTAGAGTTAGGTGGTCTTGATTATCAGTCCATTGCCGATGGTTCACAGTGAGGGCGGAAAGTAAGAGAATAGACTCAAGAAGATTATCAAAGATTCTCCGTGAAAAGGAGGCAACTATAGCAAGATTATGGGAAATTCGGTTGGCTCATCAAGTGGATGAGCTACCACATCTGGAAACGCTCATCCGAAAAACTAACAAATACCTCAGGCAATATGGTATCGGATAAGTGGTTAATGGGTTTTCTTGATGGCCTCCTCTAGTTCACGTAGAATATCTGAGTAGCAGTTCCAATTGTGTCCAGTTAAGTCCACCAGGTTTAATGATTAGCGGGGAGCCAAAAGTGAACAATTTCGCAATTAGAAATTGAGCAGAAAGCGGAGAGCAGAGAGACAAAAGTTTTTCTCTAAGCTCCGAGCTCCAAGCTGATAAGATCTGTTAATTGTGAACTGTCAACTGTGAACCGATAGCCGATGTGAGGAGGTGAATATCTATAATGATGGGACCAACACCTTGGTATATTTATGTTCTTCAGTATGGCGGAGCAATTGTGGGTTTACTATATCCCATTGCACTGGTGTGCATCTTATTCTTTGCCCTAAAGGATTTCAAGAGGCTCGTTGATCATCTTACCGGGGCGAAGGCGAGCGAGAAGAAAAAAAGAGGTGCCGAATAGTTGTCTTCTGCTAATACCAAGCTTATTTGAAGGGAGGGAGTGCCATTGTACTTTCCTACTTATCGTCCGCGGCGGTTGAGGCAGTCGGAAAACTTCAGGCGTTTGGTGCGGGAAACCAAAGTCGGTGTGGATGATCTCATTTACCCTCTTTTCGTCGTAGCGGGGAGTGGAGTGAAGGAAGAGATATCAGCCATGCCCGGCAATTTCCACTGGTCCGTCGACCAGGTGGGTGAAGAGGCGAAGGAGGTAGAGGAGCTGGGTATACCCGGCGTGATTTTATTTGGGATCCCGGAGAAGAAGGACGAGGCGGGCTCGGGGGCCTACGCTGAGGACGGCGTCATCCAACAAGCTGTTCGTGCCATCAAGAAATCCACCGCCGATCTTTTGGTCATCACCGATGTCTGTCTCTGCGAGTACACCAGCCACGGGCACTGCGGATTTGTTAAGGAGGGGAAGATTGTCAACGATCTGACTTTGGAACTCCTGTCCAAGGCGGCTCTTTCTCATGCTGAAGCCGGAGCCGATATGGTGGCCCCCTCCGATATGATGGACGGAAGAGTAGCGGTGATCCGCAGCACGTTGGACGAGAACGGTTACCAGGACATCCCTATAATGGCTTACGCGGCGAAGCATGCTTCGAGCTTTTACGGACCGTTCAGGGAGGCCGCTGAATCCGTACCGCAGTTCGGGGACAGAAAGACTTATCAGATGGATTCCGCCAATGCGCTGGAGGCCCTCCGGGAGGTCGCTCTGGATATAGAAGAGGGCGCCGATATCGTCATGGTGAAGCCTGCCCTGCCGTGTCTGGATCTCATTTATCGAGTCAAGCAGGAGTTTGGCTATCCAACGGCGGCTTACAACGTCAGCGGAGAATACTCCATGGTCAAGGCAGCTGCCAGGCAGGGTTGGATCGACGAGAAGAAGGTGATCCTCGAGATCCTCACCGGCATCAAAAGGGCCGGCGCCGATATCATTCTCACCTATCATGCAAAGGAAGTCGCCCGTTGGCTGTAGTAGATGCCAGTCGTCAGTCTCCAGCCACCAGGGATTTGGGAAGGACGCCAGATTCTAAAATGCCTAAAACCCATAAGCGTTCTCCAGGGCTGGAGGCTGGAAGCTGGCGGCTGGAAGCTGCGAAGGCAGCTCAGCCGCTTCGGATGATCGCCTGGGAAGTGACCCGCGCTTGTAATTTGAAGTGTGTTCACTGCCGGGCGGCAGCGGTGGATACTCCTCCACCGGGCGAATTCTCCACAAAGGAAGCTTTCCAGCTACTTGATCAAATTGCCGAGTTCAGTCAACCTGTTATCATCCTCACCGGCGGGGAACCCCTTTTGCGCGAGGATATCTTTGATATTGCCGAGTACGGCATCGGCCGTGGTCTCCGCATGGTCATGGCTCCCAATGGTACCCTGATCACCGCTCGCGTGGCTAGACGGATGAAAAGTCTGGGAATACCCAGGGTCTCCATCAGCCTAGATGGCTCAAACTCTGAAATTCACGACAGATTCAGACAGGTTCCGGGGGCTTTTGATGGCGCGGTTCAGGGTATAGGGTATCTCAAGGAAGCCGGCGTTAGTTTTCAGATAAACACCACGGTCACCAGGCGAAACCTGGAGGATTTACCCCGAATACTGGATACCGTGAGGAAACTGGAGGCGGATGCCTGGCATGTTTTTCTGCTGGTACCCACGGGGCGGGGCAAGGAGATGGAAGCTGACGAGATATCGCCCGAGGATTATGAAAAGACCCTGAACTGGCTGTTCGATGGGCAAAAGGAGCTTGGTCTGTTTATCAAGGCCACCTGTGCCCCGCACTATTACCGGATATTCAGACAGCGAGCCAAGCGTGAGGGCGCGCCATATGAAGTGCCCACTCAGGGACTTGAGGCAATGACCAGGGGTTGTCTTGGGGGGATTACCTTCTGCTTCATATCTCACATGGGCGAGGTTTATCCCTGTGGTTATCTGGAAGTGTTGGCCGGCAATGTGAGGGAGCGGCCCCTTGAGCAGATATGGAGGGAGTCGAAACTCTTTGGCGACCTCCGTGATTTTTCAAAACTCAAGGGTAAGTGTGGCATCTGCGAGTATAAAAAGATCTGTGGTGGTTGCCGAGCTCGGGCCTACGCACGCACCGGAGACTATCTAGCTGAAGAGCCGTATTGTGTGTACCAGCCGAAGGCGGAGAAAGGGTAGTAGAGATCTATCTTTTAATTTTAGGTCTGAATCGGATGGAAATATAAAACCTCTAACTCAAATAGAAATCTGTTAAAAAGATCATATGGGGGATGTATTATTAACAAGATGGGTTGACACTATGGTCAGGGCGAAGTGCTCCGAAAACATCCCGAAGGACGCTATCGCGTCTACGGGACAGGCGCGGTTACGGCCGTTTATCCCGTTGACGAGTGAAACGAGTCCTACGGGACAGCTCGGGTCTCGCCTCGCTACAAAACCGTGAGTATGTCCAAAAGTTTTCACAGGCGAGGCTCCGAGGCTTCGACCGAGCTCAGCCGAGGTCCACGGTTTTCTTAAGCACTTACCCCTCCCTCGAATGTCTAAAGTGTAAACCCAACTCGTTAATAGTCCAGTATTGGGCACTAAGAAAAGAAATTGGTGTGTAGCTTTTATAACATCGCTTTCCGTGCTTAATTTTAGTGGCTGATAGCTGGGAGCTGAATTATGATGGACTATTTAGATAGAAAAATTCTAGACATAATTCAGTCCAGGTTTCCCATAACAAGGGAGCCCTTCCGAGAACTGGCCGATGATTTCGGGGTGTCGGAAAGTGAGGTAATCTCTCGGATTAAATGGCTTAAAAATGAGAGGATCATTAGGCGCGTAGGCGCCGTTTTTGATTCTAAAAAGCTCGGTTACGCAAGCACTCTGGTGGCGATGAGGGTCCCCGAGGGTAAATTGGAAGAGGTCGCCAAAGCGATTAACGAATTTCCGGGTGTGACCCACAATTATGCCAGGGATCATGCTTACAACCTCTGGTTTACATTGACTGCTCCCTCGCCCCCGGAATTAGAGGCTCAAATCGACAAAATAAAGAGGAAAACTGGGATATCCCATGTGCTGATCCTTCCGGCGGTGAGGCTCTTTAAGATAGGAGTGGAGTTCAATCTGGGCACCAGGCACCAGGAACCAGGCATCCTTCGACAAGCTCAGGACAAGCCAGGAACCAGGAACCAAGGGCCAGAGGCCAGAGGTCAGAGGCCAGAGATCGGTGAGGCATCTTATGTGTTTACGGAGAGCGACAAAAAGTTGATCAGGATGCTGCAAGAAGATGTTCCCATTGCCCCCCGATTATTTAAGAGCGTCGCCGACAAACTCGGGTTAACCGAAGAAGATGTTATCTCGAAAGTCGAGGAGTGGAAGAGTAAGAGGGTTATCCGACGATTCGGGGCTATTCTGAGCCATAGGAGGGTGGGTTTCAAAGAAAATGCTATGGTTGTCTGGTGTGTTCCACCGAAAAGAGCAGAGGAGGTCGGCGAAGTTATGGCCACTTTCCCCGAGGTTAGCCACTGCTACGAGCGTCCCACCTATCCCGACTGGCCCTATAACTTATTTACAATGGTTCATGGGAGAACCAAAGAGGATTGCCAAAAGGTGGCTGAGGCGATTTCAAAAGCCACTGGCATCGGGAATTATATGCTCCTTTTCAGTACCAAAGAATTCAAAAAGACCAGCATGAAATATTTTGTAGAAGGGTGAGGGAGTGAGAGAGTGGAGAAAGAAACGGAGTTCAGGAGGATAGCTTCGCTAGCCAGCAGAGAGAATCTTCCCCTTGCCCTCATCTTGATCGGATCGTTTCTCCTCAGAGCCTACAGGATGGGCGAGGCCTTCGGAGGCTTTCACGGTTTCAACGAGGCTTTTTATACCCTCTATGCTCAGAAGTACCTTGCTCGTCCCATATATGCGCTTTTAACAGAGGCCACGGATTTCAACAATCCCCCTTTGTTCAGCTACCTTCTTTTCCTCAGTTTTAAGCTTTTTGGAGTAAGCGAGGCCTCTGCCCGCCTGGTTCCAATAGTCTTTGCCGTGCTTGCTACCTACTTCACCTATCTCGTGGCGGTGAAGCTTTACGGCAGGAGGGTGGGTTTGCTCTCGGCCATGCTGGTGGCGTTCAATCCGGCCTTCGTAATCGTCGGGCGCAACGTGCAGATAGATATAGTCTTCGTCTGTTTCATCTTGATTGCTCTCTATTATTATCTCAAATCGAAAGAGGCGGCCGATCTCAAGAACAAGTGTCTGGCCGGGCTCTTCCTCGGCCTGGGCATCCTGGCCAAGCAACCCGCCATCCTGCTTTTGGGCATAATTGTTCTCTGGGAGATAAGCAGGGATTGGAATTTCACCTGGTTTAAGAAGTCCTTCCTTTGCTTCGCCTTGATTCCCTTTCTTCTACCCCTTTCCTGGTTCATCTACCATCTGATTGCCAACCCGAAGAGGTTGATCACGGAACAGACCATCCGGGCGGGGAGCATCAGACCCCCTAACCTACTATTTTTTCAGAAGTATTTCATCGGAGAATCCTTCTGGATGTTTTCACCGCTGGTCTTTGTCTTGGTCGTCCTGGGCATCGGTCTTCTCCTGTACAGGAGAAATCATTCGGATAAGCTAATCTTACTCACCCTGGCGGTCTACACCTCCTTTTATTTCTTCTTTCATCAGCATACTTACTATCTTTTGCCCATCGTTCCCTTCGCCTGCATCGCGGGGGCGACTCTCATCGATTCGATGAAGAGCAGGCTGATCTTTGTCTTTGTTCTCTCGATTCCCTTGATAACATCCGTCTTTTATTCCGTCTTGCTTTTGGCTGGTCATAAATATGGGTACAATCATTTTAAAAATTTGGCGATGGTTGTTGAGAAAGAAGCGGGTACCAAAAGTGCGGCGATTCTAATCACCGACACTTTTGATGCCGAGTACGGTCCTCTAGTGGAGTATTATTTGCCTTGGGCGAAGGTAACCACCAAAGAAGATGTGGTCTTTGGGAAGGGCAAAAAGGTTTATTTTTTGGCCCCCTGGTGGGTTTTGAATTTAGATCCAAGTTCGTTGGGCGTGCAAAATATCTCCAGAACGATGTATCTTCCCACGGCCTTTGGATATGTTTTTTATCAGGCCCCTTCCAGCGATCATTATTTTGCCCAGGGTAAGCTTAAAGTAGTGAAAGTGGGAGCCTTTACCGATTTTGGGTTCACCCGGGTGAAGGTGCCCTTTCTAACTCTGGTGGATTTGGATAAGTATAAGAGGAGCATTGAGGCAAGCAACCGCTAGGTAAGTTAACTCAGATTTTACTGGAATCTATATGAGTGGAGGTAAATATGGGTACATCTAAATCTAAAAAGCTATTTGCGGAAGCTCTGCGCTATATCCCCGGTGGGGTGAACAGTCCGGTTCGTGCTTACAAGTCGGTTGGAATGGAGCCCTTGTTCATCTCAAGAGGCAAGGGATCCAAAATTTACGATGTGGATGGCAATGAATACGTCGACTATGTCTGCTCCTGGGGTCCGCTAATTCTGGGTCACGCGCATCCGCGGGTTGTCGAAGCGGTAAAGGAGACATTGGGAAAGGGGACGAGTTTTGGTGCTCCCACCGAGCTCGAGGTGGAGATGGCCAGGCAGGTTGTGCAGGCCGTTCCCTCCATCAAGGAGGTGCGGATGGTCAGCTCAGGGACCGAGGCGGTGATGAGCGCCCTCAGATTGGCCAGGGGCTACACCAAGCGAGATAAGATAGTCAAGTTTGAGGGATGCTACCACGGCCACTCCGACTCCATGCTGGTTGAAGCGGGTTCTGGGGTGGCCACTCTGGGCATCCCGGGAAGCCCGGGGGTGACCAAGGGAGCTGCGGAAGATACTATCAGTCTCCCTTACAACAACTTAGAGGCCGTAGAAAAGGTTATCGAGAAGCAGCATGAGGAGATCGCCTGCGTAATCTTAGAGCCGGTGGCGGGAAATATGGGTGTGGTTCCATCCGAACCCGGATTTCTTGAAGGCTTAAGGAGATTGACGAGCGAATATGGAGTTCTTCTCATCTTCGATGAGGTGATAAGCGGTTTTCGGGTCTCCTATGGGGGAGCCCAGGAACTCTACGGGGTTACCCCCGATCTAACCTGCCTGGGGAAGATAATCGGGGGAGGATTCCCCGTCGGTGCCTTCGGCGGTCGCCGAGATATTATGGAATACCTCGCCCCCGCGGGCCCCGTTTATCAGGCGGGGACCCTTTCGGGCAATCCAGTGGCCATGGCGGCTGGGCTAACGACCTTAAAAATTCTCGCCGATAAAAAGATATACGAAGAACTGGAGAGGAAATCCGCGCGACTTTCTGAGGGTTTGCGAAAGAATGCCGAAGAAGTTGGGGTGAGTATTTGCCTCACTAGGGTGGGCTCAATGAGCTGCCTGTTCTTTACCACCGAGAAGGTGAAGGACTACCGAACCGCCAAGACCTCCGATACCGAGCGCTATGCTAAATATTTCCGAGCTATGCTTGAGCGGGGAATCTACCTCGCTCCCTCCCAATTCGAGGCCTGTTTCATATCGACAGCTCACACCGATGAGGACATCGAGAAAACCATCGAAGCGAGCAAGAGAGCTTTGGCAGAGTTGTAAAATTATGTGTATTATTTACGAAACATGTTCAAAAATCTATTTTCTTAGCTGAAAGTAAATTTCTCTATATCGTTTAAGCCAAACTTCTTCGCTGGGGTCCTCTAAAAACCGTCCGATATCGTCCAAGATAAAGTCGGGCTCGAGCCCATTAACAATCTCATCCAGCTCCCTAAGAACCTCTTCTTCGCCAGCAAACTCGCTACTGTATCCTGCCTGCTTCAGGCCTTCATTTAAATAGGTCAAATTTATCTTTACTTTCCGGTTTAGGTACCAAATGAGGTCATAAAAATCCCGCCCTCTCCTGTAAGGTCGACCCAAAATAGCTAAAATTTTTCCAGCAAAAAGGGTCTCCAAATCATGTTTTAAGATAGGGAAAATCTCGTTATACTTGCTGACAAAAAAGGACTCAATCTTTCCAAATTTGATATCCACCGGATTTGTATCGACTTCAAGCTTAATATGAATTTTTTGACCTTTTATCCTTGACAAACCAAGCCTTTCAATTACCTCAACCACCTTGACAAACGCTTTTTGTACTGTTTTTTCTTGACTTACATTAAGATCCGCTCCGATGTTTATCAACGATAAATCTCTTTGGACAAGCTGGCAGAGACGTTTGAAATCATAATCGGCTGCTTTTTTGTCCAAAGAGAAATCCAGGTCCTCGGAGTATCGCTTCAAGTCGTAACAGATGCGTAAGCATGTTCCGCCGACAAAGGAAAGGCTCTGACCAAACTTAGATTGGTAAATTGATTTTAAGATAAGTATTTGTAAATACTCCCGAACAAGGTTTGCGAGTTCCTCTGAAGTGATATTGGGGTTCTCTTTCCTTGTCTGCTCAACCAGGTTGATCAAGGCTTGCATACTCTTTTACGCTCCCCAATAAGATGGTTAATTTAGGTGAGTTAAATTTTTCAGCGTAATCAAACGCCTTATCAAAGTCGATATCGTTTAAATTTTGCAGCCTTAACTCACGCCAGAAATCAATTTGGGGCACAAAGCGTCGCCCATTTAAATATAAATAGTCAACTAATGCCTTTTCCTTTTCAGCAATCAGTGTTTGAGGGTCATATCCAAAAAATGCCTCTTTTTTAATTTTGTAGTAAACAAATTGACCATAGGGTGTGTTAAACTTTCTTGTAATTTTTGGCGTGACTAAAGTGAGAGAAAAGGGAACATCGGGAATGAGCCCATACAAATTCAAAGCATATTCAAGACTAATATAACAAGGCGAATACAGCCGCCGTGCCACCTCCACCTTATCGACATGACTGTCGGAAAAAACATATAAGCCCCGTTTTAGACTGATGAGTTCCCCCGCTTTCACCCACTGATGGAGCTGCAATTTCAAAGTGCTCGGTGATGTGTCAAAGGCAACTATCTGCGCTTCCTCTTTGGAAAAGATATTTTTCTTCATCTTCTTTCGAAACTGTTTAAATAGCATAACGTTTCACTTAGTTATATATTTTTATAACTTACTGAAACGAATATATCATGTCTAGCCGGAATTTTCAATGAATGGCTGGTAGACGACTGATATGGATAATAGCCATCAAAGCATTATTCAAAAGTGCTATTTTTAGCATTAATACGAAATAAAACTGATAGTTTGTTCGCTGCCATCAGCCATCAGCCATTCGGATAAATCCGATTTTAAAAACTTTTCAATAGAGATTCCATCTTTGCCAATCAAAAGTTTATGTTGGGGAGCGTACGCCTTGCTAAATGCGCTCATGCCCGATAAAGCCACTTTGGCTCTGCCTCTTTTCACTTCAATGGCTAAGAGTTTCTTTCTGCTTCGGATTATAAAGTCAACTTCCCTATCACTCTCTCGCCAGTAGAAAAGCTCTATATTTCTGTTCATAGCAATGTTTAAAAGATGAGCACCAACTGCTGATTCAACCAGGCGCCCCCAATAACTGCTATCGTTTCTGGCTTCGTCAAAAGAAAGTTGGGATTGAGCCGTAATAAGAGATGTGTCAAAGACTTGCAGTTTTGGGCTGGAAGCTCTTCTCCGCACTGCCTGGCCTGAAAACTTGCTCAAACCAGTAACAAATCCTGCGCTACCCAAAAGCTCCAGGTAGTGAGCGAGAGTGGTTGTATTACCAGCCTCTTTCAACTGGCCAAGCATTTTCTGATAAGAGAGAACTTGTCCCGAATACTCGCATCCCAGGTAAAAAAGTCGCCGAAGAAGAGCTGGTTTATCCACTCGAGTCATCAAGAGAATATCCCGAGAGATAGTCGTTTCAATGAGTGAATCCTGAATGTATCGCATCCATCGCTCAGTGTCCTGAATTAAGGGAGCAGCTCCCGGGTATCCTCCGTAAAAGATAAAAGTGTCTACATCCCAGCCGAAATATTCCTGACATTCGGAGAAAGACCAGTGACCCACTCTGATCAGTTCAAATCGGCCTGCTAAACTTTCAGTTAAACCCTTTTGCACTAAAAGCTGTGAAGAGCCTAACAAAACAACTCGCAAGGGGATATTGCGAAAAGTGTCTTCATCCCATAATCGTTTTACCACTTCAGACCAGTGTGGAACCTTCTGAATCTCATCTAAGACTAAAACCGCCGCCTTGTTATCATGCGCCTGTGAACGGGCAATCTCCCATTGTTCCTCCAGCCAAACTTCATCACGCACCGTTGGCTGGTCGGCTGAAGCATAATGAGAGGGAAAATTGATTTCTTCGAGAATCTGTTTAATAGCTGTAGTTTTGCCAACCTGACGCGGACCGTAGAGAACTTGAATGAACCGCCGTGGCTCGAGAATCCTTTTAATCAGCTTTTGATTTATCTTTCGAACATATAGTTTTGGCACTGCAAAGACCCCCTTTTAATTTTACTCAATACATTGAGTAAAATTACTCAATACGTTGAGTAATATATAGCAAGGAAGGGTGCTTTGTCAAATCCAAGATATGAATGATAATCATTCAAGAAGTGAATTAAAATACAAAAAGCGCTGGGTCGCTTCTCTATTGCGAGAAGCAGTCAGCAGCTCTACCTTGGAATTATCTTGCCAAGGGATAAAAAGAGATTTTTGAAAACGGGGATTCCTTTTTCTGTTATAAGGAAACAGAAAAGAAAGAACTTTGCCATTTCTGCTATAACGTAACAGAAAGCGATATTCTTAACGTCCTTAATGGGGTTTCAGTAGGTGGGGAGGCTACTGGGGCATAATATATATGCCCTTTGCATTGATGTATGTGCCATTGTTTTTTCGGTTTGCTCAAGGCGAGCTAAAAAGTTCAACTGTGTGAGGGTGAAGTACTGGAACTAGAGAAGTACAATTCGAGCAGGATTAAGGAACTTTATGAACAGAACTTTAGGGAAGGATTTTCGATATATCGGTTTGTTATTGTGCTTGATTCTTTTGTTTTTTTGGAAGGCAATAAGCCTCCAAGCGGTTTTTAGTTACGGCGGTTGCGATAATACCACCATCCAATATCCCTTAAGGATTATTCTCTCCGAGGCATTGAAGTCGGGAAAAATTCCACTCTGGACCCCTTACCTTTATAATGGGTTTCCCCTTTTTGCGGAACCCCACACAGGTGCCTTTTATCCCTTGAATCTTCTTTACGGTGTTTTACCCACACACGTTGCCTACAGTTATTCTGCCATTTTACACCTGTTTTTGGCTGGGCTCTTTACCTATCTCTACGCGAGGGTGATTAGACTTAGACCCTCGGCCTCTTTTATTTCGGCTACGGCTTTTGCTTTTAGTGGTAGTTTGCTAGGAGAAATGGGAAATTTTGTTAAGATTCTCACAGCAGCCTGGCTGCCTCTATTGTTTTTATTCGTTGAGCTCACCTTCCGTAGGAGGCGCCTGATATATCCTCTACTTGCAGGGGTCGTTTTGGGTTGTCAATTGTTGGCTGGCTTTCCCCAGCTTGCTTTTTACTCACTCGTCGGCGCAGTTTTTTACTATTTATTTCGCCTGGTTTGGGTTTGGAAAGATTGCAGAGATGGCAAAGAGGTTGGAAGGTTCTTACTTTTACTGATGCTTACCCTTATAGTCGGCGTCATGATCGCATCCGTCCAGCTATTGCCGACTTATGAATTGGTTAAGTTTTCCACTCGATCTGGAGGACTTTCTACAGAGTTAGGGACTACCAATGTTGGATTTGCTACGGAGTATTCGTTGCCTCCACAACAACTGGTGACTTACCTTTTTCCTTACTTGAATATTTTAAATGCTCCGGTGTCAGTGTATGTGGGAGCACTCACAGTATTGTTTTCAGTCGGAGCTCTTATTTGTTCAAAAGATAGATATGTAAAGTTCTTCTTTTGGCTGACGCTTTTATCCGTGGTAATTGCCCTGGGAAAATATACCCCGGTTTCCTCCTTTATATGCGGACTCCACGGGTTTAATTATTTTAGAGTGCCAGGTCGAATTTTACTCCTTGCCACTTTTGCATTTTCCATTCTGGCGGGGTTTGGTTTTGAGCTTCTGTCTAAACCTCTACAACCTGCGCAGAAACGTAGAATCACCAAATTGATTAAGTGGTTTTCTATCCTCATCTTGGTGGTCATAATCGGTATCCTCCTTGGTAGCTGCATACTTCACTTTGGCAAGGATTACATTTTAGCTAAGGCCAGGCATTACGTAGATACCCATGTCTATGGAAGACCACCCCATATCTACTCCTTAGAGCATTATTACGAGAGGATAGACCGCATCTATGCGAACCTAGTTAATCTTTTTAGTCTCGCTAACCCCTATATTTACACCCCTATACTGTTAATTCTTGCCAGCTTGCTTCTTATCTCTCAACGGCTGCGCCAAAAACTCTCCACAACCACATTCCAAAGGTTGGCCATACTCTTACTGGCGGCGGATTTCTTTATTTTTGCTTGGCAGGGCAGACTTCTGCCAGCTTTTGATATGGATAGATTTCTGCAAAAGCCCGGAGTGGTTAGGTTTTTAGAGGGAGATGCCTCTTTGTATCGAGTATATGCCTGGCCAGCGTGGGAATTGCGGAAAGAAGTTTATGAGGATAAGTTATATCCAGGTTATCACTTTGTTGCTAATACACTGCAACCGGATACCAATATGAGATTTCATATCTCTAGCCCCAGTGGTTATATTGGGCTTATGCCTCAGCGACAGAAGAATCTCATCGATTTGGTTGAGAGAACAAGCTATGTTTCCGAAGAGAAAAAGCTTGCCTATCTACCTCGATTTTCTAAACTACTCGGTATGCTAAATGTCAAATATGTGATTTCTCCTCAAAAGGTAAAATCCGATGGCTTTCAATTAGCGTATGACGCTGAGGAGAATGGCATCGAAGTAAACATCTACAAAAACAGAGATTTTCTGCCTAGAGCATTCATCGTTTCTCGAGTGGAAGTTATCAAAGAGGAGGCCCAAATTCTTGAAAGGTTAAAAAACAGCCAATTCAACCCCCAAGAAAGTGTTGTTCTGGAGGAAAAACCTTCATTAACTTTTGAAAATGTCGATAATATAAGCAAAGAATCTAGGGTTAAAATTGTAACGTATTCTCCAAACAAGGTAGTCGTCGAGGCCGATCTTGCGCAAAGCGGTCTCTTGGTTTTATCCGATAGTTACTATCCTGGCTGGAAAACATACATTGATGGCCAAGAAGGCAAGATTTATCGAGCGAATTACTGTTTGCGTGCTGTAGAGTTAAAGAAGGGTTCTCATATAGTGACTTTTCTTTACAAGTCACTATCGTTTAAAATGGGAGCTTATATTAGCATAGCAGCTTTACTGGTAGTGCTTGGTTTGGGAGCGTTAGATATAAGTGGAAAGTGGAGTGGCAAGCAGACAACACATTAAAGCGAGAAACTAATTTAATGGTGAATTCCTTGGAAGAAACAAAATACGTGAAACTTCCCATGGCTAAAATAATTTTCGATAAAGTCCTTGCGGTGTTGTTGCTCGTTCTTTTTTCGCCGTTGTCTTTGTTAATTTGTTTGGCAATAAAACTCGAAGGCTTTCTCGTGCTGGAAAACAGAGGCCCCATCATTCATCAAGAACAAAGAGTTAGCCAGGGTAGAGTTTTTAGCCTGTATAAATTTCGGATTCTTAAGTTGAGTGCTGTTGAAGAAATCCAGAGAGGAAAGCGTCCGAAGGATGTTGAAAACCGTCGTGAAAATTTGACAAACGTAGGGAGGATGCTGAAGAAGATAGGTCTCGATGAGATCCCTCAGTATTGGAACATCTTGAAGGGGGATATGAGCTTTGTGGGGCCGCGTCCGAAGCCGGTTGCCGAGTACCAAAAAGAGATTGCCAAAGGAATTTATCGCCGCAAAGTAATTAGGGCTGGTCTTTCTGGGCCAGCTCAAGTAATGAAGGGAACCAATCGCACTCATGAAGATGAGCTGAAAGCCGATTTAGAATACATTCATCAGTGTCGGACTTTGTCTGCTTGGAAAATACTATTGATAGACCTTGGAGTTTTGGCTAAGACGATCAAAGTGCTATTTAAACGAGTGGGAGAGTGATTTAATTTGTTCTTGAGGTTCAGACCACACAAAAAGGAAAACACTTAGTTAAAGGAGCCTCTTAGTGCTCGGTTTTGGATTGTTAGATATTTTACGTAAGAAAATTGGTTCGAGTGAACAAGGGAGTGCGGCGTGGATACACTAGAGACGGGTATTGCGGGGACTGCTCGAACAGTCTCAAAAAATTTCGCCGTTTTAACGAGTGCCCACATATTGGCTAAGTTTATCGGGCTGGGATTGTTTGTTTGTCTTGCCCGTTATTTGGGAGCTGTTAATTTAGGGAAGTATTCATTTGCGGTTGCCTTTACGGGTATGTTTGTTGTTTTGGCCGATTTGGGTATTAATGTTTTGATTGTCAGAGAAGTTGCTCGCCACAAGAAGGAAGCAACAAAATATCTTAGTAACGTTATTGTACCCAAGATCATTCTGCTACTGGTGGTTTATTCGGCCATCTTTGTAGTAGCAAGCATTATTCCCATCCCTATGATTACCCGTCGTTTGGTTTACCTCATTGGATTATATCTTTTATTCACCGCTCTTGCCGAAACTGGATACTCTTTCTTCCGGGCGTACGAAAAAATGGAATATGAGGCATTTACCTCGGTATTTTGCCGGTCGATAGCTCTTTTGTTGGTTGTTTTGGTATTAGTGAGAGGTTATGGAATTATTGAAGTGGGCTGGGCTTTTCTAGCTGTTGGTATAGTGAATATTTTGATTGTTAGCTATCTACTAATTAGACACATTGGAAAACCCACATTGGAAATTGATTTTGGTTTTATTTCCACTTTGATTAAAGCAGCGGTTCCGCTTGGCGTGATTTCTTTTGTGTACACCATTTATTTTCACGTCGATTCCGTGATGCTGGAGGTAATGAAAGGCGAAGCGGTGGTGGGTTGGTATAATGCTGCGTACAGGCTTATGGAGAGCCTTACTTTTATACCCGCCATGCTTGCTGCGGCTCTATTTCCTGTTTTCTCTCGATATTATCCTAGCGCAAGTGAATCCTTAATTAATATTTCCGAGAAAGCTATCAAGTTTTTAATCATAGTTATTTTACCTATCTGTTTTGGGGCAACTTTCCTGGCAAGGAAGCTTATATTTGTGATTTATGCATCTAATTTTGAGAATTCAATACTAGCTTTACAGATATTGATTTGGGCTTTGGCCTTAGTTTCTTTAAACTATATCTTGGGCAATCTCTTGGTCGCGATAAATAGACAAGTAACGATGATGTATATAGTTGCCGGCGCACTAGCATTGAATGTGGGACTAAACCTACTGCTAATTCCGAGATTTAGCCTTATAGGGTCGGCCGTAGCAACGGTTGTTTCTGAAATAATGGTGGTAGGTTTAGCTTTTTATTTTATAACTCAATGTCTTGCAAGCCTGCGGATATATGCTCAGGTCTGGAAACCACTTTTGGGCTGTCTATTGATGTGCGGTTTCATTTATTTTGTGCCTGGTCTTAGTATTTGGATTGTAATCCCAGGAGCAGCTTTTCTGTACTTCGCCGGTCTTTTGATTTTGGGGGCGATTACAGAGCAGGATAGGTTGTTAATTAGACAGATCCTTTGGCCATCTGCTATGGATTTAAAGAACCCTGGCAGGAAATGATATTTTGTTAGTAGGACTTAAAGGAAAGGAGTCTCCCTTGCCTAATTATTCAAACTTTGACCCAAATTCTTACAGGTCGCATCAGAAGATATTACAAATGGTTGGGAAGGATAAAAAGGTACTAGAGGTTGGGTGTGCTACTGGGTATATCTCTAAGCGCTTGCAGGAGAATGGTTGTACTGTGGTGGGCGTTGAAATTGATCGAGAATCTGCCCTGGAAGCACGCAAGTACTGTAACGAAGTGATTGTGGGGAATGTTGAGATGCTGATAGACCTCGGTTATCCAGAGGATTTCTTTGATGTCGTATGTTTTGGAGATGTATTAGAGCACCTCAAAGATCCACAAGTAGTGTTACGAAATTTAAGGAGGTACTTAAGAGGCGGAGGCTACATAGTTGTTTCTGTGCCGAATATTGCAAATTGGGCAATTCGTTTTCATTTGCTTTTTGGTAGATTTAACTATCAGAGCGGTGGAATCCTGGATGATTCCCACCTGCGCTTCTTTACCTTAAGAACGATAAGAAATCTGATTGAAGATGCTGGATTTAAGGTTGTCAAGCTGGATGTCACCCCAGGTCTTGAGGATTTTTTTCTTTGGAAGTACGCGGTTACTTTGCCTGCTAGGGTGATTGAAAGGGTGTTCCATTTTAGATTCCATGACTGTATTGCCTATTATATTGCGCGCCTCTACAAGCGATTATTTGCTCAACAGTTCTTGATTCAAGCCCAAAAAGTAACGAGGTGATATTCAATGAGGGTAGCTCTTATTGACGCGATCAATCCGGCTTCCCCGCGGGATGCAATTTTGCCTCCTCTTGGACTGGCGTACATTGCTTCTTACCTCCAAAAGCATAGCAGTTCGTGGAAGTAAAAATCTTTATTAATAGCGATGATGTCATAAGACGATTGCAGGAATGGAGACCCAACATTGTCGGAATCTCTAGCGTGACTCAGAATTTCAATATAGCAACAAATCTAGGCAAAAAGATAAAGTTGAGATTCGATGTTCCTATTTTTGTTGGAGGTCATCATATCACCGCCTTGCCTCACTCGCTACCTAGTTGTTTTGATGTGGGGGTTTTGGGTGAGGGAGAACAAACTATGTTGGAACTCATTACTACCTACGAGAGACATGGACTGGGCAAACAAGGGTTAAAACGAATTGCAGGAATAGCTTTTCACGATAAAAGTGAGACAAGAATCACAGAGGGAAGGAAGCTTATTCGGCCACTGGATAGAATCCCTTTTCCAGCGAGAAAGCTATTAATGATAAAAGAAGGCACTCACATTATGACTTCTAGAGGATGTCCTTACCGGTGCTCTTTTTGCTCTTCATCAAGGTTTTGGAAAACAACTAGATTTTTCTCTGCGCCGTATGTTTTAGATGAGATTAAGCACCTTGTCCAAGAATATGGCATTACAAATATTAATATCTATGATGATTTGTTCATGGCGGATCGAAAAAGATTAAGAGAGATTGCAAGATTGATTGAGCAAGAGGAATTGTTAAAGAATGTTTCATTTTCTTGCCTTGCAAGAGCTGATCTGATAGATTCCGAGGTTTGTGAGCTTCTTAAAGGTATGGGCGTAAAGTCGATAGGTTTTGGCTTCGAATCCTGTTCAGATAAAATGCTTTCGTATTTGAAAAAAGGTACCGTCACGGTTAAAGCAAATAAGCAAGCCTTAGATATCTGCAAGAATTATGGATTAGTGGTTTCTGCTTCGTTTATTATAGGTTCTCCAGGGGAAACGAAGGTAGACATACAGGCAACCTTGGATTTTATTAAAAGCAGCAGTCTCGATGAGCTTGATATTTATGTTCTCACTCCTTTGCCTGGGACAGAGGTTTGGGAATATGCAAAAGAAAAAGGAATGGTTACTGGGCAGATGGATTGGAGCATATTGAATGTAGAATCATTCAATTCAGAAAAGGGTCTTATATTGACAGATAGGTTGGGTAGGGAGGAATTTTACGAGTTTTATTTGGAGTTTTGCCGAGAGCGGGATAAGCGGAAGCGTCTGTATACTCGCAGATATGCGGAAAAATTAAGAGTGAAAGACATATTTTCGCGTTCTAATATTAGAAAAGCTTTAGCAGATCCAAAGAAGGCAGCTTTGATTTTTAGAGATTTTCTTCTCTCTCGAATTCTCAGAAAGCGAGCTAGGAAGTGAGGGTGTCAGCCCAGACTGAAGATTTGATAAGCATAATAATCCCTAATTATAATGGAAAAGAATTCCTGGGAGCCTGCCTAGATTCTTTAAGGAAGCAAGCCTACAAGGATTTTGAAATCATCCTCGTGGATAATGGTTCAACTGATGGCTCTGTGGATTTTGTTAAGCAAAATTACCCCGAGGCAAAAATCATCTCGCTTCCAACCAATAAAGGTTTTGCTTATGCGGTCAATACTGGGATTCGCGAGTCGCAAGGCGAGTACATCGCACTTTTGAACAATGATACCGAGGCAGACCCTCACTGGCTGGAGGAGTTGTGCAAGGGATTGGAGAACAATCTGGAAGCAGGTTTTTGTGCCTCCAAAACCCTCTTTTTTCATAATAGGGATGTTATCAATTCTGCTGGTCTGGCTTACCATATGGATGGAACCGCTGGCGATGTAGGATATGGAGAGTTGGATGAAGGACAATATGATGAGCGGCAGAAAGTATTTGGAGCCTCCGGGGTGGCGGTCATATATAGGAGAGAGATGCTCAAGGACGTAGGATTGTTCGATGAGGACTTTTTTGCGTTTTATGAGGATGTGGACTTAAGTTTTCGTGCCCAGCTCTGTGGTTATCAATGCATTTATCAGCCAAAGGCGGTGGTTTATCACGTGGGCGGGGGTACGATTTCGCCCAAAAATCCTAAAAACCGGTTTTTATGTGATAGAAACCTCATCTACGTCTTGATTAAAAATTTACCCACAAAATTGTTCATTAAATATCTGCCATCTATCCTCATTTATCAGATCGCATCAGCGGTGTATCTTTTCAAGTACGGATTTACTTTTGGAGTTAGCTCCATTTTGGGTAAATTTGCTGGTGTTTTCTCCATTTTAAAGTTGATGAAGCGAAGGAAAATTATTCAACGGCGAAGAGCTGTTTCTGTTGAATACATAGCCTCTTTGTTAACTAAATCTCTGGGACTGAAACGAAAGGCCAGATTAGGTGAAAATAGGCATTGATATATCTTCGGCGGTTAATCAGCAGGCTGGTATAGGTCGCTACACCTATTACCTTGTTGAACATCTTCTCAAGATGGATACTCAGAATGAGTATACCTTGTTCTATTATTACACCGGTGAAGACAGAAAATTATTTGAGGGCTATCCGAATGTGGTTCGAAAGGCAACTCGCATCCCAGGGCGCCTTTTGAGGCTGGGATACCTGAGCTTAAGCAAATTACACCTATCTGCCGATTTTCTGGTCGATGATGTCGACCTTTTTCACTCCCCGGACTGTGTTCTACCACCTCTGCGGGTTAAATCAATTGTCACCATTCACGATCTGGCTTCCATTTTGTTTCCCCAATACTATACGGCTATCAACCGAAGCTACCTTAAATTCATGGTTCCCCAATCTGCCAGACAAGCTGAAAAAATTATTGTGGATTCGGAGGCCACGAAAAACGATGCCGTTAACCTGCTTAAAGTGCCAACCTCAAAAATTAAGGTAATTTATCCTGGCGTGGACAAAAAGTTTCGAAGGGTTGAGAGAGAGGAAATAGTTGCAATTAAACAAAGATATCAGCTGCCTGACAAATATATCTTGTTTGTCGGAACCATCCAACCCCGGAAGAATTTGGCCACTCTAGTCGATGCGTTTTCCCTGTTAAAAAGAGACAAAGATTTTGATTGGGAATTGATAGTTGCGGGGCCAAAAGGATGGCTTTACCGTGATCTATTTCAGAGGATAGAGCAGCTCGAATTAAGCAGGGATGTAATCTTTTTGGACTTTGTTCCAGGGGAAGATTTGCCTGCACTTTACAATGGTGCAGATATATTCGTATATCCCTCTTTGTATGAAGGTTTTGGACTTCCTGTGCTGGAAGCTATGGCCTGTGGTACCCCAGTCATCTGCTCTAATGTCTCTTCCTTGCCGGAAATAGTGGGCGATGCAGCTATTTTAGTGGATCCTTATTTTGTGGAAGGATTGTCGCAAGCCATATATTCCCTTCTTATGGACAACAATAAAAGGGGAGAGCTAAGGGAGAAGGGGCTGAAGAGAGCCCGGATGTTTTCTTGGGAGAAGGCAGCATCTGAGGTTCTGGAGGTCTACCGAGAGATTTACGACAAGTAGCTTAGGTTATCTCAATATGCGGGAAAGAGGAGTGCTCCGATCGCAAGTGCATGGATTCAATAACTCCGGAGGAAGTTATAGCTGCAGCGGAGAAGTTCTTGAGTGGTTAGCTGACCTTAGCGATGATAGCATTGGAGTCTTTTTTTGCAGGTATAAATCTAATGTTAATGAGTGAGCAAAGAGGTCTAGTTTATGCGAATAGGTTTTGATGCCAGACCAATAGGATGGAGTGGAGTTGGAAGTCAAAAATAGCTTCAAGATACCCTTTTCTATGTGATATTATGATATAAATCGTATTAAAAGCAACGGAAAAGGAAAGTTATGATTAAATTTAAGAAAATAGAGCATGACCCAAGGAAGTACTTCCCAAAGCTTATTGAAATGCTCAATAAGGACAAAGATATAATAGCAGTTTACATTTTTGGTTCCTATGCTTCGAATAACATTGGACCCTTGAGCGATGTAGACATTGCTGTTTTGCTTGACAGGCAGTTTCCCAAAGATAAGTATTTTGACAAGCAATTAGACCTTATTGGTGAGATTGCTCACATTCTTCAGACTGATGAAGTAGATGTAGTGATACTTAACCGAGCTCCAGTTGATTTTCAATACTCGATAATAAGAAAAAGTAAACTTCTATTAAAGAGAGATGAGCCCCAACGAGTAAATTTTGAGACAAAAGTCACCGATAAATATCTCGATACTCAAAGAATAAGAGACGAGTACTATAGCTTCCTCCACAAGCGGATTAAAGAGGGGAGAATGACAAGTGAGCATCGACTTCACAAGTATCAACAATCGTTTAGAAAAGCTCAAAGAATGTTTGGAGAAGCTAAAACCAGTAAGCGCAGTTAGCTTAAAAGAGTTTCTCGAAGACACTGTTTCTCAAGACATAACTGAAAGAAACCTCCAGATAGCTATTCAGGTTTGTCTTGACATCGGTACACATATTATTTCATCCTTGGGTTTGGAGCGCCCCAAAGATTATAAAGATGTCTTCTCTATTCTGGGCAAAGAAGGCATAATCCCCAGCCAATTTGCTTCCAAAATAGCCCCTATGGCAGGTTTTCGAAATATTCTAGTCCACGATTACATTGAAATAGACTTGAATAAGGTCTACAGCCACTTACAAAAACTAGAAGACTTTAACCGATTTGCTCAATACATTTCAGAGTTTGCCTCAAAAGAGACCTAATGAAAATAGGTATTGACACGAGGATGATAGGTTGGAGCGGAGTGGGGGCTTATTCAAGAGGTCTCTTAAACGTTCTTGCTAAAATTGAGGGCCTTCTCCATTTTTAGTGGGTAACTTGCCAACCTCGTTCTTCTCCCAAAGAGTTGCTCACAGAAGGATTCGAGGAGTCGAGGATTCTAGGGTTCTAGTGTTGAAATATCTTGTCTTTTAAGATTTTCACTTGACCCCTTGACCCCTGGAATCCCGTATAGAGACTACGTTCTTGAGTCCTAAAGTTCTCCCTGTCCTTACCACACTTTAGTGGTTTCTACTCACTATTTTTGGAGAAGAGCCAAAATTGTAAACTCGAGTTGGCAAAAAATTGTAAGAATTGCAAACTCTACTTGACAAAAAATCGCAATGTTTTTGTTTCCTTAAAAAAGGAGAGAAGAAATGGGTAAAAAGTATGAGCCGGTGGATTTAAGCAAGATAAAAACTTATCCGCTTTCCGAGAGGAAGAACCTGGTGAAAGTGGGCGATTTTGGCAAGGTTGGCAAGGCGGGTGCGTCTTTTAAAGGCTTTCTTGATTCGCTGCCCGATATTCTCGCTACAAGGGATTTCCGAGCTGTAGTCGAGGCCATAGTCTCCGCCCGAAGGAAGAACAAGCCGGTCGTCTTTGCCATGGGTGCTCATGTGATCAAATGTGGTTTGAACCCCATCGTCATTGATTTGGTAAAGAAGGGGGTTATCACGGCGGTGGCTATGCATGGAGCGGGGATGGTCCACGATGTGGAGGTGGCCTTGATCGGCGAGACCTCCGAGGATGTCCAGGAGGGTTTGAAGAGGGGCACATTTGGGATGGTCAAGGAAACGGGCGAGGTTATCAACGAAGCCATCAACGAGGGCGTCCAGCGGGGCCTGGGAATCGGCGAGGCGGTGGGCAAGAAGCTGATAGCTCTCAATCCTCCTCATCTTGAGCACAGCATCCTGGCGGCCAGTGTAAGGATGGATATTCCAGTGACCGTTCACGTGGCGATCGGAACCGATATAACCCATACCCATCCCAACGTGGACGGCGCCGCTCTGGGAAAAGGAAGCTTGACCGACTTCTGCATCCTCACCTCGGTCGTCTCCGATTTGAGGGATGGCGGGGTTTATCTAAATGTCGGTTCGGCGGTCATCCTACCCGAGGTCTTCTTGAAGGCGTTGACCGCGGCTCGAAACCTGGGGCATAGGGTGGAGAATTTCACCACCGTGAATATGGATTTCATTCAGCATTACAGGCCATGTCAGAATGTGGTCAAACGTCCTACCACCGAGCCGGGCTCGAAGGGATACGCTCTCACCGGTCACCACGAGATAATGATCCCCTTACTCGCCCAGGCAGTTCTGGAGGAGCTGGGATAGTAAATGCGGATAGGTTTCGATGCCAGGATGATAGAGTGGGGCGGGGTGGGCACCTATTCAAAAAATCTCCTCAAGGCTTTGTCTGGGATAGATGCACAAAATGAATATGTGCTCTTTTGCTATCCCGAGACGGCGGAACTTATCCTGGAGGCCCCCAACTTCACCAAAAAATTGGTCAAGCAACCGGTTTTTTCTCTTTTTCGTCAGTTTGGTTGGATTAACGATCTAAAAGAGGCTAACTTAGATATTTTTCATTCGCCTCATTTTGTTTTTCCGCCGGTCATTCCTTGCCCATCGGTGGTGACCATTCATGATCTCATCCCGCTGATAATTCCGGCTGTGATGCCTTCACGAGGCGATCGTTTTTATTACAAACGCGCCAATAGGAGTGCTTTAGAGAAGGTTAAAGGGATTATTGCCGTTTCAGAATGCACGAAGCGAGATATAATCCGCTTTTTCGGAACGCCCGAGGAGAAGATACGGGTGATTTATGAGGCTGCCGCACCGGAATTTAGAGAGATCAAAGATGAATCGTTGTTGAAAATAGTGTTGGATAAATATGGTTTGCAAAGACCATTTATCTTGAATGTGGGGAATCCCAAGCCTCACAAGAATTGGGTGGGTTTGCTCAAGGCTTTTGCTGGGCTTAAGAAGAAAGGGTTTGATCATAAGCTAGTTTTAATCGGCCCCGAGGATCCCAGATTTCTGGAACCAAAAAGCTTGGTGGAGCAGTTCGGAATGGAAAAAGATGTGTTATTTCCAGGTTTTGTTGAGAAAGAAGATTTGCCCATGCTCTATAATGCGGCGGATGTTTTAGTTTTTCCCTCCTTTTACGAGGGATTTGGCCTCCCTCCGCTCGAGGCTATGGCCTGTGGGACTCCCGTGGTCTGTTCAAATGCGGCTTCGCTCCTCGAGGTGGCAGGAGATGCAGTGTTGATGGTTGATCCTAATGATGTCCGGGGGCTTGCAGCAGCGATAAGCGATGTTATCAGCGACGAATCCTTGAGAAAATCTCTGAAAGAGAAGGGCCTAGCTCGCGCAGCCCAATTTTCCTGGCAAAGGACAGCCGAGCAAACATTGGAAATTTACAACGGAATTAGTAAGTAAACTTTTGCGTTTTTAAAATTTATAAACGAACGATTGATTCTGGCAAAGGCCAGACCTCCGAAAACACGCAGTTGCCCGCCCCAGCGAGGCGGCCACTGCTCGGCTCTCAGCCTCGCTCTTCCCCACTGGCGGCGGGGAAACCGTGCCCGCTCGGCCTCCGAGACGGTTTTATTGAGGTCTAACCTTTGCCTCAGTTCCTAAGAACGCAAAAGTTCAATTAGCGAATTCACGGTTTATAAAGAAGTTGGCGAGTCCGCTCTTTAGGTCTTGGGTTTATCTTACAGTCACTGCTATAAAGAGGGCAAATTCCCACTTTGTAAAGAAAATGAGTGCATGCAACAGATCACACCCTCCGAGGTTTTTGAAACGGTAAAAGGAATTCCAATGGATTAGAAGAAGCCTCACGATCTTCCAAGGAAATGCAGCTAATGAACTCGAAGAAATTCGCCACTAAAGTTTCGTAAAAAGTGGCCGATATATAAAACAAATAAGGGCGTGTCGCTGGAGGGGGATGTGATTAAAAAAATTTTCATTGGCTTCATTGCAATAGTCCTACTACTTCCCTCGTTTTTTTATATCTACTACTTCCTGCCCCATGCTTTGGCGTTCAAGTCCCAAGCTCCTAAAATTATCCAAATCATTGATGCCTTTGAGGAAGGAGGAGTTCACCTTTTTTATATTAGCCCGGGGGAATCTAAAAAAGAGATAGCAGTGACGCTAATCGACGAAGAATCTGCATATGGTAAGCAAGGGGTCTGCGGCATAAACTATCTCTTCGGTGCAGATAGAGAGAGAATTCTTCGAGAACGAGAGCAAATGGACTCCAAAGTTGCTGGCCTCTTAAGCTCAACTAAAAGGGGGGATAACTGGATATTGTATTTTTCCACGGTAGTTGGGCCGAGGCTTGCCACACCCGAACAGGCTGCCAAGATGAGATCCATCTTCGATCGATTGGTCATCGAGGATGTGAAGTGGCATTGGCGACCAGTTTTGGAGACAAAGCTTCTTTTTTGGCTCAATAAGCAATATTTTGCCATTCACCGCCCCGATTTCTTCTTGGGTGTTTGGATTTATACGTTGGCTTATCCGGGCAAGTGGTTCTGTTCCTACATCTTGGCGCCGGTTCTCGGCGCCACTCCTTACTTTCTGTTGCCGTTTTTGCCGGTGCTTGTTGTGGTTGTTTTTCTTTTACTCATTGTTCTTAGGAAGAGAGGCTAAATTTTTCTAGGGATTTGATATTTGGTTTTAAGACAGGATAAGGAGGGATTTTAATGACGAGGGGAAGCAAGCTTTGCAGCAGATTTTTGGTGGTCTTTCTTGGGTTCCTGCTTTTCTTGAGTGGTCTTCCGCTTGGGTCTTCTTATGCCCAAGAAAATAAGGGTGCGATTTTCTTCGAGGGAGAGACTGTGCCGGTAGTCCGCGAGCCGTACACCACCGTGGATTTGAGGATAGCCGCTGCTAATCTTACCGATGAGCACCCACAAATTTTGCTTAAAGGTGTGGCTATTTTAGATGAGGTTGGCAAGAAGGTGAAGGAAAGGAAAACGGAAAAGAAACTTGCCAATCTTTCGGTGAAGATAGAGGACGAGGAGGTTTTGAGAGAAAATCTGGGACTTCGCAAGAGAGATCCTCGAAAGAGGAACAAGAAACTTGTCCTAAGCGAGGAGGATGTCGAAAGTGGGTTATATCTCGGCAATCTTGAATTGGATTTAAAAAGCATAAAGCCATCACTAAAGGTGGGAGATGAAGTGCCTTTTGCGGTGGTTGGAACATTTTCCGTTGGGGAGAGCGATGTGAAAATAGCAAGACAGCTTTCCATCCTATATTCCGATCCTCTTCCCAGGCCCCAGGATGAAGAGGGTTTCTGGGTTCCCGGCGACGGGCATGTTCATACTGCCTATAGCCACGAGTGGATTATCCCGTGGTATATCAAACCCAGTTCCAGGGCTGCGGCCGCTGCTTCTGTTGGTTTGGGTTGGCTAAATATTACTGATCATGCGCCAAACATGAGCTTTTCGGACTGGACAAACCTGGTTCAAGATTGCGGACAGGCAACCGGTGAAAGTGGAGTCATTACCCTGCCCGGTCTTGAACTCAGCACCATGGACGTTGACGAATTTGTCTATAAGCCCGATGAAGATTACCAAAAACCATATGACAGTCACTATCTTGCCTATGATTTAAGTGGTTTTATATTATAACCCGATACCTTGGGTGAACGATACAGGAAAGGTTGGACGGGGCAAAGGGTGATCGACGAAACGAACGATAATAACCTCGGCGTTTCTTTTGGTGTAATTGCCCATCCTTTTAGCTGGAGTTATCCTTGGTTTTCCCATTGGGATGGGGCCAGCGGATATTCTGGGATGGAGCTCATCAATGGAGGGGAATATCTCTTTGGTAATCCTTTTGGAATATCTCAAAGCATTGTTAAATGGGATGAGTTACTTAAGAATGGGCTAGGCAATACCCTGTCTAGCGGAAAGTTTGCTTGTGGCACTTCAAACAGCGATATTCATTTTGGTCTGCATACCTTCGGCCAAACGGTCACCTACCTTTATCTTCCCAGTCAGGATGGTTTCTCCAGCGGTGCGGTTCAAGAGGCACGCCGAGGTGGTAGAGCAATAGCTTCAACGGATGGTTCCGTGGCTTATTTCACTCTTAATGGTGCCCATATCGGTGATGTTGTTACCGTTTCTTCTCGCGATCCGATAGAGATAAAAGTTCATGCTAAAGCGGTTGACAGAAAACGCGTGAGGAAAATTAGGCTTGTGTCAAGCTATGCGGAACCAATGAAGTTTCCTGCTCACGGAAGGGATTATCAAAGAACGATCACCATCGATAAAACTAAACAGAGCGATTATCCCTATCCCTCCTCCAGTTGCTATTTCCGAGTTGAGGTGGACTTTGCCTATCGCGGTAACATTTATACCTGTTACACTAATCCCATTTGGGTCAAGATGGGGGGTCAAAATGTACTAGTCAATTCTAGCTTTGAGACGGGCGATACTTCGGGATGGAAAGTCGTGAATCTCCGTAACGCAACTAGTTCTGTTGTGAGTGGGAATGCGGCTGATGGTTCCTATTGTTATGGGATATATCATACTTCAGCAGTGGGTTGGTACGTATCTGATTGGAGTTCTATAGGGCAGAATATTAATGGTATTATCGAGCCAGACACTCCTTATAGGGTTGGGTTCTATTACCGGACAACCGATTCCTACCCATTTCGCATTGCTACCACTGACACGAGTTTAATGATGCATAGCACACCCATAGTCACGGTAAGTAATCCTATCGCTGATGGACAGTGGCATTATGTGTCAGCTACATTTTCGCGGAGTCCTGCGGAGCTGAATTATGAACCGTATTTGGCATTCTTCTACGACTACAGCACACCTGGTACCGTATATGTCGATTGTATTACTTGTTCGGCTGGTCCTTAGGATGGTCGACAACTTAGGTGCGTTGTGCAAGGATGAAAAAATTTCTGCTGGCAGTTTGGGAAGTAGCGAGCAGAAAGCTACAGTGAGTGCTTCCAAGGAAAATTAACTAACTCTAGGAGCTCTGTTAGCAAAGAGTGCTTAAGGGGCATTAATTTTATGAATAAACATTGGGAACACGTCAATTGCAATCTTTGTGGGGCCGATGACGCCCATCACCTGTTTCTCATTAAGCACTTCCAACCAAACTTTAATGTTGTTAAGTGTCGCCGCTGCGAGCTTGTTTATATGAATCCTCGGCCCCCCTTCGCATATCTAAAAAAGCTATATGGCAAAGACTACTATGGCGGAGAGGCTCAATACACTTATGGCGATGAGCGAAAGAATGCACCGGCAAACAAAGTTATTCATGAAAAAAGGCTCAGCGTAATTGAGAAATTTGTTGGCAGGGGGAGGATACTGGATGTGGGCTGCGCTTTTGGTTTGCTTCTGGAGGTAGCCAGGGAGCGGGGCTGGCAGCCCTATGGGCTTGAGATTTCGGAGTATCCTGCTGAGTATGTTAGGCAACAACTCAAAATCGATGTTCTAACCAAGGATATCACGGAGGCAGACTATCCCGATTGTTTTTTTGATGCCGTTGTCATGGTGGAATTGATCGAGCATCTTCTAGATCCTCTTGGTGCCCTGAAGGAGGTTTGGAGAGTTTTAAGAGTGGGAGGAGTAGCGGTTATTCAAACGGCCAATATTGACAGCTTGAAGGCAAGAATTTGGAGAGATAAGTGGGAGTATTTTTTGCCCGGGCACACTTACTGTTTTTCCAAAACGACACTGACAAAAATGCTAGAGAAAACCGGATTTAGAGTCGAAAAAATTTATGTTGGTGATGAGTTAGGTTATCAGGCAAAGATTAGAAAATATTATTTGACCGAAGAAAATAAGAACAAAAGTAGACCTAAGAAGTTTTTGGATATTGCGAAAATAGTTAGCAAGCATACTTTTAGGCGTATTTCTATAGCAAATCTCACGGTGGGAGGTATGGTTTTTTATGCCCGTAAGCCTTCCTGAAAGGATGATGCCAGGTGCTAGTGCCGTTACAACTATTTCTTATGCCACTTCTTTCAAGTAACACCTTTCCCCTTTTGTTTGCCATCTGACCGACCTTTTGGGAGATCAGCCGTTGCACCTTCTTTGTCTTTTCCTACTAAAAAAGATGCAGGTTGGTTGACAACACGTTCTACCTTAAAGTTGTAACGGTACTAGGGTGGCATAAGTTGTAACTGTGGGGGTCACTGTGGGGGTCAGACCCCAATGCACTAATTTACCAGGCATGATAAATCCTTAATTCGAATTTCTCATAATCAATTTGGCAGATTTCTGCAAATTTAAAATAAGATTTTAACCCCGCAGGTAAAAGGCTATGAGGAGGTCTGACCCTCTTCAGGCAATTATCTTGATGTTGCCGCCCTTCGGTGACAGTTGCAAGAAGTTTTCCTAAATGTTATTATTTTCCCGTACGGGAAAAATTGCTTTTAGGAGAAAATCATGAGCAGAGAAAAGGAAATCATTTCCCAACTTATCAAAGGCTTTCAAGATATAGTTCCAAATGGGAAAGTGATCAGTAAGCAGCTAAGCAAAAAAACTAAACCTTACGATCTTGCGCTCGATGTTCAGATAAACAAAACAAGAAAAAGATTTATCTGCGAAGTAAAATCTGTAGGCGAACCTCGTTATCTTTACCAAGCCATTGGTCAGCTAAAGTTGGGGATCCCGCCAACGGCGGGAGATGTATATCCTGTAATCGTTGCTCCCTATATTTCCGAGCAGGGAAGAAATATCTGCAAAGAGGCAGGAGTCGGTTTTATAGATCTTCAGGGCAATGTATTCTTGAAATTCAACAATATCTTGATAGATGTACGGCCGGGATTAAGAGTGAGGGCGAACGATCGAGTTGCAGTTGCAGATCGCGTAAGTGTCAAAAGAGAGAGGAAAACTTTGAGGCGTCTCTTTTCACCTGTATCATCGCGAGTCATGAGGGTGATGTTGGAAAATCCAAAAGAAGTTTGGACCCTTAAAGTTCTCTCTGCCGCGGCAAAGGCAAGTTTAAAGCAAACCTATCTCGTAACGAATGCTTTGGATGAGAAGGGTTTCGTTGACAAAAAAAGAGGAGCGATTACCCTAACTAAACCAGGTGAGCTACTTGATCTCTGGGCAAATAACTACAATATCACAATCAATGAAATCCAAACCTTTTATTCTTTTGAGAAAACCCCAGCGTCCTTAATGAAAAAAGTGAGCAGGATAGCCAAAGAAAATGATTTGCAATATGCTTTCACTCTTCACGCGGGAGCTTCTCTTGTGGCGCCTTTCGTTCGCTTTACTGACGTTCATTTTTACATTGTTGGTTCTCCCGATATTTGGGTTAAAAAACTTGATCTTCGTCCAGTGGAGTATGGGGGAGCTGTGCATCTGATAATCCCCTACGATGAGGGAGTATTCTATAATAAGCAGGTTGTTGAGGATATGGTGGTTGTACCCAATACTCAACTTTACCTCGATTTATATAATTATCCCGCTAGAGGAAGAGAACAAGCAAATTTCTTGCGGAAACAGAAGCTTTCTTTCTAAAAGGAGTGAGAGTTGCCAAGACTTAGTAGCAACTATGAGTTTGGAGTAACAGAAGCTTCAAAATCGGTTTTGGTTGAACTTATGACCATCCTTAAAAGCTATGCCGAAGCTCTGGTTTTGATTGGTGGATGGGCCCCTTATTTCCTATTGGAAAAGCATAAATCACCAAGTTCTGACTTCAAGCACGTGGGCTCCATCGATATCGATCTGGTAATAGATCCTCAAATCATTGATGAAGAAAGATACGCTACCATCACTCAGATGCTTCTGGATCGAGGATACACACCCTCTCCTCAAATCCTTTATCAATTTGAAAGAAAAATAGTCTCCCCCTTAGATCGGAAGGAATACGTTGTTGGAGTAGATTTTCTAACTCCAAAGCCGGAAAAAGGCAGAGGAAGAAGACATCGTCATAGGCTTGTGCAACCAGATTTATGCGCGAGGACTTTGGAGGGAGCAGAAATCGCACTGAAACATAACTGGGATTGTTCCCTGTCCGGAATACTGCCTGAGGATGGAGAAACAACAGTCACTTTCAAAGTTACCAATATAGTGAGCTCCCTGGCCCTTAAGGGCGTTGCTCTAGGCGAAAGGTATGCTGAAAAAGATGCGTATGATATCTATACGCTTCTTTCTTATTACAAAGACGGTTCTAAGGACGTGGCGGGCGAACTCAAGCCTTATTTAGACAACAAAATTCTCCAAAAAGGGCTTGTGAGCATCGAGTCTAAATTCAGGGGTCTCGAGGCTGAGGGACCATCTTGGGTTGCCAGTTTTCTGTTTCAAACCGATCCCGAACTCATCAGGCGAACAAAAATGGATGCCTATATGAGCGTAAAGGAGTTCTTTGAGCATTTGAAATGATAATTTCGCAGGGCATTAATAGATTTCCGCGCGATTTGTAAAGGAAGATTATGGAGAGATACTCGTTTTTGAGGAGCTTAGGCGTGCTCTTCGGGAGATTTTGAACGAGATGTTCATTGGTTTATAGTTTTTCAAGCCCTTGGAGTGGTCGTGAAGACAGAACTGCTTAAAAAGATAGATAAGATAGTGGGTACGCCGCTCTGTGTCTTGCTGGGCATTTTCGATAAGCTCACCCGTCCTTTTCGAAGAAAAATTGATTTAAAAGAGGCCGAGCGCATCCTCATCATCAAGACGGTTGCCCTGGGAGATTTGGTGGTTGCCCTTCCCGCTATCAAGGCGATCAGGGAAACCTATCCCCGTGCTTACATCGCCATGCTGGTCACCCCTCGCGTCAGGGAAATAGTCGAAGGGAACCCCCACCTGGATGAGATAATCTACTATGATGTGTTGGGAAAAGACAGGGGCATCGGTGGGCTGTTTACTCTAATCAAGCGCCTCAGGGCGGGGAAGTTTGATATGGTTGTCGAACTGGAACATTACTATCGGTTCACCACTCTCTTGTCTTATCTTTCCGGTGCTCCAGTTAGAGTCGGATTTGACTTGCCCAACCAGGGCAGGAGCTGGCTTTTTACCATCAAGGTCCCTTATCCCTATCACAAGCACGAGGTGGAGACTTTCCTGGAGGCGGCCAAAGCGGTTGGAGCCAATGTGGCGGAAATCAAATTGGAGGAGATACCCACTTCCAGGGAGGACAAGGAGTTCGCTGAAAAGTTCTGGGGGGAGTACGGTATCATCGATCACGACTTGGTTGTAGGGATTCATCCCGGCACCAGTGAGATAGCCAAGGCCCGCCGGTGGATGCCCGAGCGTTTTGCCGAGGTCGCCGATGGGCTAGCGCGGGATTATAATGCCAGGGTTGTTTTCACCGGTGCGCCCGCCGATGTAGAATTAGTTGATGATATTGCTGGGTCGATGCGGACGAAGCCAGTTGTGGCTGTTGGAAAGACGACCTTGAAGCAATTTGCTGAACTGACGAGGAGATTTAACCTTTTCATCAGTGTCGATACCGGACCGATGCACATCGCCGCTGTCATGGGGACTAGGGTGATTGGTTTGTTTGGACCGAATACCCCCGAGAAGTGGGCTCCCTACGGGGGAGGAAATATTTCCATTTACAGGAAGTTAGATTGCAGCCCCTGCACCAAGCAGTATTTAGGGCAGGTCTCGAAATGTCGAAAAGATGATTGCATGAGAGCGATAACCGTGGAAGACGTGATGGAAGCAGCGAGGACGATGCTAAGGTAGAAGTAAGAAGGCAGAAGCAAGAAGTCAGAGAGTCAAAAGTCAAGAGTCGAATGACGAAGGACGAAGGACGAAGGACGAAGAGCGAAGAAGGAGGCACCAGACATAAGGGAACAGGTTAAAATTCTGAATTCAGAATTTTCTGGGGGGTAGGAGTGGCCATGGAGGATATCATTATTCAAGAACTTAGGGAGAGTGTCGAGGTTAAGAAGGCCACGGAGTCTTTGGTGGGAGAGATTGCCGAAGCAGCTCAGGCGGTTATTGATGCTTTAAAGGCGGGTAGTAAGGTCATCTTATTTGGGAACGGGGGGAGTGCCGCCGATACTCAGCACATCGCCTGTGAGCTCGTGGGTCGGTTTGGGCGGGAACGCCCCGCGCTGCCGGCCGTCGCCTTGACCACCGATACCTCCGTCTTGACGGCGGTTGGCAACGACACAGGATTCGAGAATATCTTCGCTCGTCAGGTCGAGGCACTGGCAAAGGCCGGTGATGTGGCCATCGCCATCAGCACCAGTGGCTCATCTCCCGATGTGCTCAAGGCTGTGGAGGTTGCCAGGGAGAAGGGTTGCAAAGTTGTCGGATTTACGGGCAAGAATGGTAAGAAGCTTGCTGACCTGGCCGATCTGGCCGTAGTTATTCCGTCAGACGAGACTCCACGTATCCAGGAAGCCCACATCACCATCGGGCACATCATCTGCCGGCTGGTGGAAGAAGAGATATTTGGGAAGAAGAAGTAGGAAGTCAGAAGTCAGAGTTAAGAAGTCAGAAGGCAGAAGTCAGAATTAAGAAGTGGAAAGCGAGAGGCTGAGGTTTTTCAATTCATACGTCTTAATTCTAACTCCATAATTCGCGATTGCGAGTGGGAAGATGAGCAATCGGGCGGTTTTTTTAGATAGAGACGGTATAGTCATAAGGGACACGGGCTATCTCGGCGACCCCGATCTCGTGGAGTTGCTACCGGATGCGGCACAGGCCATAAAGTCTCTGAACGAAGCCGGTTACAGGGTGGCCATCGTGACTAATCAGTCGGGGGTTGCTCGAGGATATTTTACCGAGGAGACTTTGGGGAGGATAAATCGACGGTTGAATGAGCTTCTGGAGAGGGAAGGAGCTCGTCTGGATGGAATTTATTACTGTCCTCATCACCCCCAAGCTGAAGTGGAGGCATATCGGCGGGATTGTGATTGCCGTAAGCCAAAACCGGGCCTAATTTTCAAGGCGGCCAAGGATTTGAATGCGGATTTGAAGAATTCCTATATGATTGGTCATGAAGAGAGGGATATCGAGGCCGGGCATCGGGCGGGATGCAAAACTATCTTAGTCGCCACCCCGCCGCAGGCGGGGCAGGCACCGAATAAAGTAGTTGCCGGTTTGAGAGAGGCAGCGGAGTGGATACTAGCTTTCGACAGAGACTAGGGTACAGGGACGAATGACGAATGACGAATGACGAAGAACAAGGCACCAGGCACCAATTCGAAACTCGGAATTGGGAGCCAGGAATTAGCATGGAGCGGAAAGCCCCGCATCTTGCGGAGTAAACTCCGAGCACAGAGCGTAGAGACAAAAGATTTTTCTCTGAGCTCTAAGCTCCGAGCTCTAAGCTGATAAGTGTTGGAGGCGAGATGAATAAGGACCGGTTGAAGGAGATTTTTGCCAGCGCGCTGGGTAAGACCATTATGGTTTTCGGCGATGTCATGGTGGACGAGTTTCTCTACGGAAAGGTCGATCGCATCTCACCGGAGGCGCCCGTACCGGTGCTGGAGTTCAATTCGCATGTCTTTCTCCCTGGGGGAGCCGCTAATGCTGCTAACAATATAAGGTCGTTGGGGGGAGAGGTTTTGCTCGCCGGTTGCATCGGGGAGGATTTTGCCGGGGAAAGGCTCCTTCAAGAGCTTGCCCGGAGAGGGATATCCACCGATGGTCTGATCACCGCCTCCGGTAAGCCGACAACTTTGAAGACCAGGGTCATTGCCCACACCCAGCAGGTCGTTCGGATAGATAGGGAGGAAAGGGCTCCCATAAATTCTACTGTCGAGGGGGGAATTAAGGAGTATATAAAGGGCAATTTGGAAAAGGTGGACGCTGTCCTCGTCTCGGATTATGGCAAGGGAACCGTCACCGAAGGTGTTCTCAAGGAGTTGGTTGTACGATGCAGAGAACCAAGGAAGCCCATCGTTGCCGATTCCAAGACCTTGTTTATCGATTGCTATAAGGGTGTTGCTGCTCTCACTCCGAATGTGGCCGAGGCAGAGAGATTCACGGGGATAAAAGTGGCTGGTGAGGAGTCCCTTGTTGAGGTCGGGCGGCGACTCCTCGAACTCCTCGATGCAAAGGCGGTTTTGCTCACCCGGGCGGAACAGGGCATGTCTCTATTTGAGAAAGGTGGCGACGTGACTCATATACCGGCGATTTCCACTGAGGTACACGACGTCACCGGAGCGGGAGACACCGTGGCTGCTGCTTTTGCCCTCGCTTTGGCCGCCGAAGCGACCATAAAAGAGGCGGCCTTCGTAGCGAATCTTGCGGCTGCGGTGGTGGTGAGAAAGGTTGGAACGGCCACCGCGACTCCGGAGGAGGTCACGGAGATTTTGCACGAGTGGAAGGGTTCATCCTAAAGAGTTCACCCTGTTAGAAGCCGGGCTTCTAACAGGGTTCACCCTGAAAGAAAGAAGCTGGGGGCAGTATGAAATCTAAGGTTTTGAATTTGGAGAGATTGAGGGAGTTGCTGGGAAGCAAGCGCGAGGGCAAGAAGGTTGTCTTCACCAATGGCTGTTTTGATCTTCTCCACGTCGGCCACGTGAGATATTTGCAGAAGGCGAAGAATATGGGGGATATTCTGGTCGTGGGCATAAACAGCGATGATTCGGCGAAGAGGCTCAAGGGAGAGGGTCGTCCGATCATGCCCGATAGCGAGAGAGCCGAACTGGTAGCCGCTCTCGACTGTGTGGACTACGTGACCATTTTTACCGAAGACACCCCATCAAGGTTGATAATGCTTTTGAGGCCCGAGATCCATGTTAAGGGTGGGGATTATACGCTTGAAGATCTGCCGGAGCTCGAGTTCGTCGAGTCCTACGGTGGCAAGGTGGTCATCGTGGAGGAGGAGAAGGGCTACTCCAGTAGCGGGATTGTGAAGAAGATAGTCGAGAGGTTCAGTGCTGAAGCAGAGGCGAGCGAGGCGTGAAAGTTGAGGAGTATCGGCGGATGTTCGAGCTTGAGGACTCCCACTGGTGGTACCGAGGGATCAGAAAAATTTTCCTGACACTTCTCGATCAGCGCTACAAAGGGGAGAGTCCCACCAAGGTGATACTCGACGCTGGGTGTGGAACCGGTGCCATGCTCGAGCGGCTGAGGAGATACGGAAGTCCCATCGGAGTCGATATCTCCAGCGAGGCCCTAAAGTTCTGTGGGTTGCGCGGGAAGGATGAGGTAGTCAGGGCCTCGATTCAAAGGTTGCCCTTCAAGGATGAGACCTTTGACATCGTCACCTCCTTTGATGTTCTCTATCACAGGGATGTGTGCGACGATGTTGGCGTTCTTCGCGAATTTCATCGTGTCCTGGGGAAGGGTGGAAGACTGGCGTTAAATGTTCCGGCCTATAGCTTTCTTTATAGCGAGCACGACGAGGCCATTCACACCAGACACCGATATACTCGGGGGGAGTTGAGGTGCAAGATGAGGGAGTGTGGTTTTACTGTGGAGAAGGCATCCTACTGGAATACCTTTCTCTTTCCGTTGGCCGCGACGGTTCGGTTGGCGAAAAGGGTGGTCGGTCTCGTCGGTGGGTTGAGCGAGGAAGGGAAGGCGCGGTCCGAATTGAAGCCCCTGCCCTCCTGGGCCAATGCCTTTCTCGCATCGATACTCTCTCTGGAAGCCCTCCTTTTAAAGAGGATGAATTTCCCGTTTGGGCTATCCGTCCTTTTGCTGGCAAGAAGGGGAGATTAGTTCCATGTCGAAGTCGAGCTGGGTAGCTCTCTCCATGATCATGGATGCTATCCTCGTGAATGCGGGGATAATTCTGGCTTTCTTGATCCGTTTTGGGGGAAGGCTTCCCGCTTTCAACTTTCAGGCCTATACGGGTTTGGCCGTTTTCATCACACTCATCCAGATAGCTGCCTTCTACATCTATGACCTATACGTTGTTGAGAAAGCCCAGAACAGCTGGGATATCTTTCTGGCGGTTTTAAAGTCGGTCACACTGGGGATGCTCCTCACCGTGGTTTTGACCTTCTTCTACCGATTCTTTTCCTTTCCTCGAACCGTTCTTTTCCTATCCTGGTTCTTGCTGATCTTATTGATTGCTGGTTGGCGGGTGCTGGCGGCCAAAGCTCTGAAGATAAGATGGCCTACACAACGCGTTCTCATAGTGGGAGCGGGAGAGATCGGCCAAAAGATTTTGAGGGAGCTCAAAGGTCGTTCCCAATGGGGCTATGAGGTAGTTGGTCTGGTTGAGAGAGATCCGGAAAAGCTTGGGAAGCGTTTTGAAGGGGTTCCCATCCTGGGTACGGTGAAGGATATTGCCCCCTTGGTACATCAGCGGGATGTAAACAGGGTAATAGTAACCACCCCCATTCGCCATCGAGAGCTACTTGAGGATCTCGCTAAGTCCGATGGCGTGCATGTGAGGGTCGAGGCCGTTCCCGAGCTTTATGAGATCTATATAGGCAAGGTTGACTACGCGCTCATCAGCGATATTCCTTTGGTCGAGTTGACCAGGGAACCCGTTCCGGAATGGGTCCATCTGGCAAAAAGGGCTATGGATTTCTCTTTGGCTGCAATTTTATTGATTTTGGCTTCTCCCTTGATGCTTTTGGCGGCCATCCTTATTAAGCTGACTTCGCGCGGCCCCATTATTTATAAACAGGAAAGGGTTGGAGAGGGCGAGGGAATTTTTAATGTTTACAAGTTCAGAACCATGATTAAGGGCGCGGAGGCGGAGAGCGGTCCCGTTCTTGCCACGGAGAAGGATTCTCGCGTCACCCCCATCGGTCATTTTTTGAGGAGATATCGAATTGATGAACTACTTCAGCTCATCAATATCCTGAAAGGGGAGATGAGCTTCGTGGGCCCCCGGCCGGAACGCCCTTTCTTTGTGAAGGAGTTTGAGGAGAGTATATCGGGCTATGCGGAGCGTTTTCGGGTCAAGCCAGGCGTGACTGGATTGGCACAGGTGAGCGGGACCTACGCCACCACTCCTCAAACCAAACTGAAATACGACTTAATTTACATCTACCATCAGTCCATCTTCCTGGATATAAAGATTCTTCTGCACACCCTCAAGGTTGTTTTGACAGGCAAGGGAGCCCGATAGGCTAAAGACAGGGACGAGGGGCGAGGGACGAAGGGCGAGGGACGAGGGGCGAGGGGCGAGGAACCAGGCACCAGGCACGAAGTGGGGAAGATTTGTGGAGATCCATGGAGATACATCGAGATTGGTGGAGATCTATCGAGGTTGAGACTCTAAGCTCTAAGCTCCGTGCTCTAAGCTAACAGCATCCGTCATCCGTCATCCGACATCCGACGAGGGTTAGGGGTGAATCATGAACCGAAGGAGGCTTAAAGAGAGGGCACTTTCCCGTCTTGACACTATACAGTTTTATATCTTTCATGGGCTCGTCCTTCTCACTCCGTTGGCGTTATTTCGCTGGAGCTATGATCAGTTTGACCTCCCCAAGCTCGTCTTACTACGCGTTCTTACTCTCCTTCTCCTCCTCCTTTGGTCGGTGAAGATTTTGTTCTCTGACCAAGTTGGGATAAGACGCAGCAAACTTGATCTGCCCATCCTTCTTTTTTTAACTTTGGCTGCCCTCTCCGCGCTTTTTTCGATTCACCTTCCCACCGCCCTTTTCGGGAAGTACAAGAGATATGAAGGTTTTCTTACCCTCTTGACCTACGCCATTCTTTATTTCTTGGCTGTTCAGAGCTTCTCAGATTTTTCTCGTCTCCGTTCGCTCACCAAGACGACGGTGGTGGCCGCCGCTATCGTTTCCTACTATGGGTTGATGCAGTATTTGGGTTACGATTTTTTGAGGTGGACTCAAGTTCCCTTCGAGGTCAACAGGAGCTTCTCGACACTGGGAAATCCATCGCTTCTCGCCGGATATTTGGTGATCATGTTCTTCGTTGGGTTGGGGGTTTACTTCTCGGCTTCCAGGCCCATCGAAGGGTTGCTGTTTGGCGTGTTCACCTTTCTGATTTTCACTTGCCTGCTCACCACCTTTAACAGGGGAGGCTGGTTGAGTTGTCTGGTTGGCCTGTTGCTAGTGGTGGTCTTGATCGGTGGCAGACTTTGGAGATATCGGCGAGGGCAGCTTTTAGCTTTGGTGATATCGCTGCTCTTGGTCACCCTGCTGGTTGGTCTATTTTCGGCCAGATCCTTCAATCCTGCGACGAATCTCCTTCGTCGGGCCCAGTCGGTGGCGAGGGCGGAAGAGGGCAGCCTCCGCTCAAGAATAGAGATATGGAGAAGCGCCCTGGGGATGATCAAGGACAGACCCCTTTTTGGATACGGGCCGGACTGTTTCCGCTTGGCTTTCCCCCAGTATCAAACTCTCAGGTACACTATGGGTTCCCCACGCACGATAGCCGACAACGCTCACAACTACCCTCTCCAGTTGGCCTCCATGCTGGGGCTGCCGGCCGCCATCGCTTTTCTGTTTATCGTGGTTCTCTTTTTCAAATCAGGCCTTGGGCTTCTTTCTTCCACCCCGCCGACGGTGGGGAGAGTTTTTTTAAACGTGGGACTTCTGGTGGGGGTCTTTGGGTACTTGGGCTATCTCCTTTTGGGAGTCAGTGTCATCGGGAGCACCACTTTCCTCTGGTTGTTGATGGGTTTGATTGTGGCACAGGGGGATTTAAAGGAAGTTGTCTTCTCCTGGGGACCGGTTTCGCTTTGGTTCAGGGGGATTGTGTTCACGGTGGCGACCATTGCCATTCTCTGGTGTTCCGTTCTTTCCACCTACCCACTGATAGCTGATTTTCATTTTACTAGAGCCAGGTCCACGGCGGGAGTCGGTCCCGATTTTGTGGTGAGGGAGTACGAAAAGGCGATCAGATTTTTTCCCTACATCGATCGTTATCCCTGTGATCTGGGTAATTTTTATCTCCGGTGGAGCAGGACCACGGGGGAAAGAGCTCCCTTTGACGGGGCCGTCAAATCATTTGAGATTGCCAAGAGGATTAGCCCATACGAGGTTGATAACTACATTTTTTTGGCCGATGCTTATATGTATGGAGCGAGCTGCTTCGATTCAGCCTATCTAGTCAAAGCCATCGGTGAATTGAAGTTAGCTTTAGAGTTGAAGCCCTACTCTCCCCCTGCTCACTACCTACTGGGTGCTTGCTATCTGGACAGAGGAGAACTCAAGCTGGCCTGCGAACATCTTCTTTGGGTGGTGAGGGTGAGTCCCGACTATGCTCCAGCTCATCTCCTTCTCGGGCGTTGTTACGAGAGAATGGGCGATGATGATAAAGCCTTAGAAGCTTATCGGAGGGCTTTGGAACTAAATCCTGATTCGCTGGAAGCCAAGGAGTCGGTCGAGAGGCTAAAAAGCTAAGCTTCGGGATTTGTGAAAAAAATCATAAGTATTTTCTCATTAAAAGAAGGAAGTCCAAGTCTTGTCTCGAATTACTAAGCGAAAATGGTTGTTTTCTCAACCGATTGATTTTTTTCCAGAAATAAGAGTGAAAAAATCTTGCTTTTGACCGCCAGTTCTGCAAATATTTTGTAATAACTGGTAAAGTTGGGGTGTTTCGGTTTATCCTGTGAAGTTTCCTATGGCGTGAAGATGGGGGTGGGAATTTGAAAAGGAAGCCGCTGCTCTTTAGAGGTCTTCTACTTGTCCTTATGGTTTTTTTTCTAGCTTCTTCTCTTTCTGGATTCGCTTTTGCTCTTGATCCCGAAGGCTGTCTGGTTTGTCATGGTGACAAGGAGCTGGCCGCGGACAAAAAGTCACTTTATATAGACCCAGGTATTTATGACAAGTCTGTTCACAAGGATCTTTCCTGCTCCAGTTGTCACCTCGGCTTCACCATTACCCTTCCCCATCAACCCGTGACCGGGGAAAGTGCTAGAATCGCCGCCATAGCTTGCAAGAACTGCCACGTTAAATACTACGGAGAATACCGCCTCGGCATCCACGGTCGTGAGTTTTTGATGGGCAATACCAAATCCGCTGCTTGCGGAGATTGCCATGGTTCCCACTACATCAAGAGCTTGAAGGACGAGAAAGTGAAGAAGGAGTTTTGGGCTTCCGCCAATGAAGTGTGCGGGAAGTGCCACGAGGAGGAGTGGGAAAACTACGGCGATTACTATCATGGCCAGGCTTACAAGGTTGGTTTCGAGAAAGCTCCCACCTGCTGGGAGTGCCATGATTATCACAAGATTCTTCCGGCTACTTATGTGGATTCCACTATTTCCTCCGAGAATCTTCACGTGACCTGCGGAAAGTGCCATCCGGGCTCAACGAAGGGTTTTGCCGATGGATATGGGCCGACGATCCACGGTCTCCAAGGTTACTTTAAGGAGAATGTCGTATTGAAGTGGTTGAGGGGTATTTTCGCCTGGTTTCCATGGTAGTTAAACTGAAGGAGGTGCTGTTCCCATAGGAAAACTGAAACGTTCCAAGATAATACTATATGTTCTTTGTCTTACTCTCGTTATATTTTTGATGGGCGGTGTTCTCTATGCTTTTGCTGCTGGCGAGGAGAGCGGGCAGGCCGCGGTCTCCATGGCGAAGTGCACCAAATGTCATGGGGTGCTCGACAAAGTCGCCAAGTGGTTGGAGAGATACGGCCTGATCTTCAATCATGCCGTTCACTTCGAGAGGAAGTATCGGTGTGAAGCTTGCCACATCGGGGAGGTTCATGAAAAAGGGGTTACCAACCGTCCCCCGATGGACATCTGCTACAACTGCCACGGCCTCAGTCACGGGCCCCAAGGTGTGCTCGCTCCCTACGAATGTGGTAAGTGTCACCCACCCGAGTTCGATTTGAAGCCCGCTTATCACAAAAAGGAAGGTTTCTTCACGGCTGAGCATGTTAGAAAAGCCAAAGAGAATATGAGGCATTGTTATACCTGCCACGCTCAGACCTTCTGTGTCGATTGTCACATCGAGAGAAAGGCTCTTCCCGCCTCCCACAAGGCCGCCGATTGGGGCGAAACTCATGGCGAACTCCCGTTGTTCAATATAAGAGCAGAGTGTTACTACTGTCACGATGATGAGTTCTGCACCAAGTGCCATAAGACGCCCATGCCTCACTCCATCTTCTTCGTCGGGCAGCATGGGCCGGCGGGAGAAAAGGACAAACCCGACTGTCTCATCTGCCATAAGGTGAAGTTCTGTTCTGATTGCCATCATGAGAAGGGCCTTACCCTGGATTTGAAGGTGTGCGGGCGCTGCCACAAGGATTTGAAGACTACCATGGAAAAGAGGACGGCATCGCTCATCTTCCGACACGCACCGCACACTGGCTTTCCGTGCACCGATTGTCACGATGCCAAGAAGCCGACGGCATCGGTGGTAATGCCCATGCACGGGTGTTACGGCAGTAAATGCCATGGTTTGGTGAAAGCACCCGGTCCAGGTGAGTGTGCCGTTTGCCATCCGGCCGAATTCAACCTCGTGCCCGGCACCGGTTCTGTCTATGGTGATCACGTGGCTGCCAACTTCCTGCGAAGGAACCACGCTGACCTAGCCATCAAAGATCTGAGCAAGTGTCAGATGTGCCACCTGCAGAAGTTCTGTGATGACTGTCATGGCACACCGATACCTCACTCGGCCGAGTTCGGGAAGAAGCACGGGCCAGATGCCAGGCGAATACCGGATAAGTGCAACTACTGTCACCCGGATCCGTCCTTCTGTGCCAAGTGCCACCACAAGGGTTATGATCCCGCCACTATGGGTGACTTCATAACTCAAGCTCACCCGGCCATGGTCAAAGAGAAGGGCGCCCATCCTTGCTTCGAGTGTCACAGTCCGACTTTCTGTGCATATTGTCATGTGCGTGGCGTGAAGCCACCCAGCATAAAAGGTCAGTAAATTCTCAGGGTGTGATGTTCGGGAACTGAGAGAAAACGGAGGAGAGTGTGCTTTGAGTTCAGGGCACGCTCTCTTTTACCCCGTGTTTGTGAAAAAAAGAATTTGGTGA
Organism: Actinomycetota bacterium; assembly: GCA_030019215.1. Taxonomy (GTDB): domain Bacteria; phylum Actinomycetota; class Aquicultoria; order Subteraquimicrobiales; family UBA9087; genus UBA9087. Next base: position 48,398 of record JASEEZ010000004.1, read on the forward strand.
AGTGCTTTAGGGCAAGAGAGGAGGTTGTCGGTGCCGAAATCGTTTTCAAAAGGGAAACTTGGATCCACTCTCGTAATTTTAGTTTTGCTATTCCCATTGGCGGTGGCTTTACTGACTGGGTGTGAAGTCAAGCCCGCGGAGGTGGAGAAACCAGCAGAAAAAGTGGAAAAACCGGTGGAAAAGCCAGCCGAGGTTTCGGGGCTCCCACCGATAGAGGAAGGTTTCAAGGATTGCACTTACTGTCACGGAAGCATCGATTATGGGCGGGTGAAGGAGAAGGAGTTCGGCAGAAACTTACTCATCTTCACCCATGTTCCTCACATCAACATTGGGACGAAGTGTTCCGTCTGCCATGAGCTTCCTGTTCACGTTGAGGAAAAGGTGAATCGGCCTCCAATGCACGTTTGCTACAGTGCCGACTGCCACGGGCTTGCTGCGGCAAAGGTTTCGGGGAAGTGCGAGTTCTGCCATCCCCCCGCATTCAATTTGAAGCCGGGGGCCGGTTCCCAATACGGTGATCACGTGGCTGCGAATTTTCTCCCCCCCGAGCACGCGAAACTGGCCAAAGCCGAGGCCGGGAAGCATTGTGAGATATGTCATCTGAAGGATTTCTGCCTGGGTTGCCACGGGATGGAAATACCCCATCCCAAGAAGTTCAAGGAGACCAACGAGCATGGAAAATTGGCTAAGCAGAATATGGCCGTCTGCACCATGTGCCATCCCGACTACAACTGGTGCGAGAAGTGCCATCATAAGGGCTACGATCCTTCCATGGGACCCTGGACGACTCAGGCTCATCCGGTGATAGTTAGGCAACAGGGTGCCGAGGGCTGCTTCAAGTGCCATGGCCCCTCTTATTCGCCCTTCTGTGCGGACTGTCACGTGAGAATGTTCAGGAAGTAGAAGGTACGGAAGGGCCCCCGATTTAATCGGGGGCCCTTCTTATCGAGATGTTACTTGGACTATTAACGAGTGAGGTTTACACTTTAGACATTCGAGGGAGGGGTAATTGTGTAGAAAACCGTGTCGCAGTCCCGCCAGAAAAAATCCTTAAGCGTTAGAAAAGTCTGTAGCGGGACGAGACCCGAGCGGCGGCCGGAGCAAACTTTAGTGAAACCTAAAAGTTAAGCCGACCGCGTGTTTTCGGAGCATTTACCCCGACCATTATGTTAACCCATCTTGTTAATAAGACACGTTACTAATTGAGGTGAAGGTGAAGAAACAGCAAATTCCACCTACAACAGTTACGCGTCTGCCTATCTATCTTCGATGTCTCTCAAAGCTTTCTCACAGGGGGATACGTATCATCCCCTCTCACGACTTAGCTGAGCTGGCTGGAACTAGCGCCGCTCAACTTCGAAAGGATCTGTCGTGCTTCGGGGAGTTCGGCACTCGAGGAGTGGGATATGACGTTGATCATCTCTCCCATCATTTGTTCAAATTTCTGGGACTGACCCGGGAGCGCAAGGTTGCCATCGTTGGCCTGGGTAAGCTTGGTTCGGCCCTTCTCAGGTACAGTGGGTTTAGGGAGAAGGGATTTTTGGTGGTGGCCATCTTTGACAGAGATTCCAAGAAAGTCGGCAGGAGAAGAGATGGCCTGGTTGTTTGCGATGTCTCCTCGCTACCCGAGGAAGTAAAGAGGTTGGGAGGGGTGGATATAGGTATAATTACCACCCCAGCATCGGCGGCCCAGGAGGTGGCCGATAAGCTGGTTTCCGCCGGCGTTAAGGCGATATTAAACTTTGCTCCCGTCTCTCTGGATGTCCCATCTGATGTATTCCTGCGAGAGGTGGATCTCTCTGTTGAGTTGCAGATACTCTCTTTTTATCTGGCCAAGGATAGACTTGTCTGCTAAGATACAAGCTCTCTGGTTTAACATGAAAATCAAGAGGAAATCGGTTCTTCTGGCCTTCAGCCTCCTTTTGACTATTTTTTTTCTGTTTCTCTTCCTTGAGATTCAGCCTGCTTGTGCTGTCCGAGCGCCCGTTGGTGCCGAATGGTTATACGGCGTCCGGGGGCGCGCCTACTCTTCCCCGATGGCCGATAACGCTATGGTTTACGTGGGCTCCGACGAGGGTAAGCTTTACGTCCTGAAGGGATCCACAGGGGTTTTGAAGTGGTCTCACGATACCGAACAGAAGGTTCGCTGCTGCCCCCTGGTTCACAAAGGGGTGGTCTATTTGAGCCTGAACAATGGGAATCTCTTTGCCCTCAACGCTTTTAGCGGCGAACCGATCTGGGCTTATGATGTGGCCACCGAGGAACATCTTCCAACCCAAGTTGGTTATTTCTTCGTTTCTTCCCCCGTTGTTCTGGACGATCTGGTGGTTCATAGCGCTCTCGATGGCAAGATCATTGCCTTCGATACTGAGAATGGTCGGGTGATTTGGATTTACAACACCGGCACATCCTTTGCCTCTCCGCCGGGAAGCGGGGAAAATCTGGTGTACTTTAGCTCCATTGATGGAGAACTGCACGCTGTGAACCTAAACGGAAAACTTGAGTGGAGTTACGAGGGAATGTTTGGTTGCGACTACGCCCCGGCTGTGACCGATGAGATGGTTTTTCACGGCTCGGAAGATGGCAACATATATGCCCTCGATGCTCGAAGCGGGGATACTGTTTGGAAGCGCGGAGGTTTGGAGATCGCCAAAGGTATAATGGCGGTCAAAGATTTGGTCTATTTCACCTCACACAATGGTAATCTTTATGCTTTGGATTCAAAGGATGGCAGTTTGAGGTGGCGGTTTGATACCGAGGGACCTTACCTCTCTTTGCCAAGGGTATTCAATGGGGTTCTTTATCTGGGCTCCAGCGATGGTCGCTTGTATGCGTTGGATGCCAAGACGGGCGATCTAAATTGGGTTTACGACACGGAAGGTTACTTTGTGACCTCAGTGGCGGCGGAGGGAAAGATGCTCTATGTGGGGGCCAGCTTAAGAAGGGGCCCATCCTGGTTCATAAATTTAATCGGTTTCAAGAAGGGGAGTTATCTGGGGACGAGAATCTGGGTCAGGAGTGGCAAGCAGGATCTTTTCTCTACAAAGCTGATGGACTACCTGACGGGGACGGCTCGGGGCACCCTTCGCGCCAGCGTTTCGGATGAGGCATTCCGGATGGTCTTTTATCCTTTCGGTCTCCCTCTTAACGGTGTCGAGGAGGTGGCCGGCAAAATCGGGTCTTTGGGTCTTCTCCGGGGATACGTCAAAGATTTTATGCCCTCGCTAGCTACTTGTTGCTTTCTTTTCTCTCTGGTTCTTTCCTCTCAAATAGTGGGAGCTAGCTTTTCTTTCATCCTCCTTTTTGGTGGCCTTCTGGTTTTGGTGGCCGGTCTTTATCCCCTTGAAAAGGTACCGTTTCTGGCCGGGACCATCGCTGAAGGTGAGAAGAGAAAGGTTTTAAAGAAGACACTCGTTTTGACCCTAAAGAACTATCCCTTGATCTTTGTAAATCTTGTCATCATCGGTTTTTGTCTTCTCTTCTCCTGGGCGGCGAGTGAGTATCATTACGATGTGCGCACTGTTGCTCTGCTTTTCCTGGTCGTGCCGGTGGGCTGGATTCTGGTCATTCTGGTTGGCAGCTTGATTCGATGTTGGTGCCTTTCTCTTATTGTTCAAGAGGGGGAGAGATTTTGGAGCCGCTTGAGGGGAGCGATTGCCAGGACGGGGAAGCATTTCCCACGACTGGTAGCTGTTTCGGTCTGTCACATCTTTTTGGTGTGTCTTGCCTCCTTCTTGCTCGGTTTCGGGAAGTTGACAAACTCTTATCTTCTGATAATTCCTGCTTTCCTTGCGAGCTTGTTGCTCGTCCTGATATCCTTTGCCGATGCCTGCGTTGTTTTTAGGGGAAGCGGCGTCTTTAAATCCCTCTATCTAAGCGCGATATTCTGTCTGCGTAATTTTCACCGTGTGGTGGTCTATGTGTTTTTCCTTGGGGTTGTTCTTTTGTTCTGTTCTTACCTTCCTCTGGTCTTGAGTGGGTTTCCCTTCGGGGGACCGATCGCACTGGCGGTTATGGTTTCAGTTCTCTCCGTTCCCCTGACTCATTTACACGGAGCTTTCTTTATTGGCTTGAGCTCGGTTAAAAAGGAGGAGAAGAAGGGTTAAAGGAATGGGCTGGATTGCTCGGATCTTCGATGAGGCGATTTTTTGGGGGCTGGCGATATTCGCCTTCCTTTACCCTCTTTTGGTCAATCCCTTCTTTGCGCCCGTCTTTGGGCTGATCAAGCTCACCTTCTTGAGGGTTGTGGTTATCTTTCTTCTTTTTGCCTGGTCATCAAGGGCACTCGCCGAGGGCGAGTTAAGACTCGTTCGTTCCCCCCTCAACTTGCCCATTCTGGTTTTTTTGGGGGCCGCTTTCCTGGCTGCGATTTTTTCCATCCATCCATTGACCGCTTTCTTCGGGGAATACAGCCGGTGGGAAGGGTTCTTCACTCTTCTTTGTTACCTTATTTTGACCGTGGTTGCGATGAACTTTGTTCGGGATGAAGGTCGGTTGCACTCGATCTTGCTGTTCTTGTTTGCCGCTGCCTCTCTGGTTTCGATCATCGGCATCATCGAACACTACTGGGCGAATGTTGTACTCCTGGTGGCCAAGGTCTATTGTCCGGCTGGATTCGGGAAGCAAACTGCCTTTGAAAAAGCCCGTTCCTTTGCCACCTTCGGAAATCCGCTGTATCTGGCGGCCTATCTCTCTCTCATATTTCCCTTGGCGGCAACCATTTTCCTGAGGGGGAACTGTCCTCCAAAGCTCCGGCGGATTCTGCTCCCCACCCTGGTTCTGACCTTTCCTTGCCTGCTCTTTACCTATGGTCGGGCTGCCTGGATTGGTGTCTTCGTCTCTTTCTTGTTTATTTTCGCTCTCAGTTTTCGAGCAGTTTTGAGGGGCAAGAAAAGGGCCCTTGTTTTCTGTGTCGTCGCACTCCTTTGTCTCGCCGTCCTTTCGATCCCCGGAAGATATGGTGGTTACACCCTCGTCAGGCGAGTGGTCTCCATAGTTCAATACGAAAGTGCCCTCGCCCGTTTTCAGATGTGGCGTCAAACGTTGCCCTTGGTTATGGACCGGCCAATTCTGGGTTCGGGACCGGACACCTACAAGCTGGTCTTTCCGCGGTATAAGCCGGTTGGTTGGGTGACCGTCTTTCATCAACCTCTTCTGGACAAGGCTCATAACGAGTTGCTTCAGATGGCGGCGACCACGGGATTTTTGGGCCTCCTATCGTATCTGTGGCTGCTTATCGTTTTTCTCTGGGTTGGAATTCGGGGAATGAAGGGAGCCGAGGAACGTAAATTTATACGTTCCGAGGATGGTTATTCAAAAACCTTGCTTGTGGGGATCCTTGCGGGGGCTCTGGCCTACCTTGTTCAGATACAATTCAACTTCAGCCAGCTTTCATCCGCTCCCATCTTTTGGCTGATGGTGGGTCTGGCTGTTGCCATTGGAGGATTTGAGAGACCGACCGGCAAAATCTCTTTAAATCTCGGGGGTCTCTCCGAGAGGACAAGATTAATCATCTTGGGGTTTTTGGCGGTTCTTTGCATATTTTTGATCGCCGGTTGTTTTAGACTTCTTCTCGCTGATATCCACTTCAATGAGGCCTTAGTCTACCAGCGTGAAGGGAATCTGGATCTGGCGATAGAGAAAAATCGAAGCGCCGCTGATCTCAATCCTTGGGAGGAGTTGTACTGGCTATCGCTGGGAAAAGCTTATGCCAGGAAGAGTTTTTCCTACGAGGATGCTCTCTACGGGAAGTTATTTTTTGAATCGGCCGAGACGACGCTCAAGAAAGCTCAGGTGCTCAACCCCTTAGAGGAAAGCGTTCATTTCGCCATAGGTGATGTTTATTTTGAAGGAGGAAAGAGGTTTGGTGACACCTTTTTCTTCGAGGAAGCGGCGGGTGCTTTTAGAGAGGGGCTTAAACTCAATCCGACCTCAGCTGAGGGGCACTTTCGTCTGGGCCTCGTCTATGCCCATCTTGCTCAGTATGAACAGGCCGTCTCGGAATGGAATGAGGTAATAGCCCTGGGTTTAGCTGATGCCAATACCCATTTCAATTTGGGATGGGTCTATGAAAGACAAAATGAAAGCCAACGAGCTAGGGAGGCCTACGAGAAAGCTCTCGAGTTGGACCCCGCACTTCTGAATGCCAAGAAAGCCTTAAAGCGTTTGAGCGAAAAAGACGATTAGAATAGAGGGGAATTTAAGATGAGTGCAGAGGGGCGAAAAGGAACCGATAGGGTTAGTCCCTGGCTTGTGGGAGTAGTCTTCATTCTTTTGGTGGCCATCTTTGTGGTGGGGTTTCTCCTCATCAGAAGGGCCTTTTTTGAGCCAAAGGTTCCCCAAAGTCTTCTTGAACGCGATCTCATTTACTACCAGGGGCAAGTGAGAGCGAATCCCGAGGATTCGAATGCTCACGCCAATCTGGGCTACCTCTATTTTCAGAAGGGCAACAGCGGAAAGGCACGCGAGGAGCTTAAAGTGGCTATCAAGCTGAATCCCCGATCGGATATGGCTCATTACTACCTGGCTTTGGTCTTGGAAAAGGATGGCGAGTTGGAAGAAGCCATTAAAGAGTTGGAGACCACTGTCAAGCTCAGGCCCAGGCACGAGTACGCCTATTTTTTGATGGGAGAGATCTACATGAAGCAAGAAAGGTACGAACGCGCAATTGAGATGTTCGAAAAGTGCCTGGAGGTCAATCCCACCCTGGCCGATGCCCATTACAACCTGGGCTTGATTTACGAGAAACAAGGAAAGAAAGATTTGGCAAGAAAAAAATACCAGGAGGCGCTCAAATATATTCCCGACTACCTTGAGGCCAAAGAGGCCCTGAGGCGTCTGTAAAGGGAGCTTTTTATGGGTGAGGAGAAAGAGAAGGGGCGCTCAATCTGGAGGGATTTAACCCGCCGTCAATGGCTCATCCTGGGAACAATAGCTTTTCTACTCGTGGTTTTAATCGTCCTTCTGTGGTTTCTCTTGAGGGAGAGGCCTAGGATAGTTAAACCCTTCCGTGCCTATCAATGTCTGGCCTGTCATCGATTGGAAAAGGGGAAGTATGTCCATTCCCCCTACGGCAATGTCTACTGTACGAGCTGCCACACTCCCCACAAATTGGGGGAAAAATCGAAGCTCGTGGTTCCCCTTAAGGAACTCTGTCTCTCCTGTCATCCGGGCATCGGGAAGCAGCTCAATTTGAGCTTCGTCCACGATCCGGTGGGCAAGGGAAACTGCCTGGACTGCCACGAACCCCACGTCGCCGATTATCAGTATCTTTTGAAGAAATCATCGAAGGATCTGTGTGTGGCTTGCCACAGGTTTGTAAAAGAGTTCACCATGGCCGACACTCACCTTCCCTTTCTCAACAGGCAGTGTCTCAGCTGTCATGTGGCTCATGGTTCGGAGGAAGATCATGGCCTAATAAAGGGCCAGAAGATTCTCTGCATCATTTGTCATCGGGAGGTAGGTCGGGTAATTCAACGTCCCTACCCGCATGACCCGGTTGATGGGGGAAGATGTACCGACTGCCATGGCCCGCACGCCACGGACTTCGCTCGCCAGCTCTACGCACCGAAGACCGAGTTTTGCTTTCTGTGCCATCGAGAGATCTCCCCTTACTTTGACAAGATATCTCATCATCCCTTAAATGAGGATTTCTACTGTGCCGACTGTCACGATCCTCACGCCGGGCTTTATCGGTATCTGTTGCCCGAGGAGGGAAACGTTTTTTGCTATCTTTGCCACGAGGCTATAGGGCGAACCTATCCGGACTGCGCCCACAACTTCGTGAGCTGGACGAAGGGTAAGGGGCTCTGCCTTAACTGCCACGAAGTGCACGGTTCTGACTACCCGCCCTTACTCGTCAATGAGTCCGTGGCTCTTTGCAAGAGTTGCCATCTCACCGTTCCTCATGACCGGGTGGATCATCCTTATGGGCCTCTGTTCATAGATGAACTGAAGGGCACCACCCTTACTTGCACCAGTACCTGTCATGATCCGCATGGAACCGGTCTTCTGGCCATGCTCACCAGTTTGCCCGATGGGCTTTGCTTAAGGTGTCATCCCGCAAGTGAGTTGCCGTAAGGTGGCAGATGGCAGATAGCAGATGGCTGATGGCAGATGGCTTATGGCAGATGGCAGATGGCAGATGGCGTGCGAGGAGGAGATTGAGCGGCATTTAGATTTGAGAGTTTAGAGATTTGGCATTTAGCGATCAAATATGCAGGCAAAGTTTACGAAATTACGGAATTATTCCCGCAAACAGAAATCTTTGGGCTCACTCAGCAGATTAGACGAGCTGCGGTTTCGGTATCTCTTAATATTGCTGAGGGAGCTGGCCGAGATAGCGATAAAGACTTTAAACGTTTCTTAGGCATAGCCAATAGCTCCATATTTGAAGTTGTTTCAGGATTTGCGGTAGCTTTAGATAGAGGATATGTTACCGAAAGTAGCAATCAGGAAATTTATAGTGCCTCAGAAGTTCTCGCCAAGAAAATTAACTCTTTTAAAAGCACTTTAAGCAATTAAATAGAAAGTTTTATTGTTGGCTATCGAGTGACCCCGCCATCGGTGGGGGAACGAGCTATATGCTATCGAGCGAACGGCAGTGAGCGGGCCATTGGCTACCGAGGCTGTGAAGCTGAGCCGTTTTTTCTTGCAGCCGAACTCAAGCCCGTGCTATATATTAAGGAGGCTGTTTTGCCGATAATGTTTGTGTGGAGGTATAGGAGTTGAAGCCGCGTACTTTCCTCATCATAGTGCTCATAGTTCTGTTGCTTCTCCTGGGGGTCTTGGTCTATCTCTACTGGGCTCTTTATCGCCCCTCGGTGCCCGTCATCAGTCCGCTCAGAGTCAAGGGGATGACCCATCTTACCACCATTTATGGTTATGGGGATAAGCCGGGGGAGTTGATGGGGAGGCCTCACGGGGTCGCCGTGGACAAGGACGGGAATATTTACATCGCCGATATGGAAAATGCCCGCATTTTGGTCTTCGATAAGACGGCCAAGTTCCTGTTTAAGTTTGGCGAGCGGGGCACCGGCGAAGGTCAGTTCTTGAATCCCATGGGAGTGGCGGTGGCTCCAAATGGGCGAATTTACGTCACCGAGAATAACCTGAGCAAGGTGCTCATCTTCAACTCCAAGGGCAAGTTCATCAAGGAGTTCGGGGTGATGATGCCCCTTATGCCCACGGTCGCCCTCAACAAGCTCTATTTGACCACTTATGGTCATGTGATAATCTACGATCTGGACGGCAATGAGCTGGCCAAGTGGGGGAAGAAAGGGAAACTTGCCGAGCAGTTCGACTGCCCCACCGGAATCGCCGTCGATAAGGCGGGTAACGTTTACGTCTCGGACACCCTCAACCTGAGGCTTCAGGCTTTGAACAAGGATGGCGAGGTACTCTGGGTGGTGGGTGAACCCGCCAAGGATATAAAGGCTCTCGGACGCCGTTTTGGTCTGCCGGCTGGTCTCACCATAGATGAAAACAACCTTCTCTACCTCGCAGATGCCTTTCATTTCAGCATAAGGGTTCTGAACACCAAGGGGAAGGAGCTGGCCGAGCTGGGCGGCGAGCTCGGAGAAAAAGAGGGGCAGTTCAACCACGCGGCTGGGATCGCCTCTGCCGGGGGTGGCGTCTTTGTGGTCGCCGATAAGTATAACGACAGGGTTCAGTTGTTGAAGATTTCCGTTCCAACCTCGCCCGAGTGAGAAAATTTGTTAATTTTTGTCCCCATCGTGCCGATAATCGAAATGGAAGGGTGATTAAAAAAAATTCTTTACAGGATGTCAAAGGGCGTGCTAAAATAGGGTTGCCTCCGCCGAGGGCGGGGTATAGAGGGGCGCAATGTAGAAAAGATAAATTTTGTTAGTAGAGAGGAGGTGCGAAGGTGAGAAAAGCACTTGTTCTAGCACTGATACCAATATTTTTGCTGGCAATGTCCGGGGCGGCCTTTGCTGCTGGTTACCTTGATGACAGCATTATCCAGGCGATGACGTCTCCTGATGATCCTCACGGTGGCTATGCGAACACCACCAACAGGTGCAAGGCCTGTCACGCCGTTCACTTGGCGACCGGAAGCTATCGTCTGTTGAGGGCGAGCACGGCGGCTACAGAGTGCGATTACTGTCATAAATCCGGCACTGGAATCATCACCACCGTTTCCCGGGTGGATGGTACCACCACTGAAGGCCACACCATGGGCGCTTATGTGAACACGACCGCTCCCGATGAAGTGGATGCCAGTGCCTTCAAAGCGGGCAGTGGCGGCTTGAAGTGTGCTGACTGTCATTCTGTTCACGACAACAACACTGTCATTCTTTCCGGCAAATCCAGTAGCAAACTCTTGAAGAACAATCCCGATGGTTACGGCTCGGCCTTTACCACCACCAGCGATGAGAGCCAGTGGTGTGCCGACTGCCACGATGCCAACTACGGACTTCACACTCAGTCGAAAACGGTTGGCGGAGCCACGGTTTACGGCCACGACTGCGATACGGCTGGCATGAGCACCACCGCTGATGGTTTTGCCGTGGTTAGTGCGGCTGACGCTTCCAACAAGGGGCCGACCTGTAAGCAGTGTCACCAGTCAAGTGGCTATCCCCACAGCCAAGGTGGAGCCACTTCCAGAGATATGCTCAAAGATGCATTTAATGGTACCGCCTTGGACGACGTCTGCAATGACTGTCACAACACCGTGTCGTTGCCGTAATACTTCGACAGGCTCAGTATCGCAGATGTGAGGTTGTCAGCAAATTGAAGATAAAAAAGAGGGACCCCGCCGATGGCGGGGCTCTTTTTTATCTGTGGAATCTTCCCTCCGCTTGAACCCGAAAATTGCATTAGAAACTTGTGACATGTGCTAAGATCAAGCTAACTTATTATATTGGCTAATTTTGCTAATGCAAAATTTGGGTTGAATTAAAATCAAGCATGATGTCGGATGACGGATGTCGGAGGAAAGGAGGCGGGACCTGTTGAAGGCCAGGAAACTTGGAATCGATGAGTTTGTTCGGTTTGGGTTGATGCTCATTGCTCTTCTTCTGCCCCTCATCTTCAGCCCCTCTTCTTTATGGAGATATGACTTTCCCAAACTCATCTTCTTACAGATAACGGTGGTTTGCCTGTTGGTCCTCTGGATTGTCAAGGTGGTAAGCGAGGGGAAGGTAAAGCTTGTCAGGACTCCACTGAATTTACCCGTTTTAGCCTTTCTCCTGGCCGTGGCTATTTCCACCTTCACCTCGATTAGTTTTCATACCAGCTTGCTGGGGGAAGGAATCAAATATCACGGTCTTCTGACCCTTTTGATCTACGTCCTCCTTTTCTATCTCCCCATCCATTTTTTTGAGAGGAAAAGGGACGTCAAGCTATTCTTGTGGGCGGTGGTGGTCTCCTCCGTCATCGTCTCCATCGTGGGTTTACTTCAACATCTTGGTTTCATTTTTGGGCGGTGGCATCTCTTTTTCTTCCTCGATCCAAAAAGAATCATGGGGACGATGGGCAACCCCGTATCGCTGGGGGCCTACCTCGTCCTGGTGTTGCCCTTGAGTTTGGTCCTTTTCTTGGGACAGAGAGAACTCTTCCCCCGGGCTCAGTTTTCCAGGTTCCTCGCATGGGTGGCCCTTCCCTTGCTCGTTGCCTGCCTGGTCTTTACCTACTCTCGGGCTGCCTGGCTGGCCTCTTTGGCCTCTTTTGCTTTCCTTTTTCTCTTTTTGTCCAAGCGTTTTCTCTTTCCCTTGAAGAGAACCCTTTTGATGATAGTTGGTGTCCTTGCTGTGCTCTTGATCTTCCAGGGCTTGCCCAAGTTCACCGAGTTTAAGGGACCTTCTTATTCTCCTGCCGAGAGAGCTCTTTCCGCCGTCAATCTGGGGGAGGGCAGCATCGCCAGCAGACTTCTGATGTGGCGCATCTCATTGAGGGTGGCCTCGGGTTATCCCCTCTTTGGAAGCGGCCCGGATACCTTTGCTCTGGCTACCCCGCCTTACAGGCCGGTGGAGTACGGGCGGGTGATAGAGGAGACCGCCAGGTTCTCCTCCCCCCACAACGATTTTCTGGAAATAGCGGCGACCATGGGGTCTCTTGGACTTTCGACCCATCTCTGGATGGTGATCACCTTTTTTGGCGTGGCTTTTTCCATGGTGAGAAAGGTCGGGGATGAGTTAAGGTTGCTGGTCGCCGGCATATTGGCGGCCGTCGTGGGTTACCTGATACAGGTTCAGTTCAGTTTTCACTATATCTGTGCGGCTCCTCTTTTCTGGATGCTCATGGGCACGGCACTGGCTCTGGGGAAGATCGGGGGATTCCCTTCCTTTCGTATCGCCGAATTTGATTTTTTGCCCAGGCTTTCCGGCAATGCTCGGTTCGCGATCTGTGTCTTGGTCGCCTTCGTGGGGGTGGGCTTAATTTCCTTGAGCGTTGGCTTGTTTATCGCCGATAGGCAAGCCGCCAGAGCCCTCGCCTATTACAAAGCGGGCTTTTATGAGGGTGCCTTTTCTGCCATCAAGTGTGCCGAGAAGTTAAATCCCTACGAGGAGCGTTATTTCTTCATGGAGACGCGGATCTGCCGGGCGAAGGCCGAGCGAGATGGCAGCTTGTTTTGGTGGGAAAAGGCGATTGGGGCCGCTCGGCGGGCCCTCGCGTTGAACCATCGCGACAGGGATGCTTTTGCCACCTTGGCTGACACTTATCTGGCGTCGGCCGAAGCGGGTAATAAGGAGTTCCTCGACGAGGCAATTTTGGCCTATAAGGAGATGATCGAGTTTGAACCGAACCACTCCCAGTCCCATTATAATTTGGGGGTGGCCTATTATTTAAAGGGGGAGCTTGATGAGGCGGTTGCCGAGTGGGAGGAGGCCGCGAGGCTTAAACCGGCCGAGGTCGATGCCTACCGCATGATGGCCAAAGTTTGCGAGAAGAAGGGAGACACCGCCATCGCCATCCGGGCGTATAAGAAGGTGCTTCAATTGGATCCTGACAACTCGGAGGCCCTTGAGGGCCTGAAGCGATTGGGTGAAAGTTGAGGATGAGAAATCATGCAAGCTGAGCGGAATTCATCTCTGGACAAGGTAATTTACTGGGCTCTCTGGCTCTTCGTCTTTCTCCTTCCGCCGACCCAAAATCCCTTTGGTTTCGACATCTGCCAGATTCCAAAGCTCACTCTATTGAGGATCTTTACTCTCATTATTTTGGCCATCTGGCTGATCAGGGTGGTCGATGAGGGGCAAATCACGGTGAGTAGGACTCCACTCGATGTGCCAATTTTGTTTTTTCTGCTGGCTGCTCTGGTTGCCACATTGAACTCGATTCACCTACCGACCGCCTTTTTTGGAGAGTTCTACGGTGCCCGTCACGAAGGCCTGCTCACCGTGGCCAACTACGTTTTGCTTTACTACATTGTGGTCAATGTGGTGAGGGAAAGAAAACATTTCACTTACCTTGTGATGGGCCTGATGGCGAGCGCGCTCGTCGTTTCGATTTATGGTGTCTGCCAACGCTTTGGTTTAGACCCCTGGCTGGCGATTTACTCGCGTAGCGCCGATGTGGCCCGCAGCTTTTCCACCTTCGGCAACGCTCTATTCTTTGGAGGGTACCTGGCTCTTGTTTTGCCCCTTCCCTTGGTACTTCTCTTCAGGCACAAGCACACCTTATCCACGTTCATACCCCTTTCCCTTCTGAGTGGCATTGTGCTCGCCTCTCTCATTTTCACCTACGCCCGTTCAGCTTGGCTGGGAGCATTGGGAGGGATCGTTCTCATCGCTCTCTTTAGTTACAAAAGGATTTTCAAAAACAAAGTTGTCATCGCGGCTTTATTGGTGATATTTCTTTCTTCCGTTCTCTGGCTCGTTTTGCCCAGCCCCTATAAGTCCAGGTACACGGTGGGCGGTCGGGTCGCGTCTCTTGCCGAGGTCACTGAGGGATCGGGGGCGACTCGCCTTCAGACCTGGGGAATGACCCTTCGTATGATAAGGGATCGCCCCATCCTCGGTTCAGGTCCCGATACGTATGGTCTGATTTCACCCTGGTATAGGCCGGCTACCTGGAAGATCTACTCCGGGGGGGATTTTGAGAACAAGGCGCACAATGATTTTTTGCAGATTGCCGCCACGATGGGCTTATTGGGGCTTCTTGGCTATCTCTGGGTGCTGGCGGTTTTCTTCTGGAGGGGGTTTTCAATCTTTAAGGGAACCAGAGATCCTTATCACAAGACCTTGATTTTGGGCTTCTTGGCCGGTGCGTTTGCCTACATAATTTTTCTTCAGTTCAGTTTCGCTGAGGTCTCGACCACTCCCTTTCTTTGGATGTTTATGGGGCTCATCATCGCCTTGGGAAGACACCAGGGGATGGGAGGTGTCACTCTGTTAAGGAAGGTCAGATTGGGTGAGGGAGGCAGGTACGCGGTTTATGCTTTGGTGATATCGTTGACCCTGTTTTTGGTGGTAAAGGCCATGGCTCCCTTCTACGCCGATTTGCATTTAAGAAAGGGAATGGAGTGTACGAGGGCAAAGGATTGGCGGGAGGCGGAGCGGGCGTTCAAGAAGACGGCCAGCCTGGTTGGAAATGAGGAGTATTTGATGTGGTTGGGTGATTTTTATCTGCGCAGAGCCGAATGGAATCCCGAGCGAAATGGCAAGTTGTTCTATTTGACCCTTTCGACGGAGACATTTCAGAGGGCAAAGGCGGTCAATCCCCTGGATGAGCTAGCCTACATTTGTCTGGGCGAGGTTTATCTTTATGGGGCTGGATTGGATGAAACTTACTTTGATAGTGCCATCGGTGAGTTTAAAGAGGCTTTAAAGATAGATCCGAATTACTACCGCATTCACCGCCTTTTGGGCGTAGCTTACCTGGGACATGGCGACTTGGCCGAGGCGGTGGAACACCTGGAGGTGGCGGTGAACCTATATCCCAAGGCGGCCTATTCCTACGTTTTGTTGGGCGATGCCTATCGGGAAAGTGGTCTCAAGGATAAAGCCATCAAGGCTTACGAGAAAGCATTGGAGTTGAACCCCACCGCTCACGGGGCCAGAAAAGCGTTGGAGGAGCTGCTCAACACGGAGTAGCGGGGTTGGTTGGTGGTTTTTATAGTTTCCTCGGCTACATTTCTCTTCCGTGGCAGATTTTGCAGAAGGTTTTGCGGTCATGGCAACCACAAGTCCCGGGCCTCTTGGAGACCTCCCCGTGAGTTTCAGGGAAGTCCTCGGGGTGCGGCCAGGGCATCCCAGCGTGACATCTCTGACAGAAGTTGACGTTGTGGCAGCGCCAGCAGACCCTTTTTCTAGTGAAACCCTCCCGAGCGTGTCCTTCCCCCTTCTCCCAACCCGGTGGGTGGGGCATCTCGAGACCATGGCATTCATTGCAGGCTTCGATGGGATGACACCCCTGACAGGTCGTTGGCTCTCCCAGATGAACCTTGGGATAGTCCATCGTTTCCCTGGGTCTTTTCCCGATGTCTTCGACGTGACAGAACTCGCAATCGCTGGAGGCGGTCTTGTCGTCATGACAGAGGATGCACTTGTCCATGCTCGGATATTTCTTGGCCAGTATCATCCTTTCGTGGGCCACGGTGTTGTGACAGTCGACGCATCTTTCCCCCTTTTCCAAAAACTCCTTGTGGCTCACCCGGATCGTGTATCTGACGACCGTTTTTTTCTCGATTTTTTCGTGGCATCTAAGACAGGAGGCGTTGGCGATTTGGGTAGTGGCGGGCTTCTCCCGCTGGGGCTGCTTTGCGTAGGAAATGGCCCTCTTCACCATCTCGAGTTTTTCAATGCAGAAGCCGATGGCACCCGGTTCCTGATGACAGGCAAGGCAGGTTGCCTCCTTGTGAGGGGAGGTCTGCCAGCTCTGGTGGTAGCGCTTCTCAAAGTGACAGAGCTTGCAGAAGGAGGGCTGGGAGGTGTAGATGGACCCCATCGTGAGTGAAAGCAGAACGATAAAGATGATGACCTCGACGGTGATCCAGATATGTTTCTTGGAGATGCCCTTCTTTTCCTTTCTCTCCGGGGGCTTGACGGCAAAGATGCCGATCAGGGTCAGGACTATGAAGATGAGCACCAAGAGCATTCCCAGCAGGAGTATGGTCTCCTTTGGACTCTCCTCAGGGTGCATCAGGATGTTGATGATCTTTTCCTTGTTAAAGAGGGCAAAGAGCTTCTCTTTCAGCGCTAATCCTCCTTTTTCTCTTCACCCCGCCTACGGCGGGGTGAATCTCAGCCCGGGGTGGGCATGCTTGGTGTGGCAGAGATCACAGGAGCTTTTTGCGTGACAGTGGAGGCAGATTTTTTCGCCCACTTCCTTGAGCTCATCTGCGTGTACCGGTAAGAACTCTTCCGGATGAGGCATCTCAATCTGGTGGCAGTTTTCACAGAAACTCTTGATGTGACAAAAGTCACAGTTGCTATTTTCTTCACGGGCGTTTTTGCCGTGGAGGTAAGGCCAATTTTCTGGGTGGGGGATCAAAACGTGACATTTGGTGCACTTTTCTTCCTCGTGGCAGACGATACAACTGGTCAGATTCCCCATGCCGTGGGTCTTTTCCCATTTGGGACCGTGGGTCACCGCCCAGGGACCGGTGTATCTCACTGTCCTTTCGGCTCCCTTCACATGGCAGATTTCGCAGGTTGTGGGGGCTATCCTTTTGTTGTGGCAGGGGGTGCACTTATCCATATGTGGATACTCCTCTATCGCACTTACCTCGCCGTGGGCCACAGTGCTGTGACAGTCGATACATTTGTAGGCTTTCTCCAGGAACTCCCGGTGGCTGACTCGAATGCCCTTCTTTATGGCCAATTTCTTTTGAATCCACTCATGACATTTAAGGCAGGAGGCGTTGCTGACGTTTCCGATGACGGGCTTTCGATAAGAACGCAGGGTGTTAGATATGATTCTCTTCGCCATCTCCAGCTTCTCGGCGCAGAAACCGAGGACGCCCGGCTCCTGATGACAGGAAAGACAACCCATTTCGTTGTGTGGGGACTCTTTCCAGCTCTGGTAATACGGCTTCTCGATGTGACAGGACTTGCAGAAGGAGGGATGGGAGGAGCCGACCAGCCCGCCCGTGAACAGTAGAATTAAAATCAGTGCCGTGATGCTGAAGATATCCCTTTTTCCTTTGGCTTTTCTCAAAGCCTCGCGCCTCTCATTCTCTCTCATCACTAGTCCTATCGGATATCCCTGGTTCCTGGTTCCTGGTTCCTGGTTCCTAGTACCTATCTAGCTTAGAGCTTGGAGCCTAGAGCTTAGAGACAAAACCATTGGCTTAGAGCTCGGGGCTTTGAGCTTAGAGAAAAATCTTTTGTCTCTACGCTCTGTGCTCTGTGCTCTGTGCTCTCTGCTCACTGCTCTCTGCTCTCTTCGCCCTTCGTCCCCCGTCCTTCCTCCCTTGACTCTTGACCCATGACTTCTGGTAGCTGGTAGCTGGCAGCTGATAGCTGACACTGGCTTTATTCTAACGGGCAGGGGGTGCTTGCGCAATCTGTCCCGCCTTGTCCCGCCAACGGCGGGGCCGATGGTGAGGTCAAGAGGCAGGCCCGCCTGCCAACGCCTGAGCCTGCGAGTTCTCAGTCGCAGGCAATGGCGGGCAGGTTGGGCACGCTTTTTCTTGTTTGGGAAGGCACTCTTTGATAAGATGTTCACAAGCCCTGCCTGAAAGGACAAGGCAGCTAAGGGAAAGGAGAGGCAATAAAAAGATTGGCTTTGAACAGGAAAAACCTCATAGCTCTCCTTATTGTTTTATCCATGCTGTTGGTCGTTCTTGTCGGCCTGGCTCTATATTATTATTGGCAAAATGAGCTCAAGGTTGAACCGGGGTTTAAGTTTCTCTTCAACATCAGCGGAGATGGAAAGGAGCTCAAAACTCCCCTGGGAGTTGCCCTCTCGGATAACAAATTATTTGTGACCGACAGTGGTAACAGCCAGGTGCAGGTCTTTACCAAGAAGGGAGGATATCTCTTTTCTTTCAAAGTGGTGATTTCCGGGGACAAAAAGTCCTATCCTATGAGGATAGCCGTCGGCGACGACGGAAATATCTACGTCTCCGAAATAACCGAGCAAAAGATAATGGTCTTTGACCCCAGTGGCACATATTTGCATGACTTTCCGAAGGAAGACAAAGTACTTGTTAAACCGGTGGCTCTGGCATTTGCCGGCGGTAAGCTTTACGTCACCGATGTGGGCGATCAGAGCATAAAGATTTTTAGTTCCCGTGGCAGGTTGTTGAGAAAGTTTGGTCGGGACGGCGATGGGGAGGGAGAGTTTGCTTTTCCCAATGGCATCGCCGTCTCCGAGGACGGCACCATCTTTGTGGCCGATTCCAATAATAGCCGGGTTCAAGTATTCGATGGGAACGGTCGGTTTTTGAGGGTCTTCAAGGGAAGATTTTCACTGCCCCGGGGAATCGCCACTGATGGTGAAGGTAGAATCCACGTGGTGGACACTTTTGCCCAGATGGTGCGCGTGTTCAACAAGGGAGGGAAGCTTCTTTTCTCTTATGGGCAGGATGTCGTCGAGGAAGGAAAACTTTCTTTCCCAAATGGGATAGCCATTGATGACTCTACCAGACAAATCTACATCGCCAACCGGGCGAAGGATTGTGTTTCGGTCTGGAGTTATTAAAGAGTTCGGTTGAAAATAACGATAATAAGGATAGAGGAACAATATCATTAAACATAGAACTAAAATGGGTTGGGGTGGTATTTGTGTACCCAAGTGGAGGTAGTTGTATGAGATTTTTTGCCACGCCGTTGGCGGTGTTGATGGGGTGGGACCGCCTCCGCCGATGGCGGGGTGGGGCGGTCTTGGTCATCATTTTTGTCTGGCTTTTTTCTGCCTCGCCTGCGGCGGGGTTCACGGATCCCCACGATAGTTACAGCGATGCCACCAATTTGTGCCAGCAATGCCACAAGGTTCACCTGGCGTTGGAACCCACCCTGATTTTTAAGCAGCTCACCGAGAAAGAGGTCTGCTATGCTTGCCATGATGGCAGCGGAAGCAATTACAATGTGAAGACGGGAGCGGGCGGTTTCGGGGAGTCCACCTTGGGTTCTTCAACCAGGGTCTCTTACCATCCAGTTCCCAACACCGACCTTGAACTCGAAGATCCCAAGCATGCCATGACCTGCACCGATTGTCACACTCCTCACAAGAGCAAAGCCACGAGGGCGAAGCTTCTTTCCGCCGGTGGGCTCGATGGCGGGGATGCCTTCTGCGGCTACTGTCACGGGGCGACGGCCAATTGGTACAGCCAGACGCTACCCGGCGGGGATCACATAACCTATATGGGGCCCCCTCACTCAACCGGGATAACCTACACACCGTCAGGTGCTCAGACGCCCATCAAGTGTCTCGCCTGCCACGGTTATCACGGCGAGGATATCAGGCCGCTCGTCAGGACGGCTGTCAAGAACAATGCCGGGAATACCATGACGGTCACGGCGGGCTCCGACAATTTCAGCAACAACTCCCTCTGTGAAGCCTGCCACAGCAGCTCCATTTCCAGCTCGGCCTGGTACGGTTTTGCCCTCTACACAAAGACCAAGCACTTTGCCGGCGGGACGAGGGCCCTGAATACCTGGACGAAAGGGGCCTATAACAATGAGTATCAGACTGGTTACTGTTTGAACTGCCATAATCCTCACGGGACGAATTACAGCAAGAGCTTGGCAACCTCCTACACTTCGGCCTTCACCGATTATCAGGGGGACTATCTCAATCAGCTTTGCTATGACTGCCACACCGATGCCTTGATACCGGCCAGCGGATATTCCTATCGGGGAAGCAATACCTACACCAACTCCTCCCACGGCTCCTACACTGGCCTGGGCAACACCTGGCCCACCTCCACCGACACCGGAAGCGGGGTAGGAACAGGGGGGGCGGCCACCAGACAGTGCATCAACTGCCACAATCCTCACGGCAGGGATGACGGCAGCGGGACAAACACCCCGTTTAAGTACCTCACCCTAAAATGGGAGGTGGGAGCCAACTCCGCCGAAGAAGGCTTATGTTACGGAGGAAATACCGCCACCAAGACCAGCGGGTGTCACTCCTTGGGCTATGATTATAGCAACTCTGGCACCGGCACGTTTTACGGAAGTTATTCTAACTGGTGTATTTTTGATCTATTTAACCCCGCAACGCTTCGCGAAGCCACTGCGAATGCCAGTAATGCCAAGATCAATCAGAGGCACGACATCGGCTTATACGATCAGGGCACCTATAATTCGGGGGCCAAGATAGAGTGCGATCACTGCCACAATCCACACATAAACAACAACGATTATAATTTTTCGACCAAAAGCAGAATGGCAAATCCGGACAATACCACGCGGAATTTCACCACTCAGTACAGCAAAACCAACACATACAATTATGGCGGCACCAATTATTCCTACCAAAGTGGCACCGATTCGGATCCCGCGTTTGGAAAGAGCCTGCCGGACTTTGTTGCTTTCTGCCTGGCCTGCCACGAGGGGGCGAACAACTCCCTTCCCGGTGGAGTTAGCTTTGGTACAGCCGGGGAGACGGCAAATATAGGTTCACTTTACTTTGTTTCTCCTCCTGACCAGCACGGGACGGCCGACAGTGACAGCACTACGGGGGGGAGTCTAAAATCTCCCTACAGTTCTCCTCCCTATGCCGCCCTGAACTGTACCGACTGTCACGATCCGCATGGTTCGGGTGGTCTTTATCATTTGAAGTCGAGCATCACCATCAACAGTACCGTCTTGACCACAGATGGTGGGAACACGGAATACATTGTGGTAAACAAAAACTATGGCAACACTGGAACGGCGGGGAGCTTCACCAATTCTTGGTGCAGCTTTTGCCACAACGTAGCATCTCATAAGAGTGGAAATACCAACTGTGGCGACTGTCATTATCATGGGGCGACCGAGGGAATGGGAAAAAGTGCCTCATTTTAAACGCTTTTTATGAGGGTTGGGTTTGAGCATTTTAAAGAAGGTTATTTTTGTCATCCTGGTGCTCATTCTTCTGGGCACCGGGGTCTTACTTTACGCAGGTTATTGGGAGCGAAAGAGCAAACTTCTAGTTCTAGGGGTCATTCTAGGGGTCAGACCTCCTCATCCCATTTCACCAGGCAAAACAAATTCTTATTTTAAATTTCGGCAGACATTGTTCCTTTGAAGCTAAGATAATATTAAAATATCGCTATGGTTATTTAATTGAAGGATTGGAGATGGGAAAATGCCTCGAAAACCAAGAATTGATCTCTCAGGCCAGCTTTATCACGTAACTGTAAGAGGCAACAATAAAGAGGATATATTTATCGATAAATCAGACAGAGACGTCTATTGTAAGTACTTGAGAAAAGCAAAAGAAAAATATTGTTTTTTCCTATATTGTTATGTCTTGATGAATAATCATGTTCACTTACTTCTCAGGCCTACTGAAAAAGGAGCAGTATCGAAAATAATGCAATCAATAAATACTGGATATACTATGTATTTTAACTACAAATACAAGAAGTGTGGTCATCGCTTTCAAGGTAGATATAAAAGCTTTCTGGTGGAAGAGGAGCCCCATTTTCTTGAGCTTTTACGGTATATTCATCAAAATCCTGTCAGAGCAGAAATAGCGAGGAGAGTTGAGGATTACCCATACTCCAGTTACTTTGCTTATTTTGGAAAAGCGGAGGATAAATTGGTCGATATAGGAGAGGTGCTTTCTCGGTTTGGTGCAAGAGAGTCGGTTCAAATAAAAAGGTTTAAGGTTTTTATCGAAGATATAAGGGAGAGAAATATCTATAGACCTGAACGATTTATGAAAGACGGTTTAATTGTAGGAAGCGAAGAATTTAAAAATAAGATTTTTAAATTGCAGGTAAATAGCAGTGGAAAGGTCTGACCCTGATTTGGATTTAGAGGAAATCCAGGACGATCTCGGGCGAGTTGTAGAAGAATTGAGGCAAGAGGCTCGTGGTGGCCCTCGCTTGCGGCGGGGCGAGAACAAGCTCATCTTTCAAACCATGAAGGACGAACTCGATGAGTACCCCCTTCGGGCTGCCCTGCTTCTTTTATCCGCAAAATTTGGCGACTATGATTTTGAAAGACTGAAACCGGCCGCTGTGGGCATTGAATTGCTCAATCTGGCCGTGCGGAAACACTATCCTAGACCAGGGGCCAGGGTACAGGGGCTAAAGACAAGGGTCATGGGTCAAGGGGCAAGAGAGGAAGGACGAAGGACGAAGGACGAGGCATCCTTTGGCAAGCTCAGGATAAAGCCGTCATCCGACAACTTTTCTTTAATCACTGGCGATTACTACTACGCCAGGGCCGTTTCCCTCGGTTCTACTTTCGACGACACTAGAGTGGTAAAGATAATGGTTCAGGCAATCTCCGAGATCGCCCAGGGCGAGGTTGAGTCGCAAAAGTCTTTGAACAAGAGTGCTCTCAAGAAGCTAGCTTCCCTCTATTCGGCTTCCTGCCATCTGGGGGCCTTGATCAGCGGGGTCTCTGAAGTGGCGACGAAGGTCCTCAAAGAGTATGGCCTGAACCTTGGCGCGGCTTATAGATTGACCAGCGAGATGCATGAAAAGGGCGAGCCTCAAAAATTTCTAACCCTGGCAAGGAAGGCACTGGTGGACTTGCCATCAAATAAACATCGCTTCCATCTCGAACAACTCGCCGATTCCATACCCTAGTCGCTGGTCGAACTGCCTTTCAATCCAGGGGCCAGGGGCCGGGAATCATGAGTCATGGGTCAAGGGACAAGGGTCATGGGACGAGGGACGAAGGACGAAGAGAGCAGAGAGCAGTGAGCAGAGAGCACAGAGCACAGAGCACAGAGCACAGAGCGTAGAGCGTAGAGACAAAAGATTTTTCTCTAAGCTCTAAGCTCTGGGCTCTAGGCTCTAAGCTAATAAAGCTGCCAACTAATACGAATTCCGAATAGTGAGTTACTAATACATCTTATTTTTTTTGGATTGGCCGATGAAGATACTGGGATGTTGCGATGAATCTTTCGACGAAAGAAAAAATAGCTATATTTGTCTTTGCCCTGATTTTTGCGACTGGCTGTAAGGCTGCTCCAACCAGGCAGTTTGTTGAGCCTATCGCTGAGTCGCCTCAGCCGAAGCTGGCTGAGAAGTCCTGCAACAGGTGTCACGGCGATTTTGAGAAGTCGGCGACCGAGTTTCTGCCTGCTGGAGGGGATAGGGGGATGAGGTTCTCTCACAAAGCTCATCGTTTGGTCAAAGTCGCCTGCGAAGTCTGCCATCACGAGGGACACAAGACCGACCCCTTGCCCAAACCGGAGGACTGCTACGGGTGCCATCCCTACGAGCTTCCTCACCCGCTCGATTGGAAGGAGAGCCACGGTAAAGGTAAAACTGCCTTTGACCTGGTTCCTTGCTATCCCTGCCACACCGCAGACGATTGCATCCGTTGCCATGGCGGGCTGACGATGCCTCATCCCGCGAATTTCCGAAAGATTCATCCCGCGGCGCTGGCGAAGTACCCGACCAGTTGTGATAACTGTCACACTCGGGACTTCTGTATCAACTGTCACAAGATTCCAATGCCTCACCCCGCCGATTTTCCAGCCCAGCACGGCAAACTGGCCTTGACCGACAGGGGTGTTTGCGCCAACTGCCATGAGGAGGAGAAAATTTGTTGGGACTGCCACAAGTTGGAGATGCCTCATCCCAAAACTTTCTTGGTCGCTCACAATGGGTTGACGAAGAAGGTGGGAGAAGATGCTTGCGACAGGTGTCACTATCGAGAGGATTGCAATGCCTGCCACCAGGCCCATAAGGGACATGGGAAGTAGAAGATGAGAAACAAAGGGGTTCTAGCGAGCTTAATAATCGTTCTGGTGATCATCGGGGGTTTGCTGGCTCTTTCGGCTGAGGCCAGGTCCCGTCAGGCTTCAGCGGGGTTGAGCAATGCTATCTGCCTGAAGTGCCACCCGAAGATTAAGGCACTCGGCGATCGGGAGGGTGGAGTGGTGTTTTCCCACCACTCTCATCTGCCCAGGGTTCAGAGGTGTGTGGATTGTCATCGGGAGGTTGGGCACAAAGGAGAGGAGATTTTACCAGAGATGTCCGATTGTATGAAGTGCCACGACGGCAAGAAAGCTTCGGGTGTGTGCGATCTCTGCCACGAGAAGAGGGAGCCCAGGGTTTACCCGAAGGTTCACATCGGCCTTGATTTGACGAACAAGAGGAACTGTTTCAGTTGCCATTCCGGGGCTTTCTGCATGGATTGTCACGGTGTGGAGATGCCCCATCCGGCCAGTTTTATGGCCTTACATGGGGTTTTAGCTTCAGAAAAGCGCTCCACTTGCGACAAGTGCCATCCGGCGTCGGAGTGTGCAAATTGTCATGGTCTGGAGATGCCCCACCCGGCTGATTTTACCGGGAAGCACTACAACGAGGTAAAAACCAGGGGAGCGGCGGTTTGTAGCAGGTGCCACGGAAATGATCCGGGCAGTCCGCAGGGCTGCTTCGGTGGGGAGTGCCACCGCTACCAGTAGCGCTTTTGCATAAATTGGGTTATAATTTGGGGTGGAAAGTGGAAAGATTTGTCAGAGGCGAGTGGAGATGAAGCTATCCGCTAAGGCCAAAAGAAAACTTGTGGCTTTCGCCTGTGTTTTCTTCGCGGTGATTTTTCTAACCACCCTTCTTTTCGGTTGGACTGCTCTGGGTGTGGCCGGGAGCAAAACGGGTGGCGGTTCTGGCGGCGGAGGTTCCAGTGGCGGAATGTTCAGTGGTACCGCTGGTACCGGAGGCACGGGCGGTAGTGGAGGTGGTAGCTCTGGAGGAGGAGGCACCAGCGGAGGTGGTACAGGCGGAGGTGGTACAGGCGGAGGTGGTGGCATGCCTGGCGGCGGCCCTGGAGGTGGGGGCGTTCCCGCGGGCGGCAACTGCCTGAAGTGTCACACCGGAAAGCAATATCATGCCAACCAGGTTGCCTGCGCCGATTCTTCCTGTCATCCCGGTGCCCATCGGACCATCATCTGGGATGGTTGCAAGAACTGCCACGCTGAAAGACAGCATCCTGGCTCGACCTACTGCTGGATGAGTTGTCACAGCGATGTTCCACAACATCGGGCCTCTCCCGCTAAATTGAGTTATCGAGTTTGTCTAGCCTGTCATGGAGCTCAGGCTGGCGGCGGAGATTGCTTGAAATGTCATAAGAGTGCCATTCACACTCCCAACCCAACAGTTCCGACTAACTGTAGAGATTGCCATGCCATTAATCTGCACGCTGGAAGGGTTCAGTGTATCTCCTGTCACGTGGTGGTATCCCATCACGGTGGAACCAACACTATAAGGAAGTGCGCTGATTGTCATACCGCTCAGGCCGTGGCTGGAGACTGTGCGAAGTGTCATCCCGCGGCACATCACAGCACCAATCCTCAAGCCGGCAACTGCGATAAGTGTCACCCGCAACGGAAGCACTTGAATAAAGTTGAGTGTGTCAAGTGCCATTTGAAGACGCCTCACCATGGAATGCAAAACGTTGTCGCCGGGTGTTCGGCTTGTCACTCTCAGCAGCAGCATGCCAGTAAAGGATGCAAAGAGTGCCATACACCGATTCACGGGTTGACCCTCGTTCCCTCCAGTTCTATCTGCTCGAACTGTCACAGGGTTGGACACACCATATTCGGGGACTGCTTGCAGTGTCACAGGACGGCTGTTCATGCAACTTCTCCATATCTTCCCACCGCTCAGATGAGGGAGCGTGTTCGGGGCGAGGTAGCAGAAGCGGCAGAGGCAGCGGAGGCGCCGGAGGGCGAAGAGGGCAGGGTTAAGGCACCCTCTTTGGAAGAGGAAGGGCCCAAGAGACCTCCAACCGCTGTTCTTTCCGAGACTGTGAAGAAGAAGATTTCCGAGGCCAAGGATATTATCTCGAAGAATGGTCGTGCCCTAGTGTCTCTTGTGAGCTTCTTGCTTCTGATCTTGGTTGCGCTGCTTGTCCTCACAAGAAAGCGCATCTTTGCTAGATTGAGAGGATAATAGCGGCCCGGGCGGAGTTGAGTGGGGGCGATTTGTTCGCCCTCTTTTCTTTTTGACCGGGCAAATCCCCCAAACTCTTTTTCGTGAAGATGATATGCTGTAAAATGCTTTCTGATGTTGCTGTGGATGGGTAGACCCGAATCCAGTTAAGAGGAGATCAGTTGTGCCCAAGACCGATTTAATTTTGTTGCACGCCCCCAGCGTCTACGATTTTCGAAAGCTCTCCATAATGTACGGGCCCGTGAGCGATTTGATACCCTCTGCTCCCATCTTTGAGATGTATCCCGTGGGCTTCAGCACTATCGCCGAGTATCTGAACCGTCATGGCTACAGCGTTCGCATAATCAAT
Source organism: Actinomycetota bacterium (assembly GCA_030019215.1). GTDB lineage: Bacteria > Actinomycetota > Aquicultoria > Subteraquimicrobiales > UBA9087 > UBA9087. Next base: position 74,722 of record JASEEZ010000004.1, read on the forward strand.
CTGGCGGTGAGGATGCTTAAGAGTGCGAAATTCGATGCAGGGAGGCTCATCAAATCCTTGAGACCCAGAGCCTTTGGAATAGACCTTCACTGGCTTCCCCACGCTCACGGTAGCCTTGAAGTGGCAAAAATCATCAAAAGATATCATCCCCGGATCCCGGTCATCTTCGGTGGATTTTCCGCGACTTATTTTCACAGGGAACTGATCAACTATTCCCAGGTGGATTTCGTGATGAGGGGCGATTCCACTGAAGAACCGATGAAGCGACTAATGGACTGTCTGGTTGATGAAAGGGGTTATGAGTCGGTTCCCAATCTCACCTGGAAGGGCAAGAATGGCGAGGTCCATGAGAATCCCCTGTCCTACGTGCCCGATGATATCAACCACATCGTTCTCGACTACAGCCACGTTATGAAGTCGGTAGTGAGGTATAGGGACCTCGTCGGTTGCCTTCCCTTCAAAGACTGGCTCAAGAATCCGGTGACTGCGGCTCTCACCTGCAAGGGATGCACGAGGAACTGCACTTTCTGTGGCGGATCGGCCTACACCATGAAGAATTTTTACAACCGGGAAAAGATTGCCTACAGGGACCCCGAGCTGGTGGCCGAGGATATAAAACGCATCCAAAGAAATCTCAAGAGCCCCACCTTTGTTCTGGGCGATTTGAGGCAGGCGGGAGACGACTACGCTGATAGGTTTTTTGAGGCTGTAAAAGGTAAGATTAGCAATCAGGTTGGCCTGGAGTTCTTCCTCCCGCCGCCCGAGGATTTCTTCAAGAAGGCCCAAGATGCTTTACCTCATTACAGCATGGGGGCCTCTCTGGAATCCCACGATCCCAAGGTGAGAAAGGGTTCGGGTAAGAGTTATACAAATGAGGAGGTCGAGGCGAGCATAGGTTGGGCGCTGGGGAATGGGGTGGAGAGATTCGAGATCTACTATATGACCGGCCTGCCTCATCAGACGGCCGATTCCGTCCTTGAGACCGTGGACTACTGCGATTACCTCTATCGGAAATTCAATGGCGATAAGCGGGTGCTCATGTTCATCTCCCCGATGACTCCCTTTGTGGATCCGGGCAGCTTGATTTATGAAAATCCCGAGAAGTATGGTTGTAAAATCCGCTACAGGACTCTGGAGGAGCACAGACAGGCTCTCTTGCAGCCGAGCTGGAAGTATATACTCAATTACGAGACTGTTTGGATGAGTCGAAGCGAGCAGGCGGAAAGTACCTATCAGGCCATGCTGGGGATAAACAGGGTGAAGGCCAAATATGGAGCGATTAGCGAAGCCGAGGCCCGGCAGATGGAGTCCAGGCTGCTCTATGAGATGGATGTGATGGGGGAGATTGATGAGATAATGGACGATCCCGACCCGGAGGTCAGAGCGGTCAAGCTGAGGGGACTTAAGAAGAGGGTGGACAAGTACAGTGTGGCTTCGGCGGCGGGAAGATATAAGGAGTTGGACTGGCTCACTCAACTCTTCACCGGCGGTCGCTTGCGCAACGCCGGTTTATTCAATTTCAGGTTGATGGGCATCCTACGCACCATAATGACACCGAGCAGGATCGTAGGGGGAGCGAATGAGTCCCGGCGTGGGTAAGGAAGAGCGCGTTCGGTCGATGTTTTCTTCCATCGCAGAGCGGTATGATCTGACCAACGCTCTTCTGAGTTTCGGCTTGCACCGTTGGTGGAGGAGTTTTGCCGTTCAGCAACTGGGGATATCTTCGGGAAGCAGTGTCATTGACATTTGTTCGGGAACCGGTGATCTGGCCGTTGGTCTAGCCGAAGCCGTCGGCGATTCGGGCAAGGTCACGGCGGTCGATTTTTGCGGCGAGATGATCGAGGTGGGTAGAAGAAAAATCACTGCCAGGAGTATCGAGAAACGCGTGGAGTTTGTGGAAGCCAATGCTGAAGACCTACCCTTCCCGGCTGACCATTTCGATGGCGTCATTATGGGATTCGGTGCTCGTAATGTTGCTCACCTTGATCGGGCTTTTGGAGAGATGCTTCGAGTGATAAAACCTGGTGCCCGGGCTGTTTGCCTCGAGTTTGCCGGACCTTCCTCGAGCCTTTTTGGTCATCTTTATCGATTTTACCTCTTTGAAATGTTGCCTCTCATCGGGGGTTTCATCACCGGAGATATGGATTCATACAAGTATCTGGCCGAGTCCATAGACCGATTCCATCATCCGGAGGAGCTCAAAGAGATGATGGAGAAAATCGGCTTTTTGAATGTGCGTTATTTTGGTTTGACCTGTGGGGTTGTGACCGTTCACGTGGGAAAGAAGACGAGGTGAGTTGTGGCTGATTCTCCTTTATCACCCCGAGTCATGCGGGATCTGAAGAGGGTGGAGGAAGAGCTTGAGAAAGTAGTCTTCTTGGACGAAGGAGAGTTGCGTGAAGCTTCCTTGACCACACTTCGGGGAGGAGGAAAGAGGCTCAGACCGGCTCTGGTTCTGATCTCTGGCCAGGTGGGCTCCCATGGTCTTGAGAGCCTAATCCCCGCAGCGGTGGCGGTGGAGTTGATTCACATGGCCTCGCTAATTCACGATGATATCGTGGACGGTGCCGATTTTCGAAGGGGACTGCCCACCGTGAGTTCAACCAAGGGCTTGTGCGTGGCTACCGCCGCAGGGGATTTTCTCTTCGCTACGGCCTTCGTACTTTTGTCGGGACTGAGAAGCGGGAGAATAGAAGCTGTGAGGATGATGGCCGAGGCAGCGAACATTCTCAGTCTGGGTCAAATTCGCCAAATGGAGATGGCCCACAGGACCGATCAAAGTATGGAGGATTATCTTCAGATGATTTGGAGCAAGACGGCGATACTGTTTACGGCCTCCTGTCGCTTGGGTGGATTGATCTCCGGGGCAGGGGAAGAAGAGATTGATTTCCTTGGGCGGTACGGAGATAATCTGGGCATGGCTTTTCAGATCTACGACGATGTGCTGGATATAACCGGAACCGAGGAATCGTTGGGCAAACCCGTTGGGATCGATCTCAAAGATGGAACGGTGACGATGCCCATCCTCTTTGCCTTGGAGGAGACGAGGTTCGAGCGGGAGTTGTGTGCGGCCATTGAGTCCCCCAACTTGACCGAGGAGGAAATATGCAGGGGAATGGAGATAATCCTCAGCACCAGGGCGTTGGAGAGGTCTAAAAAAGAGGCAAAAAAATATATGGAGAGGGCCATTGATAGCGTGAGGTTTCTTTCCAAACCGGAAGTAAGAGAAGAGCTTGTAACTATCGGAAAATTTGTGATAGACAGATACCACTAGATGGCGGATAGCGGATGGCATATGGCTGATGGCAGAGATGGCATATGGCAACCACAAGGCACCAGCCTCCAGAGGCCAGCTGCCAGGGGATAGTGTGCAGTGGCCAGTGGCGAAGGACGAGGGACGAGGGACGAGAAACCAGTTAGAAACTCGAAATTAGAAATTAGAAACTCATAACTGTCAACGAATAACGAATTCCGAATAACTAATAACTAATTCCGAATAACGAATAGCGACATCCGACATCCGTCATCCGACATTCGACGAGGAACCAGGAACCAGGCATTCTTCGACTGTCGCTCAGGATAAACCAGACACCAGAAGGGAAGTGTGTATGTTACTGACGGCGAAGTGGGTTTTACCCATCACCAGCGATCCAATAAAAAATGGGGCGGTGTTGGTCAGACGGGACAAGATTGCGGCAGTTGGTCCCAAAGGAGATTTGGTTGGGGCCTATCCCGGTGAGGAGGTCACCAATTTCGGGCAGGCCGTGATTCTTCCGGGTTTTGTGGATCTTCACACCCATTTAGAGTACAGCATCTTTAGGGGGCTCTGCGACGATTTGCCTTTTACCCCTTGGAAGATGCAGGTGACTAAGAAGGGGAGAAAGCTCTCTCCCGATGACTGGTTGTCCTCGGCCAAACTGGGGGCTTTGGAGGCCATTCAGTCCGGCATCACCTGCATTGCTGATGTAAACAAGACCGCTGCCGGCCTACACGCTGCCCTTGCTGCTGGTCTCCGGGGCATCGTCTTTTGTGAAATCACGGGGATGGACGATTCTAGGATTCAGCGAGTGGTGGCCGAGGCTCGTGATATGGTTCTTCGGTGGAAGGAAGCCACGAAGAACAGCCATATTAAAATTGGCGTCTCTCCCTATGCTTCCTACGCTTCTACGCCTCTTCTTTTCAAAGCTCTCAGCGATTGGGCTAGGGAGGAGAAGTTGCCAGTTTGCTTTCATTTGGCTGGCTCTCCCGACGAATATGAATTCGTCAAGCATGGCTCAAGCGCACTGGCCACTTCCTATCGTGATTTGATGGGTTGGAGTGATTTTCTCTGGCAACCGACGGGGGTTAGCCCCGTCAAATACCTTGAGCAGTGGGATGCGTTTGAGGGAGATGTTCTGGCCACTCATTGTATCCAGGTAAGCGAGATGGACATCGATCTTTTAAAGAAGTACGATGTGGCCATCGCTCACTGCCCAAGATGTAGCGCCAAGCTGGGGATGGGAATAGCCCCCCTTAAGGAGTTCATTGGACATAATTTGAGAGTTGGTTTGGGGACGGATAGCCCGGCGAGCAACAACACTATGGATATATTCGATGAGATGCGGATAGGCCTCCTTCTTCAGCGGGGTGCGGAGGAGTCCGTCGAGGAATTTTCAGCGAAGCGCTTTGTCGAGATGGCAACCCTGGGTGGGGCTCGGGCTTTGAGGATGGAGGACGAGATCGGGGCGTTAACCCAGGATAAACAGGCGGACATCATCGCTGTCGATCTTTCCCGAAGCCATCAGATTCCCGTGACCGATCCCTACTCTGCGCTGGTCTACACGGCGAATCAGGAGGACGTGATCTTTACAATGGTTGGAGGGAAGATTTTGTATAATAAAGAGGAAGGCACCGTTTTGGACGAGAAGGCCATTCTGGCTGAGACAAGATCGGCCCGGTCGAAACTTTGGGCTTGAGTGCAGGGGCCAGGGGTGAAGGACGAGGGACGAAGGGCGAAGAGAGCAGAGAGCAGAGAGCAGAGAGCAGAGAGACAAAAGATTTTTCTCTAAGCTCAAAGCCCCGAGCTCTAAGCCAATGGTTTTGTCTCTAAGCTCTAGGCTCCAAGCTCTAAGCTAGATGGGTACTAGGAACCAGGTACCAGGAACCGGAAAATGAGGGTATACCATGGAAGAAGTAGGCAAGGTTGTTGGAATAAAAGATGATATGGTCACTGTGGAGGTCGAGCGCTCCGCGGCTTGCCAGGGTTGCGGGGCCTGCCGGTTGAGTACCGGAGGCAAGATGCTCACTGAGGCCCGGAATCTGGTTGGGGCAGGAATTGGAGATAGAGTTAGGGTGGAGATAGCCCCCAAAGCTTTTCTCACAGCAACCTTTGTTGTATTCATGATTCCTTTGATCCTTCTGGTGGCCGGTTTCATCCTGGGGAGCTTCCTGGCGTTCTTGTTCAATCGGCCGGCCTATTCTCAGGGGATGGGGGTCTTTTTTGGTTTTGTTTTCCTTGCTCTCTCTTTGCTCATTGTGAGAGCAGTGGATAGAAGGGCGACTAAAACACGTAAGTTACAGCCGATCATCACGCAAGTAATTGAGGAGGTTTAGAATGGTGGAGGAAGAGTACTTCGAAGACGAAGCCACATTGGGAAAGTTGGCTAAGACCGGTAGGTCGGGAAAGAAATCCGGTAAGCCGAGAAAGAAATCGACCAAGAGGGAGGAAGGCCTGGAGACACCAAAGACCGTCAGCTTTACATTGGCGGTCATTCTCATAATTTGTTCTTTCGTTGTTGGTTTCCTGGTGAGGGGAATATTTATTCCCCGTAGCACGACTACATTTCCCTCTGGCCATCCAGGGGTTACTCCAGGAGAGGTTGCTCCTCCCTTAACTCCTGAGCAGATGGAACGGGGGGTTATGCCTCCTGGCCACCCCCAGATAGAGGGGGCCACACCAGAGACGCAAACTCCCTCGGAGACGACTGGCACCACCACGACTCCCTAGGATTTCCTTCAGGATGAATCCGGAGAGGTTTAAAAAATGTTGATGGATAAACGGAAAGCCTCCCTGGTAACCAAGGTGATCGCCTTAATCGTTGCTTTGGCCTTCGTGTCATCCATGGTTGTCTGGATCATTCCATTCATTCGTCAGGAGAAAACCTCCCCCGCCAATGGCGAGGCTCAGAGGTATCACGAGGAAGCGGTCTATAGACTGGAGCAGGTTCTCAGCAAGGATCCCAAGAATTTGCCCGCTCTCATCGAGCTAGGAAATCTTCATTTCGATTACCGTAACTATCCACAGGCCATCGCCGCTTACCAGAAAGCTTTGGAACTCGATCCTGACAATGGGGACGTGAGAACGGATATGGGGATCGCCTATTTTTACTCCGGGGATCCGGATAGGGCCATTGGGGAGTTCAATACGGTGATCGAGGCGAATCCGCAGCACGCCATAGCTTATTTGAACCTCGGGGTGGTCTATGCGGAGACCGGGAGGAAGGAAGAGGCCATAAAAGCCTGGGAGAAGTACCTTGAGCTGGAACCGGAGGGTGCCTATGCCGATTTCGTCAAGGAGGAATTGGCGAAGGTGAAAAAGGCGGGGGAGTAGGATAAGGATGTTTACCGATCGCACCGAGGCGGGCAGGAGATTGGCCGAGTGCCTCTTGGAGTACAAAGGGCAGGATGTGGTGGTGTTGGCCATTCCTCGTGGTGGGGTGGTGGTGGCCGGTGAGGTGGCGAAGGGCCTCAGTTGCCCCCTCGATCTCATAATTCCCAGAAAGATAGGGGCACCGGGTAACCCAGAGCTGGCCATAGGGGCGGTGGCAGGCAAGGGAAAGGTGATGCTGAACACCCAATTAAAAGAGACCCTTCGAGTATCCAGTGAATATGTGGAGGAAGAAGTTCAAAGACAACTAGCGGAGATAGATAGGCGCAGGAAGAGGTATTTGGGGGACAGACCTCCGGTGAACTTGACTGGCAAGACGGTGATCGTAGTGGATGATGGTTTGGCCACCGGCTATACTGCTCTGGCGGCGGTGAACGCGGTGAGGGAAAAGAAGCCCAAGAAAATAGTTTTAGCTGTCCCGGTGGCTCCCCGAGACACCTATGAGCGCTTGGTTGGAGAGGTCGACGAGCTGGTTTGTCTGAGTATCCCAGAGTTTTTCTATGCAGTTGGGCAGTTTTACCTGGACTTTTCGCAGACGACCGACGAGGAAGTCATTGAAATATTGAAAAAGTATCACGGGTAAGTTGCGAACAAAGCCACCAGCTGCCAAGGGTCAGGGACGAAGGACAAAAGGCGAAGAGAGCACAGAGCACAGAGCAGTGAGCAGAGAGCGTAGAGACAAAAGATTTTTCTCTAAGCTCTTGGCTCTGAGCTCTAAGCTAATAAGATCTGTCAACTGTCAACCGTGAACTGCCAACTAATAACGAATTCCTAATAACGAATAGCGTCATCCGACCTCAGGCGGAGGTTGAAGATGAGATATATCTATGTTGTTCCCGTGGGCGAGATAGAACAGGATATCTTGGAGACTTTGCGGGAGGCGATCGAGAAAAGGTTCAAGGTCAAGTGCAAAGTCGCGGACCCCTTGGAACATCCCGGGTATGCCTATGATTCTCACCGAAGGCAATATGGCTCCACGGCGATTTTGAGAAAGGTGAAGTCCATTTTACCGAGGGATGCTTTAAGAGTGCTTGGAGTAGCGGACGTTGATTTATATGTGCCCGAGCTTAACTTCGTATTCGGGGAGGCGGAGATCGGTGGCGAATCCGCGGTCATCTCGCTTTATCGTCTTCGACCGGAGCTGTACAGTTCTTCCCCGGATGAAAAACTCTTTAGGATCAGGGCTATTAAGGAAGCTGTCCATGAGCTCGGTCACACTTTTAGTCTGCGCCATTGCCCCGACCCCAAGTGCGTAATGCACTTCTCCAATAGCTTGGCAGATACGGATATAAAGAGTACTGATCCTTGTCCCCGCTGCGAAAGCGAGTTAAGTTTATCCCTTGAGCGGGTTGGGTTTTGGGTGTAGTATAAGCTAAAATTTCTTAGGTTTAGGTTAACCCCGCCAGCGGCGGGGTAAATCCAGGTTGGGAGGTAGAGCCAGATGTTTGGTTTGGGTATGCCCGAGTTGATGGTTATCCTTATCGTTGCTCTGATTATATTCGGTCCTCGGAAGTTGCCCGAGATTGGAGCGGCCATAGGAAGGGCCCTGGGCGAGTTCAGGAAGGCCTCGACGGAGATAGAGAGTCAGGTTAGGAGGGAGTTTACGGAGGTAACCAGCTTGAACAAGTCCACGCCCACCAAGGGGAAAGAGAAGGAAGAAGAGAAAGAGAAGGAAGAGAACAAAGAAGAGAAAGAGAAATCTAAGGAGACTTAAGTCTGGGGAGTTGGCCCGTGGTCGATGAAAGAATGAGTATTATTGAACACCTGGAGGAGCTCCGGAGGCGGATCATCATCTCGGTCATTGCGATCTGCGTGGGGGCGAGCGTCTGCTATGCTTACTGGGAGCCTCTCCTTGGTGTGATAACCAAGCCCCTTGGCAACCACAAGTTGTTCTATCACACGGTGATGGAGCCCTTCGTGGGCAGATTTAGGGTAGCTATCTTCGCCGGGATATTTTTGGCCTTTCCGATCATTCTTTATCAGGTTTTGGCCTTTGTGACTCCCGCTTTGAAAGGAAAGGAGAAGAGATTCTTCTATCCCACGCTGGGTTTGCTGGTCATTCTCTTTGTTTGTGGAGTCGTCTTCGGCTATCAATTCGTACTTCCTGTGGGTGTGAACTGGTTGATCTCTCAGGGCGGGGGTGTACTGGAGGCCGTTCTTTCATTCGATAAATATGTCGCTTTTGCGAGTCTCTTTCTGCTTGCCTTTGGGGTTGGTTTTGAGACGCCTGTTCTGATATTGCTCCTGGTGAAATTGGGGGTGGTGACACCACAGGGTTTGAGGAGACAATGGAGGGTAGCTTATATCGTCATTCTTTTCATCGCTGCCATCATCACTCCCGACTGGAGTCCGGTCACCATGGGACTTATGGCTCTTCCGATGATCGTTCTTTATGAGCTGAGCATCCTTTTGTCGCGCGTAATTTAAAATAAAAAATTGAGTATTTGGGAAGGATTGAAGGGTTCGAAGAGCGAATAATATCACAATCATAGAAAGTGGAGTATTTCACAAAGAGGGGGTGTAGGGCTTGAACTTGCTGGAGAAGGTCAATATCTGGGCGGATATACTGGGATTTGGTTTTTGGATCGTTGTCATCGCCGTCTTCTGGATTGGTGATTTTGCCGTGCGCATCATCACCAAAAGATTCTCAAAGAAGGTCTTGGGAAAAGAAGATGTTAAAGCCTGGAGTATCTTTAAGTATAAGGGTCCAGTTGAGCACCACTAGGGAGGTGAAGATTAGTGGCTGAGTTAGAATATGCCCCGATTCCGAGAAGGTTTTTCCATTTCGCTCATCTTATCTGCATCGTTGGTTTGACCATTTCCGGTCTTTATATCCGTTTTCCCTTCTATCAGGGTGGAATGACCTTTATGAAGTGGGCTCACTACGTTTTGATGTACGTGGTGGGCGTCAATTTGATACTGCGGATAATCTATTGCTTCTTCACGGTGGACAAGAGCGCCTACAAGGACCTGGCCATTGGGTTGAAGGACATAAAGAACACCCCCGCCGTTCTAATGTATTACGGATATATAAAGGATGACTATCCTCACATTGCGAAGTACGCTTCCATGCAAAAAATGACGTATGATTTGTTCTGGGTTCTTCTGTTCATTCAAGGTTTCACGGGGTTTTCTCTGATGTGGAGGGAGCAACTGTTAAGCTGGTGTGCTGGTCCCTTTGGTGGGGTGGCCATTGCTGCCGCTTGGATGAGGGTTTTCCACTACATCGGGATGTGGATTTTCGTGATATTTACCACAATCCATGCTCATCTCTCTATCCAGGAAGGTTATCCAATTATGAAGCACTGGATTTTCTGGGTCACCCCTCCCTGGCTTAAAGGAGAGTGGGAGGAAATGCTCAAAAAAGGGGAGGCCCATCACTGATTCCCGTGGGGGTTTATCATAAACTTTGAGGGCGTCTGCCCCCGATTTTATCGGGGGCAGACGTCTTTTCTCGAAGTAGAGGGTGTTGGAATGACAGAGAAATCCGCCAGAAAAATAGTGGTTTTGGGAGCGGGAAACATCCTGCTGCGGGATGAGGGGATTGGAGTTCATGTGATCCGAGAGATGGAAAAGATGGATCTCCCGCCGAATGTTGAACTTCTGGATGGCGGAACTTTGGGTATAGATATTCTCAATTTGATCGAGGGAGCGGACAAACTTATCATCGTCGATGCCGTGAAGACCGAGGCCGAAACCGGAGCCATCTTTAGATTTCGACCTGAGGACATCAAAACCGTCTCAAAGGGATATAAGACTTCTTTGCATCAGATTGACCTCTTCGAGGCCCTGAAAATAGCCAAGTTGATGGATCAGTATCCGGAAAGCATCGTCATCGGAGTTCAACCGGGAAAGATAGAGTGGGGACTCGAACTCTTCCCAGAACTCAGAGAGAGAATCCCCGCAATCATCGATGTGGTGCTCGAGGAGATAGCCAAGGGCTAAATCGCTTCTTCTGGCACAAGAATGGGCCTTATTTGCTTTTAGGGATGGATTTATTTATATTCTAATACCGTTACAACTAATTTTTCCTGAGAAATCTAAGCTTTTGTTCAATCTATTTATCAAAGAAGCGTTTGGCCCGTTAGAATTTTTAATGTAAATGCAGTTACTAACATCAAACAAAGTAAATTTAATTCTAACGGGCTGAAGCGGCAAGTTGTAACGGCACAAGGGACGAACTCACCAGGGTGGCCTTCACTTGCTGATAAAATCGGTCTGTACTGGTTGGTGATATGATGCACGAATTGGCGGTGACTCAGGAAATACTCTCGATAGTCCTTGCCGAGGCCGAGTCCAATGGGGCAAAAAGGATAAATAAGGTCAGGGTGAAGGTGGGAGAGATGACGGCGGTAGTTGGCGACTGTGTTTGTTTTTACTTTGATATAATTAGTCGGGGCACCATCGCTGAAGGGGCTGAGGTGGAGATAGAAAACATCCCCATCGAGGCAAGGTGCTCGGCCTGTGGGAAGGTTTATCGAGCCAGTGAGCTCGATTTTCTTTGTCCCTTCTGCGGGGGCATTGGGAATTTGATCTCCGGCAAGGAGCTTTTGGTGGAAAGGATAGAGATAGATCAATTGGGAGAAGGCAGTGGAAGTAAAGATCCTTAGGGACGTTCTGGCCACCAATGAGGCCATTGCCAAGGAAAATGAGCGGTTGTTTGGGGAGAAGAAGATCTTTGTCCTCAACCTCATGGCCTCCCCGGGAGCCGGGAAGACGAGCTTCATCCTTCGCACTATCGAAGGGCTGAGGGATGATTTTAAGATGGCGGTCGTCGAGGGCGACATCGTCTCGAAAGTTGATGCGGAGAGAATCCGAGAGCAAGGGGTCCCGGCTGTTCAGATAAACACGGGTGGTGCTTGTCATCTGGACGCGAATATGATCAAGAACTCCTTAGCTCTCTTGGATCTGGATGAAATTGATTTTCTGATCATCGAGAATGTGGGGAATTTGGTCTGTCCAGCCGAGTTCAACCTGGGGGAGACCCTAAGGGTGATGATCTTGAGTGTTCCCGAGGGGGACGACAAGCCGTTAAAATATCCGTTGATGTTTACGGAATCACACGTTCTCATCGTGAATAAGATAGATCTCCTGAATCAGACCGATTTTGATCTGGAAAGGTTCAAGAATGTCGTCCGGCGCTTGAATTCAGATATGAAGGTTTTTGAGCTCTCTTGTAAAAGTGGTGAGGGAGTCGAGGATTGGATCGATTGGTTTAAAACCCGGCTGATCTCGTTTAGGACGTAGAATGTCCTTTAGATCGCCGAAGAACTGACGTTAAGAATCCCTGCTTGCAACGAGGTGGACGGATGAGGGAACTGATCGTTTGCGAAAAAAATAATGCGGCCAAAAGGATAGCTCATATCCTTTCCGCCGGCAAAGCGCGGATGGAGAAGGTTTACAATCTCCCCGTCTATGTGTTTGGCAACGGAGAAGGAGAGACTCGTTGCCTTGGCCTGAAGGGTCACATCCTCAAGGTCGATTTTCCCATCCAGTATCAGGATTGGGAGAAAGTCGAGCCCGCGAAACTCATCGATGCGCCAATAGTAAAGGTTCCCATCCATAAATCAGTCGTCAAAGTCCTTCAAAAGTTGGCCGAGGAGGCTGATTTCATCATTATAGGCACGGATTTTGATCGCGAAGGGGAGCTGATAGGGGTCGACGCCATTAATAAAATAAAAGAGGTCAATCCCGGTGTGAGGGTGAGAAGAGCGAGGTTCTCGGCCTTGACCGAACTCGAAATCAAAAGAGCTTTTTCCGGGCTCGAGGACGTGTACATGGATCTTGCTCAAGCGGGAGAGGCAAGGCAGGACATCGATCTCGTCTGGGGGGCAACCTTAACGAGGTTTTTGTCCCTGGCCTCCAGGCGCCTCTGGAAGCAGTTTCTCTCTGTGGGGCGAGTTCAAAGCCCCACTCTTTGCTTGATAGCTGAGCGTGAGAGGGAGAGGCAGGCTTTCATTCCAAAGCCGTATTGGCAAATTAAGGCCTTATTTGAGTGCGAGGGCGAAAAATTTTCGGCCAACCACAAAACCGATAAGTTTTGGGAAAAAGAGAAAGCTGAAGGGGTTCTCTCCAAACTACTCGACCCCGCCGTTGGCGGGGCAGGCGGGATCGGGCACATCTCTAAGGTTGACCGGACCCTCCGTCGTCTGGCTCCTCCTAGCCCTTTCAACACAACCGCCTTTTTGAGCGCTGCGGCCTCTCTGGGTATTTCTCCCTCTTCGGCCATGCGGATAGCTGAGGGTCTTTATATGGAGGGTTTGATAAGTTACCCCAGGGTTGATAACACTGTTTATCCTCCTTCTCTTGATATAAAGGGGATTTTGCGACTGCTCGCCCCGATGGACATCGGGGCCGGCGGAATAGGGGAGTTGGCCGGGGAACTTCTCGGTCTGGATAAGCTCGTGCCCACCAGAGGGGCCAAGGAGGCGACCGATCATCCACCCATTCACCCAACTGGCCTAGCGAGGAAGGCGGACTTGAGTCCGAGGAATTGGAAGGTTTACGAGCTGATTTGCCGAAGGTTCCTGGGGACACTTGCCCCCCAGGCCGTCATCGAAAATGTGAGGGTGGATGTGAACATCGGGGGTGAAATCTTTATCGCCAGGGGGACTTCTGTGATCGAGGAAGGTTGGTTCAGGTTTTATCCCTATGGTCGCAGGAGAGAGGAGAAAATACCCCATCTGCAGCAGGGTGATGAGGTGAAACTCGTCAAATCCACCTTGGAGGAAAAAGAGACTCAACCCCCTCTCCGCTACACTCAAGGACGACTGATTTTGAAGATGGAGGAGCTGGAGCTTGGGACCAAAGCCACCAGACACGAGATCATCAAGAACCTTTATGACCGGAGATATGTACATGGCGACCCGATCGTTCCCACGGAGATGGGACTCTCAGTGGCCGAGGCCTTGGGAAGATACGCTCGAGAGATTTCAACTCCTGAGATGACGGCCTCGCTGGAGAAGGATATGAATGCCATTGCCGAGGGAAGAGTCAGCAGGGAGGCGGTCGTTGGGCGCTCCAGGGATATGCTCGTCAGTGTGATGCTCGCTTTGGAGAAGAACAAGAAGGAAGTGGCCTCGGAAATAAGGGAGGGAATCAAGGGGGATAGAGTCGTGGGTAAATGTCCCCGCTGCGGTCAGGACTTGAGGATAATCAGGGCGAAGAAGACGAGGAAGAGATTCGTTGGCTGCACGGGTTACCCGGCTTGTAGTACCTCCTATCCTCTTCCTCAGTATGGAGAGGTGATCGCTTTGGGTGAGACCTGTGAGGCCTGCGGAGCTCCCAAGGTTAAGGTGCTGTCTCGCCCCAAAGGGGCCTGTGGCGGTAAACCCTGGATTCTCTGCATCGATCTGAGTTGTCCTACCAAGCAAAAGAAGGAATGAGGCCCTATTTCCGCGAGGGTAAATTGTGAAAGGAAAAGAGTTTCTCGGACCGCTTCTGGGCAAGGAGAAGGTGAAGGGCTACGCCGAAGCCCTTCTCGGGCGGGGTAAGGTGGAGAAGGTCTATCGACCTCTCATCGAGAGGGCTTTGCTGGAGTTGTCCCGCGCGGGTTTCTGTGGCAAACCCCGGAGGATCTTGGATTTGGGCACCGGACCAGGCTTTCTGGCCGTTGAGCTAGCCAGAAGGTTTCCCCGGGCTCAGGTGGTGGGGGTCGATCTCTCCCCCGATATGCTTGATTATGCTCGATCTCAGATGGGATCAAAGAGCTTAACCAATCTCGACTTCGAGCTGGGGGATGCCCAGGGCATCCCATTTGAAGATGGCTTCTTCGATTTAGTGGTGTCCCATGGGATGATCAAATGCGTTCCCGATATATCCAGGGTTCTGGGTGAGGTTTATCGCGTCCTCGCCGGCGGCGGTCTCGCTCTTATACTGGATGTTAGAAAAGAGGCGCTCCGAGAGTTAGAAGAAGAAAGGGAAAAGCTTGATCCCGAAGAATTTTCCAGGAAGAAGCGGGCCATGGAGAAGAGCTTGACCACGGATGAGGTTAGATCGATCCTTGAATCCTTACCCTTTAAGGAAGTAGTAGAGCTGAGAAGGAGGGGTTATCACTTCGAGATAGCGATCCACAAACTGTAAATTGGATCGCGGTTTAGCGGAGGCGAAGATGGTCAAGATAAGTGTTATTGGAAGCGGGCGTGTTGGGGGGAGTTGCGCCCATCTCCTTGCTCAGAGGGAGCTCGCCGATGAGGTTTTGCTCTTGGATGTGGTGGAGGGATTGCCTCAGGGTACAGCCCTGGATATTATGCAGACGGCACCCCTCGAGGATTTTAGGGCAAGAGTTTATGGAAGCAACGAATACGGCGATATTGAGGGGTCGGATCTCGTGGTGGTCACCGCCGGTTTGGCCAGGAAACCCGGGATGTCTCGCCGGGATTTGTTGCAGAAGAATGCTCAAATAGTGCAGAGCGTAACGGGGAAGATTTCCAGGTATGCACCTCGTTCGAAAATACTCGTGGTCACCAATCCCTTGGACGTGATGACCTATCTCGCCTTCAAGACCAGTGGTTTTGAGAGGAATCATGTCTTTGGAATGGGGGGAGTCCTGGACTCCGCCAGGTTTGCCTATTTCATCGCCGAGAAGCTGGAAGTTTCTTTGGAGGAAATCTCGGCTCTCGTCATCGGCGCCCACGGAGATCGAATGCTTCCCCTTCCCAGATTCTCCAGGGTTTCCGGAGAGCCCATCACTGAGCTTTTACCCCCGGATGTCGTTGAGAACCTCGTGGAGCGAACCCGGGGTGCTGGGGCGGAAATTGTCTCTTACCTCAAGACCGGCAGTGCCTTTTATGCGCCCGCTGCTTCGGTGGTTCGAATGGTGGAGGCCATCTTTGGGGATGGGAAGGGCTCTCTCCCCGTCTGTGTTTATCTAGATGGGGAGTATGGGCTGAAGGATGTTTGTGTTGGTGTGCCCGTGAAGCTGAGCCCCGATGGCGTTGAGGAGATAATCGAACTCGATTTAACGCCGGACGAGATGAGTATCCTGCGGGATTCGGCAGCTGAGGTCAGGAAGAGCATCGAGAGCCTAGGCTTGGAATAAGGAAGCGGTGGCAGCAGAAAGCAGAAATTAGGAAACTCGGAATTAGGAATGTGTGCCCTGCAGCTAAGGGGACTAGCGGGTGAAAGTCCCGCCAAGCTCTTTGACTTAGGGAGGACTTGTAGCCGATAGACCAGGGTGTTTGCCGTGAGGCAAAATCTGAAGGGGTCAAGGCAAAATTCCAGCCCGAAGCGCAAGCGAACCAGAGGTGGCTCTAAGGGGAGGCGACCTGCCATTCCTACAGGGAAGCCAATAATACTAAGTTTTCCTCTTAGAGTGATTATGGTCGGGATGGAAGGAAAGTTCTCTTAGTGACCAGGGGAGGCCTTACACAGTCCCCCGATAACCATCGGGGGTAAGGATGGTATAACCCAAAGGGGAAAGCCTGAATGATGCTGTGTAAGGAGTCGGAGGGATGCATAGTAGCGAGGAAGTCTCTGTAATGGAGACGGAGCGAAGGCGTCCTGCTATACCGAAGTCTTTAAGACCCTGAATTGATGGTAGCCCGCAAGGTTCTTTGAAGGAAAGAAGCGAGGAAGGTCAGCTCAGGGGCAAAAGACTGGCAAGAAAGGAGGTAAATGGGTAAAAAGTTTAAGCACCACTCATTGATCGACAAGGTCTAC
>JASEEZ010000050.1 GCA_030019215.1 Actinomycetota bacterium
CAGCAATTTTTAAAACATCATCACTGCGTCCCTGTATCCAGAAGTATCCTTCCTCATCTTTACGGGCCATATCACCGGCCTTGTAGATGTATCCAGGGAAGGCATTCCAGTAAACATCTTTGAATCTTTCTTCATCCTTGTACAGGGTGCGGAACATGGATGGCCATGGTTTTTTAATGACCAGATATCCTCCTTTGCCTACTGGTACAGAGTTTCCCTCTTCGTCCACCACATCGGCATCTATTCCCGGGAAGGGAAGGGTTGCTGATCCTGGTTTCAGGGAGGCTGCAGGTATTGGTGATATGAGGTGCATTCCAGTTTCAGTTTGCCACCAGGTGTCCATTATGGGACAGTTTTCTTTACCCACATTTTTGTAGTACCACATCCAGGCCTCGGGGTTTATGGGTTCTCCCACTGTTCCCAGGATGCGGAGGGATTCCAGGTTGTAGAGATTGGTGTATCTGGTTCCGAATCTCATAAGGTGTCTGATGGCTGTGGGGGCTGTGTAGAATTTGGTCACCCCGTATTTTTCCACGATTTTCCACCATACACCAGGGTCAGGGT
>JASEEZ010000051.1 GCA_030019215.1 Actinomycetota bacterium
TGCATACACTGAAAATATTATTGTTACTTGTGGATCAAATGAAGCAATTCTCCTAACATTAATGTGTTGCGTTGCGTTGACCCTGGTGAGCAAGTTCTTGTTCCAGATCCTGATTATTTAACATATATTCCTATGGTTGAGCTATTAAATGGGTGGCCGCTTTCAATGCAACTAAAGCAAGAAAATGGCTTCCAGCTCGTTCCTGAGGAAATAGAAATAAAAGAGCCAAAAAGGACAAGAGCAATAATAATTGATAATCCTGCAAATCCAACTGGCGCTGTATATTCAAAAAAAGTTCTTGAAAAAATAGCAGGTCTTGCAATAGAGAATGACCTGTTAATACTTTCGGATGAAGCTTATGAAAAATTTGTTTATAAAGGAAAACATATCTCTATTAGTTCTTTAAATGGGATGCAAGATTATGTTTTAACTTTGCATAGCTTTTCAAAAACATATGGAATGGCTGGATTTAGGGTTGGATATGCAGCAGGACCTAAAAAAGTTAGGGGTTGTCCCTTTGTTAGTTGAAATTCAAGACGTCTCTCCTT
Organism: Actinomycetota bacterium; assembly: GCA_030019215.1. Classification (GTDB taxonomy): domain Bacteria; phylum Actinomycetota; class Aquicultoria; order Subteraquimicrobiales; family UBA9087; genus UBA9087. The sequence goes on from JASEEZ010000051.1 coordinate 549, forward strand.
AACCCCATTCT
>JASEEZ010000052.1 GCA_030019215.1 Actinomycetota bacterium
CTATATTTTGATAGGGAGCGGAATTTTACTAATTCTCGTAAACGAGTACTTTCTTTACGCTGAAAAGTGAAAGATTTGAGTATGAAGGGTGCAGGAAAGAAAGATTTATCGGAGAATAACAATAGAAGCTCTTCTCCAAAAACAGTGGGAAGAGAAGGTTAAAGTCCTTTAAAAGTAGAAAATCTGTCCTTAAGCAAAGTTCCACTTTTTCCTCCCCCTTGATGGGGGAGGATGAAGGTGGGGGTGACAAAGAGTTATTTTACTCTTTCTTCACCCTCCCTTTAATTCCCTCCCATCAAGGGAGGGAAGGTTTACCCACTAAAAATGGAGAAGAGCTAAAAATAAAAAATATGATCTCGAGGTTTGAATTTTGGGTTTTGGGCTTGACTCGTCGTCGCGGAGCTATGGCGGAGCACGGTGGCGGAGCACGGTTTGACATTGGGATTTTGACATTTGGGTTTAAACTTATACCATAAATAAGTGCTAGTTCGGTATAGTCAACGGGTCAAGGAAGGATGCACTTGCG
>JASEEZ010000005.1 GCA_030019215.1 Actinomycetota bacterium
TAGAATGGGGTTAAGGAGAGACGTCTTGAATTTCAACTAACAAAGGGACAACCCCGTTACTGAAGCTATTTCTCATTACAATCGGAAGAGGGGATGCTTAAGAAAGGCAGTTCATGAATGGGAGCAGACGATGGATTTGGAATATCTTGGGAAAACCATATTGATGTTTGCGCTCATCCTTTTGATCGTCGGCGGCATGTTCTATCTTCTGGGCAAGGGTTTTGAGGTGAAGCGTTTACCCGGGGATATTCTCTATCGCAGGGGAGGCTTCACCTTTTATTTTCCCCTCGGGGCGTGCATCGTAATCAGTCTAGTCTTGACCGTCCTTCTCAATCTTCTCTTTATCATCCTAAGACGTTAATCCTCCATCGGCTGGTGTCTTATGAAGGTCAGCGAATTTGACTACCATCTTCCCGAAGAATTCATCGCTCAAAGACCCATTGAGCCCCGCGACGCTTCGCGTTTGTTGGTGATCGATCGCTTGGCGGGTTGCTTTGAGCACGCCATATTCCATGATCTACCACGTTATCTCGACCCCGGGGATTGCCTGGTTGTCAACGATACCCGCGTCCTACCGGCCAGGCTTCTGGGTTGTAAGAAGGAAACTGGCGGGAAGGTGGAGATTTTGCTCCTGCGTGAGCTAGGGGATGGCAGGTGGGAGGCACTGGTCAGACCCGGAAGAAGGCTGGCGCCTGGAGTGAAGATAACGTTTGGGCAAAGGGAGCTCGCCGGACGCATCGAGGCTCGTCTCCCCGGCGGGAGGAGAATAATCTCGTTTGACTGTACCGGCGACTTTATGACCGTTTTGCATAAGTTGGGAAAGGTCCCGCTTCCCCCCTACATCCACGAGGAGTTGGTGGACGGAGAGCGTTATCAGACTATCTTTGCTAGGAAGGAAGAGTCGGTTGCTGCTCCCACCGCCGCTCTGCATTTCACTCCCGTCTTGTTGAAAAAGATCGAGGAGATGGGGGTTCACATTGCCACTGTTACCCTGCGAGTGGGTCTGGATACCTTTCGCCCTATTCGCGAGGAGGAGGTCGAGGAGCACGGAATTCATCGGGAGCACTTTAAAGTGGACGGGAGTTCGGCTAAACTTATCAACCGAGCCATCAAGGAAAGCAAGAGAATCCTCGCGGTCGGCACCACGTCGGCGAGGGTGTTGGAGGCGGTGGCCATCAAAGAAGGGCGAAGGACGAAGGTCGAGGCGAAGGAGGGGGAAACAGATTTATTCATCTATCCGGGATACGAGTTCAAGGTGGTGGATGCCCTGATAACCAATTTTCATCTCCCGAGGTCCACTCTGCTTTTGCTCGTTTCCGCTTTCGCCGGGCGTGATTTGATTATGAGGGCTTATCAGGAAGCCATCGAGAGGCGCTATCGATTTTTTAGTTTTGGGGACGCAATGCTTATTCTGTGAGATGGTGACATGGTGCGAAGGACGAAGGACGAGGGACGAAGGACGAAGGACGAGGGACGAAGGACGAAAGATTTTTCTCTAAGCTTCGTGCTCCGAGCTCCAAGCTAACCAGAAACCAGGTACCAGGAACCAGGCACCGGGAACTACGGGCGGCTGGAGGCTACTGACTGACAGAGGTACGCATGGCTTTTAATTTTGAATTGAAACATACCGATAAAAATTGCCGAGCGAGGGTCGGCAAGTTAACCACCTCGCATGGGGTGGTGGAGACACCTGTCTTCATGCCCTTGGGGACCAAGGGTGCGGTCAAAACCTTGACCCCGGAGGAGCTAAAGGAAATCGGCGCGGAGATAATCCTGGGTAACACCTACCATCTTTATCTTCGTCCCGGCGTCGAGGTGATCGAGGAGGCCGGTGGCCTGCATCGGTTCATGCACTGGGAAGGGCCAATCCTGACCGACAGCGGGGGGTTTCAAATCTTTAGTCTGAGCGAGACCCTGCGCGTCACCGACCAGGGTGTTGAGTTCAAATCGATCGTCGATGGCTCCCTGCATTTCCTTTCCCCTGAATCTGCCGCGAAGATTCAGGAGGGGCTGGGTGGAGACATCATAATGGTGTTGGACGAATGCACACCCCACCCGGCCAGCCGGGATTATGTGAATGAGGCGGTCTTGCGCACCCTCGATTGGGCGAGGAGGTGTAAGAAGAGTCACAAGAAGCGGAGACAAGCTCTGTTCGGCATCGTTCAGGGTGGGGTTTATCCCGAGTTGAGGAGATTGAGCGCCGAGGGGACGGTGGAGATGGGCTTTCCCGGTTACGCGATCGGGGGTTTCAGTGTCGGAGAGCCACACGATTTGATGTTTGAGATCCTGGGGCCAACCCTGGAAATATTGCCGCTCGATAAGCCGAGGTATCTCATGGGAGTGGGGAATTCCTCAAGTCTTCTGAGGGCCATCGAATTGGGCGTGGATATGTTCGATTGTGCCCTTCCCACCAGGATGGCCAGAAACGGCGGGGTGCTTACATCCCAGGGAAGGCTCAACATCCGCAATGCCCGGCATGTCAAGGACTTCTCTCCCTTGGATTCGAACTGCAACTGTTATGTCTGTCAAAACTACTCCCGGGCCTATTTGAGGCATCTCCATACTACAGGTGAAATCCTCGCTCACAGGCTTCTTACCTGGCATAATCTGGCTTTCATATTTGGATTGGTGAAGCGAGCGAGGGAGGCAATATTGGACGATTCCTTTAAGGAGTTCAGGAGATCGTTGGAGTTGGAGTTCGTCCTGGAATAGAGGAACTTTGCTCGCCGTCGCGAAGCTTTGGCGAAGCACGGCGGGAGGATATGGAACGTAAAAGGAAAATCGAGAAGGAGTGGTAAAGATGCAAGCGGGTCAGTATTCCTCCATCATCTGGTTTGCCGTTTTAATAGGGGTGTTTTATTTTTTGTTAATCCGCCCCCAGCAGCAGAGGACGAGGGAGCACCAGAGGCTCATCTCCGAACTGCAGGTGGGTGATAGGGTGGTGACCATCGGGGGGATTCATGGTACGGTTAGGTCCATCTTCGATGATACGGTCTCCCTTCAGGTAACCGAGGATGTGCAGATGACTTTTTCAAAGAATGCCATGGCTCGAAGGGCGGGAGGCGAATGATAAAAGAAACGGGTGGTGTGACCCTCGATGATGTCAAAGAGGATCCAAGTGTCACCGCTTACATGACTCAGGCGGATAAGTTCATGGAGGCAATCGGCTACACGGAGCACGGCGAACGCCATGCTGGTCTTGTGGCGAATATCGCTAGGAATATCCTAACCCGGCTTTCCTATTCGGAAAGGGAAGCTGAACTGGCTGCCATCGCCGGCTATCTACACGATATAGGGAACGTGGTCGGACGCGATCTTCATGGGACGGCTTCTGCCCTCATCACTAAGGGTGTTCTGGAAAGACATGGGATGAAAACACAAGAGATTGCTACTGTAATGAATGCCATCGGCAATCACGAGGAGGAAAATGGCCTGGTGACTAGCGAGGTTTGTGCCGCTTTGATCTTGGCGGACAAGTCTGATGTGCATAAAACCCGCGTTCGCAATCCGGATATGGTTACCTTCGATATACATGATAGGGTCAATTATGCGGCCCAGCGCAGTTTCTTGCGGGTCGACGAGACCAAAAAACAAATCTGTCTGGAGATAAAAATCGACACCAACATAAGTCAGGTTATGGAATATTTTGAGATATTTCTCTCTCGCATGGTTATGTGCCGAAGGGCGGCTGAATTTTTGAATTGCACCTTTAGCTTGGTCATCAACAATGTTAAGCTCCTGTAATTAGCTACCAGGAACCAGCTACCAGGGTGAAAAACAGTCAAGAGTCAGAAGCCAAAAGTCATGAGTCAAGGGTTAAGGGATGAAGGGCAAAGAAAGTTAGGAATATAGGGCAAAGAAAGTTAGGAATATAGGGGTGAAGGGGTTATTTTCCTAGTTTCCTGATTTCCTGACTTCCTGAATTTCTTGTTTCCAAGTTTCCTGGTTTTCATCCGACATCCGACCTCTGTCATCCGACAAGATTGAGAACCAGGAACCAGAAAAGGAGGATGGATTTGACCAACAAACAAAAATATCTTCTCGCCCTGGGATTTGTTTTTGTCTTGCTCGGTGCCGCTGTTTACGGACTCTTTGTTAGGCCACCCAAGCTTGGATTAGATTTACGAGGCGGGTTACACGTGGTTCTCACCGCCAGGGAGAAACCGGGTGCTCCCGTCACCGAGGAAGCGATGGAGCAGACCAAACGCATCATCGACCAGCGAGTGAATAGGCTGGGAGTGGCGGAGCCCGGTATTGAACGACAGGGCGGAAGAAACATAATGGTTCAACTTCCGGGAGTTAAGGAGCCGCAAAAGGCGTTGGAGGTCATCGGCAAAACGGCTCTGCTGGAATTTAAACCAGTTCTGAATTTCGACGAGGAGGAAAAGAAGTACGTTTTGGGACCAACCTTGCTCACGGGTAAGGCTTTGAGTGGCGCCAAGGTGGGTGAGGATGAGCTGGGCAGGCCCGCGGTGGACATCACTTTTAATAAGGAGGGAGCCAAAAAGTTTGATGAGATAGCGAAGGAATTCTATCAAAAGCAGCTGGCGATAGTCCTCGATAACGTCGTGATGTCTGCCCCCGTTATCCAGTCGACCAAGTATGGGGGAAAAGCTCAGATCACTGGCGATTTTACCATCGATGAGGCGAGACGCTTGGTTGTGGTGCTCCAATACGGTGCTCTTCCCGTCGAACTCGAAATATCGGAGACCAGGGTGGTTGGTCCCACCTTGGGTCACGACTCCCTCATCGCTGGCCTGAGGGCGGGCATCATCGGATTAATTTTGGTCGCCCTTTTCATGCTCGGTTTTTACCGGGTGCTTGGCTTTCTTTCCTGGCTCACCTTGACCGTTTTCGCTGTTCTCTTGGGTGGTCTCCTGGTGCTCGTGAATGCCACCTTAACTTTACCTGGGATAGCCGGTATCATCCTCATGATCGGTGTGGCCGCTGACTCCAGCATTATCGTCTTTGAGAGAATTAAAGAGGAGGCGAGAGGGGGTAAAACTATTAGAACCGCGATGGACACTGGCTTTACTCACGGCTTTCGAACCTTTTTGGATGCGGATCTGGTTGCCCTCACCACCGCAATCATCCTTTTCTGGTTCGGTGTCGGCCCGGTGCGTGGTTTTGCTCTTACTCTAATGCTGGGCATTGCCTGTGACATATTTACTTCTCTCTTCTTCACGCGTTCTGTTCTGGGCTTACTCGCCCGAACCAGGCTGGTGAAGAAACCTCGGCTTTTAGGTATGAGGGGGGAAGTCGAATGAAATTTGATTTTGTGGGCAGAAAGAAGATCTGGTTTACGCTCTCGGCGGTTGTTATTCTCGTTGGCTTGACTGCCCTGCTTTTTCGCGGCTTGAACTTTGGGATAGAGTTTAAAGGCGGCACTCTCCTTGATCTTGAGTTTGAGAGAAAGGTAGATGTTGGGGAGGTAAGAAGCGTACTCAAGGGCTATGGGCTAGAAAAGAGTGTCATTCAACCTCTTGGTGGAAATGAGATGCTCATCCGCTCCCGCAGTCTCTCCAGGGAAGTTCAAGAAAAAGTTCTTGATGCCCTCGAGACGAAGCTGGGTGTGAAGGAGATTCGCTCCATCCAGAGCGTGGGGCCCGGTTGGGGTTCTCACATCACTCGTGCGGCCATCATCGCCCTGAGCTTGTGTCTCGTTTGTTTGTTGCTCTACATCAGTTTGCGTTTTGAGTTTAAGATGGCCATTTCCGCCATCGCAGCCCTTCTTCACGATATTTTGATCGCCGTTGGAGTATATGCGCTGGTGGGCAGACAGGTGACGCCCAACACGGTAGCAGCTCTTTTGACCATCCTTGGTTACTCTCTGTACGATACCATTGTGGTCTTTCACCGGGTTTTGGAGAATAGTAAGAGAATCAGGAAGCAGACCTATTCCAGCATGGTGAACGGTTCAATCAATCAGGTCCTTGTCCGAAACATTAACACTTCCTTGACTACCCTCGTGCCCATAACGACCCTTCTTTTGATCGGGGGGGAGACTTTGAAGGATTTTGCGTTTGTTCTTCTTGTTGGCGTTGCTTCAGGGACGTATTCCACCATCTTCACGGCGAGCCCAATTCTGGCGGTTTGGAAAGAGACAGAGCCCCGGCATAGGAGCTTGAGGAGGAAGTATGGTAAAATAAAGTGAAAAAAATAACAAGACTGGTGGAGGTGGAGAATGGACGAGGAAAAAGAAGGCTTGGTCGACAGGGGGATCCTTAAGGCTTTGGGTGCCTGGCTCCTCGTTCATGAAAAGGCGGATGACTTGATAAGAGAGGTCATAAGGGAGGGGAAGAAGACTCCCAAGGAGGCGAAGGATTTTGTGGATGAACTTTCAACCCGCGTTGATGAGGAGAAAGAGGAAATTAAGAGAGAGATAGGCGAAGTTACTCGGAGGTTTTTGAAAGAGACGGGAAGGGAAGCGGGCTTGGTCACTCGAGAAGATTTACAGGCTCTGGTGGAACGCATCGATTCGCTGGAGAAGCGGATTGATGAATTTGAGGGAGAGATGAAGATCAAGCGGGGCAAGAAGTAAGATGTATTATTGACAAGATAGGTTAACACTATGGTCGGGTGAAGTACTCCGAAAACACGCGGTCGGCCTCGTTTCAGTTTAACGAGATTTTACTCTGGCCGCCGCTCGGGTCTCGCCCCGTCACAAGCTTTGACTCGACTTAAAGGTCTTCCCAGGCGGGACTGCGACACGGTTTTCTCCGCACTTTACCCTCCCTTTGCGAGTTTAAGTGTAAACTTGACTTGTTAATGGTGAGAGTTTTTTGGGTTCGCGCTTCTCGGGCGCGGACTACATTTGATGAGGAAAGGAGCCCGTGCTGGACAAGGGAAGAAGACGCAGGAATATTAAAAGGCTGGCCCAGATCTGTGAGATTGTCGTCAAGCATCGCTTGGGGTTTTTCATCGAAGAATATGGATTGGATCGCCTTCTGCCTTCGGCGAAAAGGGGCGAGAAGTTTGAAAAGCCACCTCGCATGGAGATACTGGCCGAAAGGGTGCGCTTGCTTCTGGAGGATCTCGGCCCCACCTTTATAAAGATCGGCCAGCTTTTGAGCGTTCGCCCCGATTTAGTTCCCCCTGAGGTTATATTCGAACTCGAAAAGCTTCAAGATCAGGCACCCCCTCTGGATTTTGAGGTCATTAAAGGGGTGACCGAGAAAGAGTTCAGAAAAGGAATCGACGATGTTTTCCAGCTTTTTGACCCGGAGCCGATAGCCTCGGCTTCCATTGGTCAGGTTCACCGGGCAACCCTCGAGGACGGCCACGAAGTTGTGGTCAAAGTTCAGCGTCCGGAGGCGAAAAAGGTAATAGAATCCGATCTGGATTTGCTCTTCGTCCTGGCAAATAGGGTTAAGGACAGAATCAAATTCGTTGATATAGTGGGAGTTGTTCAGGAGTTCTCCGATTCCCTCCACCGGGAGCTGGACTATCGGGTGGAGGGGCGCCACGCTGATAGACTCAGATTCAATTTTCGCGGCGACCCCTTGATTAAAATCCCCGTCGTTTTCTGGAACTATACCACACAGCGGGTGCTCACCATGGAGTACATCGAGGGGACGAAGATCAGCGACATGGCCACTCCGGAGATGCTGGGCATCGATACCATCGCCTTGGCCGAGCATGGAGCCAAGGCTTTCATGAAGCAGGTGCTGGTGGATGGGTTCTTCCACGCCGATCTTCATCCCTCCAACATTTTCATCACCCCCGATGGGAAGATTGCCTATCTCGATTTCGGAATGGCCGGCGAGATAAAAGAGGAAGCCAAGGAACCCATGGTCCGCTTACAGTTCGCTCTCATGAGGCGGGATGCGGATGAAATCGCCAAGCAGGCTCAGAATTTGGGGGCAGAGATATCCCCGGACAAGATATCGGAGATGAAGGGGGATTTAAGGAAGATACTGGACCAATATTATGGAAAAGCCTTGGGGGAGATGAAAGTCGATATCATTGGGAGGGAATTTCTGGGTTTGCTCTACCGTCACCATATCAGGATCCCCAAGGACTATGCTCTTTTGGCCAAGGCCTTGATAACTGTAGAGGGCGTGGCGAAGTATCTTTATCCCCAGTTCAACATCTTCGAGACGGCCAAACCGTATCTCTCCACCGTGCTCAAGGAAAAATATGCCCCTCGGATAGCTCTAGAAGAGGTCCGCGAAGAGCTAAAAAAGTATTTTCTCTATCTATTGGATTATCCGAAACAGGTTCATGATATCCTGAGTCAGGCCAGGACCGGGGAGTTTCAGATCAAATACCGGCACATTGGTCTGGAGGGATTGATATCAAAGATTGAAACCGTCTCGAATCGACTCGCCATCAGCCTGGTTTTGGTTGCCCTCATCGTGAGCTCCTCTTTGGTAGTGGTTTTTGGTTCAAGGGGCCTCTGGTTGGGGATAGCCGGTTTTGCTTTGGCGGGTATTTTGTTTCTCTGGCTCCTCCTCTCCATTGCTGGCTCCAGACGTCCCTGATCATGGTCTGCACATCTGTCGGATGTCAGATGGCTTATGGCTGATAGCTGATGGCAGATGGGTAAATGAAAAGTGAAGAGTGGAAAAATAAAAATGACAAATAAAAATGCTTTTAAAGCTTTAAACCATTCTTCATTTTTAGTTCTTAATTCCCAATTCTAGTGACTATCAACTGACCTCTGATCTTTCATCCCTCGTCCTTCGTCGTTTAACCTTGACTCTCAATCTCTATGTATCTCCATGAATCTCCACAAATCTCCTCCCACTCAGCTCTAGCCCTTGACCCCTGACCCCTGGCAACTGTCCACGCTTTGAACTGTCATTTGATGCCTTTTTCCTATCCTAATCAGCAAGATTTTGGTAAAATTAAAACTACTGGAGGAAAAATGAACGATATCAAGGGCCTGATAAGGAAAGTTAAAAAGTATAACCCTCAAGCTGAAGTAGAGAAAATTAAGCGTGCTTATGGCTTTGCTGGGGAGTCTCACCTCGATCAGTTTCGCAAATCAGGGGAAGATTTTATCCTTCACCCCCTGGGGGTAGCTGATATCCTGGCTGATTTAGAAATGGATACAACGACCATCGTTGCCGCTCTTCTCCACGATGTGGTTGAGGATGCCGGGAGGCCGCTAGCGGAGATAAGAACGGAGTTTGGCAAAGAGGTTTCCGATCTCATTGACGGGGTTACCAAGCTTGGCCGGATAGAGTTCGAGACCCAGGAAGAGCATCAAGCTGAAAATCTTCGCAAAATGCTAATCGCCATGGCCAAGGATATAAGGGTGATCCTGATTAAGCTGGCCGATCGGCTTCACAACATGAGAACCCTTTCGCATCTTCCGGAGGAGAAACAAAAGCGCATTGCCCTGGAGACCCTGGAGATTTACGCTCCCCTTGCTCACCGTTTGGGTATTTCCCAGCTAAAGTGGGAGCTCGAAGATTTGGCCTTTTCGGTCTTGGAGCTCAAGAAATATGCTCAAATTGAGAAGATGGTGGCTGAGCGGAGGGTGGAAAGGGAAGAGTATATAAATGATGCAGTGAAAATTCTGAAGCGGGAGCTGAAGAAGGTTGGTATCAAATGTGAGGTTGTTGGGAGGGTAAAGCATTTTTACAGCATCTACCAAAAAATGACGCAGCGAGGCAAGGAGTTCAGCGAAATCTATGATCTCTCCGCGGTTCGGGTGATTAGTGACTCTGTGGAAGACTGTTATGCTGCTCTGGGAATCATCCATTCTCTCTGGAAGCCCATCCCGGGCGGGTTTAAGGATTACATCGCTATGCCTAAATTCAACATGTATCAGTCCTTGCACACCGCTGTGATTGGCCCAAGGGGTCGTCCTCTGGAGATTCAAATCCGCAGCAAACAGATGCATAGAACCGCAGAGTATGGCATCGCTGCCCACTGGCGCTATAAGGAGGGAAGCAGAGAGTGGGATAAGTTTGAGGAGCGTTTAGCCTGGTTGCGCCAGATGCTCGAGTGGCAGAGTGAATTGAAAGATCCACGCGAGTTCATGGAGAGCCTCAAGATAGATCTCTTTGAGGATGAGGTTTTTGTCTTCACACCCAAAGGAGACGTTCTCAGTCTGCCCGCAGGATCGACACCATTGGATTTTGCCTATGCCATTCATACCGACGTCGGTCATTCCTGTATTGGGGCTAAGGTGAACAATCAGATCGTTCCCATAGAATATAAACTCCAGATGGGAGATATCGTCGAGATCTTGATCTCGAAGACCGCCACCGGACCGAGCCAGGACTGGTTGGGTATCATTAAAACATCGCGGGCCAGGAATAAGATAAAACAGTGGTTTAGCGAGGAGAGCAGGGAAGGAAATGAGCATCTTGGAAGGGAGGCATTTCAGAAAGCCCTTCGTCGACAGGGTTTGGGTCTGGCGAGCATCCCTCATGAATTGCTGGAGTCCATTGTCAAGGAGTTCAATTTCGTCGAGGCTGAAGATCTTTACGCAAGCATCGGAGCGGGGGAGACGTCGCCAAAGCAAGTTGTGACAAAGGTAATAAATGCTTTAGCCAGGCAACGACCTACCGAGGAAGCTGAGGAGATCTCCATCGCCCCCCCCACTCGTCTTAAAAGGAGACCGGGTGCGGTTACCGGAGTGAGGGTTAAGGGGGTAAGCGGCGTTCTGGTTCGACTGGCTCGTTGCTGCAACCCGGTTCCCCAGGACGAGATAATTGGCTTTGTCACCCAAGGGAGGGGCATCTCCGTGCATCGCAAGGATTGCCCCAACACAAAACAGCTTATGAGATTCCCGGAGAAGTTGATTGAAGTGTTCTGGGATGTTAAGAAGCCGGGAATCTTTCAGGTGGAAATCCAGGTCGAAGCCATGGATAGGACGAAGTTGTTGAGGGATATCAGCACGGTGATAAGTGACGCTGGCGTCAATATTCTTTCGGCCAATGTGAGCACGACGAAAGACCACGTTGCCATCTTCAGATTCATTTTTGAGATAGGGAGTTTGGCTCACCTGGAGAATATATTAGCCAATATAAAAAAGATAGACACTGTCTTCGACGCTTACAGGGTTTTGCCAGCCTGATTGGCTGCCAGTTGCCGGCTACCAGCTACCAGGAACCAGTTGACGGTTCACGGTTGACAGCTGCTAAAATTAAAAATGAAAAACTAAAAATGAAGAATGGTTTAAGGATTTAAAAACATTTTTCACTTTTCATTCTACATTCTTCATTTCTGATATCCGTCATCCGACAAGATTGAGAGCCAGGAACAGGGAACCAGGAGCCGGAACGGGGGTATTTTTGAGAGCCGTTGTTCAGCGAGTCAAGCGTGGGGCAGTTTTGGTCGAAGATAAAGTCCTTGCTGAAATAGGGCAAGGACTTGTGGTTTTGCTGGGCGTTGCCGCCGATGATACCCCAGTCGATGCCAATTACATGGTGGATAAGATCGCTAATCTTAGGATCTTCGATGATGAGGAGGGGAAGTTGAACCTCTCCGTTGGGGAGGCAGGCGGCCGAGTCCTGATCGTATCCAATTTCACGCTCTATGGGGATTGTCGGAAGGGGAGACGTCCAAGCTTCACCGAGGCCGCTACTGCCACCGCGGCACGGGATCTTTGTAACATGGTTTTGGCCGGGTTTCGGAAAAAAGGGCTGGGCGTTTATGAGGGGAAATTTCAGGAGAGAATGATTGTGGAGATCATCAATGATGGTCCGGTCACTTTGCTTTTGGATAGTAAGAGGGAGCTCTAAATCAAAGGCAAACTCAAAAGAGTTGTTATGGAAGGGTTCAAGGGTTCGAGGATTCAAGCGTTTTTCACTTGACCCCTAGAATCCTTGAATCCTAAAGTTTTCTTTGCTCTTTACTTTGGCTGCTTGCGATAAGTGGGACCCTCTTCTTTAGAAATGCAAAAGTTCGGTTAGCGAATTGGAGGTAATTTGATTTTACACCGACTGATAGTGGGACCCAGTACCAACTGTTATATTCTAGCCCCGCCTTTGGCGGGGCTAGCGGCGGTGGTCGATCCAGGAGGGGAAGGAGAGCGAATCTTAGAGATCCTCAAAACCAATGCTCTCAAGGTCAAATACATCATAAATACCCACGGTCATTATGATCACATCGCTGCTGATGATGAGTTAGCACAGGTCACGGGGGCGCCAATTTACATTCATGCAGGTGATGTTGGTCTACTGAGAAAACCCGAGGAAAATCTTTCTTTGCTATTTTTTGGCAGTTCTTTTACTCTTTCCTCTCCTGTAATGGAGTTGGGGAATGACCAAATTCTCGAGCTGGGGGATCTAAAGTTAAAGGTGCTTCACACCCCGGGGCACACCCCGGGGAGCATCTCTATTTTGGTGGAGGATAAGTTATTCACGGGAGATCTCTTGTTTCAAGATTCGGTGGGGAGGACGGATCTACCGGGTTCTTCTTACGAGGCTCTCATGGGGTCGCTGAAAAAAATAGCGGCGCTCCCCGATTCAGTGAAGGTCTATCCTGGCCATGGGCCGGAGACGATTCTTGGTGAAGAGAAGAAGCATAACCCTTTTTTGAGGGGGTTGTGTGGTAAAATTAATTGATTATGGAAAGGGGTGAGCCTTTGGAGTTGAGGGCACCGCGGGGAACTTCCGACATTTTTTCTAGACAGGCTGGGTTGAGACGCTATCTCGAGGAGACGGCGGTTGAGCTGTTTGAGCGGTATGGATATCATCCGATCACCACACCCATTTTTGAGCGAACCGAACTCTTTACCCGGAGCATCGGAGAGTCAACGGACATTGTGCAGAAGGAGATGTACACCTTTCGGGATAAAAGCGGGCGCAGCTTGACGCTTCGGCCAGAGGGCACTGCTCCTGTTGTTCGTGCTTTTCTTGAACATAAACTCATCTCGCAACCTCTTCCTATCAAGCTCTACTATTCCGGGCCGATGTTTCGTTACGAGCGTCCTCAGGCTGGCAGGTCTCGCGAGTTTTGGCAGGTGGGGGTGGAGGCGATCGGCTCCATGGACCCAACGATTGATGCTGAGACAGTCTCCTTGATGATGCACTATCTTGAAACCCTGGGCTTGCGCGATCTGGGGCTTCTTTTGAACAGCATGGGTTGTTCGGGGTGTCGCCCTTCCTTTGTTGAGGTTCTGAAGGCTTACCTTGAAGAACATCGAGCAAATTTGTGCATCGATTGCAAGAGGAGGGTTCAGTTAAATCCTCTCCGGATTTTTGATTGCAAGAAGGAGAAGTGTCAGGGTCTTTTGAAAGAAGCTCCTTTGATCACGGATTACCTCTGCGCCGACTGCAAGGCTCACTTTGCCGAGGTGCAATCTCTCCTCATGAGTGTTGGTGTCGAATTCAAACTCGAACCAAGCCTGGTGCGGGGATTTGACTACTACACCAAGACAGCCTTCGAGGTGAGATCGCCTCATCTGGGTGCCCAAAATGCCTTGGGTGGAGGGGGTAGGTATGATGGTCTGATCGAGGAGTTCGGCGGCCCTCCCACACCGGCCATTGGCTTTGCCTTGGGTGTGGAGAGGGTGATCATGGCTCTGCACTGTGAGGGGATCGATCTTCCGGGGGATTCCGCCCTTGATGTCTTTCTAGCTGTTGTGGGCAAGGAGTCGAAGCCGGAGGGATTCAAGCTATTGGATAGATTGCGCAAATTGGGCATCGCCGCGGATATGAATTACGGAGACAGGAGCTTAAAGGCGCAGATGAAGTTGGCCGATAGGATGGGTGCTCTTTACACCCTGTTTGTGGGTTCCGAGGAGCTGTGGAGGGGCATGTGCAAGATCAGGGATATGAAGAGTGGGGAACAGGTGGAAGTGGCTTTTGAGAAGATACCCCAGTGGTTCAAGAAGCAGATTGGTTCGAGGAAGGGGAAAGAATAGATGAGCGGGGAAGTGAGATACTCCAGGAAGACCCATTATTGCGGGGAGCTTTCTCTGAGCAACGTCGGCGAGAGCGTGGTTTTGATGGGTTGGGCTCATCGCCGGAGAGACCATGGTGGATTGATCTTCATCGATCTCAGGGATAAAGAGGGGCTCGTGCAAACCGTGGTGAGTCCCTCAGCGACCCCCGAGTCCTTCGCGGTGGCGGAGAAGGTGCGCAGCGAATATGTTTTGTGCATTAAAGGGAAGGTGAGAAAGAGGCCGGAGGGCACGGCGAATCCCAGGTTGCTCACGGGAGAGGTTGAGGTATCGGTTGAGGATATGGAGATTCTTAATCCCGCTAAGACGCCTCCCTTTGAGCTGGAAGAGGGAATCGAAGTCGCCGAGAGCTTGAGGTTGAAATACAGGTATCTGGATCTCAGGAAAGAGGGGATGCTCGATCTCTTGAAACTCAGGCATGCGGTGACGGAGACCGTTAGGGATTTTCTGGATCGGCAAGGGTTTCTTGAGGTGGAGACCCCCATTCTGACCAAAAGCACGCCCGAGGGAGCCAGGGATTACCTCGTTCCCAGCAGACTGCAGCGTGGGCACTTTTACGCTCTTCCCCAGTCACCTCAGTTGTTCAAGCAGATACTCATGGTGGCGGGGATTGAGCGGTATTACCAGATAGCCCGTTGCTTTAGAGATGAGGATTTGAGAGCGGATAGGCAACCCGAGCATACCCAAATCGATATCGAGATGTCCTTCGTTGACCAGGAGGATATCTTGGGTTTGATAGAGGAGATGATGACCGAGATCTTCGCTGCTGCCGGCATCGAGATAAAAACCCCATTTGAGAGGCTTCCTCACGAGGAGGCGGTCGACAGATATGGAACGGACAAGCCCGATTTAAGGTATGGCTTGGAGCTCGTGGACCTTTCCGACCTCCTTGGTCAAACTGAATTTCGGGTTTTTGCCAAGGTAATTTCCTCAGGGGGAGTCGTCAGGGGAGTAAACGCCTCTGGTTATGGCCCCGCCATTGGCGGGGTTACCCGCAAACGAATTGATGAATTGGTCAAATTCATCAGCGAACAGGGGAATGGGGGCCTCTCCTGGATGGTAGTGGAACCGGGGGGGAAAGTTAAGTCTCCCCTCACCAAGTTTTTGAGTGCGAGGGAGACGGGAGAGATAATTGGCAGGATGAAGGGGCAACCGGGTGATTTGCTTCTCTTGGTGGCCGCCGATAAGGGAAAGGCCTGCGAGATTTTGGGAATGCTGAGGGAGAGGTTGGCCCGGGAGCTGAACCTGGTGGATAAGGGTGAATTCAAATTCGTCTGGATTATCGATTTTCCCCTTTTCGAATACGACGAGGAGGAGAAAAGACTGAAGCCCCATCATCATCCATTTGCCATGCCCACCAGGGACTCCATTCCTCTCTTGAGAAAGGACCCCCTTGCTGCCAAGGCTTATGCCTACGATCTCGTGGTCAATGGTGTGGAGATTGGTGGTGGGAGTTTGAGGATACACGATAGGAAGCTCCAGGATAAGATCTTTCACTTGCTGGGACTTTCAACCGAGGATATAAAGGTAAAGTTCGGTTTTTTGTTGGATGCCTTTCAGTACGGTGCCCCTCCGCATGGGGGGATCGCTTTTGGTCTCGATCGTCTAGTAATGCTCATTGCGGGCAGGAATACAATTCGAGATGTCATCGCCTTTCCCAAGACTCAGACGGCTTCCTGTCTCATGACGGGTGCCCCCGATGAGGTTAACGGTAAACAGCTAAGAGAGCTTCACATTCGATTAAAGTAGTGCTATATTGTCTGTAGAGAGGCTCTGCCTTGTTCGTGTTTGCCATTACTAATTTGAGCTAACACACCTACCTTGGGAGCCCGGCTCTACTTGTGGCTTGAACGCCCTTATATAGGGACTCATAAAGCAAGTAGGAGGAGCACCCACTTGCGGAGCGCAGGGTTCAATCTAGTATTCAGGCACGGCAAGGCGGAGTTCCCTATTTAACCTGCTGTTTTTTTGAATCTTCTTCCCTTTCCTGAGTTATCTCCTCGCTAATGAAAATCTGCTAAAATAATTACAAAGGGTAGATTTTTGCGTTTTTAAGACTATAGGTAAATAACTAATTTTGGCAAAGGTCAGGGGCATACTATCAAATTAAAAACTTAAAATGAAAAATGTAAAACGACAACGTGAAATTGAAAATGATTTAAAAGATTTTTTCCTTGGGTTTTGCCAGATCATTTTGCACTTTTCAATTTAGAATGTGCAAGAATAAGATTTACGTTCGTTGCATTTTGAACCTGAGGTCTAACCTTTGCACTAAGTCGAATCTTCAATTGTTTGTCACGGGTGAGTGGGGCCTTCTTGCTTGAGAACACAAAGGTTTCAAGTTGATGATTGAGGGGATGAGTTTTTGTGGACCTTTTTGAGGATTTATTGGAAGAGAAATTGGGAAAGAGTGCTCCCCTCGCTTTGCGAATGAGGCCCTCCAGTCTGGAAGAGTTCGTGGGGCAGGAGAAGATCGTTGGTGAGGGTACTCTTCTACACAAGGCCATTAAGGAAGATAAACTCCATTCGCTGATTTTTTGGGGGCCCCCTGGTACGGGAAAAACTACCCTGGCAAATATCATCGCTAATCTCACCAAGGCTCATTTCGCCAGCATCAGTGCAGTGACCTCGAGCGTTGCCGAGATCAGACGGGTTATAGCTGAAGCCAAGCAACGTCTGAGCATTCAGGGCCGGAAAACAACTTTGTTAATTGATGAAATACATCGCTTTAACAAGGCTCAGCAGGATGCTCTCCTTCCCGCGGTGGAAGAAGGGGTCATTGTCTTGATCGGCGTAACCACCGAAAATCCCTATTTTGAGGTAAATCCTCCTCTAGTTTCGCGATCCAGGGTGTTCCAGTTTGAGCCCCTCTCTAATGGAGATATCGAGGAGATTATGGAACGAGCCTTGAAGGATCAGGAGAGGGGATTAGGTGGGTGGAAGGTCGAGTTCCAGCAACCGGCCTTGAAACACATCATTAAGAGTGCTAATGGCGATGCCAGGCTGGCTCTCAGTGCCCTCGAGGCAGCGGTCACTATGACTTCCCCCGACAAGAAGGGGATCAGAGAGATAACTCTTGTCATTGCTGAGGATGCGGTTCAAAAGAGGGCTCTGGTTTACGGTGAGGATGCGCATTACGATGCCATCTCTGCCTTTATCAAGAGCATGCGCGGCTCCGATCCCGATGCTGCTCTATACTGGCTGGCGAGGATGATCTATGCCGGTGAGGATCCGAAGTTCATCGCCCGGCGGATGGTGATCTTCGCTTCCGAAGATGTGGGGAATGCCGATCCTCAGGCTCTGGTGGTTGCCACGGCTGCTGCTCAGGCCGTCCAGTTCGTTGGCTTACCCGAGTGCCGCCTTAATCTCGCCCAAGCTGCTACATATCTCGCCACTGTTCCCAAGAGCAACGCTGCCATCAAGGGGATTGACGGCGCTCTCAAAGATGTAGAGGAGAAGCGGGCTTATCAGGTTCCGAAACATCTGCGGGACTCCCATTATCCGGGGGCAAAGAAGCTAGGTCACGGAAAAGACTACAGGTATCCTCACAATTTCCCCGGTCACTATGTGCCCCAGGATTACTTGCCCACCGAACTCAAGGATAGGAAGTATTACTTCCCTTCCGATTCCGGCTATGAGAGAAAGATAGCTGAATATCTAAAAAGATTGAGAGAAATCGAGCATGAGGAGTGAGAAGTTAGTCGCCGGCTACCAAGCGCCAGCTACCAGCGACCAGCTTGACGGCTCGGCCTCACGGCCTTGATAGCTGATGGCTCGCCCACCAAGGTTCGCTCGATAGCGGATAGCTAAACCATCTGCCATAAGCCATCTGCCATCTGCCATAAGCCATCGGACATCCGACAATAGAGGAGTTGATTTATGAGAGAAAGGATAGCTGTTGCTCTGAGTGGAGGAGTTGACAGTGCTGTCGCTGCTGCTCTTTTGATCGAACGGGGTTACGATGTTTTTGGGGTCACCATGCTCCTGGGTGATTTTACCGACGATGTGGAAGCGAAACAGGTCGCCAGGACGTTGGGCATCCTGCACTTCAGTATCGACCTGAGGATGACTTTTAAATCAAAAATCATCGATTATTTTTTAAAAGAGTATCTCTGTGGGCGAACCCCAAACCCCTGTATCGTTTGCAATAGGTTAATTAAGTTCGGTGAACTCCTCGAGTTTGCTCTCAAAAAGGGTGCCACTCATCTGGCTACCGGCCACTATGTCAGAGTCGAATATGACGGCCCCAGAGGGCGCTTTCTGGTATTTAAAGCGGCGGATGCGGCGAAGGACCAATCGTACATGTTCTGGTCGCTATCTCAGGAGCAGTTGAGTCGTCTGAAGATGCCCTTGGGGTTGTTGAAAAAAGTTGACATCCGCAGCATGGCGGAGGAGAGGGATTTGCCTGCAAAGAAGCTCGAAAGTCAGGAGACATGCTTCATCTCGAAGGGAGATTATAGGAGTTTCCTTCTTGCCAAAGTGCGGGAGGAGATTTTGCCGGGTGAGATTGTTGATGAGAAGGGAGGGGTTCTGGGGAAACACAAGGGGCTTCCTTTTTACACCATTGGCCAGAGGAGGGGGCTTGGCTTGGCACACCCTACGCCTCTTTACGTGTTGGGTCTACGCCCCGAAGAGAACGTGGTGGTAGTTGGGGAGGAAAGAAGTCTGTATAAGACCGAGCTCATTGCCTCCGGGGTTAACCTTATTCCCTTTGATTCGTTGAAGGGGAGGAAGACGAGGGTGCGGGCGAAGGTAAGATATAAGGTGAAGGAAGCGGAGGCGATTCTTATTCCTCTTGAGATCGATAGGGTAAAAATTGAGTTTTCAATTCCTCAGCGCGCTATCGCCCCGGGACAATCGGTGGTTTTTTACCAGAATGATATGCTTTTGGGTGGAGGGGTCATCGAATCGGCAAAGTAGAAATCGAGTGGTCGATATGGTAGAATTTGGCTTCAAGACGGCGATTCTTTAGAGGGGGTGGAGTGTGAACTGGGCGTTGATTTTGGATGTGACGATTGCCCTGGCTGTCGGGGCCCTCTCGATCTTCCTTGTGGTGGTCTTGATCCAGCTTTCCAGGACGCTTAGGAGTATTAATGCGTTGGTCAAGGACTTTAACAGGGAGATCATTCCGATCTTCTCCAAGTTGCAATCCACGGTGGATGAGGTGAACACTGAGCTGGCTAGGGTCGATGAGATCGTCAAGGCTGTTCAGGAGGCGAGCGATAAGGTCAACGCCACGGCGGAAGTTGCCCGGCAGCTTATCTCTCCCTCTTTAATCAAGCTGGCCAGTCTTTCCACCGGGGTGAAAAAGGCCGTTACCACTCTGGTTAGGGGCAAGGGGGATTAAGGATTTGAGGAGAGCAGGGGTTAGCATATGTCTTGGCTTGCTGGTGGGGACCGGTTTGGTTCTTCTCCTCGACCCATCGGCCAGGGAGAGGTCGAAGCAGTCTGCTCGGAAGTTACTCTGTCTTCTCCTGACCTGGGCGGAGAGCGGTCTGGGAGAGTGGCAATTGCGCCTGGAGGAGGCCATCGAGGCGGGCAAGGAAGCGGCCAGACTCAAGGAACGTGAACTAGAGGGCAAGATTTTGTTCAAATCCGGGGAACTGGAAGAGGAATCTCCTAAATACATCATCTGATTCCCACCTTTTAAGTTCCTGCTTCTTAAGTGTGCTCAATGGGGTGACTGAGTTTATGAGGCATTCTGGTGAGGAAATCTATCAAGGATGGAAGAAAACGGGAATTATAATCTGGACGATCCTTGGTTGTTTGGTTTTGTTGTTCGCACTGGCTCTTGCGATTAAAAAGATCCAGCCGATTTTTCTTCTTTTCATGCTGACGGGGATCATTGTCTATGTGATGGAACCGCTCGTTCGCTACTTTGAGAGCCAAAGGATTCCACGGCTTGTGGCAGTTATTTTCGCCTATTTTTTGGTCATCTTTTTTGTCGTCTTAATCTTCGTGTACCTGGCACCTATAGTGGTACAGCAAGGCAGGGAGTTCACCGCCAACCTTCCCGGTTATGTGAAAAGGGCTACCGAGCTGATGGAGGCATATCAGAAGGAGTTGGTGGGCGTACGAGTTCCCCAAATGGCCGGAGAACTCTTGGAGGAAGCCCTGAATTCACTGAAGAATGTCACCTTGAAGCTATTTTCGCGTCTTCCCAGTATGACGATAAATGTTGTCTATAGTCTCTTTTATCTGGTCTTAGCTCCAGTCCTTGCCTTTTACATTCTCAAGGATTTGAAGAAGATCAAACTCACAATGAACTCTCTCATTCGGGACAGACATAGGGAGGAGACAGTAATCATACTTCGAAAGATTCACGCCATTGTGGGTGGTTTCTTGAGGGGTCAGCTTCTGGTGGCTCTTTGTGTGGGCATTCTGTCCATCATAGCCCTGACGATTCTCGGAGTCGACTTCGCTATTGTGCTTGGAAGTATCGTTGGGATATTGAATGTGATTCCTTATTTTGGTCCGATAGTTGGAGGCCTTCTGGCGGCGCTTGTAGCCTTCATCAAGTCACCGATTCTGGCATTTTGGGTTATAGTTGCCATGGTCATCATACAGAGCATAGATGCGATGATTCTCTCCCCCAATATCATCAGCCAGCAGGTCAACCTGCACCCGGTTATGGTGGTCTTCGCTCTCCTTGTGGGAGCAGTTCTCTTCGGTTTCATGGGGTTGCTGTTGGCAATCCCTCTTCTAGCGATGGGCAAGGCCCTGGTCTATCATTTTCTAGAGAAGATGTAATATGGGAAGATTTCACGCTCGAGGGGTGGATTATGACCAGCGATAAGATCAGGGAGAAATTTTTGAAATTTTTTCAGGAGAGAGACCACACCATTCTTTCCAGCTCGTCCCTGGTTCCACAAGATCTGTCCCTTCTCCTCACCGGTGCTGGGATGATTCAGTTTAAGCCGATCTTTCAAGGCGAGGTGAAACCGGAGTTCACCAGGATGGCTACTTGCCAGAAGTGTGCAAGGACCACCGATATTGAACGAGTTGGTTACACTGCTCGGCACCTAACTTTCTTTGAGATGTTGGGCAATTTCTCCTTCGGCGACTATTACAAGAAAGAGGCCATTTCCTGGGCCTGGGAGTTTTTAACCAGGGTTTTGAAATTTGATTCCGATAAACTCTGGGTCACTATCTACCAAGAGGATGACGAGTCCTTCGATATCTGGAAGGCCGTTGGGTTTCCAGAAGAGAGGATTGTCCGGATGGGTGAGGAGGATAATTTCTGGTCGGCTGGTCCCACTGGGCCCTGTGGCCCCTGCTCAGAGCTGGTCTATGATTTTGGCGAGGAGCGAGGTTGCGGGAAAGAAACCTGTGCCGTTGGCTGTGACTGCGACAGGTTTCTTGAGGTCTGGAATTTGGTTTTTATGCAGTATAAACGGGACGAGAAGGGGAACTTAAATCCTTTGCCCAAGAAGAACATCGACACGGGCATGGGTTTGGAGAGGGCGGCGGCCATTCTTCAAGGTGCCTTCACTGTCTTTGAAACCGATCTCCTGAGACCCATCGTGAATAGGGCGGCGGATTTGGCTGGGGTGAAATATGGAAAGGATGCAGCTAAGGATGTTTCGCTTAAAATTATCGCCGATCATGTGCGGGCGGTTACCTTTTTGATCGGGGATGGAGTTTTGCCTTCAAATGAGGGGAGAGGCTATATCCTGAGAAGACTCCTGAGGAGAATCGTTCGCCATGGGAGGCTTTTGGGGATCAAAGAACCTTTCCTTTCCGAACTAATCGACGTTGTGGTGAAGGTGATGGAAGGGGTATACCCAGAGGTTCGAGAGAGTCGGGAGTTCATCTCTCGTATTGCCACCTCGGAGGAGGAGAGATTCTCCCAGACTCTCAGATCGGGTTTGTCGATCCTGGGCGAGGTTGTCAAGAAAGTTAAGTCGAGGGGAGCTTTGGAAGTTCCCGGGGATGCTGTCTTTCAGCTCTATGACACCTATGGTTTTCCCGTGGAGTTGACCGAAGAGATAGCGAAGGAGAGTGGTCTTTCAATAGATCGCAAAGGTTTCGATGTTCTGATGGAGGAACAGCGAGCGAAGGCGAGAGCCACTTGGGAAGAGAAGAAGTTGACCGGGCCGAAAGAGGTTTACAATGAGATATTGGACCAGTATGGGGAGACCGAGTTCGTCGGTTACTCTCAAGATGTCGTGCAGACAACTGTCGTTGCCATCGTCAAAGGAGAGGTGGTTGTACCCAAAGCTCAGGCGAAGGAGGAAATAGAGATTGTCTTGGGCAAGACGCCTTTTTACGCTGAGATGGGGGGGCAGGTGGGAGACACTGGTCTGGTGGAGACCACCACTGGCAAGTTCAAGGCAACGGATACTCAGATTCCCCTCCCCGGGGTATATATTCACAGGGGGAAAGTGATTGAGGGAACCATCGAGGCTGGTCAGGCAGCAACAGCCGCGATTGATGTGGTTCAACGAGCTGCGATCTGTAGAAATCATACGGCGACCCATCTCCTTCAGTGGGCTTTGCGGACTGTTTTAGGTAAGCATGTGAGACAGGCTGGTTCTCTCGTGGGCGCCAGGAGACTACGTTTTGATTTCACTCACCCCTCCGCTTTGACTTCTGAGGAAATCCGGAGAGTTGAAAAACTGGTCAATGGCAAGATTTTTGAGAATCACCCAGTGAGATGCTATGTGACCTCTCTCGAATTTGCCAAAGAGAGCGGAGCCATCGCTCTTTTTGGCGAGAAATATGACGAGTTTGTGAGAGTAGTGGAGGTCGATGAAATTAGCCGAGAGCTTTGTGGGGGAACCCACGTGACCTCGACTGCTGAGGTAGGACTGCTTAAAATCATTGACGAGAGAAGTATAGGAGCAAATCTCCGTCGGATAGAGGTGCTTACTTCCCATCGAGCCCTGGACTATTTATATCGGGAGGAAAAAATTCTCGAAGAGGTGGCCGGTTCTCTAAAAACTGGGGTCTCTGATGTGGCCGATCGCATTGAGAGTCTTCTGGCAAATTTAAAGGATAAGGAGCGCGAGATAGAGTCCCTGAGGTCACAGTTGATGGGGGCTCAAGTCGAAGAGATCGTTACCTCGGCTCGGACGGTCGATGGCGTAAAGGTCATCATCGAGTCCGTGGAGGCGAGGAATATGTCTGACTTACGTTCCTATGTGGATCTTTTGAGGGAAAAGGTCGGGAGCGGGATAATAGTATTGGCTGCTGTCTCTGGGGAAAAGGTCATGTTGGTTTCGGCGGTCACATCCGATCTAGTAGGTGATGGCTTCCACGCGGGAGAGATTTTGAAGGAGATAGCTCCTCTAGTCGGAGGGGGGGGTGGCGGCAAGCCCGAACTGGCTCAGGCTGGGGGCAAGCACCCCGAGAAGATACCCCAAGCTCTCGAGAAGGCTTTGGGGTTTGTCCGGGAAAGGGTGAAGAAGCGAAGAGAGAAAACGCGATGAGGAAAATGGGTTTGGATATAGGGACCAAGAGGATCGGGGTGGCGATATCCGATCCTCTTTACCATACAGCCCGGGCTCTAACGGTTATAGAACGTGGCAAGTTCGATTCGGAGATACAAAAGCTTCGGGAGATCGTCGCCGAATATCAGATCGATGAGATCATTGTGGGTTTGCCCTTGAAACTGAATGGGACAGTGGGGTCTCAGGCCAAGGCGGTGAAGGAATATATCGATAAGCTTGGATCCACTTTACCCATTCCCATCCGGGGTTGGGATGAGAGGCTAACCACGCTTGTTGCCGAGAAAGTGCTCCTGTCCCTGGATGTTAAGCGGGCGAAGAGAAAAAGGATAGTTGACAAGGTGGCCGCTTCCGTCATTTTGCAGAGCTATCTGGATAATTTACGTCAGGAGGAGGGGGAGTAATCTGCCAGGGTTGAGCGGAGGCAGAGAGAGAAAAAAGACTTTTCCAGAAGGAATCCACTTATCGAAGAAAAGTGGATTGACCCTTGCCTTTACTCTTCTTGTGGTCTTGGTTGGGCTGTTTGTTTTGTGGTTACTTCTTTGGCCCCTAACCGGTGCAAAGAAAAGCGTGAAAATCGTCGTCCAGCCCGGCTCATCTTTTTCTGAGGTTGCTGATGCTTTGGTTCGGGAAAAGGTGGTGGCCAGTACCTTGATCCTTGAAATTTTGGCTGGCCGAAGCGGGGTGGATAAAAAGGTTCTGCCTGGAGAGTACCAGTTTAGGCGGGGAATGTCTTATGCGGAAACTCTGGGTGTTCTTCGCAGAGGGCCCATCAAAAAGGTCTCTACGGTGGTGATCCCGGAAGGTTTCACCATCGATCAGATTGCCGATAGATTGAAGGCTAGAACCGAAGTGGATGCTGAGGAGTTCAGAAGATTGGCAAAAGAGGGGCGTGCCTCCGACCAGATCTCCTCTGCGTTGTGGGGCTACGATTTCCTCGAAAGCAATCTCGGTTCGAGCCTGGAGGGTTACCTTTTCCCGAAAACTTACCGGATAGACGAGGATACAACGGCGGATGAATTCCTCAATCTGTTGCTTGCCCAGTTTGAAAAAGAGACCTCTTCGCTGGATTGGTCTGGGGCGGAGGCAAGAAACTTGACCGTTCACGAGGTCGTCACCCTGGCCTCTTTGATAGAGAAGGAAGCCAGAATTTCCGAAGAGCGCCCTCTCATTGCTGCGGTCATTTACAACCGGTTGCAAAGGGGTATGCTTCTGCAGATAGATGCCACTGTTCAGTATGTTCTTCCCACGAAGAAAACCAGATTGACTGAGGATGACCTAAAGATCGCCTCGCCATACAATACTTATTTGCAGCCTGGGCTCCCCCCTGGCCCCATTTGTAATCCGGGATTGGCCTGCTTGAAGGCGGCCTTGAATCCCGCCGAGGTGGACTATCTTTACTATGTGCTGACCGATTCTGATGGGAGGCACACCTTCACCAGTTCTTATGAAGATTTTGTGCAGGCAAAGCAGGAGGCAAAAAAAAGCTTAAAATAACTGCTCTAACTGGAAATTGCCCTGTTTGAAGAAGGTTAAGAAAATTCTCGAGTGTGCCGATATAATTTGTGATACGAGGTGAGCCCTTTGCTGGAGCGTTTTCGCCCTGATGGTTATCACGATTCCATATTCGATGTTGATATGGAGGAACTGAAGAGGGGAGGAATCACTGGTCTGGTAGTTGATCTGGACAACACACTGGTTCCCCGTTATGAGCGGGAGGCCCCTGAACAGGTTCACAAGTGGCTTGAGGGGGTCATTGAGAGGGGTTTTAAGGTCTGCATCGTTTCCAATAATTGGGCTGGGAGGGTAAAGACCATAGCTGATGAACTTGGTCTATCCTTGGTAGCCCCGGCTGGCAAGCCTCGAAGTGGTGCCTTTGTCCAGGCCATGGAGATTTTGGGTACCTCTCGCTCTCAGACGGCGGTCATAGGAGACCAGTTGTTTACCGATATTTTGGGGGGCAACCTGGCTGGCTTGGTGACCATTTTGGTCGTTCCTATAAGTCCGCGGGAGCCCTTGCACACCAGGATTTTGCGACGGTTGGAGAGAATAGTTCTTCGAAGGCTGCAGAAAAAAGATTTGCTTCGGAAATATCGGGCTTCTTTTCCTGATTCGGGGGGCGGTTTTTGTGTGTAAAGTAGATGGAAAGACGAAATTGACGGGGATAATTGGTTATCCCTTGGAATACACGCTATCTCCCATCATGCACAATGCTGCCTTCCAACATATGGGTCTTAACTGGTGCTACCTTCCCTTGGTGGTGGAAGAAGCCGATATTTACCGCGCCCTGGATGGTCTCAAGGCCCTCAACTTTATGGGCATCAATGTCACCATGCCTTACAAGGAGGAGGTAATACCCTTCATGGATGAGATGACTTCCTATGCACAGATTGTTGGGGCTGTGAACACTATTCATATTCAGGGGGGGAGGCTCGTCGGCTACAACACCGATGGCCGTGGTTTTATCACCTCTCTTCAACAGGATGCGAAGTTCGATCCCAAGGGCAAGGGTGTTTTAATCGTGGGTGCCGGCGGAGCCGCTCGGGCGGTGGCGGTCAGCCTGACTTTAGCTGGGTCATCGCGCATTATCGTGGTTAATCGAACCCTGGAGAGGGCACAATCTCTGTGCCAGCTTCTTCAGGGCAATTTTCCTTCCTGTGAGGTCAAGGCGATGGATATGGAGGGAGATCTTTCAGGTGCTTTTTCTCAGGTTGAATTGGTAGTAAATGCGACTCCCATTGGAATGGATCTGGAGAAGAAGGAGGTTCCCATTTCCACGGATTTTTTGGGCAACCGGCATCTCGTCTGCGATCTTATCTATAAACCGGTGGAAACAAACTTTCTTAAGTTGGCCGGAAAGCGAGGGGCGCGTACCTTAGGCGGCCTGGGCATGCTCCTGCATCAAGGGGCGGCATCTTTCGAGATTTGGACGAACCTCGATCCTCCTATCAAGGTGATGCGAGAGGCGCTGGAGAAGGGACTGGGTTTGAAATAGATCATGGTCAGGGTCAAAAAGAGACTAGGGAAAATTCTAATAGAAGCGGGTCTTATCACTGAGGAACAGTTACAGCAAGCCCTGGAGTCTCAGGATGGTAAGACGCTGGGACGAACCTTGGTCGATCTTGGCTTCATCACCGAGGCAGATATCGCCGCTACACTGGCAAAACAGATGAGTCTCTCCTTTGTTGATGTAGGAAACTACGAGATCAATCCCAGTGCGGCCACGATCATCTCTGAGGATATGGCGCGACGCTACACCGTTTTGCCCATAGATTTTGAAGAAGAGAAGCTGGTGGTGGCCATGGCTGATCCAGCTAACATCTTTGCCATCGATGACTTGCGAATTGTTACTGGTTACGATGTCAAGCCGGTAGTGGCGACCGAGTCCGACTTGCTGGCGGCCATTAACCAGCATTCCAGGGTTGATAGGGCTGTTGAGCAGGTTGTGGAGAGTATTGCCCCGGAGGTCGAAGCTGAAGTTGCGGTTCCGGAAAAAGAGGAGGTTGAGGAGGCTAGGGAAGCCCCCATCGTCAAGCTGGTCAATTTGATTCTCACCGAGGCCGTCCGCGATAGGGCCAACGATGTTCACATCGAGCCTCAGGAGAAGGAGTTGAGGATCAGGTATCGAATTGACGGCGTCCTTCACGAGATAATGAGTTCCCCAAAGAAAGTTCAGAATGGGGTGATCTCTCGAATCAAGATCATGGCCGGAATGGACATCGCCGAGCGTCGTGTTCCTCAGGATGGTCGCTTTAGTCTGACCGTGGACAAGAAGGAGATCGATTTTCGGGTGGCGACTCTTCCCGCCATCCACGGAGAGAAGATCGTTCTCCGCCTCCTGGAGAAGGAAAGCATCATGATGGACCTTGATGAGCTGGGTTTGCTTCAGGAATCTTACGAGAGGTTCAAGAACTCTTTTACCAAACCCTATGGTGCCATTTTGGTCACCGGTCCTACCGGGTGTGGCAAAACGACCACCCTTTACGCGGTATTAAATGTGATAAATACGGTGGAGAGAAACCTGATCACCGTCGAGGACCCGGTAGAATACAGATTAACCGGCGTCAATCAGGTGCAGGTGAATCCCAAGGCCGGTTTGACCTTTGCCTCGGCTCTCCGTTCTATATTAAGGAACGACCCCGATGTGGTCATGATAGGGGAGATAAGGGATGGGGAGACGGCTTTGATTGCTATCGAATCGGCCCTCACCGGCCACTTGGTACTCTCCACACTCCACACCAACGATGCTCCTTCGGCTTTAACCAGGCTTACCGAGATGGGATTGGAGCCATTCCTAACTTCCTCGGCTGTGGATTGCGTGGTAGCTCAGCGGTTGGCCAGGAGATTGTGCAAGGAGTGCAAGGAGTCCTATAGGCCTTCCCCCGAGATGCTAAAACGGGTTGGTTTCCCCTCCGCCGAAGGCGGGGTGCCCACCCTTTATAAGGCGAAGGGTTGCAAGAAGTGTAACAACACCGGTTATAAGGGGAGAATCGGCATCTATGAAACCATGATGGTGAGCGAGACCATCGAGCGACTCACTGTGGAGAGGGCGACAACTGAGCAGATAAAAGAGGTGGCCATTGCTGAGGGCATGAAGACCCTTCGGGAGGATGGTTTTGAGAAGGTGTGTCTTGGGATTACCTCTCTGGAGGAGATATTGAGGGTCATTGTTTGAGGTGGATGATGGCGATTAAACTCGATGAGCGAATTAAAGATATCTTATTGGATGAAGAGATAGTCACGGCGGAGCAATTGAGTGAGGCCGAGAAGGTTGCGGAGAAGAAGGACATATCCCTGGTCCAGGTTCTCATCGATAAGGGCTTGATCAACGAAGTTACTTTGGCTTCCGTTCTGGCTAAACAGAGGGGCATTCCCTTTGTCGACCTCACCGAATACCAGATCGATGTCAGTGCGGCGGTTACCATCTCTGAGGATATGGCTCGGCGCTACACCGTTTTGCCTCTTAGCTTTGAGGGGAATAAGCTGGTGGTGGCCATGGCTGATCCAGCTAACATCTTTGCCATCGATGACTTGCGAATCGTTACTGGTTACGATATTAAGCCGGTGGTGACGACCGAGTCCGACTTGCTGGCGGTCATCGGTCAGTACTTCAGAGCGGGAGAGGCTGTTGAGGAAGAGATCGAGAAGGCCGCTGAGGGAGAGGTCGCTCTGGAGAAAGTTCGTGAAGTGGCGGCAGAGGCCCCCATCGTCAAGGTGGTCAATCTGATCATCACCCGCGCTATTCGTGATCGCACCAGCGATATTCATATTGAGCCTCAGGAGAGGGATTTGAGGGTTAGATATCGAATTGATGGTGTCCTTCATGAGGTTATGCGCTCCCCCAAGCGAATTCAACCGGCTCTTCTCTCCCGCTTTAAGGTTATGGCTGGGATGGACATTGCCGAGCACCGAAGGCCTCAGGATGGACATTGCGCTTTGACTGTTGGAGGTAAAGCCTACGATTTCAGGGTGGCGACCCTTCCCACGGTCTACGGGGAACGTGTCGTTCTGCGGATTCTGGAAAAGGAGAGTATCCTTTTTAAACTGGAGGATCTGGGGTTTTTGCCTGAGAGCCTGGAGAGATTCAAGACCTCCTTTACCAAACCATATGGGGCGATTTTGATAACGGGACCGACGGGAAGCGGTAAGTCTACGACTCTATATGCCACGCTTAACGTGTTGAATGTAGCAGAGAAAAACATTGTTACCATTGAGGATCCGGTGGAATATAGGTTGCCCGGGATAAATCAGATTCAGATCAATCCCAAAGCCGGTTTGACTTTTGCCAGGGGCCTTCGATCGATATTGAGGGCCGCACCCGACATCATCATGGTTGGAGAGATAAGGGATAGGGAGACGGCCCAGATCGCCATCGAGGCTGCTCTCACGGGGCATCTCGTTTTCAGCACCCTTCACACAAACGATGCCCCGGGTGCCATAACGAGGTTGACTGAGATGGGAATTCCTCCTTTTCTAACAGCATCGGCTGTGGATTGTGTTCAAGCTCAGCGGCTGGCCAGGAGATTGTGCAGGGAATGCAAGGAGTCCTATGAGCCCACCCCCGAAATGCTGGAGCAGGTCGGATTTTCCCCCGATGACAAGGTGCCCACCCTTTATAAAGCGAAGGGCTGTAAGAAGTGCAACAACACCGGCTACAAGGGAAGAATCGGCATCTATGAAATCATGATGGTGAGCGAGACCATTGAACGACTCACTGTGGAAAGGGCGACGGCCGAGCAGATAAAAGAGGTGGCCATTGCTGAGGGCATGAAGACCCTTCGGGAGGATGGTCTTGAGAAGGTGCGTCTTGGGATCACTTCCCTGGAGGAGATATTGAGGGTTGTGGTTTAATACCGTTACAACTTTTAGATAGAATCCTTTATCAACCAACCTGAATCTGTTAGCTGATAAGCAAAAGGCTTGTCCTGAGCTTGTTGAAGGAAAAAAGGTGTTACCCCGCCGATGGCGGGGTGGCATAAGAAATAGTTGTAACGGCACTAGTTTTTGGGAATGATCTCGAAAAGGAGGGGGAAAGTTGTCTGCTTTGAATGATCTATTGATGGAAGCATTTGAGAAGGGAGCCTCCGATTTACATCTAACGGTGGGGGTTCCTCCCACCATAAGAGTTCACGGGGTTTTAGTTCATCTCGATCACCCTGTTTTGGCCCAGGAGGATACGAAGGGGCTTGTTTACAGTATTCTCAACGATGAACAGAGAGAGCGCCTTGAGAAGAATTGGGAGTTGGATTTCTCTTATTCTCTTCCTGGTAAGGCACGCTTTAGGGTGAATATCTATTTTCAAAGGGGAAGCTGTGCTGCCGCCTTCCGTTTAATCCCCGCGGAGATAAGGGGATTGGAGGAGTTGGGTCTTCCTTTGGCCCTCGAGGGTTTAGCTAAGAGACCGAGGGGTTTCGTTCTGGTCACGGGACCCACGGGTAGTGGGAAGACTACCACCCTAGCCTCTCTCATCGATATAATTAATGAAACTCAGGAGGTGCACATAATTACGATAGAGGACCCGATCGAATACCTGCACCAGCATAAAAAGGCTATTGTTAATCAGAGGGAGGTTGGATCCGATACTAAGGCATTTGCCAGCGCCTTAAAATATGTGCTCAGACAGGACCCCGATGTCATCTTGATTGGTGAGATGCGGGACCTCGAGACCATCTCTGTGGCCTTGACTGCGGCCGAGACGGGACACCTCGTCTTTGCTACCCTCCATACTCAAGATTCCCCGCAGACCATCGATCGAATCATCGATGTCTTTCCCCCTCATCAACAACAACAGGTGCGAATTCAGTTGGCCGGCACGCTTCAGGGTATAATCTCTCAACAGCTTCTCCCCACGAGCGATGGGAAGGGGAGGATAGTCGCCGTTGAGGTTCTCACACCCACCCCGGCTGTTCGGAACATGATCAGGGAAGCCAAGACACACCAGATCTACAATGCCATTCAAACTGGACAGAAGTATGGCATGCAGACGATGGATCAAGCCCTGGCCGGTCTTTATAGAAGGGGAAAGATAACCTATGAGATAGCCCTGGAAAGAGCGATAGATCCTCAGGATTTGAGGCAGCTCTTGGGCAAAGCATGATGAGTTGACAGTTCACAGTTGACAGAGAGCAGAAATTAGGAATTAGCATAGAGTGGAGAGCCCCGCATCTTGCGGGGTAAACTCCGAGCACAGAGCGTAGAGACAAAAGATTTTTCTCTAAGCTCTAAGCTCCGAGCTCTAAGCTGACAGACGAATTTCGAATAACGAATAGCTGCATCTGACGGCTGACAGAATTAGGAAAGAAGGAATTTCGCCTCTTGGGTCGAAGCAATTAACTTCAGGTGGCGAAGGTATGGAGAGAAAAATTGTCGGTGAACTGCCACTCATCGATTGAATCGAGGATGTGATTAAATTGGCGGTCACTTTTACTTACAAGGTGAGAGACAGACAGGGCAAAATCATCACGGGCTCCATCGAGGCTGATAGCCAGACAACCGTTGTTACCAAGTTGCGTCAGATGGGTTACATCGTTGTGGGTATCGCCGAGAAGGCGGAGATAGCTCGCGGAGCCGGTTTAAGCTTCAAGGGTTTGAAGAGAATAAAATCCAAGGATCTGACCATCTTCAGCCGGCAGTTTTCCACGATGATAAACTCGGGCCTCTCCATCACCAAGTGCCTGGGAATTCTGGCCGAGCAGACGGAAAACCCCAAATTGGCTGATGTCGTTGGCGAGTTGCAACGGGATGTAGAGGGTGGCAAAGCACTCTCTGAGGCTCTGGCAAAATACCCTAAAGTGTTCCCACCCATATTTACAAATATGGTTAGGGCCGGAGAGACCGGTGGTGTCCTAGATGAGGTGCTTGCCAGGGTAGCCGAGCATTTCGAGAAGGAAGGGGCTTTGAAAGGTAGGATCAAATCGGCTATGGCTTACCCCACGGCCATGTTTTGCTTTTGCATGCTCATCATCTTCGTTATGATTACCTTCATCGTTCCCATGTTTGTGAGGATGTTTGCCACCCTGGGGGGAACACTCCCCCTGCCCACGCAGATCCTCCTCTCCATAAGCAACTTCATTCGCGGTTTCTGGTATGTGATCCTGGCGACGATAGTTGGGTTGGGCTATGGTTATCGTCGCTTTGTGGCCACCGACTTTGGGCGGCTCCGGGTTGACAGGCTGAAGCTGAGGTTGCCTGTCTTTGGTACCCTTGCCCGAAAGCTCTCCATAGCCAGATTCAGTCGCACCCTGGGAACTTTGATCTCCAGCGGCGTGCCCATTCTGCAGGCGCTGGATATTGTCGGTGACACCGCTGGCAATGCCGTCGTGTCCAATGCGGTGAGGCAGACTCGATCCAGCATCAAGGAGGGGGAGACCATAGCCAGACCATTGGGGGAAAGCGAGGTATTTCCCCCAATGGTTGTTCAGATGATCGCCGTGGGCGAGGAAACGGGGGCTCTCGATGGAATGTTGCAGAAGATAGCCGATTTCTATGAGGAAGAGGTGTCGGCCACGGTGGATGCTCTGACCTCCTTGATTGAGCCCCTGATGATAGCGTTTATGGGGGTTGTTGTTGGAGGGATGATCGTAGCACTGTATATGCCGATGTTCAGCGTCATCACCTTGATTAAATAAGTTGTTAAAGTTTTTCTCGGGGCGTGCCGATATAAAAAGCGGAATGGTATTTTGACAAAAAGAGAAGGGCAAACCCACCGTGAGGTGGGGGCGCAAAGCTGCGGGCCCCGCAGGATGCGGGGTAGCTGGGCTGCCTCAGATTTTACCCAGATTTCTTAAGTGGAAAGGAAAAGCAAGCCCCGCAGCTCAATATACAATTCGGCTTGTTTTTTCCTTTTCAAAGAAGGAGGTGGGCGTGAGACATAGAATATTTAAAAAAACACGGGAAGGAGGTGAAGAAAAGTGTTTAAGCTTTTAAAGAGAGAAAAGGGCTTTACACTCGTTGAACTCATGGTCGTTGCATTGATAATCGGTATATTGGTCGGTATAGCCGTGCCCGTGTTTAACGTCGCCCGAGCGACCGCTCAGAAGAGGACCTGTCAGGCGAACCTGAGGACGATTGACGGGGCGATAACGACCTACAATGCCACCGAGGAGACCTATCCTCCTGCTGGCGAGATTGGTAGCGGTCATGTGCTGATAACGCAGCATTATCTCAAGACGGTACCCAAGTGCCCATCGACAGCTACCAACAATCAGTATACTGTCGTGGCGGGCGATCCATCCTACGCCACATGTCCAAATGGTCACACGTATTGATGCTTGGGTGGGTTAAAAGCCCCCCGACACGTCGGGGGGCTTTTTTTCATTCGACATCCGTCATCGGACAAGGGTAAATCGCATAGAAGGGTTCGAGGATTCAAGGATTCAAGCCGTATAGCTTTCTAAGATTTTCATCCTTCAACTCCGTTCAGGATCACCTTGAGCCTGTCGAAAGGTGAGCTCAGTCGAAGCCTCGAAAGGTCACTTGACCTCTCGACTCCTGGACCCCTTGAATCCTAAAATAAAGTTTTCTTTGCGCTTTGCTCACTATTTTTGGAGAAGAGCTATATAATCCAACCAAAGAGAGCAGTGATTAGTGGCAACTGTAGCGGTATCAATTATCCTTTTCATATTCGGTCTGGCGGTCGGCAGTTTCTTGAACGTCTGCATCTGGCGTCTGCCGCGGGGAGAGTCCATTATCTCCCCGGTCTCCCACTGCCCTCATTGCGGCCGGCCTATTCGAGTCAGGGATAACATTCCACTGCTCAGCTACCTGATGTTGAAGGGGAGGTGTCGCTATTGCGGGGGTAGAATCTCCCCCCAATATTTTCTAGTTGAGCTGGCAACCGCGGTTTTATTCGTCCTTGTCTTTCTGAAGCACGGCTTGAGTTGGAATCTGGTTTCCTCCCTTTTCTTTGTCTCCGTCCTTCTTTTGGTGGCCGCGATCGATCTGAAGCACCAGATCATCCCAAATAAGGTGATTCTGCCGGCCATGGCGGTTCAATTCATCTTGATACTCTCTCCCCCTATCTATCACAATGAGCTGAAGGGAGCGATTCCCTATCTGGCCGGCTTTTTCATCGGTGGCGGTATTCTTTTATTTGCTGCCTTGGTTTCTCCCCTTATCTTTGGAAAGGAGGGGATGGGGGGCGGAGATATAAAGCTTGGAGCTTTTATCGGCCTGACCTTGGGCTGGCACATCCTTGTTGCTCTCTTCGTGGGCTTTCTGACTGGGGCCCTGGTTGGCCTCACGCTCATCGCCTTGAAACGCAAGACCCGAAAGGATCTTATCCCTTTCGGGCCATCCCTCTCTCTTGGAGGGCTGGCGGCGCTGTTTCTAGGTCCTCAGATTTTCTCATTCTACCTCGGTTTATTGCCTTAAATTTAATTTACCGGTCTTTTGGGTGATGGTAAAATAAGGATATGAACTTTCCATCACGCAACGAGAAGGCTTTCACTCTGGTCGAGATCATCCTGGCCCTCGCCATTTTTGGCATCCTGGTGACGGTAGCCATGCTGGGCTTGGACTATTTTCAGACCTCCAAGCGCCTGGATGCTGCTCTTCGAGAAATCGCCTCCGATATCAGGGAGGCCCAGTCCCGAGCCATGGCCGAGCAGATGTACTACGGGATACATTTCATCGAGGCCGAGAACATATACTTCATTCACCGTGACACCACCACGACAACCTTGTTTGATACCGATCCCATACCCTGGGGACCCCACGGGGAGACGACAGCGGCCCTTACCGAGGGCATTGTTTTTGAGCGGGCTGGGCCCAACAACACCGATCCAATTACCTTTAACGATAACTGGTATGATGCTTTGGTCTTTGAACCTTCCGGTTCCCCAAAAAGGCCGGGTAGCGTCTACCTTCAGAACGAACGCAACAAGGAACGTTACCTCACCGTGGGAATGGAAACGGGGCGGGTCAGGCTTTACTGATCAAGGTGAGGGATCGATGAGATTCAAGGAGGAAAAGGGTATCTCCATAATTGAGGTGATGATAGCCATAACGATCCTGGCTCTCGCTCTCTTGCCGATGATGGCCATGTTCGAGACCGGTATTTCCAGCACCACGGTGGCTGGCGAAATCACCATCGCCACTCAGCTTGCCAACGACAGAATCGAGGAAATCAGAAATCACTCCTTTCTTGATGTTTACAATACTTATAAGGATGAAGTGGTGGAGAATTACGGCACCATCCCCGATTTCCCTCGCTTCCGGAGGGTGACCGTGGCTGAGTACGTGGACGAGAATCTTGATCCCGTGGCGGGACCAACGGATCTTCTGAGGGTGACCGTCACTCTTTACTGGCATTTCAGGGGTAGCGAAAAGTCCCATTCCGAAGTGAC
This sequence comes from Actinomycetota bacterium, assembly GCA_030019215.1. GTDB lineage: Bacteria > Actinomycetota > Aquicultoria > Subteraquimicrobiales > UBA9087 > UBA9087. The sequence goes on from JASEEZ010000005.1 coordinate 35,163, forward strand.
CTTGATAGCACGCCGCTAGTGCCGTTACAACTTTAAGATAGAACACTTGTCAGGTAACCTTGTGTCTCTTTGGTAGGAAGAAATAAAAAGAATAGTTGTAACGGTACTAGGTTAGACCTCCGAAAACATGCAGTTGTCCGCCCCAGCGAGGCGGCCACTGCTCGGCTCTTCTCGTGAATGGGTGAGGTTTCTTGTCTGAGAACGCAAAAGTTCGGTTAAGAATTTGCCGGGAGGAAAGTGGAATGTCCCTGACGGAGGTGCTCGTCTTCGCACTTCTGTTGACGCTGGTTCTCGCCGCTGTTTACTCCTTGCTTACCAGCGGAATCGGTTCCTGGGGGAAGGGGGAAACCGCGATTGAACTTCAGCAGAACGCTCGCCTGGCCATGAATAAGATGGTCGAGGAGATCAGAAAGGCACACACCATTGTAAATGCCGAGAATGTCAGGGGCACTAGTTATGACTTTCCCACGAATGGTTCTGAGATATCCTTTGTTAATGAGGATTCCGATAAAGATGGCGACTACGATGTCTACGATAAGATAATAAAATATCGTATTGGGGGAAGCTCGGGCGCTACGCTCGTGAACTGGGTTTTTAATCCTCCGCCGAAGACCAAACCCGGTTATTTCGCTCTCGCTGAATATGTCGAGGAGCTCAATTTCAGATTCTTTGATGCTAATTCGGTTGAGATCCTGCCCACGAATGATATCTCTCTTACCAACTATTATGACAATGTTACCTGCATCGAGATAAGCATCGTCGTGAGCAAGGACAAGATGCGAAAGCAATTGACCTCCAAGGTACGGCTAAGGAACAGGTAGCACTCTCCTTAAAAATTTGATTGAATATTGGTAGAGAAACCTTGCTTGGGCTATTGACAAGCTCGATTGACAAATGGTTCGGACAAATGTCTTGAAGACACGCGGTCGGCCTGGTCGTGGTTTAGCTAAAACTTATCTCTTGGCCGCCGCTCGGGTCTCGCCCCACCGCAGACTTTTGGTTTTCTAAAGCTTTTTCTGGCGGGGCTCCGACACGGTCTTCTCGACACATGGTCCTCACCCCGCCAATGGCGAGGTATAAACCAGCTCACTGGCGACCAATTCTACTGGTGGTCTAAATAATTCTCTAAAGATACCGATATAAAGATTGGGTGACGATGTGATCCACAAAAAAAGTTCAAAGAATTTACTCTCTCTGCTGGGGGCTGAAAGGGGAGTGGCCTTTGCCACTGCGCTGGTTGTTCTTCTTGTTTTGTCGCTTCTGGGAACAGCTCTTCTGATCGTTGCCCGAAAGGAAGTGGGGATCTCTCTTCGAGGAAAGCAGGCAAACCAAGCTTTTCACATTGCTGAAGCCGGCGTCGAGTACGGATTAAACCAACTCGTCCAGAGCAGTGGCGCCTGGAGAGGGCCCATTACACAGGATCTGGCCTCGGCCGATTCCACGGAGACCATCGGGAGTTTTACCGTTGCCGCAATTTTTGAGGGCCTGGATGGTGGCCTGGCGACGTACACCCTCGAATCCACGGGTACGGTGACGAATTCCAGCGCCATCCGCAGGTTAACCGTCAAAGTCGAGCAGACCACACCTCTCTGGAGCTACATCCTTTTTCTTAACGATAAGACCACCACCGATTACGATTTTATCTCCTATAAATCTAGCGGTGTTTACTATTCTGATGAGACCACCGGTAGCGTTCATTCCAACGATGACCTCTACGTTTACTCCATTGCAAATGGTCATCCCATTTTCAACGGACCGATAACCTACGTTAACAGCTATGTTTTGGGCGGAAGTGGAACTCCTTATTATAGTCCGTCGCCTCCTAAAAAGGTGACAGCGATCCAGTTTCCCACTCCCGATTATGCGCTTCTGAAGTCAAAGGCGAGTGAAGACGACAATCTGGGTTCCTATTCGGGAGATGTATCGGTCAAGTTGATTAAGGGAACGGCCGCGAACAACGATGGTACGATTGAGATCGTGACCACTGGCACCCAAACAAAAGAGTTGGGGTCAAAAGAAAACGTTTTGTACGTTGAAAATGGCAATGTTTATGTTCAGGGAACTCTTGATGGTCGGCTGACCATCGTGGCCAGGGGCAGTTCTGCCGGCGATGTGTACATTGTGGACAATGTGAGATGCGCGGATACGAATTTGGCCACCAGTGATGATATGTTGGGCTTGATCGCTGAAAACGATGTCGAGATATTTGAACCCGGGGGAACTCCATGGGGAAAGGGTCCTCATTCTGCTTGGAAGGGGGGAACGGCTGCCGACGATAAAGTTTACGTCGATGCCCTGATGTTCGCTCAGAATGGGCATATCAGTTATCAGGGTGCTGGTTCTTGGGGAAGAGATTTGCTTTTTGTCAGCGGTGCCCTCATCCAAAACAGGGACACGGCCACCATCTCTAAGGGTGTTATGGGAGGTGGAGGTGGAGGTACGCATGTCATGGGCGGAAAAACGGGGTATTTGAAGCGCTACAACTTCGACGAGCGGCTTGCCTATACGCAGCCTCCGTACTTTTTCAAGCCCGATAGTTCCCGGTACAGGATCTCTTCTTGGGGAGAAGGTTCGTAACTTGACTTTTGCGTTTTTAAAATTATGAGCAAGCGATCGGTTTTGGCAAAGGCCAGACCTCCGAAAACACGCAGTTGTCCGTCCCAGCGAGGCGTCCACTGCTCGGCTCTCAGCCTCGCTCCCCGCCTGCGGCGGGACCGTGCCCGCTCGGCCTCCGAGACGGTTTTCTTGAGGCCTAACCTTTGCCCTAAGCCAATTTCAGTTATTTATTGTGAATGATCTTTCTTGACCGAGAACGCAAAAGTTCGGTTCGTAAGTTAGCAAACGGATATAATTAAAGGAGTTTTGCCCATCTCCGAGAATTTAGTCTCGGAGATTTTTTGGAAGCCGCTCTCAGCAGTGCTTAAGTTTCTCACCAGCGGTGCCGATATAATAATTAAGAGGGGATATCGATGAGAGTTTTTTTGAAGGATGAAAGGGCCTTCAGCCTGCTGGAGGTCATGGGGGCGTTAACCATCATAGCCATCATTCTGATTCCCATCTACATCATGTTTTATGAGGGAATCCGCTATGTTGGTATGTCCAAGAACCAGAACCAGGCGGCTAGCTATGGCCAGGAGAGGGTGGAGCACATCAGGAACATGACTTATACAAACATCACCGAGACCAACCTACCTGATGAGACTCAAACTTTGGGTAATATGGTGTTCACGAACCACGTGGATGTGGTCTCTTCCCCCACCGAGGTAGAAGGAGCGGACCCAAACATCAAGAAAATAGTCGTGACCGTCTCCTGGGTTGAGAATGAGGCCACTAAAACCGTTTCTCTAGCGACTCTTCGGACGAAAACACTGGAGGACTGAAGGGAGCCATGCCGACCTTCTTTAAGAAAGATAGGGGATACACTCTCGTTGAGTTGCTCGTGGCGGTGGGAATTCTCTGGATTGTTCTGGGCGGGATCTACACCCTTTTTATCGGTGGGGAGGATATCTGGGACATTGGGGACAGGCAGATTGAGGCTCAGCGAAGCGCCAGGGTGGCGATGCTCAGGATAGCTCAGGAGCTCAGAGAGTGCTATGAGGTAACGGCTTTGTCCGAGTATAGCCTGACACTCAGGGGGATACAGGTGAGCGGGGAGGTTTTGGCACCGGATACATCCACTAATCCTCTTCGAACTTTTGGCCCGTCGGCTCATAGTCCTTGGATACAGGAGGCGGCGCCGACCATCTATCGGGCCGGGACACCTCGCCCATCCAGTGACTATTCTGTGGATTACGCGGATGGGAAGGTCACCTTCAACGACGATGTGACCGATGAGGTTACCGCCGATTACACCCACGATGAGACCCTGACCATCTCCCTTTCGAATGGGTCTTTGATCAGGACTACCAGCACCACGAGCACTGTCCTGGCAGAATATATCACGAACGAGTCGGCATCCACCTCTGTCTTTGTCGGAGATAAGGCGCTTCCCGATACCAGATTGATCACCACTATTCTGATAGTGGACAGGGATCCGACGAAGCGCCCGGCGGCCTACACACTTGAGAACAAGTGCAGGTTGAGGAAGAAATGAAACGGTGGTGTGAGATGATTGATGGGCTGAAGCGCAGGATAATCGAAGAGGGAGGGTATACGCTCGGGTTTACCCTGGGTGTGGTCTCGATCCTGACGATCCTTGGGGCCGGTCTTCTTTTGATGGTCGGTCACGAGATGACCATGATCGCCAAGCACGCCGACTCCACCCGTGCCTATTACCTGGCCGAGTCCGGAATAAACCACGCCCTCTGGAATCTGGACAAAGGCCTTTCGGGTGCTGTGGGAAGCGAGACCACTCAAACCGCTTTGGGAGCCGGCAGTTACTACACCACCTATGAATCAAATACGCGCTTGCTCACCTCGGTGGGAACCGTTGGCAGTGTGAGCAGGAGGATAAGGGTCCGCACCAAGCAAGAGGAGTTGCCCCTGTCGCTTCAGAGGGCGGTGACCGCCGCCAAGTCGAACGACATTCCTGGGAACAAGGATCCGGATGCCGAGGATAATGTCTTCATCTGCAACGATACTACTGACACGGAGAGAGTTCTCATCTGTGGTAGCAAAGGCACCTGGACTATTCATGGGTGGTTATTTAATCTCCAGGAGACGACCTCGAGTTCAAACTATCTGGGCTGGGCTTATAATGTGAAGGGTGTCGAGCCGACCAAATACAGATATGTGGCTGGCTCCAATGAATACCCCGAGGCTCACTGGAAGGACTGGGAGAAAGACAAGGGGACGGACATTGCTCCGGAGCTACCCAACTTCCGGACGGCCCCCTACGAAGAGGAGATTCGGACTGCCAAGACCACCGGGACGGCTGGGGATACGACTTGGACGGGAATCAAGACCCTTCAGGGGGGCGAGAAATACTACTTCAAGAGCAATTTGACCATCGACGGTGCGACGATTACTTGCGATAGCACCGAGACCGCGGCGGTAATCGTCGCTTACGGAAATATCACCATTCGGGATTCCACCATCGGCGACGCCGCTGGTGGCAAGATCAAGATCATCGCCGGGGGCTGGGATGATGACGATCCTGGAACCAACGTGGATGCCTTGACCATCGAGGGGAATAACAATTCTAAATATACCTATCTGGGCAAGGACATTGAGCTCTACAGCAACGCTCAGACCAGGGTGAATGACCACGTCTATCGTTTAGCGGAGGGTTGCTCCAGCATGTTGCTTTCAAGATACACTCTTTACATCGAGTCCAGCTACAGCAGCGGCCCCGCGGGCACCGGTTATAATATCGACCTCGAGGGAGTGGTCTTCTCCCGGGAGGGCATACGCTTTCGAACCGAGGGGGGCGGTCGTCGAGTGCGGATTCGGGGAAGCATCATCGCCGGTGATTTGCAGAACCCCGATGGTCGACTCCACTTCGGTAATATCAAGAAGCAGCTGTGGCTAGTTTACGACAGGGGTGCCATCCCCGAGGCGGGTGTGAAGAGCGCTTTCGGGGCGATCTCGGGTGTGACGCTGGACTATACCACCTGGCGGGAAGATTGACCCTGAGGTTGAGCGAAAATTTGCCGATAATAGAGGTGAAGTGGAAAAAATTGCCCGAAAAAAAGGGAAATTGGGATTTTTAACGAATAGGTACTTAAAATTCATACGGAATTGACCATTGCCCCGCCCTAAAGGAATAGCGGAAGAACTGGATTTACCTTTGTGGTAGAATCGTTGAGACTACGATCGCAGGAGGGTTGGTTTGGGCATTTTTTCATTTGGTAAAGGGTTAGCGTCCATAGGTTTGGACATCGGGACGAACACCTTTCGAGTGGCCCAGCTCAAGTCCATCTCCGGCTCGCCTACGCTTGTGAACTACGGCAGCATCAAGATTCCTGTTGGGGCCGTTGTGGAGGGCGAGGTATTGGATGTGGAGGCGGTCTCCCGTTCCCTGGCCGACCTCTGGAAGAAGACCGGTTTGAGGGATAAAAAGGTCATCATTGGGGTGGCTAATCAAAAGGTCATCGTCCGCCTCGTTGAGTTCCCCTATATGGAAAAAGACGAACTCAAGGGAGCCATTCAGTATCAGGCTCAGGATTACATCCCTATTCCCGTGGAGGAGGCTATCCTCGATTTTCAGGTGGTTGGGGAGTTCGTGGGCGAGAACGAGGCGCGCATGATGGAGGTTCTTCTGGTGGCGGCCCAGAAGGATATGATTCAGAACAACGTCATTGCCGTGGAAAATGCCGGCTTAAAAGCCGAGGTCATAGATGTTTCTTCTTTTGCCGTAATCCGATCTCTATTGGAAGTGCCTCCCGTGGTTCCCGCGGAAGGAGAGGAAGAGGCAATCGCCCTAATCAATATCGGGGCGGGAATTACCAACATTGTCGTCGTCGAGAAGGGTATCCCCCGCTTCACCCGAGTTACTTCTCTAGCTGGAAACACCTTCACCCGGGCTTTAGAGGAATCTCTGGGTATATCCTTTGACGAAGCAGAAGAGTTAAAGACGAAGGTTGGCTTATCTCCTTTAAAGGGCAAGAAGGGGGGAAAGAAGTCGGCCAAGGAAGCGGAGCGAATCAAGAGTGCTCAGGAAGTTTTGGAGGGTGAAATTGGTAAGTTTGCGGCTGAGATTCGTCGGTCTTTCGACTACTACTTAAGTCAGCGGCCCCAGGTTAAGAGCATTCGGAGGATTGTACTGAGTGGCGGAGGCGCCGGAATGAACAACCTGGCTTCTCATCTTGAGGCCAACTTGCAGACGACGGTGGAGTTGGGACACCCCCTTCAAAAAGTTCAGGTGAGCCCGGGGCTTTCAAAAGAGGAGTTAGAGCAGGAGAAGCTTTCCCTGGCCATTTGCATCGGTCTTGCCTTGCGGAGGTTTGAAGAATGATCAACATAAACCTGCTTCCCCCGGAAGTTCGCGAGAAGAGAAAGGCTGAGAAGGTATTCTTCTATACGATCGTTGGAGTAGTGACACTGGTGATCATCCTGGGCGGTGTTTATGGTTATTATTCCTGGCTAGTGGGCCTGGAGGAGCGACAGCTGGCCAGTATCCAAGCGGAGACCCAGAAGTTCAGCGAGGCGGTAAAGGAGTATGAAATATACGAGAAGAAAAAGGCCGAGTTTCAGGCGAGAAAGGAAATTGTGGACAAGGCCATGGCCGGCGAGGTGCCCTGGCATAAGATTTTGAACGGAATCAGCATGGTCATTCCCAGCGATGTCTGGTTGACCTCCTTCAGCGGTAGTGAGGGTGGGTTGAATCTGGCCGGTTTTGCCGTAGATTATGCCTTCGACGAACCCGATTTCGGACACAAGCCGGTTGCCAAATGGATGGTGCGTTTGGGAGAGGTGAAGGGGATCGTCGACATTTGGCTTACCAGCTCTTCTAAGGGTGACGTTGAAGGGCAGCCGGCGATACAGTTTGGGACAACCACCAAGTTAAGTGTTGAGGAGATTGCCCCTGCAACTGCCCCGCCGGCAAAGACTACAGGGGAGTAAAGGACGAATGGATCTAAAGAATCTCACTTTTAAGCAGCGTATCATGCTCGTAGCTGGGGTCGCATTGCTCCTTATGGTCCTTTTTGGGGTTTTTGTTCTGCGGCCGAAGATCAGCCAAGTGGGCCAACTTCGAGCTCAGCAACGGGAAGAGGAAAAGAAGCTGGAGGCGGCGAAGCTCAATTTGACTCGTCTTCAGGCCATTAAGGCAGAGGCGGTGAAGATCGAGAAGGAGTGGCTAAAGCTCAACCAGAGGTTTCCCGAGGATCCAGATCTTCCCTCCCTTTTGATAACTCTGCAGGATGCGGCGAATGAGGCTGGAATCGATTTCATCTCCATCTCTCCCGGGGAGCTGGCTCCGCAAGAGGGTTATTCGGAATTGTCGCTGAGTATATCGATCTCCGGGACATTCTTTGATGTAGTCGATCTTCTGTATCGGCTGGAGGGTCTCAGCCGCGAGGTGAGGGTGGATAGTGTCGATATCGGTGTCTCGGACTATCCCGAGCTGTCCGCATCCATAACCACCAGGGCGTTTACCATGAGTGGGGCAGCACAGCCAGCTCAAGGTCAACCTCCGGCCGAGGGTGGGGGAACCGGGGCGGGAGGAGCCGAGACTCCGCCCGGTACATAGGAGGCAAGATGGCAATAGAAGTAAAAAATATCTCTGTGGCTAAGATCAAGGAGTTTTTGGAAACGCCAAAGGGCAAGAGAGTTACCTTGATTGTTGTAGCAACCCTGGTGGTGTTCGTGCTCGGCATGGGGTTTTTGTTCTTTTTCCTTTTGGGTAAGGCCCCGCAGGTTCCCGAGAGAGCGGTTCAGCCACCTCTCAAAGCTGAAGAAACTGCTCCCGCGGAGGCGGTGGAGACGACGGCTCCCGCGCCGGCTGAGGGTTATGAGATATACGAGTACAAGGATCCTTTTAAACCCTTAATCACTGCACCAACCACGGAGACCATTGCCGAACCGACCACTCCCACCGCCGGCCCTGTTCCCCTTGCGCTGGACGATATCTTCGTGGAAGATGGCGTAACGTATGCCTCTATCAGGTATGGGGATGCGGTCTATAAGGTCACGGAGGGCGATAGGGTGGATGAATCCCCTTATCAGGTGCTCTCCATCGGCACGGACAGTGTTGTCCTTTTATACGGAGATGATAGAATTACACTTAGGCTTGGTGAGGAGATATTGAAGTAGGTTCAACTTCCAAGGCTTGGCAGATGAAACGGCACTCCTCACGGGTGCCGTTTCTTTATTGTTGGGAGGCGAAGATGCTTAGATTTTTAACGGCGGGAGAGTCCCACGGACCAGCGTTGGTGATCATTGTGGAGGGGCTGCCCTGCGGGGTCGAGGTTTCCAAAAATTCGATCGATTCGGAGCTGGCCAGGCGTCAGCTTGGAGTGGGACGGGGCGAACGGATGAAGATAGAGAAAGACAGCGTGGAAATCCTAAGCGGGGTGCGCTTTGGAAAGTCGCTCGGCAGCCCGATAGCCATGTTGATCAGGAACAGGGATTGGGTGAACTGGTCTGAAGTGCTGGCTCTCGAGGGTACTCAAGAGGTTGAGGCCATAACTCAACCGAGGCCTGGACATGCTGATCTGGTAGGAGCTTTTAAGACTGGCCAAAAGGACATTCGTAATATCCTGGAGCGCGCCAGTGCACGGGAGACGGCCGCCCGAGTGGCCGTCGGAGCGTTGGCTAAAGCTCTCTTATCCGAGCTTGATATCTTCATTTTGAGTCATGTCATCCGGATTGGCACTTGCGAGGTGAGCATTACTTTCACTCCGAAGCCTGAGGATCTAAAAAAGATAGATACCTCGCTGGTCAGGTGCATCGATGAAAAGACCAGCGATGCAATGGTGAAGGAGATAAGAAAAGCGGTCGATGATAAGGATTCCCTTGGGGGAGTTTTTGAGGTTCTGGCTTACGGGGTTCCCCCGGGTTTGGGGAGTTATATCTCCTGGGATGGGAGACTGGATGGGCGCATAGCCAGGGCCATGATGAGCATCCCGGCGATAAAGGGTGTGGAAATAGGCAGCGGTTTTGAGTTGGCTGGGATGAGGGGGTCGGCTTCTCACGATGAGATATTTTACACACAACTGAAAGGATTTCATCGGGAGACGAATAGGGCCGGTGGTATCGAGGGCGGTATGAGCAATGGGGAGACGATAGTGGTTCGGGCCGCGATGAAACCAATTCCAACTGTAGGGAAGCCCCTGAGGACCGTTGATATTGTTACCAAAGAGCAGGTCTTTGCTTTTAAGGAGCGCGCGGACGTGTGCGCTGTCCCCAGCGCGGCGGTAGTGGGAGAGTCCATGCTGGCTATCGAGATAGCCTCCGCTGTGCTGGAGAAGTTTGGTGGAGACAGTCTAGATGAGCTCAGACGTAACTACCAAGGCTACATCGAAACCTTGAAGGGGTGATAAATTACATTGTTAACAAGTCAGGTCAACATTCTGGTCTTTATACAAACAAAGGTCGATGGGATTATCTGGGGCTATATAGCTCGGCCATATGCCACGAAGACACCCCGAAAACCCCGACGAGTCGGGGAACGGGGCAGGCGCGGCCGTTTACCCCGTGGCGAGTGAAGCGAGCTTTGCGGGGCCGCTCGGGTCTCGCCCCGCACTAGGGGTTCTTTGATGATTCATGGGTTTCGTTAGCGGAGCTCCGACACGGTCTTCTTAGGCAAATAGGCCTCGCCCCTGTATAGAGGTGCCAACTTAACTTGCTTCTAGGCCACGATGATATTTTTGCAGAAGGGTGAATGGGTATGCGAAATGTTGTGCTCATAGGTTTCATGGGTTCGGGTAAGAGTAGCGTGGGGCGGAAACTGGCTGGGGAACTGGGCCTAAGATTTGTGGATACCGACTCCCTCATCGAAGAGAGAACGCACGAGCGAATTGAGGAGATTTTTCGAGATCAAGGCGAGGAGGTTTTTCGCGCCCTTGAAGCTCAAACGGTGGCTGAGGTTTCTGGCCAAACCGGCCAGGTGATTGCCTGTGGTGGGGGGGCGGTTTTAAGTCCCAGAAATGTTGAAGCACTCAAGAGAAAGGGATTCCTGGTCTACCTCAAGGCTTCTATACCTGTCATTTACGAACGGGTCAAGGAATCTATGGAAAGGCCTCTCCTCAACGTTTCAGAGCCAAAGGCTGAAATTGAAAGGCTTTTGGCTTTGAGGGAACGTATCTATGAACGGGTTTCCGATCTCATTGTGGACACCACCGATCGCTCCATCGAGGAGATTGTGGATGAGATTAAGCGGAGACTAAAGGAGATGAAATGGGAGAGCGAGTAGTGGAAGTAGCTCTGGGGGCCAGGGGGTACAAGATCTATATTGGTTGGGGGAATCTGTCCTCTCTTGGAGAAAAGCTCAGGTCGGTGGTTGTTTCCAATAAGGCGGCTGTGATCAGTCATCCGATAGTTGCTGATCTATACGGAGAGAAGGTTGTCGGGGGTCTGCGGGAAGCTGGTTTTGAGACTCACCTGCTGAACGTCCCCGATGGCGAGGAATACAAGTCGTTAGAGGTGGCTTCGAATCTTTACGGCAAATTGGCAGAGTTGGAGTTCCATCGCTCCGATTGCATGATTGCTCTGGGAGGAGGGGTGGTGGGTGATCTGGCTGGTTTTGTGGCAGCCACCTATATGCGGGGAGTACCTTTTATCCAGGTTCCCACCACTTTATTGGGGCAGGTCGACAGCGGTATTGGGGGAAAGGTTGCCGTTGATCACCCCAGGGCGAAGAATCTGATAGGCTGTTTTTATCAGCCGAGGTTTGTTCTTAGCGACGTGAGTACGTTGAAATCTCTACCTGAACCTGAGGTTAAGAGTGGTCTGGCCGAGGTTATAAAATATGGTTTCCTAGAGGGGGAAAGGCTTCTATCCTTTTTGGAGGCCGATCTGGATTCTCTTCTCGGAATCGAGAGAGATGTTTTAGTCAAGGTGGTGGCCGAGTGTTGCCGGATGAAGGCTGCTATTGTGGAAGAGGATGAGAGGGATCTCAGTGGCAGGAGAGCGATTCTGAATTACGGACACACCGTCGGTCATGCTCTCGAGGCGACAACTGGTTACACGAGTATCTCACATGGGGAAGCCGTGGCCATTGGTATGGTTTGTGCCGCGCGGATTGCTCGAAGGCTTGGCCTCATCGATGAAGCTCTGGTCGAGCGGCATGTTGTCTTGCTGGGCAGAGTGGGTCTCCCCACAAAATTGCCGATATCTGACATTGATTCCATTCAGGAACGGATACTCCTGGATAAAAAGAGTCAGGGTGAAGCGAATATTTTCGTCTTGTTGAAGGGCCTGGGCAAGCCCGCCTTGGTTGAAGTTTCCCCCCAGGTGGTTCGCGAAGCTCTGGAGGAGTGTTCTTAGAAAGGTTCTGATGGGGTGGGAAGAATCGGCACAAAGAGACTCGATGGGCTGGTGAAATACGGCTTAATTATTTTTTTTCTGTGTCTGGCTCTTCCCTGGGAAACCTTTCCCCATCCCTTATCGCTCCTTTCTTCTTTGGACACCGGGGCGGGTGTTTTTTTTGAGACTAGAGTCTTTTTTTGGATCGGGCTGATCTTTCTCACGCTGATTTGGTTTTTGAGATCTTACCAGCAGGGTTCCCTCACTCTTAAGCGGACGGATCTCGATTTTCCTTTCCTCCTCTTTCTCCTTGTGGCTCTCCTTTCCCTTCTGAAGTCGGTTAATCTCCACGCGAGTCTGGACTTTTTTCTGGTCGTTTTGGGCTATTTTTTCTTCTACTGGTTGGTGGTCAACCATTTTGAGACCTCCCGAGATATCGATTTTTTTGTCGTGGCGCTACTCATTGCCGGGGGCCTTCTTGCTCTTTATGGAATCCATCAATATCTAGCTGGATTTAAGATGCTCGTTGAGTACGCCAGGGAGAGACAGATATTGATGGATACCCCAAACCGAGTTTTTGCCATTTTTATAAGCCCGAATCATCTTGCTTGCTTTTTAATCATGCTCATTCCCGTCTCTTTCACCCTTCTAGTAGATGCCGAACCAGGTTTGAGAAGAATTTTTCTGCTCGTGGTCAGTGTGGTCATGATCACCTGCTTATTTTTCACCTATTCACGAGGGGGCTGGCTCTGCTTTTTCTTGGTGGCTGTGGTGATGGCCTTTGGCATTTCTAAGGAGCAAAGATATCGAGCATTCTTGAGTCTTCTCGTAGTTGTCGTTTTGGTCATCCTGACCTCCTTGGTCATCGCCAGGTTGGCTGGGGGGTACTCCCCTGAGACCGCTTTTTATGGGGGTTTGGCTCCGAAAGCTGGAGCTGAAAGTGCTCTGGGACGTTTTTATCTCTGGCGAGGAACACTGGGACTGATAAAGGACTTTCCTATCACCGGAAGTGGTATCGGCACTTTTGCCTCGATCTATCCGAGATATCAATATGGCGGGATCTATTCTAAGCATGCTCACGATGTCTACCTTGAGGTCTTTGCGGAGACGGGCATCCTTGGGATATCCACCCTGCTTACTGCCTTTTTTCTACTGGCGAGAAGAGAGTTTCTTCTCTGGCGGAGATTGAAGGAGAACCGCTCGCGGGGGCTGGCCTTGGCCTTTTTACTTGGAACGTCTGGGTTCTTGGTCCACAGCATCATCGACTTTCACTGGCAGGTTCCCCTCCTCGGTTTGACCTTCTTGGTTCTCGCTGCTTTGAGCTTTTGCCTCGGGGAAGTGGAGGGGGCTGGTCCTCTACCGCGCCGAAAGGTACCCATTTCTGGTTTTGGGTTTTTTGTTGCTCTTGTCCTTGGTCTGTTTTTGCTCGGGGTCATTCTTGTCTCGTACCGTGCTCATCGTTTTGGTGAGAGAGGAAAGTCTTTATTGAAAGAGGGGCGATTTAAGGAAGCGGTGCAAGTTTTGGAGAGGGCGGTGGTCCTGGACCCACTCTTTGCTCCTTATCAAAGTCGCCTTGCCGAGGCCTATTTCGAGAAGACACGGCGAGGGGAAGGGATACCCACGCTTTCCAGGGCAATCTATCGGGAAGAGAGAGCGGTTGCTCTGGAACCTTATAGTTCTGCCTACTATGCCAAGCTTGGATTCTACTACTGGGCTGTGGGACGTCTAAGGGAGGCGGAGAAGGCCTTTATGGAGGCGAGGGATCTGTATCCAAACGATCCCTACTTTCCAGTCCTGCTGGGCGAGTTTTATTTCTCTCAAGGACGCCACCAGTCGGCGATAACCGAGTTCAGCCGGGCCATTGATTTGAAGAAGCATTACACCCTATGGTATCCCGAGAGGGGTCTTAAGAACATAGCCAGGGCCCATTATGATCTGGGCCTACTTCATCAAGAAATTGGCAATTTAAAGCAGGCTGCGGTAGAATTTAGAGAAGTACTTGAGCTTGAACCCCGAAATGAGGAAGCGAGAAAGAGGCTCGCAGAGATCGAGGAGGATTTGTGATGGGTAAGGTTCTGGTCATCCACGGGCCAAATTTAAATCTGCTGGGAATGAGAGAGGTCGAAATTTATGGCACCACCACTCTCGATGAGATAAACGAGAACCTGCGGAATCGGGCTTCGGCTGTGGGAATTGAGTTGGAGACATTTCAGTCTAATCATGAGGGGGAAATCGTGGAGAAGATTCAAGGAGCAGCCGGGGATGTCGATTACATTATCATCAACCCGGCAGCGTTCACCCATTACAGCATCGCCATTCGGGATGCTATTGCCTCTGCTGGTGTTCCCACTATTGAGATCCACCTTTCGAATATCTATGCTCGAGAGGAGTTTCGCCAGGAGTCGGTGACCGCTCCTGTGACCATAGGTCAGATTCAGGGATTCGGCCCCGATGGTTACTATCTTTCTTTGGAAGCTGCCATCCGCAGGTTGAAGAGGTGAATAAGAGCCCATAAAAGTGCCCAATACAGGATTTATTTTAGAGAAGGAAGAGTGCCTCGCGGCACTCTTCCTTTCAGGAGAACTCCAAACCAGCTGGGTTAACCAATGGCGGTAAACTGAACTTGTTAACAACGCCCGCATAATTAACAAACGCTTTTGTTGTTCAAGGCGAGAAGTAAGGAGGAGTTGTTGGGAAAGTCGCGCTTGGAGAAATTGCGGGAATGTTTAGCCGAATACCAGGTTGATGTAATGCTTACCTCCAAACCCGAGAATATCCGCTACTTGAGTGGTTTTACCGGCTCGAGCGGGGTATTGATCGTGAGCTCTCGGGAGGCTTTTCTTTTAACTGATTTCCGCTACGCCGAGCAGGCTCGGAGTGAGGCGCCTCAATGCAATATTTGTGTGCGAAGGAATTCCGACTCAGATGAACTCGTTGCTGTGCTTCGTGATATTGGCCCTAGAACGGTCGGGTTTGAATCTCATTTTGTCACCGTTAAGGACTATGATGAACTGGCCAAAAAAATTAGTGGTATAACACTGAGGCCTCTTGCCCAAGTTGTGGAGCGTTTGCGGGCGATCAAAGAGGAAGGGGAAGTGACTTGCATTGCCGCAGCGGCTCGAATAGGAGACGCTGCTTTTTCCCACATTTTGCCCTTTATCAAGCCGGGTGTGACTGAGAAAGAATTGGCCCTGGAGCTAGAATTTTTCATGATCAAAAATGGAGCGGAGAAGGCCGGTTTTGATATAATTGTTGCGTTTGGTGCTCGCTCCTCCATGCCTCATGCGCGGACCAGCGAGAAAAAACTTTATCTTGGCGAGTTCATCAAGATGGATTTTGGGGCAGTTTATAAAGGCTATCACGCTGATATGACCCGGACGGTAATTTTGGGAAGGGCTACGGAGAGACAGCGGGAAATTTATCGGTTGGTTTGCGAAGCCCAAGAGTTAGCGCTTAACAAGATTTCTGCTGGTCAGGCTGGCAAGGAGGCGGATGAAATCGCTCGGTCTTGCGTCCGGAAGGCTGGTTATGGTGAGAATTTTGGACATAACCTGGGTCATGGGTTGGGGCTGGAGATTCATGAGATTCCCGTGCTTGGACCCAAAAGCGAGGATTTGCTGAAGGCGGGGATGACCTTTACGGTGGAGCCCGGCATTTACATCCCCGGTTTCGGGGGAGTGAGGGTCGAGGATTCTGTTGTATTGAGGAAAGATGGCGTGAAGGTTTTGACCGGATCAACCAAAGAGCTTTTGGAACTCTGACGCAGCCACCAGTCTCCAGCCGCCAGGAACCAGGGTTCAGTGGTCGGAGGACGAGGGGCGAAGAGAGCAGAGAGCAGAGAGCAGAGAGCAGAGAGACAAAAGATTTTTCTCTAAGCTTAAAGCCTCGAGCTCTAAGCTAAGGGTTTTGTCTCTAAGCTCCGTGCTCTAAGCTCTGAGCTGATAAGATCTGTCAACCGTGAACTGTGAACTGTCAACTAATTTCGAATAACGAGTAACGAATTACGAATAGCCGCATCTGGCATCTGACAAATTTTACGGAGGAAGGATGATAACGACGAATCAGCTCAAGATCGGGATGACTATAGATCTAGAGGGGAATCTCTTCAACATTCTGGATTTTCAGCACGTGAAGCCCGGGAAAGGTCAGGCTTTCGTTCGAACAAAACTCAAGAACACCAAAACGGGAGCGGTTTTGGACAGAACTTTCAGGGCTGGCGAGAAGGTGGAGCTGGCCAGGCTGGATCGCTCTAAAATGCAATATCTCTATCTCGATGGGTCTCACTATGTTTTCATGAACACCGACACTTACGAACAACTCTCTTTGGGCAGTGAGCAGCTGGGCGACTCCGTTGATTATCTCAAGGAAGGAATGCTCGTCGAGGTCTTGATGCACAAAGGGAAGGCGATCGGTGCGGAACTTCCGATCTTTGTCGAGCTTGAGGTGGCGAGCACTCCCCCGGGTTTAAAGGGGGATACCGCCACGGCCGGAACCAAACCGGCTACCCTAGAAACGGGAGCGGTGGTTCAGGTTCCCCTTTTTATAGAGGTCAAGGACGTGATTAGAGTAGACACCCGAACGGGAGAGTACATCACAAGGGTGAGTAGAAAGTGAAAGAAAGTATGCGGCGAGCTAGTACCGTTACAACTATCCTTTTTATTTCTTCCTAACAAAGAGACACAAGGTTACTTGTGCCATTACAACTTGTCGCTTCAGCCCGTTAGAATTAAATTTACATTAAAAATTCTAACGGGCCAAACGCTTCTTTGATAAACAGATTGAACAAAAGCTTAGATTTCTCTGGAAAAACTGGTTGTAACGGTACTTGGCGAAATGTCCCAGCTTAAAGTTGTAACGGCACTAGTCAAGTGGAAGAAATTACTTTAAAATGTTTGAAGATTGAGGCTTTGGGGAACGGAGAATGAAACCAAAACGCGTTAGAGTAACGGATACGACACTGAGAGATGCCCACCAGTCGCTCTGGGCAACCCGCATGCGCACGGAGGATATGGTTCCCATTTTGGGAAAGATGGACAAAGTGGGGTACTACTCCTTTGAGGTTTGGGGTGGAGCGACATTCGATGCTCCCTTGCGGTTCTTGGATGAGAATCCATGGGATAGATTGAGGACCATCAAGGCCCATGTACGTAGGACTCCCCTTCAGATGCTGTTGCGTGGGCAGAATCTGGTTGGATATAAGCATTACCCCGATGATATTGTGAGGAGATTTGTTCGCTGCGCAGCCAAGAATGGCATCGATATATTTCGCATCTTTGATGCCTTGAATGATACGCGGAACTTTAAAGTTGCCATCGAGGCTGTCAAGGAGGCTGGGGCTCATGTTCAAGCGGCCGTTTGTTACACCATCAGCCCCATACACACCCTGGAGCACTATGTAGAGACCGCTTTGGAACTGGTGGAGATGGGAGCCGATTCCATATGCATCAAAGATATGGCCGCTCTTCTTTCACCCTACCGTACCTACAAACTGGTTCAGCGATTTAAGAAGGAGATAGACCTTCCTATTAATCTCCACTGCCATTACATTGGGGGGCTGGCTCCCATGAACTACATAAAGGCCATTGAGGCCGGTGTGGATATCATTGATACGGCCACCGTGCCCCTGGCTTTTGGGAATTCTCAACCGGCGGTGGAGATGGTGGCGGCGGCACTTAAGGACACCCCCTATGATACCGGTCTGGACCTGGAGCTGCTCTACGAGATCGCGGAGTATTGGGAGTCCGTGCGGGAGAGAAGGGGATTCAAGCGAGGCGTGACTTCGCTGACTCATATGAAGGTCTTTTCTCATCAGGTTCCCGGGGGTATGATCTCCAATCTTTATAGTCAGCTTGTGGAGCAGAATGCGCTGGATAGGCTCCCTGAGGTGCTAGAGGAGATACCCCGCGTTCGTGCGGAGGTTGGCTATCCGCCTCTGGTGACGCCGTTGAGTCAGATTGTGGGAATTCAGGCGGTGTTGAATGTTCTCAGTGGCAAGAGGTGGGGAGTTATTCCCGATGAAATGAAGTCGTACGTGAAAGGTCTTTACGGGCGACCACCGGGGCCAATGAATCCTGAGGTAGAGAAGAAGATATTAAATAACGAGAAGAGAATCGAATGCAGACCCGCCGATCTCATCAAAGAGACCCTCGACGACTATGCCAAGGAGATAGGCGATCTGGCCAAAAATGAAGAGGATGTTTTGATGTATGCCCTCTTTCCCAAGCCGGCCAGAGAATATCTTGAAAGGCACAAGGAGGGAGCGGAAAAGGCGGTCTTTTTGACCAGCGAGGAGATCAAGGCGGTTAAGGAGGGCGAGTACATGGATATAGATCAAATTCGACAACTCATTCAAATGGTCGAACAAAGCGACGTGAATGAAGTCGTGGTGGAAGAAGGCGGAGTGAAGATCTATGTCCGTAAGGGAGCGGCCCCCGTTGTTGAGAGCAAAGAATCAGTTGCGGGCGAGGCCGAAAAGGCAGGTGGGGTGACTGAAACCGCTGAGTATCCCGATAGCTGGAAGAGGATAGATGCTCCGATGGTTGGGACGTTTTACAGAGCTCCGTCACCCGATGCCCCTCCTTTTGTAGAGGAAGAGGATGTCGTGGAAGAGGGGCAGACCACGTGCATTCTTGAGGCCATGAAGTTGATGAACGAGATTGTGATGGAGGAAAAGGGTATAATAAAGAAGATACTGGTGGAAAATGGTCACCCTGTGGAATATGGACAAACGCTGTTTTTGTATGAACCCGTGCAGTAGAGATAAGAGCCCCATCGGTTTGTCCAGAGACCTGCCCGCCACCCGCCTGCCTGAGCCAGTCACTGGCGGGCAGGGGGCCAGGCGTTGGCAGGCGGGTATAGCTCTTCTGCCAGCTTGGCATGGCTCTGGATTGTTGGCCTTGCGTGGGAGGCATTGATAATTTGTTTAAGAAGATTCTTGTTGCTAATCGTGGTGAGATCGCCCTTCGTGTAATAAGAGCCTGCAAGGAACTGGATATTCCAACGGTTACTGTTTATTCGAAGGCGGACGAGGACTCTCTCCACGTGAAGCTGGCCGATGAGGCAATTTGTATTGGTCCCCCCCAACCCAGCCAAAGCTACTTAAACATCCCCAGTATCATCAGCGCTGCTCAGGTCACTGGAGCTGATGCTATTCATCCGGGCTATGGCTTCCTCGCTGAGAATACTCAGTTTGCTGAGGTTTGTGAGTCTTGCGGCATCGTTTTCATCGGGCCCCCTCCAAGAGCGATCGAGCGGATGGGAAATAAGGCGGAAGCCAGACGGATGATGCTGGAGGCTGATGTCCCGGTTGTTCCCGGAAGCGAAGGGGCGATAAGGAGCGAAAAAGAGGCTCTGTCATTTGCCAGGGAGATATCTTATCCGTTGATAATTAAGGCCTCCGCCGGAGGCGGTGGGCGGGGGATGAGAATTGCCCAGAACGAGCGAGAACTGAAAAAATTCCTTCAGACCGCCTCTTCAGAAGCCGAAGCTGCTTTTGGGAGTTCCGAGGTGTACATCGAGAAGTATGTGGAAGAACCACGCCACATAGAATTTCAGATTCTGGCGGATAAAATGGGTAATGTGATTCACCTCGGCGAAAGGGAATGCTCGATTCAGCGCCGTTATCAGAAGTTGATTGAGGAGTCGCCCTCCTCGGTTCTGACCGATGAATTGAGGGAGAAGATGGGAAAGGCGGCGGTCGAGGCGGCGAGGGTGGCTGGCTATACAAACGCCGGGACGGTGGAGTTCTTGCTCGATAGGCAAGGCGACTATTATTTTATGGAGATGAATACCCGGATACAGGTGGAGCATCCGGTCACTGAGATGGTAACCGGGATCGATATTGTAAAGGAGCAGATAAAGCTGGCGGCCGGTGAATTGCTGGATCACAGCCAGGCCGATGTCAGATTAGATGGTCATGCCATCGAGTTCAGGGTTAATGCGGAGGACACCACGAAAGATTTCATGCCGGTGGCTGGCACCGTGAGACTCTATAATCCCCCGGGTGGCCCAGGGGTCCGCGTTGATAGCCACCTTTACTCTGGCTACGTGGTCTCACCGCATTACGACTCGCTTTTGGCTAAGTTAATAGTCTGGGGGGAGACCAGAGATGAGGCTATCAATCGGGCCAGACGAGCTCTGGATGAATTCATAATCGTGGGACTGGAGACCACCATACCTTTTTACCTCGAGATGGTCAACGATGCCTGCTTCAAGAAGGGCGAGATTCACACCGATTATATTTCGAAAAGGACTTCGAACGATTAGGGGGAGCCATGGATGATGATCAAGAGCTAAAGTTCGATGATTTCAAGATCGCCAGCAGGGCTCTGGAGTTCATCGCTGGTTTGGCAGCCACGGAAGTGGATGGGGTAACTTCTTTAAGCGGTGGGATGGTCGAGAGCATCGCTGACTGGCTGAGAAAGGGTTCCACCAAAGGGGTAAAAGTTTCCCTAGAGGACAAAGAGATAAATGTGGACGTTCATCTTCGTGCCGATTATGGCTGTGTAATTAAGGAAATGGCGGAAAAGGTGCAGTTAAGCGTTAAAGAAGCTTTGGAGGGCATGACCGGTTGGAAGGTGAGAGGCGTCAATGTTTTCATCGACAGCCTCAATTTCCCACCCCAGGGGTGATCTGTCTGATGCTTGAGAGGCGGAAAGCTCGGAGACTCGCCTTAGAGATTCTTTACCAAAAGGAAATCACCGGCAGGTCCTTGGAGAAGATAATGGAAGACAGAGCTTGTTTTGAAAAAAGCGAGCCCCTTTCGGACTTCTCTTTGAGAATAATTCAGGGCGTCTTGAAGCATCAGAAGCAGATCAATGAGATGATCGAGAAATATACCGACAACTGGGCTTTGGAGAGGATGCCCATCTTGGATAAAAATATTATTCGAATGGGGATATACGAGATGCTCTATGAGGAGGATATTCCCTTCAGTGTGTCCATAAATGAGGCCGTTGAGCTAGCTAAGATTTTTGGCATGGAGGATTCGAGCAGGTTCGTTAATGGTGTTTTGGGAAGGATTGCCCTCGAGCTTCGAGGATCTCATGTGGGGAGAGAGTGAGAAATGCGAGGGGATGATATAACTTTCGAGCGGGCGCTGAAACGCCTTCAAGAGATAGTGGATTTGGTTAAGAAGAAGGAAATCAGCTTGGAAAAATCCCTTGATCTTCTGGAAGAGGGCGTTCAGCTTGCGAACTTCTGTACCGAGAGAATAGACCACACCCGCTGGCAGGAGGAAAAGAAGGGTTTTGATGAAAAAGGTGCTGAGGGAGAGGATAACCTATCCTGATGACAAGCGCTTGCTTGTGGAAGAGGCCTTGGCCTACTATTTTCCTTCCGGGGAGACCTACCCCCAGGTTATTTACGAGGCTATGCGGCATAGTCTCTTTTCCGGCGGGAAGCGTTTTCGACCCGTTTTGACTCTTCTTTCTGCCGAGGTTTTTGGTTGCGAGTCTGAAGATGTCCTTCCCGCGGCTTGTGCCGTGGAGTACATCCACACCTACTCCTTGATTCACGACGATTTGCCAGCCATAGACGATGATGAGATGAGGAGAGGACAACCCGCCTGCCATATTTTGTTCGGCGAGGATATAGCAATACTGGCTGGAGACGCGCTTCTCGCCGAGGCTTTTTATCTCATCACTTCTCTGCAAAAAGGGGAGCCCTCCAAAATTGTTCAAGTGATAGGCGAGTTGGCTGAGGCCTCTAGTGCCAGGGGGATGGTTAGTGGACAAGTTGCCGATATAATCTCTACCGGAAAACGAGTGGATGCTTCCACCCTGGACTTCATTCACACTCATAAGACGGGCAGGCTTATACAGGCGGCAGCTCGGGTAGGGGCTATTCTCGCTAATGCCTCTGAGGAGGAGATAGAAATTTTAAGCGTGTATGCTCATCATCTGGGTTTGGCTTTCCAGATCACCGATGATATCCTTGATGTTGTGGGGCAAGTGGAGGTACTTGGCAAGAAGGTCGGGGCGGATCAGCGCCAACTCAAGGCCACTTTCCCCGGTACCTTTGGATTGAATAAGGCCAGGGAGATGGCTAAGGAGGCGGCGGATAGGGCGGTCGAAGCTTTGGATAAACTGAAAGCCGATACCTCTTCGCTGGCTAGCCTCGCCAGATTCGTGTACGTAAGGGAAAAATAAGGACGGTGTTCGATGTGAGTTCGAAGGCCTTGGATAGCATTAATTCCCCGGCGGATTTAAAGGGTTTGTCGGCGGAGGAACTAAAGGTTCTAACTCGGGAGATTCGCCAAACGATAATAGAGACCGTTTCCAAGACGGGGGGACATCTGGCTCCAAACCTTGGAGTTGTGGAGTTGACCCTGGCCCTCCACCGTGTCCTGGATAGTCCCAAGGATAAGATCGTTTGGGATGTGGGTCATCAGTGCTATGTTCATAAGCTTTTGACGGGTAGAAGAGAAAAATTCGCCACCCTTCGTCAGTTTGGGGGATTGAGTGGTTTTCCAAAGAATTCCGAGAGCGAACATGACATTCTCGATTCTGGTCACGCCAGTAACTCGATCAGTTTTGCCTTGGGCTTGGCTGAGGCCAGAGAAAAAAGTGGAGGGGGGGAGACGATCGTCGCTGTCATTGGCGATGGTTCCTTGACTGGGGGAATGGCTTATGAGGCCCTGAATCAAGCCGGTCACCTCAAGACCAATTTTATTGTGGTCCTCAACGATAATGAAATGTCCATAGCCAGCAATGTGGGTGCTCTCTCGTCTTACCTGAGCCGGATTCGTCTGGATCCCACCTATAACAAACTCAAGAGGCAAATCGAGGAACACGTCCGCAAAATTCCGGCTGTGGGCGAGAGGATGTATGAGGTCGGGGAGCACCTAAAGGATAGCTTGAAGCAGCTTCTGGTGCCCGGGATGTTCTTTGAGGAGCTGGGCTTCAAATACATAGGACCAATAGACGGTCACGACGTAGGAAGTGTCGAAGAGAGTCTTAATTTGGCCAAGTGGACAAGTGGGCCGGTCTTAATCCACGTCGTTACCAAGAAGGGGTTCGGTTACCCACCGGCTGAGAAAAATCCCGACAAGTTCCATGGCACGTCTCCTTTTGTCATTTCGACGGGCGAGCCTAAGGCGAAAAGCAAGACCCCCTCTTATACTGAAATTTTTGGGGAAACCCTGGTGGAACTCGGTCAAATGAATGAACGGATCATAGCCATCACCGCTGCCATGCCCAGCGGGACGGGATTGGATAAATTCGCCAGGGTTTTTCCCGACAGGTTTTATGATGTGGGGATAGCGGAACAACATGCAGTGGCGTTCGCCGCTGGTCTGGCTAAGGGAGGATTTCTTCCGGTGGTCGCCGTCTATTCGACCTTTCTTGAGAGAGCCTACGATCAGATCATTCAGGATGTTTGCCTGCAGGGCTTGCATGTTGTTTTCGCACTGGATAGAGCCGGGCTGGTAGGTGAGGATGGGCCCACCCACCATGGATCTTTTGACCTCTCCTATTTGAGACACATACCTGGGATGACGGTCATGGCTCCCAAAGATGAAGAAGAATTTCGTCACATGCTCTACACAGCCACTCAACTGTCTGGCTCTGTGGCCATTCGATATCCCAGGGGATCGGCTGCGGGAGTTAAGCGTTCTGAGGAGTTCAAGATGCTTCCCATTGGTCGGGGAGAGATTCTGAAAATGAGTGAGCTTACCAGCAGCAATGGCAGGCGAGTTTGTTTGATTGCTCTTGGCAGGCTGGTGCAGGTCGCCTTGGAGGCAGCGGATATTCTGAAGAAGAAGGGCATTTCATCTACTGTCGTGAATGCCAGATTCGTCAAACCTCTGGATGAGGAGTTAATCTCTCAGGTTGCTGGAGATCATGAGTTGATCGTGACCCTGGAGGAGAATAGCCTAGTGGGCGGCTTCGGAAGCGGAGTTTTAGAATTGTTGGCTGAAAGGGATATCCATCCCCTCGTATTGAGGTTGGGTCTCCCCGATGAGTTTGTAACCCATGGCTCGGTTAAAGAGCTCCTGACTAACTTGGGTCTGGACTCATCGAGCGTCGCTTTCACGGTTGAAAAGGTTTTAAAAAGCTATGTTGACCGGGAAACGGGCAATCGGGGGCTCAGAAAATTGAACTTTCGCCTGCAGGGTTTTGCCAACAGGCTGATTCGGGGTCAGCTTTGAGAAAGGAACGGGCTGATATTCTTCTGGTGAAAAAAGGATTCTTTCCCAGCAGAGAAAGGGCGAAGGCGGCTATTCTAGAGGGAAATGTTTTTACCAACGGTAGACTCGTTGAGAAAGTTGGCACTCTGCTCGATCCCGATGGTGTAATTTCAGTCAAGAAAGAAATCCCTTATGTTTCTCGAGGTGGCTTAAAGCTCGAAAAAGCCCTGAGAGAATTCAACATACACGTCGATGGTAAAGTGGCACTTGATGTGGGCGTCTCCACGGGGGGGTTCACCGATTGCTTGCTCAAGCACGGGGCTGAACGTGTAATCGCCGTGGATGTGGGGTACGGTCATTTGGCTTGGCCTCTTCGTCAAGACCCCCGGGTGTGTCTTTTGGAGAGAACCAATATTCGGCATCTTACACCCGATAGAGTGCCCGCAAGGGCGAATATAGCCACGGTCGATGTCTCTTTTATTTCGGTGGAAAAAATCATCGAAAACCTTAAGCGCCTTTTGGAGCCCGGGGCGGAACTGGCAATTCTGGCTAAGCCACAGTTCGAGGTCGGCAGAGAGTTTGTTGAGAAGGGAATCGTGCGGGATCCCAATACCCACAAAGCGATACTTATCCATCTCTGGAATTTTTTTGAAGGAAGCAGCTTCATTGTAAAAGGATTGATTTTCTCCCCTATCGTGGGGGCGAAAGGGAATATTGAATTCTTTTTTCATCTTTCTTTGAATGGTGGGGAGCCAACCAAATCGGAGGCGATTGCTGAGCGAGTGAATTGGGTTGTCGACGAGGCTCACCGTCTTTTGGGAAAGAAAGGTAATTAGGGAAGGGTTGGTGAGGGATGAGAAGTATTGCCATCGTGCCTCATCTTGAGAAAAAAGAGGCCGTTTCTCTGGCGAAAGAGCTTATAGAGTGGTTTTTAAAGCGCCACGTAGAGATCAAGCTACCCGCTGAGGATGCCTCGGTTCTTGGCCATCCCGAAGTGGGTTTTCCGGAGGAGCGGGTCACCGAAGAGGTTGATTTTATCGTTGTTTTGGGTGGCGACGGAACTATCCTCCGAACGGCCAGGTTGCTCAAAGGCAGAGATGTTCCCATTCTCGGGGTTAATTTGGGCAGATTTGGTTTTCTCGCGGAGGTCGAAGTCTCTCAGCTCTATTTCGCCCTTTCCAGAGTCCTGGATGGCAAATTTCGCTTGGAGAAGAGGATGATGCTGGAGTGCGAGGTGTTCTCCGGCAATGAGGTTGTTGGTAAGCAGTTGGCCCTCAATGAAGTGGTATTGGGGGGAGGGGGGCGACAAAGACTCCTTGAATTCGATGTCTATGTCAATGGAGAGCCCTTTAGTCGATGTGCTTCCGATGGGCTCATCATCGCCACTCCGACTGGCTCAACGGCCTATTTTCTCTCCGCGGGAGGACCACTGGTTTCCCCTTCCACTAGGTTGATTCTTTTGGTTCCCGTTTGCCCACATACTCTTTTTAGTAGGAGCTTGGTTTTGACCGAGACCGATGAGATTAGGGTGAGTTGCCCAGGTTCTAAGAATTCCGCGGTCATGGTGAGCGTCGACGGAGTCATCCTTTTTGAAAAGCCCTTCGATTTCGTTAGAGTTTCAACTTCATCCCACACCACGAACCTGATCAAAGTCGATGGACGGGATTTTTGTTCCCTGTTGAGAGAGAAGCTGAGACTCTGGGACTCCTTTTGAGTCAATGATTGCGGGTTACTCAGGGAGAGCAAATAATGCTTCGGGAGCTACACATCAAGAACTTTGCCCTTATCGACGAGTCCTATCTGGAGCTTGGAGAGGGACTTACCGTCCTGACTGGCGAAACGGGAGCCGGGAAGACGATCATTATCGAGGCAATGAATCTGCTCATCGGTGAGCGAGCCGATACCACCCTCATTAGAACCGGTAGTGCCCAGGCTCACGTCGAAGGTTTGTTCTCCCTCGAATCTAGCCATTTGATCCCTGAATTCGATTGGGAGGAACTTTCCCCCGATGCGAGAGGCGAGTTTGTAATCTCTCGCATTATTTCCAACGAGGGCAAGAGCAAGTGCTATATTGGGGGAAAGTTGGTTGCTTTGGGTTCTCTGTTGTCTCTGGGAAATAACCTGGTTGATCTTCACGGACAGCACGAGCATCAATCCCTCTTAAAGCCCGCTCTTCATCTAGATTATCTGGACATGTATGGTGGTGAGGAGCTTTCGAAGTTGAGGGGAGAGTTTGCCGAGGGCTATCGGAAGCTTGATGATTTGAGACAGGAACTTGAGCGACTTTGTTTGAACGAGGCTGAGAGGTTGAAGCGAATTGACTTACTCAAGTTTCAGATCGATGAGATCGAAAGGGCAAATCTTCAGCGAGGCGAGGGAGAGAGTTTGAACAGAGAGCGGGCTATATTGAGGAACGCTGAGGGGCTTTACTCAGCAAGTCAGCAAGCTTACCAAGCTATCTCTGGCGATGAAACCCTCCAGGGAGCCTTGGATTGTGTGCACCAAGCTGTTCAGGAGATGAAGACGGTCTCCAGTATAGATGAGAATCTGGATGAAATTTGCCGAACTCTCGAGTCCCTTTCGTACGAGATGGAGGATTGTGCGCGCTGCCTCAATGCTTATCGAGAGGGAATAGATTTTAGCCCCGGGCGTCTGGATGAGATAGAGTCACGTCTGGCACTCGTGGATTTGTTGAAGAAAAAGTATGGGAAGAGCATTGAAGAGATCATTGGATATAAGGATAAAGCTGAAGTTGAGCTCGATGAATTAGCGGATAGTGGGAATAGGGCACAAGCTTTAGAGGGTGAAGTGGCTGAGTTAGAGGAAAAACTGGGTTTGCTTGCAGGTAAAATTTCCGATGCAAGAAGGGGGATAGCGTCACGATTTGAAAAAGAGGTTCAGCTCCAACTCCAGGAGTTAAATATGGCCAATGCGAGGTTTAAGGTTGCCATTGAGCAGGAGCCTTGTCTAGGTGGATTACCAGTGGGGAAAAAGAGTCTTAAGGCTTCACCGCAAGGGGTGGACCAGGTTGAATTTCTGATCTCGCCCAATCCCGGTGAACCCCTGAAATCTTTGGCGAAAATAGCTTCCGGAGGCGAGATCTCTCGAATAATGCTGGCATTGAAAATTATCCTGGCTGGAATAGATAACATCCCCATCTTAATTTTCGACGAGATAGACGTGGGAATAGGGGGAAAGGCCGCCTCTGCCATCGGTCAAAAACTGGCCCTGTTGGCTCGAAATCATCAGGTGGTCTGTGTCACGCATCTTCCTCAAATTGCCTCTTTTGCCGACAGGCATTTTTATGTTTATAAAAAGGAAGTCGAGGGGAGAACATCGATACGGGTGGAACCCCTTGATTCGGAAGGGCGAACCAATGAACTTGCCCGCATGCTTAGTGGCGCGGCTGTTTCTGCGGTTTCTAGAAAGCATGCCAAGGAGATGATAGAATCGGCAGAAAAAGTGAAGGTGGCAGTCAGAGGATGAGTCATGGAGATTGGAAGCCAAGATAGAGCTGGGCGACGCAGTAATCGTCAGAGGGTTTATAGGCCTCGCAGGAACCGGGGCTTTTTACTGGCTCTTATCTTTGCTTTCATCGTTTGTCTTGTGGTCTGGGGGCGGGGGTTCGGGGGAAAATCTTCGGAGATCGATTCCACCGAGGAGCTGAATATTTCCTCCAGTACTTTAGAGGGAGCTTCATTTTTTTCCCGCGTGAGTTCCACCGATTTGATTATCCATTTTCCAGCGGATTTTTCTGAGATGATAGCGATCGGCTTTCACCAAGCTTCTAATCCAAAGGCTTACCCTCTGGAACCCATTGGGCATTGTCTCGTGGATGAGACGACGCAAACGGTGAGCGAGACGATATCGAAATCTAAATTTCCCACCCTTTTCGTGATGAATGCCAGAGGGAGGGGAGGTTCTCCCACCTCGGCGGCGGATGTAGCCGTCAAGCCCGGTACTTTGATTAGGAGTCCGGTTGATGGCGTGGTGACCAAGATAAAGACCTATTATCTATATGGAAAGCATCCAGATTATCATGTTGAGATAGAACCCAGGGGTCATCCTGAGCTCCGAGTGGCCATGATTCATCTTGATGAATTGGAGGTAAAAGTGGGAAGCAAGGTGAGTCATGGAAAGACGGTGGTGGGGAAGGTTCGCAGACTCTCGCGATTACAATCCCAGATAGATAGATATTTACCGGAGCATTACGATCATGTTCACATACAGGTTAATCCCTACGAACCGGAGGGAGAGTAGCTGTCGTTAATGTCTTTAATTACACAAGGGATTCAGTTTCCGCCGGGTTTGGG
Source organism: Actinomycetota bacterium (assembly GCA_030019215.1). GTDB lineage: Bacteria > Actinomycetota > Aquicultoria > Subteraquimicrobiales > UBA9087 > UBA9087. The sequence goes on from JASEEZ010000005.1 coordinate 63,450, forward strand.
AGGAATTTATGCATTACGCGGGTACCGCGAAGCTGGATAAGCGAACGAAAAATTTGGTTAAGCGTCTGAAGGCCAAGGATATTGCCATTATCGACCACGCCGACCTCGACAGGGTAACCGCCGAGTCGCTTCTGGAGACGAAGGTTAAAGTGGTTGTGAATGCCAGTCCATTTATGACTGGTCGTTATCCGAACATCGGTCCCCTGATTCTATACTCGGCCGGAGTACATCTCATCGATGAGGTGGGCCAGGGGATCTTTCAAAAAGTTAGTGAGGGTGAAAAGTTGGTGGTTCGAGACGGAGAACTCCTTCGCGATGGTGAACTCGTAGGCCAGGGGAAGGTTCTTGCTCATCAGGATATTCAAGATATCCTGGAGAGGGGCAAGAAAAGCCTGGATGCCGAGTTGGAAAGGTTTGCGACTAACACCCTTCGCCACATTCAGGAGGAAAAGGGCCTGCTTCTGGAGGAAGTCGAATTGCCCGATATTACCACGCAATTTTCTCGATGTCAGGCGTTGATTGTGGTTAGGGGCTACGACTACAAGGAAGACCTTCAGGCCTTGCGGGCATACATCCGCGAGGTCAAACCAGCCATAGTGGGGGTGGATGGGGGAGCCGACGCCTTGATGGACGAAGGTTATAAGCCCGATTTGATCGTAGGCGATATGGACAGCGTGAGCGATAAGACTCTTCTTTCCGGGGCGGAGCTTGTGGTTCACGCTTATCCAGATGGACGGGCTCCTGGCCTTTCTCGTCTCAAAAATTTGGGTCTTTCCCCCAAGGTTTTTAAAGCTCCCGGGACCAGTGAAGATATAGCCCTCCTCCTGGCTTACGAGAAGGGTGCGGAGCTCATAGTGGCCGTTGGAACCCACGCTCATCTGATTGAATTTTTGGATAAAGGAAGGCAGGGAATGGCCAGCACCTTTCTGGTGCGTCTCAAAGTAGGAAGTCGGTTGGTCGATGCCAAGGGAGTCAGCAAGCTCTATCGGAGCAGAGCCAGGATATCTGATTTGGTGATCATTTTATTGGCTGCTCTGGTGACGGTCGTTGCTGTTATTATCGCCTCACCCCTTGTTCGTCAACTCATCAGGTTGATAATTTTAAATTTACGACTCATGTTGGGTACCTGAAGGGAGATGAAAGAATGCTGGATATGAGGTATCACGTTGTTTCCTTGGTGGCAGTCTTTTTGGCCTTGGGCCTCGGGATTTTGCTGGGCACGGTCGTTGTGGACAAAGGGTTGCTGGTCGAACAGCAGAAGGCACTGGTTAAGAACCTGGAAACGAGCTACGACGAGATTCGCAATAAGAACAAGTCTCTTGAGAGGGAGCTGGAGACCGAGAGGAAGAGGAATGAAGAGTTTCAGCAAGGCGTCTTTGGCTCCCTTGTTGCGGGGCAACTTGAGGGGAGAAGAGTAGCGGTGATTACAACGACATCTGTCTCCGAGACCGTTCAGAAGGATTTGGTTGATACTCTAAGTAAAGGGGGAGCGGAGGTCTCCACCATCAATATAATCTTTCCCGACTTCGAGATCGGAAATAAAGAAATGAGCGAGAGGTTGCGCTCTCTCTTTCCCGAGGAGAAACTCTCCAGTGAGGAACTGATGGCCAAAATCTTGGAAAGATTGGCAGGGGAGGTCGGGACACCCTCCGAACTCTTTTTTCTCAAGGAGCTGGCGGGAGCGGGATTGATTGGATTAAGCGCAGAGGGAAATTTACCCGCTGATAGCGTGGTTGTTTTCGGGGGTAGCCCGGGAAAATCCACCGCTGCGGAACTCGATGTGCCCTTGATAACGGGGCTTAAGGAGTTAGGGTTGACGGTAGTGGGGGTGGAGACGACGGGGGTCAAGACATCGTATATAGCCTCCTATAAAGAGGGGGGAGTCGCCACCGTCGATAGCGTTGACGCTCTCCCCGGTCGAGTGGCTTTAGTCTATGCCCTGCGGGGCAGGATGGGCAATTATGGAGTCAAGCCCACGGCTCAAAGCTTGCTTCCTGTGCTGGAAGAGTCCACGGAGGGTGAAGAGTAGAAGTTGAAATCGAAGGTCATTGCATTGGTCCCAGCCTATAACGAGTCTGAGAATATCGAGTTAACTGTGAGCTCTCTGAGAGGTGTGGGTCTCATCGATGAGATAGTGGTGGTGGACGATGGTTCGACCGATGATACGGGAACCAGAGCGTCGATAGCCGGGGCCAAGGTGATCGCCCTTGAACGAAATCTGGGTAAAGGCGAGGCTCTGAATGTGGTTTTAAAGAACATCGGTGACGATTATGATTTCTTGCTTTTTATAGACGGTGATTTGGGGGACTCTGCTTCCGAAGCGGAGAAGCTTCTAAAGCCCGTTGTTCACGGCGAGGTCGATATGGCCATCGCCGATTTTCCTAGACCCCGGGTCAAAGGGGGAATTGGATTGGTCAAGAAACTCGCTCGGTGGGGGATAAAGCGCTGTGCCGGTCTTGAAGTGAGTGAGCCGCTTTCTGGCCAGAGGGCAATGACCCGGGAAATCATTCAGGGAGTGAAGAAACTCGATGGAGGTTTTGGTGTGGAGGTCGCTCTCACCATTGATGCAGCTCGACTCGGTTGCAGGATTGTAGAGGTTCCCACCACCATGTCCCACAGGGAAACCGGAAGGAATATAGCGGGCTTTCTTCATCGAGGTCGTCAATTTTACGCCGTTCTAAAAACGATTTTGCGTCGTCTGAGGTGAATTCATTGTTTTTCCTGTTTTTGATACTTTCCTTTGGGTTGAGTGTGTTGAGCTTCCCTTGTCTTCTCTCTTTACTGGCTGCCTCCAGTTATCTGCGGGAGAATTACGAGGGCAGAAAGGTTCCCGCCGGTGGTGGAATCCTCATCCTTCTCAGTTTCATTGGCGTCTTGGCCATCGTTGTGTTGGCGAGCAGGGAGATTCTCCATTTCTTCCAAGAGTGGCTTCCTCCCCTGGTTATCCTGATGCTGGGAGTCGGTTTTTTGGGTCTTCTGGACGATCTTCTGGGGACTCGGGCCTTTGGTGGATTCAGGGGACATTTCAGGGAGCTCGCCAGGGGACACCTGACCTCGGGAGCCATCAAGGCCATCGGTGGGGGGTTACTCTCCCTTTATGTGGCGGGATTCTTCTCCAAGAGCTTGCCTCTTCTCTTTTTGAACGCCCTTTTGCTGGCACTCTGTATCAATACCTTTAATTTGCTCGACCTTCGACCTGGACGGGTGCTTAAAACCTTTTTGATACTGGGACTGGTTATGTTTCTGTCCTCCTCCGGACATCGATTCTGGGATCTCTGGGGCATCCTTCTGGGACCGGTTGCTCTTCTCCTATGGGCTGATCTCGGGGAGAAAGTTATGCTGGGCGATGTTGGATCGAATGTTCTGGGGGCTGTTATTGGTTTTAGTTTTATGATTAACTTTAGCTGGATGGTAAATCTCGTGGTTGTGGGTGTACTTGTCGTCGTACAACTTTACGCGGAAAAGTACTCCATCACTGAGCTGATTTCCAGGATAAGTGTGCTTCGTTGGCTCGATGAGTTTGGCAGAAAAGGCAAGATAGTATAAAGGAGGATTCGTTTTGACGAAACACATTTTTGTCACCGGTGGAGTGGTTTCCTCATTGGGCAAGGGCATTACCTGCGCCTCGCTCGGAATGTTGCTGAAGTCCAGGGGGCTCAAGGTTACTATCCAGAAACTCGACCCATATCTCAACGTGGACCCTGGAACGATGAATCCATTTCAGCATGGTGAAGTTTTTGTCACCGAGGATGGAAGCGAGACCGATCTCGATCTGGGGCACTATGAGCGCTTCATCGATGAGAACCTGAAGCGGGATTGCAACGTAACTGCCGGTCAGATTTACTGGTCGGTCGTAACCAAAGAGAGACAGGGGGAATTTCTTGGGGGGACTGTTCAGGTCATCCCACATGTTACCAATGAGATAAAGGATAGGATCCGGAAATTGGCTTCACAGAACGAACCAGATGTAGTCATCACGGAGGTCGGCGGAACGGTTGGTGACATCGAGAGCCTGCCTTTCCTCGAGGCGATCAGGCAGTTCAGAGAGGATATTGGTAGGGAGAATGTATTGTATATCCATGTGACCCTCATTCCTTACCTGAGTGCGCCGGCTGAGCTTAAGACCAAACCAACGCAGCACAGTGTCAAGGAGCTTCGCAGTATTGGAATTCAACCGGACATCATCGTCTGCCGTTCAGATCGGTCCTTGAGCGAGGATCTGAAAAATAAGATAGCTCTCTTTTGCGACGTTGAACCAAGGGCGGTTATCTCCGCTCTCAATGCCCCGAGCGTATACGAAGTGCCCCTTTTGCTTCACGAGGAGAAGATGGACGACATTGTGATCGAGCACCTTCATTTGAAGTGCAAGGAGGCGGACTTTTCTGAGTGGAAAGCCTTGGTGAAGAAGATCAAAGACCTCAAGCACAAGGTGAAGATCGCCATAGTTGGGAAGTATGTGCAACTGCCCGATGCCTATATAAGTATTGTGGAGGCCCTCAAACATGGTGGCTTCCATCACAATGCTGAAGTGGAGATATGCTGGGTGGATGCGGAAACCATCGATCCCCGAGAGGTCGAGAGGAAGTTGGCCAAGTTTGACGGTGTTTTGGTTCCTGGTGGATTTGGTGTGCGAGGGATTGAGGGCAAGGTTCATGCGGTGAGATATGCCAGGGAGAAGGGGATACCCTTTTTGGGAATTTGTCTGGGACTTCAATGTGCGGTGGTGGAGTTCGCTCGCAATGTCGTTGGCCTTGAGAAGGCAAATAGCTTGGAGTTCGATCCGGATACACCTCATCCGGTGATATTCCTCATGCCCACGCAGAGAAAGGTTAAGGAGATGGGCGGGACCATGCGTTTGGGTGCTTATCCTTGCAAGATTAAGCCGGGCACCAGGGCGTATGAGGCTTACCGGAGTGATCTGGTTTTCGAACGCCACCGCCATCGTTATGAGGTAAACAATGCTTACCGGGATCAGCTTGCTCAAAAAGGAGTGGTTTTTAGCGGTCTCTACCCCGATGAGGATCTCATCGAGATCGTGGAGTTTAAGTCTCATCCATGGTTTGTTGCTTCCCAGTTTCATCCAGAGTTTAAGTCTGGACCAACCCGACCCCACCCCCTTTTTAGAGATTTCATTGGAGCGGCACTCAGGGTGGCGAAGAGTCGGAAGTGAGGGGCCTGTTTGGTGCTAGATTCTAAGCGGCTGGTTAAAACCTTCATCGAACTTGTCGAGATCGATAGCACCACCTTTGACGAGAAGAAAGTAGCTGATTATCTCATCGATAAGTTAAAAGAGCTGGGGGCGGATGTCAGGGTGGATTCGGCAGGGGAGAAGGTGGGAAGCAACACTGGCAATGTGATCGCTCGCCTTCCCGGTGACTTCCCAACACCCGCCATTTTATTTGACTCCCACATGGATACCGTGGAACCCGGTGTGGGCATTAAACCGAGGGTGGAGGGAGGAGTCATTCGAAGTGATGGGAAGACGATTCTGGGAGCTGACGATAAAGCGGGAGTGGCCGCCATTTTGGAACTTCTCCAATCTTTGAGCGAGCAAACTTTCCCTCATGGTGATGTCGAGGTCGTTTTTACCATCGCTGAGGAGAGAGGGTTGCTCGGTTCTAAGAACCTCGATCTGACCCAATTTAAATCCAAACTCGCTTACGTTCTTGATGGGGAGGGGCCTGTGGGAAGGATAACTCTCAAGGCCCCTTCGCAGAATTCAATCAAGGTACTGTTCAAAGGAAAGGCGGCTCATGCCGGGGTGTGTCCAGAGAAGGGAATAAACGCTATCCAGGCCGCCGCCAGGGCTATCTCCAAGATGAAGCTGGGCCGTATCGATGAGGAGACCACTGCCAATATCGGTATCATAAGGGGCGGGTTGGCTCCCAACATCGTGCCGGAGGAGTCCTTTGTTGAGGGGGAGGCGCGAAGCCATTTACTAGAGAAACTGCGAGTTCAGACTGAACACATGCGCCAATGTTTCTTGAGGGCTGGCGAGAGCACGGGGGCCAGAGTGGATATCGATGTGGAGAGGTCATTCGATGGTTTTTCCCTGGATGAAGAGTCCGAGGTCGTAAAGTTTACCACTATGGCTATGCGAAGGGTTGGTTTGAGGCCAAAGTTCGTAGTCAGCGGTGGAGGAAGCGAGGCGAATATCTTCAATAAAGGAGACATTCCCGCGGTTAATCTGAGTGTTGGAGCAAGGGATGTGCACTCCACCCGGGAGTGGATAACCGTTGCTGACTTAGAATCTCTTGTGAAGGTGCTTATCGAGATGGTGAGGATGACGGGGAACCGACCATGATAAGCGTGAGACGGGGAACTGTAATTGAGATACTGGCCAAACGGACGGGGTTAACGGAGGTTAAAGTTGAGCTTGAGGGTGATGTTTTTGCGGCTCTCAATTATGATGAGTTGACCGGTGATATTTGTACTGGTGATGAGGTGCTTCTCAATACCACGGCTCTGGAGCTTGAGTTGGGCACGGGAGGCAAGCACATTGTTTTGTGGAATCTTCGTCACGGGGAGACTTCTTCCTCCCAGCCCGGACATATCATGAAGCTCAGATACACACCCTTGCAGATGAAGTGTCTTTCCGTCGAAGAACAGGAAAGCCCACACCATCAAATGTTGCAGAAAAAACCCGATCTACAAGGTATGCCGGTAATTGTTGGGACGCTTCATAGTCAGCTCCCAGCAGTTGCTCTGACCATCAAAAAGATAAGCCCTGAGACAAAGATAGCCTACATAATGACCGACGGTGGGGCTCTTCCCCTCGCCTTTAGTAACTTAGTGCATGAGCTCAAGGATAGGGGGGCCATTGATGCCACGATCACCATTGGTCACGCTTTCGGTGGGGATTTGGAGGCGGTCAATGTCTACAGTGGGCTGATGAGCGCGAAGGCGGTTGCCCAGGCTGATGTAGCTCTGGTGGTGATGGGGCCCGGCATTGTGGGAACCGACACCCCCCTGGGTTTCAGTGGCGTTGAACAGGGGGAGATCATCAATGCGGCGGGTGTTCTCAGGGGAACACCAATCGCCATTCCCCGTGTGAGTTTCAAGGACAAGAGACCTCGCCATCGGGGTGTGAGCCATCACACGCTGACTGCTCTTTCTCTCATTGCTCTGGTTCCATGCACCATCCCGATCCCCAAAATGCCCAATGAGAAGATGAACATCGTTTTGAGGCAGCTTCGCGAGAGTGGAGTGGCGGCGAAGCACCGGGTTGAGGTGATCGACAACGACGTAACTCTCGGGGTTTTGGAGGGATCCGGTTTGGAGATCACCACGATGGGTCGAACGGTGTGTGAGGATCCCGAATTTTTTCAAACGGCGGGGACATCCGGGCTTTACGCCGTGAAGATCTTGGGGGAATCAACAACTTAGGATAGTGAGAATTTGGAATTGGGGGTTTGCGTATGGGCAACGATTGTTACCGGGCGATTAAATCCGAAGTCAAATTTGAGGGGGAGGTTATCACCCTCTTTGTGGACGAGGTTAAAATGCCGTGGGGGGACATCCGTGAGCGGGAATACGTGAGACACAAGGGTGCTGTGGGCATCGTTGCTTTGACCGATGAGAATGAGGTTTATCTGGTCAAGCAGTATCGTCATCCCACTGGCGGGGTGCTTCTGGAAATACCAGCAGGAAAGCTGGATGGCAGGGAAGACCCCTTGAGCTGTGCCATCAGGGAGCTAAGGGAGGAGACGGGCAGCGTATGTCGGGAGATGGTGAAGCTAGCCGAGTTTTATACTACCCCCGGTTACAGCGATGAATTTTTCTATCTCTATCTGGCCACCGGTCTTGAAGAGGGAGCGAGGGAGCCCGAGGACGATGAAGAGCAGGAGTTAGAGGTGCTAAAGGTTTCCTTGAATGAAGCTTTCGAGATGATCTCCTCGGGAAAGATAAGGGACGGTAAGACCATCGCAGGGCTGGCTTTGACCGAGAAGTTGCTTAAAGGCAAGATGTAATGTTTACGCACATTGGTAATACTTATATTGTTTGGGGCATCCCTCCGAGTGCTAGCTGCTGCGAGCCTACTCGCCGCGGCTCTCTCAGGGCGAACACCCTCCATAAGTTCGGGTCGGGCTGTTGCCGCCGCTGTTCGAGCCTTGCTCGCTTAACGGTTCTCGCAGATGCACTCTCCAGGATAACCCCAAATTACTATAGGAATTCCGCAGAGAGTGTAACCAGTGTCTGCGATTAATACATCAGACGTTAGCAGCCCGTTGATCGATGATGTTAAGTGGTGGCCTCATGGAGCATCTTCGCAGGGAATGTCTCAATTACCTGAGTGTAGAAAGGGGTCTTTCGGAAAATACGCTCAAGGCTTATGGGCGTGATCTCTCTGATTACCTTAGTCACCTGCGGAAAAAGGGTATCCTTTCTCCTGATGATGTTTCTTCCGTGACCATCCGGGATTATCTGAGCAGATTGAGGAATAGGGATTCGTCACCCGCGACCATCACCCGCAAATTGGCTGCCGTCAAGACCTTTCATAAATTCCTGGTGAGAGAGGGAGTGACCGATAAGCTTCCCGTTGCGGATTTCCGGTCACCCAAAATTCCCAGGAAACTACCCCGTGTTCTCCGAGTCGATCAGGTGGAACTTCTTTTAGATCAGCCCAAGGGCTCCAAGCCTACTGCCTTGAGGGACAAGGCCATTCTGGAGACGCTGTACGGTGCGGGACTGCGCATCTCCGAGCTTCTCTCCCTGGATGTAGACGATGTTGACTTTGAGGAGGGTTATGTAAGATGTTTTGGCAAGGGATCTAAGGAGAGGATCATTCCGCTGGGAAGTCATGCTCTACGGGCCATAAGCGAGTACATAAAATGCGGTAAACCAATTCTTTGCAAAAAGTGCCCAACCCCAGCCCTTTTCGTGAATGCAAGGGGGAAGCGCCTGACTCGCCAGGGTTGCTGGAGAATATTAAAAGATTATGCTCTTCAGGCGGGGTTCAAGGAAATCCACCCTCATGTACTCAGGCACTCCTTTGCCACTCATCTTCTGGAAGCCGGTGCGGATTTGAGAGCGGTGCAGGAGATGTTGGGTCACGCCAAAATCTCGACGACCCAGATATATACCCACGTCACTCGCGAACATTTGAGAGAGGTATATATGCAGGCACATCCCCGGGCGAGAATGACGCTAAGGGAAAAGACAATAGACTGAAGACCGAAGGAGAGGGTGAAGGTATCCGGCTTGGGTAGGAAATTCCAGATAAGACGAGTCATAATTGTGATTCTTGATAGCGTGGGGGTGGGTGAGCTTCCCGATGCTGTCCTCTATGGGGACGAGGGGAGCAATACTTTGGTCAATACCGCCAGGGCAGTTGGCGGTCTTCATCTGCCGAATTTCCAGAAGCTCGGTTTGGGTAACATAGTTGATGTGGAAGGTGTCCCACCCGCGGAGAGGCCGTTGGCGGCTTTTGGAAAAATGGTCGAACGATCCGCTGGCAAGGACACGACCACCGGTCACTGGGAACTTATGGGACTTTATCTCCCCGAACCCTTCCCCCTTTACCCCAATGGCTTTCCCCCAGAAATTGTGGGGGAGTTTGAGCAAAGGATAGGCCGAAAGGTGCTGGGCAATAAACCAGCTTCCGGAACCGAGATAATAAAAGAGCTGGGGGAGGAGCATCTTCGAACGGGTTACCCTATCCTTTATACCTCGGCGGACAGCGTCTTTCAGATTGCTGCCCACAAGGACATCATCCCCCTGGACGAGCTCTACCATATCTGCCGGGTGGCAAGAGGGATTTTAAAGGGGAAACACGGTGTAGGGCGGGTTATTGCCCGACCCTTTGTTGGTGAATCCGGAAGCTTTACCAGGACTGCCGAGCGCAAGGACTTTTCCCTTCAGCCTCCCTCAAAGACCGTCCTGGATTATGCCCTTGGAGCCAGCATTCCTGTTTGGGGTGTGGGAAAAGTAGAGGAAATATTCGGAGGAAGGGGTTTTACGGAGTGCACCAAGACCGAGAACAATATGGATGGAATGGACAAGATCGTTGGTTATGTTAAGGGGGTTGAGAATGGCATGGTCTTTGCCAATCTCATCGATTTCGACATGCTTTGGGGACACAGGAACGATGTCCTGGGCTATGCTAAAGGTCTAGTTGAGGTTGATTGTAGGGTTCCTGAGATCCTGGGTCTTTTAAAGCCCTCTGATGTTTTAATTTTTACCGCTGATCATGGTTGTGATCCGACGACGCCGAGTACCAATCATTCCCGGGAGTATGTTCCTTTGCTCATCTACGGTGAAAATATCGAGCGAGGTGCAAATGTTGGGACGCGCCAGACCTTTGCTGATCTGGGAAAGAGTGTTGCCGATCTGCTGGGCTTTGATGCTCCGGTCAAAGGTCAGAGCTTTGCGGATGGAGTATTAAAGGAGTGAGGGATGAGAGTTTATGACATTATCGCTAGAAAGAGAAATGGGGAGAAACTGACCGCTGAGGAGATCGACTTTATGGTACAGGGTTTCGTGAAGGAAGAGATACCCGACTATCAAATGTCCGCCCTTTTAATGGCTCTCTATATTAGGGGTCTTGACTCGCGGGAGACGCTGGATTTGACCGGTTCAATGGTGTCATCCGGCGAGGTGATCGATCTTTCCTCCATTTCGGGGATAAAGGTCGACAAACACAGCACAGGCGGGGTGGGGGATAAGACCACTTTACTTCTGGCCCCGCTGGTCGCCGCCGCGGGCGTTCCCGTCGCCAAGATGTCCGGTCGAGGGCTGGGTCACACCGGTGGAACTCTGGACAAGCTGGAATCGATCCCCGGTCTCAAGGTCGATCTCTCCCGGGAGGAGTTTATTTCTCAAGTCAAAAAGATTGGAGTGGCGATAGCCGGAGCCACGGCGAGTATTGTTCCCGCCGACAAGAAAATCTATGCGTTGCGGGATGCCACAGCTACGGTGTCCAGCACTCCACTCATCGCCAGCAGCGTGATGAGTAAGAAGATCGCAGGAGGAGCGGATGCCATCGTTCTCGATGTGAAGGTCGGTTCAGGCGCGTTTATGAAGACTTTGGAGGAAGCTCGGGAGCTGGCCGGGATGCTGGTTGATATCGGAAAGGGTGCCGGAAAAGAGACGATTGCGTTGATCACCAACATGGATGAGCCCCTGGGGTTTGCTGTGGGCAACATTCTGGAGGTCAAAGAGGTCATCGATGCTTTGAAAGGGAAGGGTCCCACCGATCTGGTGGAACTTTGTCTGGTGCTCGGTTCCCACACACTTGTTTTAGGGAAGGTTGCTTCGAGCATCGAGGAGGCACAGGCGAGGTTACAGAAGATACTCAATTCAGGTGAGGCCCTGGAGAAATTCATCCAGCTCGTGCGATCTCAAGGCGGCGATCCTAAGATAGTTGAGGCCCCTGGTACGCTACCTCGAGCCAGGATAGTCTCCGATTACCTGGTGAAGGAGGAGGGATATCTGTCTTTTATTGACGCCGAGGCCGTGGGACGCGCTGCAATGGTCCTGGGGGCTGGGCGAACAACAAAGGAAGACAAGATCGATCCCACGGTGGGGGTAGTTTTTCGGCATAAGGTCGGGGGTTATGTTAAAAAGGGAGATGTTATGGCGGAAATTCACGCCAATGATATGGACCAGCTTGACCAGGCGGACACAATCTTAGATAATGCAATCAATATTGCCGGAGAGCAGCCGGAGAAGAAACCACTAGTCTTGGAAATAGTCGATGGCTGATGGCAGATGGCTGATGGCAGATGGCCGATGGCCGATGGCCGATGGCTGATGGCTGAGGGCTTTTACTATCAGCTATCAAGGTCGTGAGGCCGAGCTATAGAGCGAATGATAGTGAGCGAGCCATATGCTATTAAGTGAGCAAAGCGAACGAGCTATATGCTATCAAGGTCGTGAGGCCGAGCTATCTAGCTGTCGACTGGTGACGGAGGCAGAATGGCTGAAAGCATCCTGGAGTTGATTGGCAACACCCCGGTTGTGAAGATAAATAGAATGAACCTCAATTCCAAGGTGACTATCTATGCCAAGCTCGAGGGGTTTAACCCGGGCGGCTCGGTCAAGGACCGCATCGGCAAGTATATGATAGAAAAAGCTGAGGAGACGGGGGAACTGACCAGGGATAAGATTATCCTGGAGGCGACCAGTGGAAACACCGGCATCGGACTTGCCATGGTCGCGACGGTGAAGGGTTACAGGTGTATGATAGTGATGCCCGAGTCGATGAGTATCGAGAGAAGGAAGGTCCTGAGGGCCTATGGTGCTGAGTTGGTGCTCACCCCGGCTGAAAGGGGCATGCACGGTGCCATTGTGAAGGCAGAGGAGATGGCAAAGGACACCAGATATTTTACCCCCAGCCAGTTTGCCAATCCCAATAATGTCCTGGCCCATTACGAGACGACAGGGGAGGAAATTGTCAGGCAGGTCGGGCACGTTGATGTTTTTGTGGCAGGCATCGGCACGAGCGGCACGGTTATGGGTGTGGGTAAGAGGCTGAGGGAAGTGAATCCCGATGTGAAGATCGTCGGCGTGGAGCCGTATCTCAACTCCAAGATTCAAGGGCTTAAGTGTTTGGGTGATGGTTACGTTCCACCTATCTTTGATCGAGGAATCCTTACCGAGTTGACGAATGTTGCTGACGACGATGCCTTTCAAACCGCGAGGGAACTGGCTAAGGTGGAAGGAATATTCGCCGGTATTTCCTCGGGCGCGGCGATGTTTGAAGCTGCCAGACAGGCCAGCTCGATGACGGACGGCGTGATCGTCACCATCTTCCCCGACGGTGGAGACAGGTATCTGAGCACCGAACTCTTTGTATGATCCCTTTTGGCAAGGCACTTTGTAGCTTTCGAGACCTTTATTTTCATGTCCTAATTGATTTAAGGTGAGAAATTGCCCATTTTACTGGATCTTTTGCTGGTCGTTCCGGCCTTGTTGATTGCTGTAACCATTCATGAGTACTCCCACGGCAAGGTCGCCGATTTATTGGGAGACCCTACCCCTCGCCGCAGTGGGAGACTTTCCTTCAACCCCCTTAGTCACCTTGATTTTCTCGGTTCCCTGATGATTTTCTTGGTTCACATCGGCTGGGCGAAGCCCGTGCCTATTAATCCGAGCTATTTTAGAGATCCGAATAGGGGAATGATGTACGTCGGGCTAGCTGGACCCCTGTCTAATCTTGTGATGGCATTCCTCGCCGGTCTTCCGCTGAGAGTGGGCTTGGTTGCGCCACACTCGCTTCTCTACTTTGTTTTTCTGTACATCATTGAAATAAACGTCGCTCTGGGCATCTTTAATTTAACTCCCATTCCTCCCCTTGATGGATCCAGAGTCGTCTCGGCACTTCTGCCTCCCAGGGCCCGGATGGCCTATTATTCCCTGGAGAGGTACGGGATATTAATTTTGATCCTTCTTTTGACCGTATTTAAATCCATATTCTTTGCGATTTTCATCCCGATTATCAATTTTCTGATGAATCTCGTTCTTCCCAGCGTTGGTTGGGGATAAAATTAATTGAAGAACCAAAGGTAACTGTGTAAAAATAAGGTAGTCGAAAAGGGGGAATTCTGGTTGAGGAAGCGGGTACTGAGCGGAAACCGACCGACGGGCAAGCTACACATCGGACATTATCACGGGGCGTTGAAAAATTGGATTGAGTTACAGGACGAGTACGACTGTTTTTTCTTCGTCGCCGATTGGCATGCGCTGACAACGACCTACGATGATGTGAGCAAGTTGAAGGACGATACTAAGGAAATGGTCATCGACTGGCTCGCTGTGGGGTTGGATCCTTTAAAGTGTGTTCTCTATAGGCAGTCGGATATTCCAGAGGTAGCCGAACTCAGTCTCTATTTTTCAATGATCACTCCTTTATCCTGGCTGGAGCGGTGCCCAACCTATAAAGAGCAGCTTCAAGAACTCAAACAGAAGGAGATAGCCACCCACGGATTTATTGGTTATCCTGTTCTCCAGGCCGCCGACATCCTCATCGTTCACGCCAATTTCGTTCCCGTGGGGGAGGATCAGCTTCCTCACCTGGAATTAAGTCGAGAAATTGCCCGGAGATTCAACTATCTTTACGAGAATTATTTTGTCGAGCCTCAGGCGTTGCTCACCGAGGTCAAGAGACTCCCGGGCATCGATGGACGCAAGATGAGTAAGAGTTATGGTAACGCCATCTACTTATCCGATCCCCCCTCGGTGATAAAGAAGAAAGTCAGGATGATGATCACCGATCCCCAGAGAGTTCGACGGAAGGATCCGGGACATCCCAAGGTTTGTACCGTGTTTGCTCTCCATGAAGTCTACAGCTCCGATATTTTAGGGGACATCGAAGTCCAATGCCGGGAAGCGACGCGAGGATGCACGGAGTGCAAGGATATTCTGGCGGAGAGGATAAGCGACTCTTTGAAGGAGTTCAGGGCCCGTAGGGCACAGCTTGAGAAAGAACCTGGTCTGGTGCGCCAGGTTTTGGAACAGGGATCTCACAAAGCCAGACCGATTGCCAGAGCGACTCTGCGCGAGGTTCGCCAGCGACTTAATATAGAGCGGTGGGGGTAGCACAATTTGTGACCATGGACTATCAGGTTAAGCTTGAGGTTTTTGAGGGACCATTCGATCTACTCTTAACTCTCATATCCGAGCAGAAGCTGGATATTTGCGACATCCCCATTGCAAAGATCACCGAAGAGTACCTCACCTATTTGCAGAAAATGCGCGATTTGGACCTGGAGGTGGCCAGCGAGTTTTTGCTTGTGGCCGCCACCCTCCTTGAAATCAAGGCTCAAAGCCTTCTTCCCGTGGAGGAAGAGGAATGGGAGGAGGAGGTCTCTTTGGGAGAGTCTAGGGAGGCCCTAATTTTGAGGTTGCTCGAGTATAAGAAGTTTAAAAACGCTGCCCTTGAGCTCGCGGCAAGATTGGGGGCCGAAGGCAAGTTTTATCCGAGGGAGGCCGATCTGGAGGAGAGATTCGCCAAGCTTCTTCCTGGTTTTTTGAAGGAAGTCGACCCCGCCGAGCTCGCAGCCTTAATCACTTCTCTCTTGGCCAGGGGGGAGAAGGTCTTGATCGAGTCGGAGCATATTTCCTCCATGCCCATCGGCATCGATGAAAAGATGGATTTTGTGATGAAGAGACTCAGGAAAAAGGGTTCACAAAGTTTTAGGGAGCTCACGACCAGATGCAAGGAGAAAATAGAGGCGGCGGCGATCTTTTTAGCCTTGCTCGAGCTGTATAAGATGGGGTTGATTTCTCTTAGCCAGGCTGTGGTTTTTGGAGATATAGAGGTGAGGTTGAGTGCTTGAACTTGCTTCTCTCAGAGGAATAATTGAGGCTTTGCTTTTTGTGGCCAATGAATCCCTTTCTTTGCGGAAGATCAGTGAGATAGTGGAGGTTGACGAGGCCACTGTAAAGAGGGTAATCGATGAGCTTGTCGCGGAATATCGGGGGGAGAATCGAGGCTTTCAATTGAGAGAGGTCGCGGGGGGGTATAGATTGTTTACCCACCCGGGCTATGCCAGCTACGTGGAGAAATTGGTTCTTTCCTTGGACCATCGCAGGATTACCCAGGCGGCCCTCGAAACGTTGGCCATCATCGCGTACAAACAACCGATAACCAAAACAGAAATTGGTCGCATCAGGGGAGTTAATGTGGATACCGTTGTGAACTCTCTTTTGGAGAAGGAGTTAGTCAAAGAGGTGGGTCGACAGAACTCCCCGGGCCAGCCGATTCTTTATGGCACGAGCAAAGCTTTTCTCGAAGCCCTCGGTCTGAGAAGTCTGGATGATCTGCCTCCCCTAGAGGAATTCGCACCCGATGAGAGGACAAGGAGGCGGATAGAGCGGCGGTTAACCTCGGAACCAGTGGAAGGCGAGGAGTGAATCAGCTTCCAGTCACCAGTCGCCAGCCGCCAGCTTCCAGTTAGTCAGGAGTCGCCAGTCGGGAGTGGGGAGTCAGGGGCCAGCTCCCAGCTGTAAGCAAGATGGAGATTTATGGAGATCCATGGAGATATATAGAGATTGGTGGAAACCTATCGAGATTGAGACTCTAAGCTTAAAGCCTCGAGCTCTAAGCTAAGGGTTTTGTCTCTAAGCTCCGTGCTCTAAGCTCTGAGCTGATAAGATCTGTCAACTGTGAACCGCCATCTGAAAACGAATAACTAATTTCGAATAACTAATAACGAGCACTGAGGTGTAAGTAAGATTGGAAAGATTGCAGAAGATAATGGCCAGAGCCGGTATCGCCTCCAGGCGCAAGTGTGAAAAGTTCATCCTGGAGGGACGGGTTAAAGTAAACAATGAGGTCATTCGAGAACTTGGGGTAAAAGCCGATCCCGAGAGGGATACCGTTGAAGTCGATGGTAGGAAGATCGGTTTTGTGAGGGAGAAGGTTTATGTTGCATTGAATAAGCCGGCTGGTTATTTAACTTCGGTTACGGATCCCTTTGGCAGACCCACCGTTCTGGATTTGGTGGGGGAGAGGGAGGTCAGGATATTCCCTGTTGGCCGCCTCGATATGGATACAGAAGGATTAATCCTACTCACGAACGATGGGGAACTGGCCTTCCGCCTGATGCATCCAAGATTCAAGGTGGAAAAGAGCTATCTGGCCGAAGTAAGGGGTTTCCCGGAGAACAACATCCTCGACTGTCTCAGGCGAGGCATAATTTTGGAAGACGGAGCCACTGCCCCCGCCAGGGTCAAAGTGGCGAAGAGGAATAGAGATTCAACGGAGATAGAGGTAACTATCAGGGAGGGGCGTAAGCGCCAGGTCAAGCGGATGTTTGAGAAGGTCGGCCACCCGGTTGTCAGATTGAAGCGTCTCTCTTTTGGCCCCGTACATTTGAAAGATTTGCCCCGTGGCCAGCACCGCATACTTCATCCCTATGAGGTGAGCGCCCTTTACAGGGCCGCCGCTTTAAAATAACAAAAACCATTATCACCTACGCGGTGATAAGTGGTGATACTGGGAATTAGAGGGAGGAAGTGATGAAACTTGAATTGGGGAATTTCTACAGAATTTTAGCACCGAGACCAGCGGTGCTCATTTCAACCATCGATGGGCGGGGAAAGACGAATGCTGCACCCTTTAGTTTTGTTATGCCCGTTTCTTCCGATCCGCCTCTCGTTGCCTTCGCCTCCGCGCCCGGGAGACATACTTTAGCCAACATCAGAGAGGTCGGCGAGTTTGTGGTAAACATCGCCCCCGCCGATATCATCGATGAGCTCTGGGTTTGCAGCAAGTCCTTCCCTAAAGGTGTGAGTGAGACCAAGGAAGCGGGTCTCACCGAGAAGAAATCGAAGTCGGTCAAAGCACCGAGCATCGAGGAGTGCATCGGTTGGATCGAGTGTGCCCTGGAGTTCGAAAAAGAGGCGGGCGACCACGTAATAATCGTGGGAAGAGTGGTTAATGCGGAGGCCAAAGACGAGTTTTTTACAGAGGGAAAGTTCGATGTCCTCAAGGCGAAGCCACTGATGCACCTAACTGGCAAGGATTTCGCCATCCCCGGCAGAATAATTAACCCTAGGGTTCAGTAGATTTTTTTCGGCGCAATTTATTCGTTGGAGAGCGGAGTTGATTAAGAGCAAACAAAGCGGTTCGGGCAAGAATGAGTTGACTGCCATTGATTAGAAAGGGATTTGATTATGGGGGATCCAGGACGCCTGACGCCAAGTGAATTTGAGGCTCTGGTCGAAGAGTTGTTGCGAATATCTGGTGTTGGGCTCTCAGATTTCAAAGTTAAGCGGCTGGAAACCATTCAGGGCTTGAACGGCGAATACAACATAGACATTACTGCTCGGTTCAAAGCACTTGGAGCCAATTTCCTTGTCCTTATTGAATGCAAGCACCACAAGAATCCGATTAAGCGCGAACTGGTTCAGGTGTTAAATGACAAAGTGTGCTCAACTGCTGCGCAAAAAGGCATGATGTTCACAACTTCTTCTTATCAACGCGGAGCGCTTAAATATGCTAAAGTAAATGGCATTGCATTAGTGAGAATTATCGATGGAAAGACTACTTATGAGACAAAGGGCTATGGAGTGCCGATCCAGGTTCCCGATTGGGTTCCAGAATTCGTTAGTCAAGTAATCAGTGCAACTGAGAGCGGCTGGAGAACCAAGTTAATAATCGAAAATCGACCTGAGTTTATCCTAGAAGAATTCGAAATCAACGGCAGCTAACAGCGCATTTGTGGTTTGCTTCGTTCATAGTTCGTGAACCTGAAAACTGTTGGGTGCTGGCAGCTAAGGAAGAAAAATGAATAAGACTGAAAAAGGCAAATTTAAAAAAGCTCTCAGTTCTTACTTTGGGGAAATTCATAAAATTTATATAGGCGGCGATTTCAGAGAGGAAAGTTTTTATCCTGCTCTTAAAAGACTTATTGAGGAGTGCGCCAAACTTTCCCCAGAGCAAGTTGGGACGAGCGCCCTTGTTTTACCCAAAAAGACAGAGATAGGAATCCCCGACTTCCGTATTGGCAAAAATGGTGAAATTGTCGGATATATTGAGGCTAAACCACCGGACACCAATCTCAGAGAAGTTCAAGACTCTGAGCAACTCAAAAGATATCGGGACTCTCTACCAAACCTTATTCTGACCAATTTCTTAGAGTTTAGACTATATAGGTCTGGTGATCCCATAGACAAGGTAGAGGTGGGGCGCCAGTTTACTTTGCGGAGCTTAAAGTATCCTCCTGTTCCCGAGAAGCTAGATTTATTTTTTGAACTGTTAGAAAAATTTTTCTCTTTTTCCACACCTGAGGTTCGAAGATCATCTGATCTTTCTGTTGAACTTGCAAAGCGAACCCGATTTCTTGAACACATTTTACAAGAAGAGCTTTCACGAGAGAGTGAGGAAGTAACAAGATTCTACAGAGCTTTTCAGGAAGAACTTATAGAAACGCTGACAAAAGAGAGATTTGCTGATCTTTACGCCCAGACCATTACATACGGGCTATTTGCGGCTTGGATGAAAGTCCGGAATGGCTTCAAGAGAGAACTGGCTTGGGAATTTATCCCCGAAAGTTTGCCTTTGCTAAAAGAAATCTTTTACTCCTTTACCGGGCCCCATTTCCCCGAATCCTTGATCTGGATTGTCGATGAGATAAGCCAGATACTTGAAAAAGCAGATATTTCGTCAATTCTTGAAGAATTCAAGACAACTCGATGGGATGAGGACCCAGTTATTCACTTTTACGAAACCTTTCTTGCCACTTATAACCCCAAAGAAAGAGAAAGATTGGGAGTTTACTATACACCTCTACCTGTGGTTTCTTATATTGTGAAATCCATTCATCATCTTTTAAAAGAAAAATTTGAGAAAGCTGAAGGACTTGCGACTAACGATGTTACTCTTCTTGACCCAGCTGCCGGAACCCTAACCTTTGTAGTTCAAGCAATCAAGCAGGCCCAAAAGGAGTTGGAAGATGAGAAAAAGCAAGGGCTTCTTAAATCTTACATAGAGGAGCATATCCTGCCCCATTTCCATGCTTTTGAAATCCTCATGGCTCCATATACAGTGGGACATTTCAAGGTTTCTATGGTTTTGGAGGAGATGGGATATAAGTTTAAAGAAGGCGAAAGATTTAAATTTTATCTCACAAACACTTTAGAAATGAAAGAGCCAAAGCACTTAAGCTTTCTAATCGACCTTACAAAAGAAGGGCAAGAGGCGAAAAGGATAAAAGAAGAAGTACCAATTTTGGTTGTTCTCGGTAATCCTCCTTATTCAGTAAGTTCAGAAAATAACTCTGCTTGGATGATAGGCGAAGTTCAGAAAAAAACAAGAAAAGACAAAAGAGGGATAGAACGATTACTCAGTGTGAGAGTAAGAGGGCTTCTTGATGATTATAAAGATGATGTTAGAGATGAGCGCAATATTCAACCTTTGAATGACGACTACATAAAATTTATTCGATTTGCCCACTGGAAGATAGATCAAGCGGGCAAAGGAATCCTGGGATTTATCACCAATAATTCCTATCTTTCGGGGGTAATCCATCGAGGAATGAGAAGAAAGCTCTTAGAGACCTTTGATGAGATTTACATCCTTAATCTTCATGGTTCTTCAAGAATTGGCGAAAAGACACCCGAAGGCGGCAAAGACGAGAATGTCTTTGATATTCAGCAAGGGGTCACCATAGCTTTATATGTGAAACTAGAAAAACCACAGAAAGAGAAAAAGGTTTACTATGCTGACCTCTGGGGGCTGCGAGGCGAAAAATACGGATACCTCTTTGAAAATGATATAGAAATCACTAAATGGCAGGAACTCAAACCCGTTGCCCCTTATTATTTCTTTATTCCCAAGGACTTCGCATTACAAGCCGAGTATGAAAAATTCTGGAAGGTAACAGATATCTTTAAGAGGTGGTCAAGTGGCGTAAAGACTCATAGAGACCATTTTGTGGTGGGATTTACCAAAGAAGAAATAATTCGAAGACTGAGAATATTTACTGGAACCTTATCTGATGAATTAGTTGGTCAAAGCTTAAACCTTGAAGATACAGGAACTTGGAAGTTAACTACTGCGAGGCAAAAAGTGAACGGTCAAAAGTTGGAGCATAAAATTTACCCTTACGCTTATAGACCTTTTGATACACGATGGATATGCTACGAATCTTCGTTGATAGACAGAGATAGATGGCCATTTATGGGCCATCTATTAAAGGAAAACATATCTCTGGTGACCACAAGGATATTGTCGAAACCACCTTTTGCTCATGTTTTTATTTCAAATGTCGCATCGGACATTTGTTTAATTTCAACAAAGACCAAAGAAACAGCTTATTTTTTCCCTCTCTACCTCTATCCGCATGAACCTGGGGGACAGGTGTCAGGCAAAGAGGCGCTTGGGGCAGAACGAATCTCCAATTTTAGCCCTAAGTTCCTACAAGCCATAAGAGAATCCATCAACTCGGAGCCGAAACTAGGGGAGATTTTTTATTACATCTATGCCATTCTTCATTCCCCAACTTACCGCAAACGCTACGAAGAATTTCTCAAGATAGATTTTCCGAGGGTTCCGTTGCCTTCAAATTATGAGGTGTTCAAAGAGTTAAGTAATCTTGGAAAAGAACTTGTTGATCTTCATTTGCTTGAATCCTCAGCTCTCGATGAGACCAATATAGGTTTTCCCAAAGGCGGCTCTAATATGGTAGAGAAAGTTTTCTATGATGAAGAGAGCCAGAGAGTCTTCATAAACAAAGAACAGTATTTTGAGGGCATTTCAAAAGAAGTGTGGGAATATCAAATCGGAAGCTATCAGGTGATGGAGAAATATTTGAAGGACAGAAAAGGCCGGAAACTTTCTCTCGATGAGATTAACCATTATATGAAAGTGGCAAAAGCCATTCGATTAACAATTGAACTACAAAAAAAGATCGACAATGCGTATAGAGAAATTGAAATTTAATTTGCAATCAAGGTCAGAATCTCTTACCCAATTGAAAAACAACTTGAAGTCATTAATGCCTTACCGCAGGCAATTTTAAGAAAAGCATTTAGAAGTGAATTATGACAAAGAATATAAGAGGAGGAATATGATATGAAACTTGAAAAAAGTGATTGGATACTTGTAGTTTTGAGAAAAAAACCATTGGATAGAATCCACATTATGAAATCACTTTTTCTAATTTGGCACAGATCTAGAGGAGAAGTTCAAGATTATTTTCATTTTGAGCCATATCTTTATGGTCCTTATAGCTTGGAAGTATATTCAGAACTTCGGGACCTACTAACACATGGATTTGTGACGCAGTCGCCACACCCAATCCCAGAGTGGGCTAACTATTATTTAACCGCCCAGGGTCGAGCAAAATCTGAAGAGGTAGTTAAAAAGGCTAATCCAAAGATAATTGAATTAATTGAAAAGACAGTGGAAGAAGTTTCTCGTATGAGTTTCTTTGACTTGCTGAAAAAAGTATATGAGGAAGCACCTGAATTTGCAGAAAATTCTGTCCTGAAAGGAGTGATTAAAAAATGACTCTAATCTTAGCAATTCCAGCAAAGGATGGAATAATAATTGCCGCAGATGGCCAAGTGACTTTGGGGCAAGTGCGCTGGCAGGAAAAGAAAATCAAGCAACTCAATGAACGATGCTTATGGAGTGCCTCTGGGGAATTAGCTCTAATCCAGCGAGTTGAGGAATTTATTCAACAATTGCCCGATAAAGATCAGCCACTTACTAATATCAGAGATTCACTTAGCAATGTAGTCAAACAGGCGGTCACGATCCTTTTACAACAAGATTTTCGCACACAATTTTTGCAGCCCTCAAATCCAGAACTCTTGCTTCAACTGCATCCTGGTGATTTTATGTTTGTAGAATGGCGAGGAGAACCAAAAATTTTGCATTTGCTATCTAATGGAACAAATGAATGGATAAATAAGCCTTTTGCTTCTGGTAGTGGAGGGCTTTTTGCTTATGCGTTGCTCCAGAAATATCAGGGCCATACATATGATCTACAGAAAGCAACCCTCTTGGCTTACAAGGTATTAGAAGAATCTATTGAAGTTGGTTCTTGGGGATTAGGTTTTCCAGTTGATATATGGCAAATCAATGAACAGGGGATCAAGAGTTTGAATGAAGATGAGATTGCTGCCTTAGTAGATACTTCGAGAGTACTTCGTGAATCAGAAATTCGATCTTTTTTTGGGGAATAATGAAGATTATGGTGCAAAGAAATGACTCCCGCAAAATTACAGCACCACAATCGCTGAATGCTTACGTCAAAGGTATCTACGACATTATGTGCAGATCTGACGGAGTAGGAGTTTTCCAGTATGTAGATAGCAGGGCCTGACTCCGTTTGCATAAACGAACCCCGGTTCGGTTATTTTAAGTTAGGCGACATTTTGCTTGGCGAATTAGAGAAGATAAATTTAAAGTGTAGGAACAAATTAACCTTAAGGTTATGGAGGTATAAAGATGCCAAGATATTCTACTCGGATTGATGAAATGAATCAGAAAGAAAAGGCGCAACTCGAGGAGAGGCTTCTCAAGTTTCAAGGAGGTATTTGTTTTCTCTGCGAGCACGAGATTAAACTAGAAGCTGATGAAACCGAAATAGATCATATTGTTCCTATCGCCGATGGTGGACCCGATGAGGAGGGGAATTGGGCTTTGCTTCACTCAAGCTGTAATTCAAAGAAAAGAGCCAAAAATTTAAACCTGGCAAAAGTTCTAATGAGATGGGACAGTCTAAGAGAAAAAGGGGTTGTCCCTTTGTTAGTTGAAATTCAAGACGTCTCTCCTTAACCCCATTCTAGGCTACGCTCCTTTCTTTCTCAAATTCTTTCCGGTTTAGGGCAGTGGCTAGCACAGAGAGATAGCGGTATCCGTTAATCCGCCTAAAGCGCTTCTCCACCTCTAAGAGTGAGGCTGCTGCCCATCTCTGAACCTGTTCTCCGTTTCTCCACCTTTTAACCCGACGAGAGATGTCCTTGCTGGTAGAGAAAGGAGATTCTATCAGGTTGGTGGATGAAAGACTCTTTCTCAAGAGATCAGGCACTCCCAGGCAGTGGAGGGTCAAGGTCTCTTCCAGCCCTTCTTCCAAGCTCCTGGCAGCCGATGGGTTGAGACGCTTAAGATAGCTCACTGTGAGTTGGAGTGATTTCTTGGCCTCATGGTAGTCTCCCATGCTGTAAGCGGCCCTTAATCTTCTGTCCACTATCTCTTGATGTTCGGGAGGAAGGTAGCTCTTGACATTGCGGCGCTTATGGAGTTGGCAGCGCTGTATCTCTGTATCCTCGCCAAACACCTTTTTAACCGCTTTTCTTAGAGCCTTGGCTCCATCCAGGACAAAGAGGTAGTTCTTCTTAGGGGAGAGACCTCTTTCGACCAGGTCTTCCAGAAGAGCAGTCACTACCTCGGTGTTCTCTGTTGCTCCCTGCCAGAGACCTAAGACATGCTTTCTGCCTTCTTCATCTACCCCCAAGGCTACCACCAGGAGATATTCTTTGAACTCGATGCCATCGATTAGGATGGCGATGAGATCGAGAGTATCCAGACGACGCTCTAGGAGTGCTTTAAGTTGTTTGGCTGTAGCCTTGATGAAGTGTCTGCCAACACTTGATTTGCTCACCCCGTAGCCCTGGCAGAAGTCCTCTATAACCCTTTCATACTTTCTGGTGGAGATGCTTAAAAAGGAGCTTTTGGTAGACAGAGCGCTCTATTCTCCCTCCCTCTCTGAACTGCCTATAGGTGGCAAGAGGGAGTTCAACTCCCTTAAGAGATCTCACGCGGGGGTAGTCTAGATCGAACTTCCTCCCCCCGTAGATCACCACCCCATTCTGGCCACCCCAGCGGTATGCTTCTCTCTTTTTAATCCTGGCATATCTGGGACCGGCTAAAAGCCCTGCCTCTGCCTCCATAGCAGCTTGCATGAGAGCAAGTCCGGCCTCGGTTGCAAATTCCTCTACAGCTACTTCCACACCAGCCAAGATCTCTGCTACCGGTAGAGGTAGCTCCACCTTGACTTTACCAGTGGGGCAAAGCGTGTATGCTTTCCCTCTTGTGTTTCCCCTCTCTTTCCGATACCTTTTCTTCATGGCGACTCCTTTCTGGCTTGCTTTAAGCCAATCTAGGACTTTAACAATCCCAGGTTAAGGGAGTCGCCTCTCTATTTCAACTAAAACTGGGACATGCTCGAGAAAAATACGGCGGTGCTTTAACAACAGAACAAATTTTAAATGAATTTGGCGGAAATAAAGAAGAAGTTTATGCTGAAGAATTTGACGATAAGATATTGCTTCGATTTTCAGAGAAAGATAGGTCTTTTTCTCTTCATGTAGACCCGAGCAATCCAGAATATAAATTCTTTTTTGGATTACTCCCCATTTCAGTTCTTGCGCATGACTCTGAACTGAATCCTAGAAAAATTGTTGATATCAATAAACTCATTGAGGAGTTCTGGAGAAAAAATCCACAACTTCATGTGGCATTGTGCAGACTTCATTTTGAAGAGAGGGCAGGTAAGGGTAAAATTCTGCTATTTGATGGGCAGCATAAAACCGCAGCACAAATACTTCTTGGAAGGATGGAGATGCCAGTAAGAGTTTTTGTCAATCCACCTAAAGACAATCTAAAAGAAGTGAACAGGCGAGCCCACAAGGAACTTAGGCAGATAGAATTTTTCCGTTCAGTGCTTGATAGTCTTGGAGAAGATATATTCAGTGTAAACTTCAAAAAATATCTCGAAGACCCACAAACTTCTCTGAAGTCTGAGAAAGGTTATATTGAGTCTATAGAAGCAGAGCGACGAAGAGAAGAAGAGAAAAATCTATATCACTACTTAAAGGTAAGAGTTAGAGACTGTAGAAACCTGGCGGGAGAAAATGGAATTCTAATGAAGAATGAGTTTTTTGATTATGTAGAAAAAGATGTTGCTCGCTCGAAGACTTGGCCAATATCCTACGATTCTGTAGAGAAAACTTTCTTTAGACATTTCATTGATGCCACGCCTTGTGAAGAACAGATCAATATTGATTCTGATAGGCCATATGTTCGAGATACTGAAGCGAGGAATCTAGTTAAGCTAATGACTTTATTTGCTAACAAAGTCTTGAAGGGAAAGTTCAATAAGGATATTGGGGTTTATAAGTTGGAAGACAGGATTAAAAAAGGCGATACTACTATCCCAGATGACCATTTGATCGCATACAGATTGTTCAGACCTGCTGCGTTCGTAATCTGGTGTGAATTCTTAAAAGAGGCTATAGCCAATTACCTAATCATGAACAGGAAAATTACTAACGAGATGAAGAAGGAGAGAAAAAGGGGGAAAGGAACAAGAGTTTTTTGGGTAGAGCTTGAAAAAGAGGGCTGGGATGCAATAGAAAAAATCATTGACAGATTAGTACGACACAAAATATGGAAAGACAGAGGACCTGTTATAGCAAACGCTTTCGGCCAAACTCGTCCAGAATTCTTTAGATTATTATTGGAAAAAGGAGAAATTGAGGGAATAGGGAAGGTATTTGAAGAACCGATTGACATTCAATATCTTCAGTCAGGTGTTGGGGATTAAATGAGACTATCGAAGATAATGAGGCATACAAAACAATCGCCAAGCAAAACGCTTCGCTACTATCGTGACTCACCCCTGATGGGGTCGCCTAACACAGCATATACGGCTCACTCCGTTCGTCCAAATTTCGGCTTCGCCGAAACTTCGTATATGCTGGGAACGAACGTTAGACGAAAGTGCCTATATGAGGTAATTGTATGGGGGACCTGGTTGTAGATAGAATTGACCTTAATGATCCTGTGGTGGTGGATAATCTTAGAAAAGTTATTGACAAATTGATACAAAATCCCTCCTATTATTATCCATTGGGGTTCAAACCCTCATACTATTTTGAGGTCCCCACTGGGCAGATACCATCGGAAAGTGGCTGGTATATAATCCTGGAGAGCAAGAAACCTCTCCACGCAGGTAAAGCTGATGATTTGAACAGACGCCTTAATACAAACAATGGAAGCATAGATAACTTTGCCAATAAGAGAAGGAGCTCTGATCCAGAAAGAAATTTCATAAAAAAGTTTGCAGAATTGAATATCCTCTCCAATTTAAGGGTGTGTCTCATCAAGGGAAAAGATGTTTGTTTGGAATTGAATATTATCCCCGATGGTCTAACTGACCTTGATAGGGGAAACATAGAAAAACTAATCAGCATCTTCAGACATTATTTTAATTACCAATAACCATGGCGGCTTTGTCTAACATCCATTGAGAGCGACTCGCTGTCGGCAGGGCTTCGTAAACATGCAGGACGCTAGATGAGATTGTGCTGATTTTTTAAATACATTCCATCTAACGGAAAGGAGGCAAAATTATGGGTAAGCAAATCAAGGAGCCAGCTCAAGGCTCAAAAATTTGGGCGATTCTTGCCGCGGTGATCATCGCCGCTGTAGTAGTCGGTGGCGGAGTTTGTTGGTGGCAGAGATCAATAGCCGAAAGCGATCGAAAAGCGATGCAACAGCAGATCAGCGATCTTCAAAATCAAATTGTTCAATTGCGGGCTTCGGAAGCGATTTCACAAAAACCGAAATCGGGCTGGGAGGAGTATTTTCCCACGCCAACCGAAACCACGTTGATGGGAGAATCGGTAAGTGAGCTAAGGAACCTCTTGGGAGAACCGCCAGTTCTTGTTCGCAGCATTGCCGCTGATCCCGATTGCAGCAGGGAAATCTGGATATATATGCCATACGACGAAGATCCTACGGGACTATACATTTACTTTAAGGGAGGCAAGGTAGCAAAAAGCCTCTTGGATGAGTTCAACGGTCTGGTGGGATCATCAATCTGGGAAGATAGTGACTTTTGGTTTAAGTAGGAAACGCCACAGCTATCGCCCCAAAAAATGTGGATGACGAAAACTTGATTTGTCTGCTATAGTAAGGTATCCTTAC
>JASEEZ010000006.1:0-34159 GCA_030019215.1 Actinomycetota bacterium
TAGCCTGAACCATGGTAGTATCTTACCAGATTGGTCCAGTTTTCAGACTTTACCCTTATTTTGAAACCCGCACTCTTTTTTTCTCAAGTAAGTAGCCAATCCCAGTTCCTATAAATCCCCAAAAGAGCCAGGAGAATGTAAATCCCAGCCACATGAAAACTGTCATGCTTTTTAAGCCTACTTGTTCCTCTCCTCTTATTAGTTGATTAATAAAACCCAGGAAAGAAAAAGCAGGGGCGCTGGGTAAATAAAATAGGAAGCCTTCAGGGCTTGCTAAGCAGATGAAAATAAATCTGAATCCAACTGTCCAGATAAAGTAAAAAGTAATTCCAGATAGCAGGCCAAAAGCCACATTTTTTCGATTGTGGGTAAAAAGCCAGCAGACAAAAAAACCAACAAGAGCCCCCGTGATACCCGTTAAAAATCCAGGTATTGCTCTTACAATAAATGGTGCTTCAGGGTACGGCCACCAAAAGACAGAGTCAGCAAAAACAATGATGTTTAGAACAAACCCAGCTACAAGCCCAACTAAGGCAAACTTTAAAGCTGACCAATTTTTCATGGCTCCCCTTTCTCTCCTGTTTCTTTGCTGTTTAAATCCAAACATTCACTCTTTTGAAGCTTGCACTCTCCTTCGCTCCAGTAAGTAGCCAATCCCAGCCCCTACAAGTCCCCAGAAGAGCCAGGAGAACGTAACTATAAACCATAAAACAAAGGATGTGCTGCCCAAAGTTGTCTAGGGGCAAAAATAAGACCAGGCAAACTAGGCAAAATAACTATGAAGCCTAAAGGGCCTGCTAAACAGACAATTAGAAATCTAAATATCACCGTCCACCCAAAATAGAAAGCGGTCCCCAGTAAAATACCAAAAGCTACACTTCTTCGGTTATGTGCAAAAAATCGGTGAACAAGAATAGCAATCAAGTAGCCCAACAATACCTGCTAAAAACCCGGGTATGATAAATCCTTCAATAAAGGAAACGTGAGGGCTTGGACCAAAAATATTCAGCATAAAAATGATAGTATTTAGAACAAACCCAGCTACAAGCCCAACTAAGGCAAACTTTAAAACAGACCAGTTTTTCATATATCTCCTTTTAAACGATATAAGGCAAAAGAAGGCACGGTGCTTTTGCACTTTTATTCTTCCAAAATTCGGGAACCTCTTCTTTTTGGGAGAAATTTTTGAGGGATTTTTAAAGGAGATTGAAAATAATTCCAGATACGACCAGACTGGCGCTCGACTTCCTAAAACCGCCAGACAACAAAACACCAGGTAATCCCCCTCTTTCTCACTTTCGCACGAAAGTGAGAAAGGAGATTTCAGGGCAAGGATAGTGCTGATGGGAAGAGGAGGAACTTAAAGCATGGGTATCGATATTAGGGGTGGGTTATTTGCAGGTGGTTTCCAGAATCTTGCCGTCCTTCATGTGGAAGACCACGTTAGCGTGCCCGGCCATCTCTGGATCGTGGGTAACAAGGATGATAGTCTGACCGCCTTTGTTGAGATCGAGGAGCAGGTGTAAAATCTCGTCCGAACTCGCCGTATCCAGATTTCCAGTTGGCTCATCGGCCAGGATTATTTTGGGGTCATTAGCCAAAGCCCTGGCGATGGCCACTCGCTGTCTCTCCCCACCCGACAACTTGCTGGGCACCGCACCCATGCGTTTCTCCAGACCAACCACCATCAACAACTTTTTTGCCCTCTCGACCCTCTCTCCTAAAGATAAATCCATCTCGAACATGGGGATCTGGATGTTCTCCAACGCCGTCAGGGTGGGAACCAAATTGTGTAATTGAAAGACGAAGCCAACCGTTTTGGCCCGGAACTCATCCAAGTCCCTGAAGTTCGCCAAATCCACATCAGCGACAGTTATCCGCCCCTCGGTTGGACGATCCAAAGCACCGATCATGTTCAGGAGAGTGGATTTTCCAGAACCAGATGGGCCCATGATGGAGACGAACTGCCCCTCCTGAATTTCCAGGTTGACCCCGTCCAGTGCCCTCACCCGACCCTCCTCAAAGGTCTTCACCAGATTCTCAGCTTTAACGATCGCCCTATTCTCGCTAATCCTCACAATAACCTTTCTTCGCTAATTAGTCGGTAGTCGCCAGCTGCCAGTCACCAGCTCCCAGCCATCACCAAAACTATCTGCTATCAGCCAACACTTACTATTCACTGCCTTCTCATTCGTACCTCAATGCTTCCATCGGTGACAGCCGAGAGGCACGATAGGCCGGATAAAAGCCACCAAAGAGACCCACCAACAGAGCGATGGCGAGCGCTTTTATGAAAACATCGCTCGAATAAACAACGCCCATGAACGCCTGCATCACAGGGAAGAGCATAATGAGATTCACGGCGACCACACCGATCACTGCTCCCGCCACGGCTCCGAGAAGACCTACTATAAAAGACTCGCTCAAGATCATGGCCAAAATCCGCCAGCGCTTCCATCCGAGGGCTCGCAGGACGCCGATCTCCCGAGTCCGCTCGTAAACCGACATGATCATGGTGTTCATAACACCGATTCCCCCGACTATGATGGCCAAGAGAGAGAGATCATCCAGGTGGCAGAATCTATCATTTGAATTCCCTGGTCGACCTGGCTGAGATCGGACAGTGATCTTATGGTCACCAGCTCGGGGTATTCCTTCTCAATGTACTGAGTCACGCTATCGGCGTCCGCTCCCCTTTCTAATTCCACGTAGACCATAGTGAGCTTTTCCTCTTTCTTTTCCATCCTCTGCAAGGTCTCCAAAGGAACATAGGCTCCCCCATCCCACCAGGCGGTTCCCGTCTCGTATATACCCGTGATCTTGAATCGTTTCCCGCCCAGGGTTATCTTGTCTCCCACATACTTTTCAAGATGTTCCGAGGCTAACTTCCCAAGGACAATCTCATTTCCTTTTCTCTCACTAAAGGACTTGCCCACCGAGACCTCTATCCCGGCCAACTTAAGATCATCTGCGCGGACTCCGGTTAATATGAAGTAGGGATTTCCGCTAACAGGGTAGATCCCCAACAAAATTCCGCCGGCTGACTTTATACCCTCTATCCTCTCAATCTCCCTCACATCCTTCTCCTCGACGATGCTAAATGCGAGATCAGCAACATTGCCTTCGGCGATGGAAAAATCCGCCTTGCCTGTTTTGAAGATATCTTCAGCACTCGCCTTGAGCCCGGAGGAGATCACACCCAAAGCGACGATGGTGGCAATTCCAATGCTGATACCCAGGATAGCCAGAAAACTTCTGGTCTTTCGTCTCAGTAAATTTTTGAAGATCAAGGTGGAAAAGGTCATAACGTTTGCTCCAATCACAGGGGAGAGATTTCCATCGCACCCCAGGTACCCATTTTATCACCCTTTATAATGAGAACACCACTGAGACCCCTTATGCTTTGACCATAGGACAACGCCCCGTTGACATCTTCCGGTTTGCGCACCCGATTGCCGATGGAGGTAGCCGCGGCGTCAGCCAAAGCCACGTTCTGGGAGAGAACCACCACCGCATCGGCCCTGCCGAAACTCAGAGAATGTCCGATCGTTCCCGCAGAGGTGCAAACGCCCAAGGGAGTTTGCTCTGGCTTTATTTCGATGGCCATCTTGTTGCTCAAGGGAGAATCCCCCGCATAAATGGCTATCTTTCGCGCCTTTGAACTCTTGATGAAGATATCTCCACCATTTTCCACTATCACCTCTCTTGAATGCTCGAGCAGATCCTTCCCTACGTACTCGGCAATGGCCCCGGCAACCGCAGCCATCGGACCCACTCCGACCATCTGAGCAGCCAAAGCCATCTTTTGAACAATGAGGGGTGCCGAATCGGGCACCTCATACGGCTTCAGAGTACTCTCGAACAGAGGATGCTTCTCGATGAACCCCTGGATATCCCGCCTGTATCTCAAAACCGACTCCAATGCCTGTCTGTATAGATTCTCTTCGGCGCTCACAAAAAGGTCGGTCTCCCCCACAACGACTTGAAAGGAAACCAGCCCCTTTGCCAGCATCTGTTCTCGGTAAAACCTGGGCTCATGCATTCAAAATCACCGAGCTTTCTTTTCAAGACCTGAAACTCGAAGGCCAACCAGCCTTATCTTTCGAGTTAAATCAAACTTTGGCAATAAAGCTAGAACTTCATCGTAGATGATCTGAGGGGAGTCAGTCGACTCCGGCAGACTATGCGCCCTAGTGTGGGTAGAAAAATTGCTGTATCTTATCTTCACCGTCACAGTCTTGCCCCGATAGCCACCCTCTCGTAACTCTTTCACCAGATATTTTACAAACCCGGATAGGACCCTCTTAACCAGATTAAGATCACACGTATCCACCTGGAATGTCGTTTCCCGGCCAAATGATTTAGGTTCATGGTAAGTCACAACCGGACTCTCATCCATTCCCCTGGCGAAGCTGTAAAGCATCTGACCGTAAGCTTTTCCAAATCTGGCCTTGAGAGTATCGAGGGGAACTTTAAGGAGATCACCGATGGTGTTTATGCCCATCTCCCTCAGGCGAGCCGTCGTCTTCTTTCCCACCCAGAGCAACTTCGAAACCGGAAGAGGAGCGAGGACCTTCTCAACCTCGGTTTCCTCGATAACCATCAGACCATTTGGCTTGTTGAGATCGGAGGCTATCTTGGCCAGGAGTTTATTGGGCCCAACGCCGACGGAAGCCGTCAGGCCCATCTCCGCCCTAATCCGCTGCTTCAAATCCCACGCGATCTTCACTGCCTTCCTGGACGCAGCGGTGATATCCAGAAAGGCCTCATCGAGTCCCCACGATTCAATGAGGGACGTGAAATCCCGCAAGATGATCATGAACTGGGCAGAGACCTCGCAATATTTCTTGAAATCCACGGGAAGGAAAACGGCCTGAGGGCACCTCTTGTAAGCCGTCCTGAGGGGCATGCCGGATTTGATGCCATACTTTCGCGCCGCGTAAGAGGCGGTAGAGACGACACCCCGCTTGGAGGGATCACCGCTTCCACCAATAATCAAAGGCTTCCCCTTGTATTCCGGATGTCTCTGTTCCTCGATAGCGGCAAAGAAGGCATCCATATCCACGTGGATGATCTGCCTCTTTGCAGAAGAAGCAACGCGCTCGGACATAGCCCCCTTTTACCCCGTTAGAGGTAAACCTCTAACGGGGTTTACAAGCTCCTCAGAGCCGGAACTGCGATGAGAATTGCCAGCAGGATCATCGTTACCGCCAAAACAAAGAGCAATATTACTGGTATGAAAAAGGTTAGCACCGCCTTCCCCGTGGAAAAAGCGTAATTCTCCCGGATGACAATGATGTTCAGAACCAGCACCCAGATGGACACAGCAAAAGCAGCGAGATTATAAACAAAACTTCCAAAGAGTCCTCCCGCCACCCCCAGTAACGCAAAGGGGGCGGTCAATATCGTAGGGAAACTAGCGAATCCAAGACCAGAGAGCAGACTCACAAAACTTCCCTCGCCCTTCAGAAGCCTGGCGATGAGATGATAAATCCCGGAAAAGACAAGCAGGCCCACCAGGCTGAATATTGGAACTGAGAGAACCACCCCCGCCAAAAAAGCCGACAAATTGAGTCCGCTGGGCATGGACACCTCGGGCAAACTTCTCCAGCCTGTCAGGAAACTGGCCGTAAAACTCACCCAGCTACTCACCAAATACACGATGATCCCCCACACCCAGGGCTTTTCCTTTGTGATCGCTCGAAGAGTCTGAACCGGGTGAATGATAACTCCACTTAAAGCAGCAAGAACTCCTTCTTTCATGCTTTTCCCCTTTCTCTCCCCAACTTCGCGCCGCGAGTAAGACTATCTATACTGAGGCGAAGGATGAGAGTTTTTCAAGTACTCCAGGAGAAGATAATCGGAACCAAGCAATCGAGCCCGAATCAGTTTTCCTAGTTGTGCACCGGAGAGACCAAATATAGATTCGAAGAAGGTTTTCGGGCGATACTCCTCTACAACCGGCTCTTCTACTTCCCCAAGTTCAGCGGCTAGGTCGATGGCATCCTGATAGCCACCCAACTCATCCACCAGACCCAGCTTTTTCGCCTGCGTTCCGGTGTAAAGCTCGCCGGTCGCAAGCTCTCGGACCTTCTTTTCATCCAGATTCCTGGCCTTTACAACCTCTTCGATGAACTGGTCGTAGAGCTCATCGGAAAGTTCCTGCATGAGCTCTTGCTCCTCGGGAGTGAGCTCCCTCTGGTACATGTCCTTATGCTTGCCCGACTTAACGATCTGAAGTTTAATGCCCAGCTTTTCATAGAGACCCCTCATATCCATAATCTGAGAGATTACACCGATGCTTCCGGTCAGAGTCCCCGGTTTAGCCACGATTTTGTCGGCGGGGGCGGAGATGTAGTAGCCACCGGAGGCAGCCATATCCCCCATGAAGACCACGATGGGCTTTTCGGTCTCCCTGATCTCCTGAGCGATCTCCTGAGAAGCCCCAACCGCACCGCCAGGGCTGTTCACCTGCAAAACGATCGCCCTGACGGAAGAGTCCTCCCGAGCACGCTTCAACTGCAGCCGAACGGATTTCGGGGTGATACCCGCCGCCGTGAGGAAACTTCCCTCATCGTCGGCGATGGAGCCATTAAGCGATATCACGGCCACCTTTTCAGCTCTTAGCTTCCCGGGACGCAGGCCAATTGTTAGAAAGGCGATGCCGACAAGGGAGAGAAAACAAACAGCGATGATAACAAGAATAATAATTGCGCTCCTCTTCACCTCAACCCTCCTTTCCTACTACTTCCTCAGATATCCAATCAAGAAAGTTTTTATTTCCTTCCGAAACGTCAAAAGAAACAATGGCGGGGATTTCATAGCTATGGAGCTTTTTGACCTCCTCGATGACGTTCTTCACTTTTTCCCGGACAGTCTTGACGAAAATAAGTGCTTCCTTCTCGCGGTTTATCTTTCCCTCCCACCAATACAAAGACTCAATCTCGGGGACGATGTTGGCGCAGGCAACCAGCCTCTTTTCAACCAGCGTCTTGGCTATCCTCCGTGCCTCCTCAATGTCTGAGGTAGTGATATAAACCACACTGTAGACCATCTTTCCTCCTGAGTAGTGGGTAGCCAATTCAATAGCTCGGCCTCACGGCCTCGATAGCATATAGCTCGTTCGCTTTGCTCACTCGATAGCATATGGCTCGCTCACTGCCGTTCGCTCGATAGCCAATAGCCTTAACCATCTGCCATCTGCCATCTGCCACCAGCCATCTGCCACCAGCCATCAGCTTCACTCTTCACTCCCCCTTACCCCACTCGAAAGATCAGCCAATTGTCCTTCCCCTTCCAGCCGGTGAAGAACAGAATGTAGCGCCCTCGCAGACGCTTGCCCTTGAGAACGAATTCGATCTCCTTGGGGGTGCGCTTGAACAGTTCGTATTCTCCAGAATCCCATATCTCTACCGTCCCCGCCCCGTAATGCCCCTCCGGGATAGTCCCCTCGAAGTCGATGTAGTCCACAGGATGATCCTCGACCGCCACCGCCAGATGCTTTACCCCTTTCTCCTCCGGGACTCCTTTGGGAACCGCCCAGGACTTTAAAACGCCATCCATCTCCAGACGAAAGTCGTAATGAAGACGAGTAGCGTGATGCTCCTGAACAACGAACTGGTTGAGCCCCCTCTCCCTCACCTCACCCCTCGGCTCGGGAGTCTTTTCAAATTTTCGCTTACGCCAATACTCTTCCAGCTTCATGGCATTTTGCCGCCTACTGTAAACCGTTCACAATTTATACAATTGCATATCTCTCCTGTGCATTTTTTGAGTTCGATAGCGACTCTTTTGACTCCTTTAAATGCTTGTTCAGGAGAGCAACTCTCTAAACTTCAAAGCATTATAAACAGCGTAACCATAAGCATCATTATTGAAATAGGCGTAGATATCTTTTCCCTTGCTGAGCCAACCTTTGGCCTTCTCCGCCCAATTCCCCAGCTCTTCATCGGAATAATTGGACCCGTAGAGGATCTCGCCTCCATGAAAGCGAAGATAAACATAGTCGGCGGTGCCAACCTCCTCGTAGGGCCAGCGATTGGAATGGGCCACGCAGAGGGAGAATTTATACCTTCTCAATACCTCGTAGACCTCATCGCAAAACCAGCTCTTGTGGCGAAATTCAAAGGCATGGCGAGTGTTTTTAGCAATCTTGTTTTGCGCAAGAAGCTCGCAAAAGCCCTCCAACTTCTCCTTGTTAACATGGAGATTCGGTGGGAGCTGCCATAGGACTATTCCTAGCTTTTCCTCAAGGGCTCTCGCATTCTCAAAAAATAATTTCAAGGGCTCTTCGCAATCCTTCAACCTCTTAACATGGGTTATGAACCGACTCCCCTTGACCGCGAAGACGAATTTTTTGGGTGTCCGTCGGTGCCAGCCCTCGAAAACAGATTTTTTGGGAAGCCTATAGAAGGAAACATTGAGTTCAACGCTATCGAAGTGCTGAGCATAGTACTCAAGCCACTTTCGCTGGGGAACATTGGATGGGTAAAATAACCCATCCCACCAGTGCTGATAGTTATAGCCACTCGTGCCCACGAAGAATTTTGGCATATAACCATTTTAACCGTTTTCCTCGATAAAATGGAGTTTGGGAACAATCAAATCTGCCAAGGACCAATTTTCAAATCATCGAAATTCAATCCCTTCGCAAGCTATCGCTCAATGCCTTTCGTTAAAGCGTTTTCTATCGCTTTGAGCAATGCTTTGCTGGTTGTGGTAGCACCTGTAACCGCATCTACCTTCAAAGACTGAGCCTCTAGGAC
The DNA here is from genome assembly GCA_030019215.1 of Actinomycetota bacterium. Taxonomy (GTDB): domain Bacteria; phylum Actinomycetota; class Aquicultoria; order Subteraquimicrobiales; family UBA9087; genus UBA9087. The sequence continues at coordinate 8,766 of JASEEZ010000006.1, forward strand.
TTTTTCAGCAACACCTTCGGCTTTTTTCGCATGCTTACTTTCTCTGTTTCTGAGGATCTCAATACCTTCGATCTTATGGTCCTTCACCGATACTTCCACCTCGTAGGTGAAACCACCGTAGCTAAAATCTCCCCTGTAGCTTCCATCCGAAACCCTTGAAAGATCGACCTCGTTAATAGGCATTTTCCTGACTTTCTCTTGTTCCTCGAAAGCCGGGCGCATTACAGCCAGATAAAAAAACCCCAAATCCCGCTAAAAGAATTCCTATTAAAACTGCGATTCCAATCAGGATTTTCCTCTTCATTTCTCATGCCCCTTTACTTATTAATTGCACTATTTTTATCTTGCCAGCCATTAGCAACTGGCTTGGCGTCTTTTGTTCAACTTCCCCATGGATAAACTATTTCGTCTATGTGCCTATATTTCCTTATTTTCCCCAGTTTTCCCTCCATCTAACTCATTTTTAGATGCAGAAAAAGAAAGGGGGCTGACCTATTCAGCCAGCCCCCCGTCATCATCGTCCCGTATCATCTACGACTTTCGCCCATTCGCTCCTGGCTCTGCTCCCCAATCCGCTTCTGTACTTGTTCCTGCCCCTGTTCTTGCTCCTGCTCCTGCTCCTGTTCCTGTCCCTGTTCTTGCTCCTCTTCCTGCTTTACCTCCTGCTTCAATTCGTGCTTCTCGCGGACTCGTATCCCTTTCTTCTGCAGAGCCTCTAAGGCTCTCTCGTGGCCGTGTTGAGATACCTCGATGGCATGCTCGATGGCCCCCTTTGCCTGTTCGGGAACCTTCTCTAGAACTCTCTCCAAAACCTCCACATGCTTCGAGGTGGCCTCGGCAACCTTTTCGTAAACCTCCTCGGCCTTCTCCTCCTTGGTCTTTTCGGCCATCTCCTGAGCCTTTCCGAGATGCTTCTCATACCGCTCCAGGCACCTTTCAGCCAGCTCCGGCTTGCCCTTCTCGACCATCTTCCGGGCCTCAGCCACTCTCTTCTCGGCAAGCTTGCTCAGAAGCTCAACCTTCTTTTCCGGCGCAAAGGTGAAAGCGAGTTGGATCTTCTCGATCCAGACCTTCAGGAAGTAGAAGGGGCTATCGGGCGTCAAACCAGGACCAGCCTCCTCCTGAGCCCATGCAACCGGTGCGCCCATCGTGAGGAGCAACGACGCCACCAACAGGACTATCAACATTCTTCTCATCGCCCAACCCTCCTTTCTCTCAACGACTTCCAACTCTTAAAACGTTGAGATCCACCAAAAGATACGCGTCACATAAACTTATTCGGCAAATCGAGGTGGAAACTATAGTTCTTACAGTTTTCTTGGCTGGCATTCGGGGCAAAAGTAGGAGTATCTTCCTTGAATCTTAACTCTATCCAGAGGAATACCGTGTTTGGGGCAGACGCCAAGCCTTCGGCCACTCAGGAACCAATCTGGGTCCTCGTGGATGAAGTAATAATGGTCAACTGCCTCTGAAAGCACGTCTTTTATCGTCTCACAAAATTTTTCCACCTCAGAAGGAGCAAGCTCATCGGCATGTTTTTCAGGATGAATGCCGGCTCGCCAGAGAATCTCATCGCCGTAGACGTTTCCAATCCCGGCAATGAAACTTTGATCCATAAGCAAGGCCTTTATCCTTCCTTTTCTTCTCCTTAACAATTCCCCGAATACATCGAGGGTGAAAACTTTGCTTAGAGGTTCCGGGCCCATAGTATATAAAGCCTTAATTCCGCTGAAATCCTCGTCTTGAACCACATACATCTTGCCCAGCTTCCGCTGATCGATGAAGCGAAGCTGCTTTCCGCTCTCGAAAGTAAAGATCAGCCGGGTATGCTCATGAATCTCTTCCTGGGGATCGGAATAAATTAAGTTCCCCGTCATCCTAAGATGAACGATCAGGGTGGAATCATTGTTCAAGGTAAAGAGAATGAATTTACCCCGCCGCCAAATATCAAGAACCTCGGCCCCGATGAGCCCTCGCTTAAATTCAGGCCAGGCTGGAAACTGAATCGAATCAAGGACAAAGGCTTCGATCTCTTTAAAGATCTCGCTAACCACGTCTTCCTTAATTCGGGCGATAACCGCCTCGACATCCGGCAACTCGGGCATAAGCTCCCCTCCTAGGTAAACAACTTTTTTTGAAACTTCCCATCCGCAAGCCGACCGATCAAAGCCCTCTCTTTTCGCAAAATATAAAAATGGGGCAGAGTTCACACTTTGGTTTGGCTTTGCAAACTTCGCGCCCGTGCTCTATCAAAGCAAGATGAAGCACCCGCCTTTTCTCCGGCGGAGTCCATTTTTCGAATGCTGCCTTGATCTCCTCGTAGCCGGCCTTTGCTTTTACCAGAGGGAGTCTCCTGGCAATCCTTATGATGTGTGTATCCACCGGGAATGTGGGATGACCGGCGACCAAATTCAAGAGGACATCGGCCGTTTTCTGCCCCACACCGGGCAACTCCATCAACCCCTCTCTCGCCTCATCCCGGGGAAGACCAAGGATTTTCATCAGATCTCCACCGTATTCTTCCAGAAGAACCTGTGACACCGCCTTTATCTTAGCCGCCTTGGCATTGTGCAGACCGGCAGGCTTAATGCACTCAGCAAGTTCCCGGATGTCGGCCCTCGCTAAACTCACGGGAGTCATATCGAATCTCTGGAGCAGGTTCTCAAAAGCTCTGACATTTCCCCTGCGTTCCGTGGCCTGAGAAAGAATGGTGGAGACCAACACCTCAAAGGGAGTCAGATTCTCCGCCCAGACTCGCACTGGATAATTCCGCTCCATAATTTCGATGATCCTCCGAAAAGTTTTTCTGTCCATATTCAAGATGATTGTGGTAAAACACCTCAAAGATTGCAAGCTTGAGTTAAAACACCACCCAAGCAGATCGTTGACAGAAGGGAAATTTCCATTTAAGATGTAGTTAAATATTTTTAAAAATACTTAAGAGATCCTATGGACGAGAAAATCAAGGTAAAAATCTTGAAAGCTCTCGCAGATGAGACAAGATTCGAGATGGTGCGAGCCTTGACGAACAAGAGAGAGGTCTCCTGCATGCGAATAACAATGAAGTTCAGTCTCTCCAGACCGGCTCTCTCCCATCATCTACGCATACTCAAGGAAGCCGGTATCATCAGGGCCCGCAAGGAAGGACAATATTACTATTTCACACTGGATAGAAAGCACGTCGAGAGATGCTTGCCGGGTATTCTGCGAGCAGTCAAAAAGTAGCCGTTCAGGAAGAGTATCTTTACCCAAAGGGGTTCGTTTAACATTATGAGAACATCAAATGGAGGTAGAAATAAATTGGCCGAACTTATCATTTATGTGCGCGACAACTGTATAGAATCGGGAAAGGCCTTCGATATAGCTTCCTTGGTGAGGCGGCTGACCACAGATGTTGACTTAAAGATAGTCAATCTGGATAGATCTGCCAAATCCACCGATGGTGGAGAAAGCGAGCCGCAATCCAGCTTTCAGGGTCCCATATACGTTCTCGACGGGAAAGTCATTCAACTGGGAAATCCTGACCCTGAGGAACTCCTGATCTTTCTCAAGTCCTTCCAGAAAAAACACCAAAACTAAGGAACTGAAACACGCCACTTTCACCCTAACAACTTCACAAAGGCCAGATCCTTAACCCTTGCCGCGAGTTTCTCGTCGGCAGTGACGAAGTCGCAACCTAGATTTTCGGCGAGAGTAATATAAGCAGCATCGTAGCCGCTGATTCGATATTTTTTGACGTAGTCGATGATCTTTAAATAATCCGAATCGGCCGAGGCATGCTGACTAAGGCCAAGATTTAAAATCGCATCAAGCGCTTTCTTCCCCTCCGAAGAAGCCAATTGAGGCTTCGTTCCTAAAACATTTGCAACCTCATAAAAAAGCAGAAAGGGAACGGCAATGGTCTCCGCTCCCGTCGCGTGTAAACGTAAGTAACTCAAAGTTTCTTCGGCATCTGATTCATCGGGTATTACCCATTTCAAAATAACGGAGCTATCTAGGACGATCATCGACCTTCTCGAATCTTCCTTATCTCTGCCACCACATCCACGCCCTTAAGCTTTTGACCATGCTTTGCACGCCATTCAAAGATTGCTTCCGCGGCCTCTTTGCGCTTCGCGATCTCGTCTACCTTCAATATCTTTTCGTAATACTCTTCGAAGGGAATCATGACCACGAGAGGCTCATTGGCCCTGGATATAACGATGTGGGCTTTTTTGTCATGCACCTCATCCAAAACACTGCCGAATTTCTTTCGAACCGTTAGGGCATTGATTGTTTTCACAGCATATCACCTCTCATATATTATATTATATATTATATGTTAGTGCAAGGTAGTTTTTGTTCCGCGGATGCGGGAGAAGATAAATACAGTTGATCGCTTTCCTTCAGCCAATTTCGCGGGTTAGCCGAGCACTTCCTCCTCTTTTTTGAGGACTTCCTTCTTGATCCTGTTTACCGTCTCTTCTAAAACCGGAAAGACATTCGAGCGAATATCACCGGCCACACAGACATACATTATGTCTTCGCCCACCGAGAGCTTTCCCTCGTTCACCTGAGTCAAAATTTCGACGATTCCGGGCCGAGCTTTCATCTCAGCTATCAATGCATCTAGCCTCTCGCGATCGACCTCGGCATTTACCCCGCTAACCTTTCGTCCATCGCGTGAAAATCCCCTCACCACTCCATTGTGGCAGAGGATCATCCCCACCCGCTCAAAATCCGGGTGCTTCTTAATACTCTGGAGTAGTTCAGCTATTCGCACTAAAAAATCCCCCCTTCGATTCTCTTTTTATCCACCGTTATATGACCCGAGCCTGTGGCGAGGGCAAGCAACCAAAGGTTGCATAGCGTTGCGTCGCAACAAGGGGGAACAAGGGGGTCAGGTCTTGCTTTTTGACCTTTCCTCTTTCTCTTTCATCAATCTACTTACAACAAAGGGGTCAGGTCTTGCTTTTTGACCTTTCCTCATTCTCTTTCATCAATCTGCTTACAGTAGAATAGTGTAAGCCCAGATGGTCAGCAATCTCTTTCTGTGTATATCCGTACTCTTCGACAGCTCTTTGAATTGTCCCATTTCTTTTTGTCCTCTCTCCGACTATCTCTTGTGTAAACAGACTCTCAAGAGTCGGTCGCCCAAGATATCTCTGGCTTTTGGGGATCTCTCTTAGGTCTTTCTCGCCCTTAAGATACTCTGCAAAATGCTTGACGAAGCTTTCTTCGCCGAGAAGGATTTGCCCTTTTGTCTTCTTTAAGGTGGATTCTTCTTCTATGCCCGCTTTCACAAACATGCTGAATCTTTTCTGCGCTTGGCTTCTTTTCTTCCCAAATTGGGCAAGTATTAAGTCTAAAGTAAGTGCAGGATGAGGGGATGAAAGACCACAGCTTGCTTGATAGCTGCTGAACCTCCGCTCTTCTGGAGTATTGACCAGCCTTGCTCTTACCGGGTTCAGGACGATGTAGCGTGCGACTTCTAAGAGATAGCTGTCTTTGTCAACAAGGAGTGCTTTGTACCGCCCCTGGAGGAGGTGTCCGGCTCTTTTGTGCTTCTTGTTGAATGCTTGGGTATAGACTCCATTTAGTTGTCGCATGCCCGAGGAGAGATTGCCCTCAGGGGTCTCGATAAGCAAGTGGTAGTGATTGTCCATCAGACAGTAAGCATGACAGATAAAGTGGTATCTTTTGTTTACACCATGAAGAAGATCAAGGAAGAGGTCTCTATCTTCATCATCTAAGAATATGGGGTTCTTGTCATTGCCCCTGGAGGTTATGTGGTAGAGAGCTCCAGGATACTCGATCCTTAAAGGGCGCGCCATGTAGCCTTTCTATCATGCTGCATGATCAATGTCAAGATCAAAGACCTGACCCCTTAACTTGACCCCTTAACTCTTAACTGGCAACCTTCATAACATCGTGGACTCATCGCTTAACAGTTGGTTGCCTTAACAACATCGTGGACTTTACATTATTCTTTTGATAGAACTGGCTCGTTGAGCTGGTAAATGTGCTCTTTGACAACTTCATCATCGTAGACAATGCCAAGAAGCTGTTTTTCGGTGTCGATTGTTGCCTTGACATACTCGGTGGCGAGAGAAACATCAACATGAAACTTTTCACCAAAGACATCGATACTTCCCATGGGATCGATCCTTCTAATGAGACTTATCTTGCCATTGTAGATGCCACAAATGTCTGGCAGATCCTTCCGGCTGAGGAGTCTTTGTTTCTGCCCTTGAGCAAACTCAAGAGGCGTCTTGTACCCCAAGACTCTCTGAGGCTTATCACCGTTGAAACTTGCCTCAAAGCCCTTGGCACATTCGCTTAAGTGAGAAAAGTCCAAGAAGCGCTGTCTCTGCCAAAAATGGCGATCGAAGGTTGAGTTGAAGCTTTCTATGTAACAGTTCCACCAGGGCTCGGCAATAGGAATAAAGATAACCTCGGTGCCGAGAAACAAACAGAACCTGATGAGCTTTGAAAATGATCGGGGATAACGATTGCTTCCACGAAAGGAGAGTTCATTGTCAAGCCAAAGCATTTTGGGCACACCAACTTTCTCCCAGATACTTAAGAACAGCTTAGACAGCGTTTCGCTGTTCTTGCCAAGACATGGCCGGATAGCTGCCACTCTGGCGAAGACATCGATCAAATTCAAGCTGTAGACGGCACCAAATTCCTTGATGTATCGAGGACCAACCACATCAGCCTGCTGACAATCATTGTGACACGTGGCGGTAGCTTTAAGCTTCTCGGGAACCTTCTTCCTTCTTGGTTGCTTCTTTAAGGTAACCTTGGCCGTTCTTAAGTGGCGCTCAACTGTTGAGATTGACAAGCGACTAGTGCATCCCATTTTCTCGAGCTCCCAGACAATGTAAGGGGCACCGACTGAGAGATATTGGCTCTCCTCAAGTTCTCTTCTTACTCTCAAGGTGCAGCCATAAAGAAAGGGACACGTTGTCCGTCTGGGGTTCTTTGGTGCTCGAGAAAGAGAGGCAAAATCACTGCCACCACTTTCTTTGCTACGCTGAATCCACTTAAACAGCCATGATCTAGATACACCAAGCTCGTCACAGATGGCCTTAGGACTTTCTCCAGCCATATACCGATCAAAAGCTTCACGTCGTTTATCTTGCCAGCCTTCCATAGAACCTCCTTTTTGGAGATTCTAACAAGCAAGACCCAAGTCTACGATGTTATGAAGTTTTCAAGGTACACGATGTTATGAATGCAATCATATAAGAATTAAGGACTAAAGATGAAGAATGATTTAAGAATTTAAAGACATTTTTCATTTTTCATTCTCCATTCTTCACTTACCCATCAGCCATCTGCCATCCTCAAAGCAATGGTTCCATCGTCAACGCCGGGTGGTTTACTTTCTGCATGTATTCCAGAACCTCTTCCTCGGTGGTCGCCGTAGTCTCATCCACAATCTTGTCTACGAAATCGGGCTCACCTATCTCCTCCGCCCGCTTTTGAAGCTGTTCCCGCATGAGTTCCTTCAGCTCCCTGGGCATCCACGCGATACGCTTGAACCCACCTTCTGCCTGAATAAACTTCTTGCTCACAAGATACTGTTTGCCCACACCGAGGAAGCCCGGAGTTTGAGCTCCCCCACCGACCGATCCGGCCAAAGTCGAAAATTTCATCCCGCAGGGAGTCATCCCGGGAAACTCCCTGTTAACCACCATGACCCCATTGCACATGGGAAGGATGGCGAGAATACACTCAAAACAACCGCAATTCTTTACTAAGGGGCCACCGTTGACAACGTAAGTATGATTATCTGCAAGGGTTAGGTTATAGACATAATCATATGCACCGCTGTTTTCAATCTCCTCAACTCCGGTAACAATATCTAAGAAGTAGTCGATATCAATCATTGATCTGATGGTTTCAGTATCAGAAGCGGCATTCAGTACTTTTTGGAAATCGGAGATGACTGGTCTGGATTTACTATTTCGATAATAAGATAGTGTACTAGAGCTTAAGACGCTTCTACTTTCTGGAAGTTCGGCCCGTGCTTTTCCAACTGCAAATGGCAGAACTTGTTCTTGTGTTTTGTTGATTCTTTCTTTAGTGGAAAGCTTTTTAATTCTTTCTAGAACTTTTCTTTTCCAAGGATGATTAGATTTGATTAAGTTGCAGAATTCAATAAGATTGCTTCCATGCAGTTCCACTTTATATACACTTGCGCTCTTTTTGACATTCCCAACAATACCCAATCGCTTCAACAATAATTGGAGATGATGGGCTGCTTTCTCATCTTCGATGCAAATGTAGGCTTCTCCGATATCCCACTTGCCAGCATACTTCCTCAACCTCACACTTCCATCTCCGTCAAAGAGACCCGCGAGAAAAGCTGAAATGAGTTCAGAAGGGAGGTTCACCATCCTACCTAAATTCCACCGGCCTTTGGACCCAATCTTAATCCCATAGTGTGCACAAAGCAGTCCAAGGAGCGGGTTGCAGGTATAGCAATGGAAGCACTGGGATGACTTCAGTTTTCGGCCAGCGATCACTGCCTGACTATTCTTTCTTGTTCTAACACCTACATGGCGATTGGGACAGACCTTAAGGTAAGTTTCCTCAAACGTTCTGACTAGATCCTTGTTGGTATTGACGAAGTCAATCCAATATTCATACTTGCCTTTCTTGGTTATTGAGCCATCCGCAGCTATTAATCCCATTAGGTAAAACAGTCCATGCCGCGCCTGAGGAATACTAACTACTGAGGCACCTCTAATCACTTTCGTAATTAGTTTTTTAACTCGATTCCAATCTTCGCCTAAATTACTTAACATAAGCTTAAATGTCCCTAGAGGAATAGATTTTCTTCTAGGATCTAAAGGTTGTAAGTCTAAATTTCTCCAAACTAAAGCTTTTGAACCATACTTTGCTATTAATCTGTTTTCAACTTCCCTAACTACTCCGTCTCTTTCAATCCAAAAATCGTCGGGAAGTAGATCAATGATTTCTGGTATCTCGCCCTTTAAGTCCAGCTTTTTCAAGGCTAAAACTCTATCCCCCGCTTCAATTTTATCTGCTCGGAGCCACATCATACCACTTGGTTTACCTGCAGCAATCTCATGATTGGGGGTAAGCACAACTTCAGTGCCTGATTTGGTCTTTATTTGGATAAGCCTTTCAGGAGCAGGAAATCTCTGCATAGCAACAATTGTGTCCTTTGTAACTTTGCCTTCACCTAAAGTAAGCGCCGTTGATTTGGCGTACTCTTCGCTTCCCCTATGCTTCTCGATAAACTCCCCTATTTCGATTGGTTTGTCATCTATCACTACCTCTGTATCTCCAACAAAGCAGGAAGTCATCGGGTCCTCCATCAGCGCATAGGCATTGAACCTCTCCAGCGTGTGGTGCGACTTCTCGTAAACGAAATTGTTTATTCCCTTCCACTGACCCTTTACGGAATCGATGACTTCTCCCTTCTGAACCGGCTGGTTGGGACCGGTGGGATTGATCTCGTGGGAGGCCTTTCCGTCCAGCCAGTTATAGGCGCCACAGAGTCCCAACCTTTCGGGGCTGATGATGCAGACGTGGTTTGGTGCAAACGACTGGCACAGGGAACAGGAGTAAAAGATGTCCACGCTCTCGTCGGTCATCCCGGCCACCCTCTCATCGCGGTGAGCGTAGACCTTCCTCACCTCTTCTCTAAGCCCGTCGACCTTATCCTGCTCCGTGTAGATGGTCACCTGCACCTTATCCACGATGGCCGGGTAGTCGGCCAAGAGCTTCGCCCTGACGATCTCCCCCAGGTGAGAAAGGTTAAACCCTTTCTCCTTCGCCCCCTTGCTTATCCTGAGCCAGACCACATCCCTGGAACCCATGTGCAACACGCCCTCGGCCCCATTAATGAAGGTGTGAAGCTGCCTTTCCAGGATGGGCTCGAAGTCCTCTTGCATCTTCCGCCCGGCTACCTCAACCACCATCCCATACGGAAGCTGCGCACCGAACTCCACATCGGTGATCTCCGTGCCTACGAGCTCTATCTTCCCATCCTCGACCTCGGCGATATCCCTCATCCTCAACAACTCGAAGGCGTGGGTCTTGCCGCCGCCCATCTCGAGATAGCAGTCCTCCTTACGAACTCTCTCCCCCTCGAAAGCCGGCCCGTAAGCCACGGGGATGGGTATCTTGGTCACGGTGACCTTCAGTCCGCGCACCTCGATGGCCCTACTCACCAGCTTGTCATGAGGCACGTTTGCGACGACGTGTTCGTAGGTGCAGACGCCGGTCGGCAGGATCTCGGGAATATCCGTGTCGGCTACGGCCGGGAAACCAAAGTTGATGGCCCCAGCGGCCTGGGCATACTTTTCGTCGTCCACCTCGCCTAGAGCCAACACAAAGGCAAATATCCTATTCTTGTTGTACAACAAAACCCTGCGGAAATCCCCGGGGCTTACCCCGCCGAAGGACAGAGCAGCGCGAGTGGCGAAGCCGAGCGAGAAGACAGTGGCGGTGATATCCTTCCCGAAGGGGACGAGCCTCGTCTCCCAACCCATCTGAATTCCCTCCTCGGCAAGCTGTTCGGCCATACTTCTGCCATCGGTCGAGGCGGACATGAAAACGTAGAGGTTCTTCTCCTGAAGTTCCCTGGCCAGCTTCACGGCTATCTCGTTGGTGGGAGCCGCTCCCACACAGGCGGCAAAGCCCGGTGCCGTTCCGTCGACAAACTCTATGCCCCTCTCGCGCATAATCACATCATCCGCCGCCCCAAGCCAGATGTTATCCGCCTCCGGGGCCGGGGTTATGGTATAGGGAGGAGCATCGATGTACTTTATGGCCTCGATGACCTCGTCGGCAAAGAGTGTGGCCATTCCGGCATCCAGAGCGGGACCCAGATAAGGAAGCCAGACTTTCTCCGATGGAACCGGGGGCAACAGGCTTTTGGCCTTCTCTAAAACCGGCTGCATGTCTCCAAGCTTGGAAACCGAAATGCCGGTCATGCCATAGATGACGGGAAGGTAATAGCCGGTGTTTGGAAACTCCACCTTCTTATCGGGCCCATGCTTCTCCAGAGCCTTCTTGAGCTCCTTTTCCGCCCTGACCACAATCTTGTGAGCCCCCCTTATGGCGGCGGACGCGATGATCTTAGACAACTTCCAACCTCCTCCTCATCTCCATATCGTAGAGCACCCGCTCCTTCTTGCGATCTATCCCCAATGCCCTTCGCTTCCCGTCGATGTGTTCAATCAGTATCTTCGCCATCTCGAAGGGGTCTGGCTCGCAGAACCAACTTCCCCCCACAAGCTCCTCGATGTCCTTAAAGAGGAAATCAGATAATATCTCGCTTCCCATCGTGGGGAAGGAAACGCCGAAGCCAACTTTGACCCCGCTGGCGACAAAGTACTGACCGATGGCCACGGCCTTCTCGCTCATCCACTCCGGAGCACAACCGGCCAACGGTACCTGAGAGATATCCTCTCCAAGCCCACCTTCCTTGACCATCTCCGTCGCCGCAATCAAGAGGCGGCTGTTATCCACGCAGGAACCCATGTGGATGACGGGAGGTATCCCCACCGCTTCGCAGACCTCTTTGAGGCCGGAACCAGCGTACTCTATTGCCTCCGGGATGAGCAAGCCTTCCTTGGCACAAGCAATCGCTCCGCACCCCGTGGTCAGGACAAGGACATTGTTGGCGATGAGCTCTTTGACCAGGGTCGTGTGTGCATAGTCGGCCTTCACCCGTGGATTATTGCACCCGACAACACCCACAACACCTCTTATCCTGCCATTAATTACGTTGTCGTTGAGTGGTCTGTAGGATGCGCGGAACCTTCCACCGAGGATGTAGTTGACCGTCTCATGAGAAAAACCGGCCACCAAGTCCATCTCTTCCTTGGGAATGTCCACCTTTCCCCTCTTTGGATAGTTGGCGATCGCCTTCTTGATCAACTCCCTGGCCAACTCGATGGCATTGTGGGGATGAAATTCCACATGGGTAGCCCCCTTGATTTGCGCTCTCTGTGAAGTAGTGACCACTTCGGTGTGATAGCATTTGGCCACCTCGGGAAGCGACTGCATGATGCATTGCACATCGACGATCATCAAATCCACCGCTCCAGTGGCGATGGCTAGCTCCTGCTGGAGGAAGTTTCCAGCCACGGGAATACCTCGTCTCATGAGCAACTCGTTGGCGGTACAACAGATGCCCGCGATGTTTATCCCCTTGGCACCCGCCTTCTTGGCTAATTCCTGCATCTCCGCCTCCCGCGCCACCGTCACCATGACCTCGGGTAGAAGCGGTTCGTGCCCATGAATGATGATGTTTACCTCGTTCTCCTTGAGGACTCCCAGGTTAACCCTCGCCCTCAGGGGAATGGGCGTCCCGAACATGATATCCTGAAGCTCCGTGGCGAGCATAGAACCTCCCCACCCATCGGCCAGGGCGGTCCTCAGGGAATGCGTAATGATGTGTCTATAATCCTGATCAACACCGATGCTCGTTCTGTGCAGCATCTCGACGATCTCTCTGTCGATGCCTCGTGGGACGATTCCCAGCTTGCGCCACAGTTCCTGACGGGTCTGAGGCGCTCTCTTGATGAAGTTTATCTCCCCCTCCTGCTTTCCGAACTCCGCCAAAGCCGCTTCACCAACGGCGATGGCCAAATCCTTTTTGTTCTTCCCCGCGGGATCGATGCCGAAGATGTCCGCCACCATGAAGAGCTTTCCCTCATCCCTTATTTCGTATCCCGGAGCTTCCCCTTTGGCAGGCGCAAGGAAGGTCATGGCCACTTCCCTGCCGTGGTCTGAGTGCGCGGACGTTCCCGCAGCGACCATGCGACCGAAGTTCCTGGCGGCCACAGTAGACGCTTCCGCCCCGCAGACACCGGCTCTCGTCTCGCTGACCCTGCAAGGACCCATGTTGCAAACTTGACAGCAGGTACCGCTCGATCCAAAAGGACATTTTTTCAGATCGGCAACCCGCTGGAAGGCAGTCTCCGCACCGTCTTTGACGACCTTATTTATCATCTTCACGCTCGCCGAACAGCTTGTCTGCATCTCGGGGGCAATTTGAGGTTTTCTCTCCTCATTGTTCTCGCGCTCTTTCACTTCTTTCCTCCCTTTGAAATGCTCACCGCGATGAGCCTGCATCGTGGTCCCTTCGTCTCGGGATCGATGTCATCGCTGGTCAACAAGTTTCTCTTGCCGAAGTGACTGGGCATGAAGAGCAATCCACGAGGAAGCGAATCCATGATCCTCACGCTCGCCTCGATCTTTCCCCTCCTAGAAGCAACCCTAACTCGGGAACCCTCCTCTAGTCCCATCGCACTGGCATCCTCGGGACTCACTCCGACGTACTCCCCACCATAGGGTTCCAAGCTGGACAGCTTGGAGTGCGAGATCCTGATCCCGTCGTAAAACCCGAAGGAGGTTTCCCCCGTAACGAGGGAGAGAGGATATTTGCTGTCCGGTTTCTCTCCCGTTCTCTTCGGTTCGACCACCATGAAGCGGCAACTGCCCTTCCCTACCCGTTTCGGGATCGAAAACAGCAATTTTATCTCCTTCGCTATCTCCTTTTCCGAGGAGTAGTCCATGTCACAGCCCATCTTCTTGGATAGCTCAGCGATCGTTTTCCAATCGGACTGCACCGGTGATTCTACGCACTTTTTGATCTCCCTCACGCGATGTTCCATATTCACGATGTTGCCGTCACTTTCCGGCAGAGTTAACCCCGGCAGAACAACATCGGCGAGCTTTGCCGTCTCGGAGAGAAAGATATCCTGAACCATCAAAAAATCCAGAGATGAAAGGGCTCTCGTCGCATCCGTAGCGTTGGGGAACTGGGCAACCGAATCTCCCCCTATGATATACATCCCCAGAATGGAAGAGCCCGCTTTCTCCAGCATCTCCATCGCCGAAAGGCCGGGGGCATCAGGGAGAGAAGCCCCCCAAGCTTTTTTGAATTTATCCTTGATCTCAGTCGCTCGCTTCCAACCGGGATAGAACTCCGCCAGGGCACCCATATAGACGGCCCCCTGCAGATTGGAGAGAAGCAGGCACGGAAGCACGCTTCCCTTAAGCCGGTTGGTCAAGAGCAGTAGGTTGGCGATCAGCTTGAGGCTCTGAGGGCTCACCCTCTCCGCTCCGAAGAGGACAACTGGCCTCTTGCCCTCACCATAGAGCTTTGCCGCTTCCTTTAGAGTATCCGCCGGGAGGCCCGCCTTCTTCTCCACTCCTTCCATCTTGAACCCGTTGAGGGACTTCTTGAGCTCGGTGAAGTTGTCACACTTGGTCTTGGCAAACTTCTCATCGAAGAGGCCCTCATCAAGCAGGGCTTTGAGAAGACCGGCTAAAAGGAATTCCTCGGTGCCGACCTTGGGTCTGAGATATAGGCTGACCAATTTAGCTACCTTCGTCTCCATGGGATCAATGACGATGGCCTTGGCCCCATTGGCGATGGCCTTCTTCACCGCAACCCCCACGCGGGGATAGGCCGCGGTGACGTCGGCGTCCACGAGGAGCAATACATCGGCTTCCTCCACATCCTCCAGTGAGGCGATGGCTTCCCCGCCGAGTGTCTCGCAAAAGTCGAGGAGTCCCGGGAAGCCTAGAAGCCTGGCTGAACTGTCCACATTATTGGTTCCCACACAAGCCCTCAAGAACTTCTGAAAGAGGTAGATGACCTCGTTGGAGCTTCCCGCCCCGATGAAACCACCGATGCTCTCCGGTCCATGCTCCTTCTTCAGCTTGAGAAGGCGTTCCGCGGCGTAACTCAGAGCCTCATCCCAACTGCACTCGGTCAGAGCTCCTTCCTTCTTGATAAGAGGAGTGGTTAGTCTCTCGGGGCTCGCCACATAGTCCCAACCGAATCTACCCCTGGCGCAGAGATAGTCGCAGGGATCCTTCGTGGTCGCCCTCAAAATCTCGCCCTCCACCGTGCCGAAGGAAAGCCCACAGCCGCAACCACAATAGGAGCAAGTCGTCTCGGTCTCCTTCATCTCCCACTCTCGGCCCCGGAACCGTCGATCGATCTCCAGAAGCGCTCCCACGGGACAGACCGCAAGGCAGCTCCCGCAGAAATCACATCCCGACTCCTGAAGGGATTTGTCCAGCGGGGTGGTAACCTTGGTCAACATACCCCTTCTGGCGAAGTCGAGGATATCGGCGCCCTTAAGCTTGCAGATCCTCACACACCTGCCGCAAAGGATGCAGAGATTGTAATTTCTCTCGATGAAGGGATTGCTATCATCTATCGCATAGCCGGGATCCTTCATGGAAAACCCGGTCTTCTCGATGCCCAGTTCGTAGGCATATTTCTGCAGTTCACATGCTCCGTTCTTGTCGCAACTCAGGCAATCGCCGGGGTGGTTGGAGAGAATAAGCTCAATGACGAAACGCCTGGCCTCCTTGACCTTATCCGTGTTCGTATAAACAACCATCCCGTCCTTCACCTTCCGTGAACACGAGGCCACTAGCCCCTTGGTGTCCTCGACCTCCACTAAGCACACCCTGCACGCCCCCGTACTCTCCAAACATCTGCAGTAACAGAGGTGCGGTATGTCTATCCCGGCCAACGATGCCGCCTCGATGATAGCCACTCCGTCGGGAACCTTAACTTCTCTGTCGTCGATTTTCACCGTGACTAGCTCACTCAATGCCTTTCCTCCTTCGATCAAACTACCTCTATGGCCCCGGCCTCACAGACCGCGAGGCACTCTCCACACCTATTGCATTTCTTTTCCCTGATATAATAGGGCCTATTGTCTGAAAGATAGGGTATCAACTTCTCGCCCACCACGGCGTCCACCGGACAAACTTCCTTGCAGACGCCACACAACGTGCACCTCTCTGGAATTATACTGTAATTTATAAGGGCTTCGCAGGATTTCTTAGCGCAGTGTTTCTCATCTATATGTTCTTCGTACTCTTCGCGTGAAGTGGCCAGCGATTCCAGAATGAAACCTGCTGCATCCTTGCCGAGTTTGCAACGGGCCGTATCCACCGCCGCCGAGGAAATGGCCTCCAGCATCCGAATATCCTCCTCCTTACCCTCGCCTTTGGTAATCGCCTCAAGAATATCGACCATCTGTGCCACACCGAGCATACACGGAAGACACTTGCCGCACATCTTGTCCTCGGCAAACCCCCTTAAAAATTCCAGGGCTATTAAGACAGCGCAACCATCTTGCGAACTCACTTGGTCACCGCCTTTTCGTATTCCATAACCACACAGCCCGTGGGGCAGACGGAGATGCAAGCCCCACACTTGATGCAGTAGGTCTCATCTATGTAAGGCCTATCCCTTTCATCCACGATGGCGTTGGAGGGACAAGCCTCCTGGCAAAGTGAACAGAGAAGACAGTCCTCTTCTCGAATCCTGTAGCGACCAAGGACCAAGCAGGTATGAGCGGGACAGTGTTTGTCTCTGATGTGTGCTTCGTACTCGTCCCTGAAATATTTGATCGTGGAGAGGACGGGGTTCGGTGCACTTTTTCCCAGTCCACACAGGGCAGTTCTCTTGATGTAATCACCCAAATACTCCAGGCGCTCGATGTCTCCTTCCCGTCCCTTGCCCTCCACAATTCTGTCCAAAATTGAGAGCATCTCGAAGGTACCGACCCGGCAAGGTGGGCACTTTCCACAGGACTCCTTCTGGGTGAAAGAGAGAAAATATCTGGCTATCTCCACCATGCAATCGGATTCGTCCATGACTACAAGACCGCCGGAGCCCATCATGGCACCCACCTCGGTCAAGGAATCGAAATCGACGGGCAAATCGAGGTGTTGCTCCGGAATACAACCACCGCTGGGCCCACCTATCTGGACAGCCTTAAACCTCTTATCTCCCAGAATGCCTCCCCCGATATCGAAGACAATTTCACGAATGGTGATGCCCATGGGGACCTCGATCAGCCCCGTGTTCTTCACCTTTCCGGTGAGGGCAAATATCTTCGTTCCCGCGGAGTTCTTCGAACCGATGCCCGCATACCAATTGCCCCCTTTTATGATGATCGGGGAAACATTGGCGAAAGTCTCCACGTTGTTCAGGACGGTGGGTCTGCCCCACAAACCCTTCTCGACAGAGCGAGGAGGAGTGGGACGCGGCATCCCCCGCCTGCCCTCGACGGAAAACATCAGAGCCGTCGACTCCCCACAGATAAAAGCCCCCGCTCCCCTCTTTATCTCCAAATCGAAGTTGAAGCCGGTTCCCAGTATATCCTCACCTAAAAGACCCATCTCCCTCGCTTGAGAGATGGCGATGGTCAGATTTTCTACGGCCAAGGGGTACTCCTCCCTCACATAGATGAATCCCTCGTTGCAGCTCCCCACGGCGTAAGCACAGATTACCATCCCCTCGATCACCGAATGGGGATCTCCCTCGAGTACGCTCCTGTCCATGAAAGCACCGGGGTCTCCCTCGTCTCCGTTGCAGATGACATACTTTATACTACCCTCGGTCTTTCGACCTCCTTCCCACTTCCGCCCGGTGGGAAAGCCGGCTCCACCTCGACCCCGCAAACCGGACTTCTTGACCTCCTCGATGACATCCTGGGGAGTCATCTCCGTGAGCACCTTGGCCAGCGCCTCATAGCCGCCCACCGCTATGTAGTCCTCAATGTTCGTAGGATCAATTTGGCCACAGTTTCTCAAGACTATCCTCCGTTGCTTGCCATAGAAGGGGATCTCCTCTCCCTTGACAGCAAGCTTTCCTGTGTTTGGATCGGCCACTTGCAGTCGCCCAACAACCCTGCCTCGGTTCAAGGTAAGATCAATTATTTTCGCCGCATCAAAGGGATCGACCTTCTGATAGAAGACGTCCAGGGGTTCCAGGATGACAACAGGGCCCTTCTCACACAAACCCTGACAACCCGTGGGCCTTATCTCGAAATCGGTGCCCTGTCTGGTGGCCTCCTTCTGGAAGGCCTCCACGACCTGAAGTGAACCCGAGGCGCGGCAGCCCGTTCCACCACAAACCCTGACTATTTTTTTCTTCTGGCCAGCACGCTCACTGCATATCCTCTCCCTGAAAATGCGCAGTTCTTTCGGGCCCTTTAGCTTACTCACCCTTTTCCTTCCCTTCAGCCTTAAGGGTGGTGACTATCTTTTTTGGATCTCGTTCTTTCAGCACTTGTTCGTTGACCACCACCACAGGAGCGAGAGCGCAGCAACCCACACAGCTCACCGTCTCCAAAGTAAACTTGAGATCATCGGTGGTCTCCCCATCCTTTATCTCCAGCTCCTCCTCGAGACCTTCCAGAATCGCCTTTGAGCCTCTGACGTGGCAAGCGGTCCCCCTGCAGACCTTGATCACATTCTCGCCGCGCGGCGTGAAGTAGAAGTGAGCATAGAAGGAAGCCACCCCGTACACATGAGCGAGGGACAGACCAACCCCCTCCGCAATAACGGCCAAGGTCTCCTCGGGCAGATAACCCAGTTTCTTCTGGACATCCTGGAGTATGTGCACAAGCACCCCCCGCCTGCCCTCGTACTTCTCTAATATCTCACGAACGCAATCAAGTTCGGCCTGCTTGCAGGCGCAACCCTTACTTTTTTTGCCCATTAAAAGATCTTCCTCTCAAATTACCTGGGCCATCGGCGAACTCAGCAACCCGTCGATAATCCAATTCATCCCATGAGCTTGTCGATGAATCGCTTCACCAATTTGACCGCCTCGGGATGTCGCATGATCAAAATATCCGCTCCGGCCACCAGCAGACTTACGGCCGTTACGGCTTCCCAAAGGATACCCCGCTTGGCCGCATCCCCCCAGGCGGGTTCCTCTTCCATGCTTGTCTTCGCCTCCTTGGCCCGCCAGGCCTCCCTGCCCAGATTGGAGATGATGGGCATTTGTGTCATATCGTCGTTCTGCTGAAGTGCAGCGGATTTCAGTCGCTCGATCACGGAATAGGTATATTCCAAGCCATAACCCAGAGCACCTGTCGAGGGATCGATGACAATCCTGCTAGCATCCTGCCCCAGTTGAGTCATCAAGATATTGAGTTGCTTGGCCATGTTAACATCTATGGGTGTCTGCCCAACGACGCTGTGTCTATAGGCAAGAACCGGGGCCACAACGGATTTATAATTGTCCTCTACAGCTGGGCCCAACAGAAGATTGCTGCCCTGGGTGACCTCGGCCACCTTCTTTAGAACCTCCGCATCTTTCTCGATATTGCCCGAACCGTAGACGATCACCGGAATCGAAACCGCCTCCATCACAGACTTAACCGTTTGAGCCGCCTCCTCTGGAGTGCGATTTTCGCCATTGGGATCGGTCCCCAGGAGCTGGAGACAGATCATATCCGCACCATACTCGCCCTGGCACTTCTTAGCCCAGGCGACCGGATTGGCCAGCACATCCGAGAAGGGCCCGATCACAGCCGGAGGCCAGTTCTGTGGTTCGATATCGTAGACCTCCATGGCAATAGCGGGTTTTGTGACCATCTGACCTTCCCAGAGATGAAAGGGAAAGGAGTTTTCCCCGCCAACCACCCGGGCAGAATCTCCCGCCCCGATGCTCACTTCGCGAATCTTTCCATTGTAACTTTCAATTGGTGTCTCAAAAGCCATCTGTGATCTCCTTTCAACTAACTTAAATTAGCTGGCAGCTCGTTCACCTGCTCGCTTGATAGCGTATAGCCCGAACCATCAGCCATTTGCCATCAGCCATCTGCCATCAGCCATCTGCCATCAGCCATCTGCCATCAGCCATAAGCTAGTGCCGTTACAACTATTTCTTAGTTGACAAAACCTTCTATCTTAAAGTTGTAGCGGTACTCGCTGTTGCTTGGCAGCTTCTATCGTATTCCTCATGAGCATGGTGATGGTCATCGGCCCGACTCCTCCGGGTACGGGAGTAATGGCCGAAGCTTTTTCCTTGACACCCTCAAAATCCACATCTCCAACCAATCTCCCATCCTCAAGCCGGTTCACTCCCACATCAATGACCACGACACCTTCCTTTACCATGTCCGCTTTTATCATCTCGGGCTTGCCAACCGCCGCCACGAGGACGTCAGCACTCGCGGTGTGAGCGGTCAAATCTCTCGTCCTCGAGTGGCAGATGGTGACGGTCGCGTGCCTGGAAAGGAGTAGTAAAGAGACTGGCTTTCCCACTATATTGCTCCTTCCAACAACGACCGCTTCTTTGCCCTTTAAATCAACTCCTGCCCGCTCAAGCAGAATCATTATCCCATGCGGTGTGCAGGGCAGCAAAGTTTCCTCGCCCACAACCAGCTTGCCGACATTCACCGGATGGAATCCGTCCACGTCCTTTCTCGGATCGATTGCCTCCAACACCCGCCCCTCGTCGATGTGACCGGGTAAGGGAAGTTGAACCAAAACCCCGTGAACCCTCGGATCACCGTTCAGTTTGTGTATCAAGCCGATGAGTTCCTCCTCGGACACGTCAGCAGGGAGAGCGTGCTTTTCAGAGTAGATACCCAGGTTAGCACAGGTCTTTTCCTTCTGACCGACGTACACTTTGGAAGCGGGATTCTCACCCACGATGACCACGGCCAGGCCGGGTGTTAGACCGGAGGCCTTGAGTTCACCCACCTCCCCTTTCATTTCCTCACGCAATTCCGCGGCGATAACCTTACCATCGATGATCTTGGCGGCCATCACAACCCCCTTTAACTTCCTTTGCCCTTATGCCAAACCGATCCTTTCCATCATCTCCCTCACGACCTCAACGCTCGGGGAATCCTCAGGCAGATCGATGAGGGATTTCCCTCCCAACTCATATTCGTAAATCAACTGGTCCTCCGGAACGACGCCGAGCAGTTCCAACCCCAATTTCTCCGCCTCTTGACCCAGGGCCGGCTGGAGAGCTCCCGTCACCCGGTTTATCACCAAACCTCGCTTCCTGATGCCCAACTCCAGCTCATCGGCTAAATCGCTTAACTTCCAAGCCGTTCTAATCCCCCTGAGAGCGGGATCGGAGACGAGGATGAGGATATCCACATCCCGAGTGGTCCGCCTGCTCAAGTGCTCCATACCAGCCTCGTTATCCATGACGAGGTATTTATAATTACCAGAGAGCATATCGATGTACTTCCGAACAAGAGTATTGGCGTAACAGTAACAACCCGGTCCCTCCGGTCTTCCCATGACGAGGAGATCGTATCCCCCCGACTCGATCAGCGTCTCCTGGATGCGGTATTCCATGAAGGTATCCTTGGGCATACCTGGGGGGATCTTCGCTCCCTCCAGCATCTCATCGCAAATCCGCCCCACGGTCTCCCGCACATCGAGACCCAAAACCTCACCAAGATTGGCATTGGGGTCAGCATCGACTGCCAGAATGGGACCTTCACCCTTTCCCTTTAAATACCGAACCACCAGCGCGGAAAGAGTGGTCTTTCCCGTACCGCCCTTACCGGCCACCGCAATGGTAAAACCCATTCTCCAACTCCTCGTGCCGTTACAACTTGTCGCTTCAGCCTGTTAGAATTAAATTTACTTTGTTTGATGTTAGTAACTGCATTTACATTAAAAATTCTAACGGGCTTAATATCGGCAAACGCTTCTTTAATAAACAGATCGAAAAAAGCTTAGATTTCTCAGGGAAAATTAGTTGTAACGGTACTAGCTCACCCCCGCCGTGTCTGCCGACAGGCAGGTCGACAAAGCAACCAATCAACCCTCGCTCCGACCATTCACTCTCGACTTTTCAGGGCCGCCATCACCGAGGGAAATTTCTCGATGTTCGTGTGCGGCAAGAAAAGTGCGGAGATGAAGCTCTCCATGAAAGCGGGGTTAACGCTTAACTCCAGATAGGTCATCTTCCTTGCTATCTCCTCGGCCACGCTCTCCATCTCCTTGGAAAGGAGGATGAGACGCGTCCCCAGAAGAGACCCATTGCCGATGAACTTCACCCTCTCGCAGGGAATCTCGGGAATTAGACCCAGAACTATCGCCTTATCCAATTCAAGATAGTTACCGAATCCTCCGGCGATGAGCACCTGTTTTACATCGGAGATGGGTATCTGCGCCGAATCGAGCAAGATGCTGATCCCGGCATAAATGGCCCCCTTCGTTCTGATTAAATTGTCAATGTCCACCTCAGTGAGGGCTATGTCCTTCCCTATCGCGGTCTCGTCTGCCCAGGCCAGAATGTACTCCGCCCCTCCCTCGTTCTTTCTCACTCGGGGCGTATCCAGGTCCAGATTGAATTTCCCTTTTTGATCGATGACCTTGGATAAGAAGAGTTCGGCTGCAGCGTCGATCATTCCCGAGCCACAAATCCCCTTGGGCTTCGTCTGACCGATGGTGAGAATCATGGGCTCATAGGTGTCCCGGCTGATCCTAACGGACTCAATCGCTCCCGTCGTCGCACGCATCCCGTGCTTAATTGTTCCGCCTTCGAAGGCCGGGCCAGCCGAACAGGAACAGGATAACAACCAATCTCGGTTTCCCAGAACTATCTCCCCATTGGTCCCGATGTCTATGTATAAAGTGAGTTCATCCGCCTGGTACATCCCGGAACCAAGAATCCCCGCCGTTATATCTCCACCAACGTAGCTGGCTCTACCCGGGAAGACATAGATGTAGACGCCATCGCCCACCTCCAGGCCCAACTCCCTGGCCCTCACCAGAGGGCAAAAGGTAATCATGGGGATATAGGGTTCCTCTCGGATATACTTTGGGTTCAAACCCAAGAAGAGATGGGTCATTGTCGTATTTCCCGCCACGGCCATAAAAGTGATATCCGATATGGAGCGCTTGCTCTTTTGTAAAAGAACATCGATCAAATCATTTATGGTCGAGACCACCAGCTGCTGTAACTTGGCCAGGTTCTCGCCCTTCTGCGAGTAGATAATCCTGGTTATGATATCTTCCCCGCAACTGACCTGCGCATTATAATCAGAGGCACTGGCCAAAGTCTTGCCGGTATTTAAATCCAGCAATTGGGCATAGACGGTAGTCGTGCCCAGATCGACAGCCAACCCGCAGTTGTATTTTTGCCTGTCGCCCGCCTCCACCTGGACAAGCCTTTCCCTCCCCCCGTGGGAGAGAAAGGTCATCGTCGCCTGCCAGTTCCTCTCCCTTAAGGTCGCGGCCAAGTTCCTCAACGCCGCGAAGTTCACCTGAAAATCTTTGATCCCGTGCTCCCGATCGAGCTCCCGTTTCAATCTTTCCAGATCACCTATGTTATCCTCGAGCGTGGGAGAAGGAAGCTGGATCGAGAGCTTCCTCGCCTTGGGGTCGAGCCTCCATCCCTTGACCAACCTCAAGGCGTCCTCGGGGGACAAGAGCACCCCACAGGCAGAAACCGTCCTCCGACGATCGAGAACCCTCTTCTCCCCCAACCTGCTCTCGGGAGGTATCCTGACAGCGAGATCGCCTTCGACGCACGTCCGGCAGGCCAGACAATAGCCCCGCGCGATATCCTCCCTGGAAAGCTTGGGTGAGGGTTGGCGGCTCACCCGACCCTCATCGATGACCACTCGGCACTTCCCGCACGTCCCATCCCCACCGCAGGAGGCATTGACATGCACCTCAGCGAGCATGGCCGCCCTGAGCAAATTCTCGCCCTTGTCGACCTCGATCTGCTTATTGTCGGGGTAAAAAACTACTCTGCACTTCCGCATATTGTCTCGTGGGAAAGGAGAGGGAGCTGCCCTAGAAGAGCCCCACTACTTTCCCGTCCTCGCTGATATCGATCTTCGTACCCGCCGGTTTCGAGGGAAGACCCGGCATCGTTCTCATCTCCCCACAGAGAGGATACAGAAAACCGGCACCTATAGATGGTCTGATATCCCGAACGGGTAGCTTGTAGCCGGTGGGTCTTCCCTTCCAATTCGGATCGTGAGAAAGGGAAAGGTGAGTCTTGGCCATACAGATGGGAAGTTTGTCCCAGCCGAAATCCGTATATAGCTTGATCTTGTGTTCCGCCAGCGGTGAATAGTCCACTCCATCCGCCCCGTATATCTTGGTGGCGATGGTCTCTATCTTCTCCTCAATGGAAACATCGAGCGGATAGAGGAACTGGAACTTGTGGGGTTTTTCCACGGCCTTCACGACGGCCCTGGCCAGATCAACGCCTCCTTCTCCGCCCTTCGCCCAGACCTCGCTCAAGACGGCGTCCTCGGCCCCTGCGGCGATGGCCTTCTCCTTAACGAGTTCAATCTCCTTGTCAGTGTCGTGGGTGAAGTGGTTGATGGCGACGACGACGGGTATCCCGAAGAGGCACATGTTTTCTATCTGTTTCTCGAGATTGGCGCAGCCCTTCTCCACCGCCTCAAGATCCTCCGAGGTGAGACCGGGGTCGAGCGGCCTCCCGGGAACCACGGCATATTTGCCGCTGTGCATCTTCAGGGCCCTCACCGTGCAAACCACAACCGCACAATCCGGCTCGAGACCGCTGTAGCGGCACTTGATATTCATCATCTTCTCCGCTCCACAGTCGGCGCCGAAGCCGCTCTCCGTCACGCAATACTCACCCAGTTTGAGGGCAACCTCGTCGGCGATGATGGAATTGTTGCCGTGGGCTATATTGGCAAAGGGTCCGGCGTGGACAAAGACCGGTGTATTCTCGAGAGTCTGGATGAGGTTCGGTTTGAGGGCGTCCTTCATGAGCACACACATCGCCCCGGCACATTGCAGATCCTCGGCCGTGACCGGCTTGTCGTCATAGGTGAACCCGATGATTATCTGGCCCAATTTCTTTCTCAGATCCGGAAGGTCCCGGGCCAGAGCTAGGATGGCCATTACCTCCGAAGCAACGGTGATATCGAAACCGGACTCCCGGGGGATGCCGTTGGCCTTGCCACCGAGCCCGACTATGATGTGCCTTAAGGCACGATCGCTCACATCCACCACCCGGTTCCAGCTGATGGTGAAGGGATTAATTCCCAGCTTGTTGCCGTGAAGAATGTGTGCATCGATGAAGGCGGCGAGGAGATTGTGAGCGAGCCCCACGGCGTGAACATCTCCCGTGAAGTGAAGATTGAAATCCTCCATCGGCACAACCTGGGAATAGCCACCGCCAGCCGCCCCTCCCTTTATTCCGAAAACCGGTCCCAAGGAGGGCTGTCTGATCGCGGTGACGGTCTTCTTTCCTATCTTATTCAGGGCCATTGAGAGTCCGATGGTGGTAACGGTCTTTCCCTCTCCCAAGGGAGTGGGAGTGATAGCCGTGACATCGATATACTTCCCATTCGGTCTATCCTTGAATCCCTCCAACACATCCAAGGAGACTTTCGCCTTGTAATTGCCGTAGAGTTCGATCTCGTCTCCCTTGAGGCCAATCTCCCTGGCGATCTCCAAGATTGGCTTCATCTTGGCTTCCTGAGCTATCTCAATGTCGCTTTTCACAAAATCTCCCCTCCTCGCTTGCTTCCAGACATTTCCCATCAATATCTAGGAAATAAAACTATGGGTAAAGTTTAATTTTTGGACCAATTATTGTTTAGTTAGCAGCTTCATTAAGC
>JASEEZ010000006.1:34166-38830 GCA_030019215.1 Actinomycetota bacterium
CTATGGGTAAAGTTTAATTTTTGGACCAATTATTGTTTAGTTAGCAGCTTCATTAAGCGATTTTCTCGCTCTTTAAATGATAAGTTCCTCTGATTGTGTCTCCAGACATACTCTCCGAGATACATTGGCAATCTTTCCTTTCTGATGCCGCCTTTGGCGGCCAGCTTCCTTTTCAAGTAACCCCAGAAGCCCTCTAAGCCATTGATGTGATATCCTTTAGAATCCACATATTCGTTCTTTTCGTGTCTCACCAGTCTGTGCACATAGCCTTTGGCGGCAATACCAGTATAACCCCTCCACGAGTCGGAGCACACTGTTGAGCCGGTCTTTACCTGTTTTTCAATGATCGGTTGAAGATCTTTGGCTTCTACCCCTTCGACTATTTCCGCCCAAACCTTACCGCCTCGGCAGAGGATGCCAAAGACGGGTTGTTTAAAGGTGCCTCGGCCTCGTTTGGCCTTCCCAAGCTTTAATTTAGCCTGTTTTTTCTTATTTTTCCACTGTCCGCCCACGTAGGTCTCATCAACCTCGACGACTCCTTCAAACACGTCCGGGATGTCTTTGGCCATCGCTGCCCTTAAGAGGGTCAGAATCTTTAGTAGCTTGTATTTTGAGACGGGAACTCGGGCCAGAATAGTATTTGTGGAATGCTCAAGCAGAAACTCGGACACTACTTTCCTCAGTATTTTCTTATCAAGGTTGCAGAGCGTCTTTCTCGGATTAAAGATATGGCGGCACGTGGCACACCGGTATCGGTTGTCAGCTGTCTTCCAAAGTCTTGTGCTATTACATTTTGGGCATTTTGTTTTAGCCTGAACCATGGTAGTATCTTACCAGATTGGTCCAGTTTTCAGACTTTACCCAAACTATAATGAACAACCAAGCAAAGGGTAATTGCTCGTCGTCAGCGGCTTAAATTCAAGGTTAAACGGTCTTTCTTGAATGTTACCGGAATCACATACCCAGCACGGCTTTGAGTTTTTTGGCGCGTCTCCGGCTAACCAATATTTCGCTTCTCCGTGCATCCTTCACCCGCAAAAGATAACTTCCACCAAACATGGGGACAATCTCCTGAACTTGGTGAAGGTTGACAATGCAGCTCCTGTTGACCCTGAGGAAAACCTTCCCTGCGAGGCGCTTCTCCAGCTCCTTCAAGGTAAAGGGCGCTGTGAAGCTGTCATTAAGGGTGCGAACAAAGACAGAGTTGTTCATGATGCCGATGTAAAGAATATCATCGGTGGGCAGGAGAAGGGTCTTCCCCTCCCTTTCCACGGGGATTCTGTCGACTCTGATGGACATCGCAGCAGGCTCAGAGGCGGTCTTAATGGGGCCGCCCCGTTTCGCTAGCTTCTCGATCGTTTGAGCCAGCCGGTCTTCGTGAAATGGCTTGACCAGGTAATCCACAGCATCCAGCTCAAATGCCCTGGCTGCATGCTCACTATAAGCAGTGACGAAGACAACTTGCGGGGGGTTGAGCAGATCCTTAATTGCCTCGGCCACATGCAAACCGCTCAAACCGGGCATCTGAATATCAACGAAGATCGCATCGTAGTCCAGGGCCTTGATCAACTCCAGCGCCTCGGTGGCCGTCGTTGCCTCCCCCACCACCTCTACATCCTTTCGCTTTTCGAGCATGTACCGCAGCTCGGCCCGAGCCGGAGCTTCATCGTCGACGATCAGTACCCTTAACTTCATTTCTTCCCTCCGATAACGGGATTTGCATCGTCACCTTCGTGCCCTTGCCGGGAACGCTCGTGATGGCCAGACGGTGACTTTCTCCATAAAGCCCAATCAACCTCTCATTGACGTTGCTCAGACCTAGGCCCATACCCTTGCCACACCTGGACTCGGTAGCCTTAGAAAGATCCTCGGAAGAAAAACCAACTCCATCGTCTTCCACGGCGAGAACCATTTCCGAATCAACGATCCTGGCCAATATCTTGATCTTTAGGCGACCACCCTCGAACAGACCATGTTTGACCGCATTCTCCACGAGCGGCTGAAGAATTAGGGCCGGCAACCGTTCCTTGGCCGCGGAGGGCTCTATTTCCTCGATTACCTGCAATTTCCCGCCGAACCTCGCCTTTTCGAAAACAAGATAGGAATCGACGTAGTCCAGTTCCTCCTCGAGAGTGACCATCTCGCCCCCCCTCTCCAGAGACTTCCGGAAAAAATCGGCGAATTGAATAAGGAGCCCTCGAGCTTTCTTGGGATCGCTTCGGCATAACATGGCGATGGTGTTCAACGTGTTGAAGAGAAAGTGGGGATTTGTCTGAGCCTGAAGTGCTTTCAGTTCCGCCTGGCAAGCCAATGTCTCCAATCTTTCCACCTCCGAGAGCTCGAGCTGAGTACTCAACAACTTGGCCAGTCCCTCCGCCGTGGCCAACCTGCTCTCGGTCAGCTTGTGCTTGTCTTTGTAGTAGAACTTCAGCGCCCCCGCCGCTTCGCCCTTGAACTCCAGCGGTACGACGATGGCGGCCTGGAGCGGACAACCAACGACCGGGCACCCTATCTCTTCCTTGGAACCCAAGACCCTCAACTCATTCTGTTCGAGCGCTTCTTTGGTAGCTTTGGTCAAGATGGGTTTCCCGGCCTTGTGATGATCCTCTCCAGCACCCTCAAAGGCGAGCACGGTTGACACGTCGGTGATGGCCACCGCCATGGCATCAGCTCTTTCCCAGATTATGCGAGCCACCTTCGAGGCGGAGTCGAAGGAGAGCCCCTTTCTCAAATAGGGAAGGGTCTCATTGGCTATCTCCAGGATCAAGTGGGACTGCAACGCCTTGGCGTGCTCCGGTTCACCCCTCAGGGTGTAAAGCGCGGCCAAGACCAGGCCCACCCCGGCGAAGGCCAGGAGACAGAGAAAGAAAAGCGCCGGATATCCCCTCATCGTTAGCCCGAAAAGGTGACCAAGAGCCCAGACGAGAAAGGCCCAGAGCGGACAAAGGACCAGACCTAAAACGATGAAGATCTTCCCCGTGGAGAAAAAATTCTCTTTATCCGGAGGGAGAGCCATTAAACCACGCCCATCATTTACGACTATCTACATATAGTGCATGCTCTGGACATAATTCCAGAAAGTAGGTTTGTAAATTCTAAGTTTAAAATCCCAATTTCTAAATATTTCTAAATAAATCTCCATCCTCCGTCCACTTAAGGCGGACTACGGAGGACGAGCAAAATTCCAAATCCTAAACAAATTCAAAAAGGCAAGTTTTGAACATTTTGATTTTGGTCATTTGATATTGTCCTTCGCGGCTTCGACTGGGCTCAGCCGAAGTCCAGGCTCAGGATGGTGAGCTTTGTCGAACCATTTAGAATTTAGTGCTTTAGATTTAGGATTTGACTTAAGATAACACCGTTTTAGGCGAAAGAGCTCCTCTCCCATAGGCGATTTATGCCTAACCTATGTGTATATAGTATAGCCAATAACAATCGATTTGAACATCGCCCAAACGTTTAAAGCGGGCCGGAGATAAGATCGGTTCCCAAAACAAGGCAGGCTATCTCAAAACAAGCAAAGAAAATGGCGATAGAGATTAAGAAGAGGCCGAACAGAAGCCTTAAAAGAGACTCGGACAACCTTATGGCCACCTTCGCCCCAAGATAGGCACCAGGAACGACTCCCAGAATGAGAAAAAGCATCAGTCTTAAGTCCACGTGGTGAAGAAGGTGGTGCACAACGGAACCAGGTAGGGCATAGGCCACGATCACCACCAAAGAGGTACCGAAGGCTTGCTTCATCTCCAGGCCAAAAAATAGAGCCAGGGCCGGGACGAGCAAAAAGCCGCCTCCCAACCCCAGGAAGCCCGAGAAGAAGCCACAGCCAAAACCGATGAGCTGGGTGGCCAGCGTCCAGCCGTGTCTGCCGATCGGCAGGCGGTCGGTGGTCCCCCATCCCCGGAGGAAATGGAACCGGAAATGTTCACGCAAGAATCCCGGCCGCGGTCGGGCCAGAAATCTTATCCCCAGCAGCAAAATGATGATGGCCGTTATCAGCATCAAGAGATGGCCAGAGACCAAAGTGGTGGCCACCGAACCCAAAACGACCCCAACAACACCCGAGAGAGTCAAAGGCAAGGTCAGTCTCCGCTCGATGAGTCCGTTTCGATTGTAAATGTAGGCTCCGGTCAGGGCAGTGGGAACGATGACCGGAAGAGGCGTGCCCAAGGCGATCAACGGCGACCGCTGCAGGAGCAGACGGATGGCGGGCGTGGTTATTACCCCGCCACCGATCCCAAACTGTCCCGACAAATAGCCAGAAAGAAGACCGATCAGAAGCGCCTTCACAACGTAAACATCCATCCCATCACACCAAAGTGCCAAAAGTATATTCTCTGAACCCCTCACCGGGGTCGAATAGACAAAATAAAATTAACACGGGCAGCAGTTAAAGGAAAGGACAACCCCGGTCGATACTAAGAAAAGCGAGAGTAATTTCCTCCGTGAAGAAGGAAATTTAGGCTACACCATCGTATACCTAAATAACTGCTCATTTTTAAAGCGCTTTATTCCGTGGAGGAAAATACGAGTGCCTTTAGAGCTAGATAAAGAGCTCAAAGAGTTCATAGAGGATTACATGACTCCTTCATTCATTGGGATTTAATCACCTTCTTTGCCAGAAATCCGGGAACCCGGGATGACGCTGCCGGCATAGCCAGACG
>JASEEZ010000006.1:38840-78705 GCA_030019215.1 Actinomycetota bacterium
CCTTCTTTGCCAGAAATCCGGGAACCCGGGATGACGCTGCCGGCATAGCCAGACGTTTGGGTCGGCGGGAAGAGGATCTGGCTCCCGTTCTCGAAGACCTGGCCAAAAAGGGTGTTCTTGACCTCAGTGAGAGAACCAAGAAGGTGGTTTATCTTTACTCCCCCGACCCTCAACTAAAAAAGCGCATCGACAACTTCGTTCAGGCCCTCGACTCCAGGATAAACAGAATGATGGTCTTAACCGAGTTCCTCCAGAAAAAAGGGGGCGGATAACGTGAAGAGGCTATTCACGGGAATACCTGGTCTGGACGAGATGACCCACGGTGGCCTTTATGAAAAGAGCGCCACCTTGGTAACCGGTGCCCCGGGAACGGGTAAGACCACCTTGGGGATGCAGTTCATCGCCGCCGGTGCGGAGAGACGGGAACCGGGCATTGTGGTCACCTTCGAGCACTTCCCGGAGACCCTCTATGGGGATGCCTCAAACTTCGGCTGGGATTTCAAGAAGTACGAAGATGAAGGACTCCTCAAGGTCATCTTCACCTCCCCCGAGGTCTTCAAGACCGAGCTGGAGAAAGAGATGGGACTGATCGATAAGCTGACCGCGGAGATGGGGCAAAGAGAGCCCTCATCGATCCCATCACCTATTTCCAGCTCATGACCGAAGATCCAAGCGAGTTGAGGAAAACATACAACTCTCTGGTAAATGGGACCAAAAGGGCCGGGCTCACCTCCATTCTCACCTGCGAGGTCCCAAAGCTACTTGGAGAAGAGAAAGCATGCCCCCTGTTCTTCATCGTCGATAACATCATCGGTTTAAGGTATGTGGAGATAGAGTCCCAATTGAGAAGGGCTCTCCTCGTCCTTAAGATGAGGGGCTCCGATCATGCCAAGGACATCAGGGAGTTTGAGATAACCGATAAAGGTGTGAGAATAGAAGAAAAATTCGAGGGCAGGGAGGGCATACTCACCGGGAGCCCGCGGAGAGTTTTATCCGATGCCGACCTGATCAAGATGGGTCTGCTGGAACTCAGGAAGAGGTGAAAAACGGCCTTGACATTCCAGTTTGATTTTCCCACACTATTGTGAGTACTGATCTGCGCAGTCGTGCTGCTGCCGGCGATATTAATCCTCTTAGTGGCCATCGGGAGAATGAAAGGAAAGATAGCCGACACCTTTCGTTTCTTTGCCGTCGGGATGCTCGGCGTGATACTTCACTGCCTTCACGGCGATGTCTGCGATATCTTCAACATCGATTATCCTTACAAGGGGTGGGTTGGCACCACGCTCCACTTCTTAGCCTCCCTGGCCTTCCTGGTTGGAAGTTACAAGCTTTACAAAACCCTGAAGGAACTTGAAACCAAGTAGGTCACCCCGCGGGTGAAATCCCTGTGAGGTAACCATCCCTACGTCTCAAATATTTGGCGCTCCAAGATACTGCAGACCGTGTTTCGGTGTATCTTGGCCTCGTAGAGAACGCTATCGGCCTGCTTCATCAATTCATCCTGGCTAGATGCCGTAGCGGGATAGGAAGCCACGCCGAGACTGATTGTCACCCTCACGGGAGCCGCATCCTCCTCGTCGCCCCAGAAAACCGTTCCGGCCACCGTCTCCCTGAGCTTGTTGGCAACCTTGAAGGCATCCTCACAATCGGTTTCGGGCAGAATTATCACGAACTCCTCTCCACCATAGCGGGCCACCAAGTCAACCTCCCTCGTCTGTGCATCAATCAGTTGGGCGATCCCCCTCAAAACCTCGTCTCCACGAAGGTGACCGTATGTATCGTTCACCCGCTTGAAGAAATCGACGTCGCTCAGGATGATCGAGACCGCCCCGCCATATCGGGAGACCCGGGATATCTCCTCCTCTAATTGATAAATGAAGTGGCGATAGTTGTAAATCCCGGTCAACCCATCCCGTATGGCCCACTGGTGGGCCTGACGATAGAGCCCGGCATTTTCAACGGCGCTGGCCGCCTGACCGGCCAGCGCCTCCAAGAATCTCAAATTTTCGTGGGTGAAGCCACGAGGACTGTGCTTCCCCACCACCAAAACTCCGATGACCTCATTCCTCGCAAGAAAAGGAACGGCGATCACCGAACGCATTTCTTCCACAAAGGGCTTCAGGGTGGAACCATGCCTTAGATCGCTGATGTAAAGAGGTTCGTGCGATTTAACCACCCATCCGGGTATGCCTTCCTCCATCGCCAATCTCAGATTCTCCGCCACATCCTTGGCGATTCCACGCTGAGCTCTCAGATTCAGTCTCTCAGATTGCTTATCCACCAGAAAAAGGGCACCTATGTCCGGCTCGATGTCGAGAAAGACGATGTTCAAGATGAGGTTGAGTATCTCATCCAGCTTGAGGGTGGAGCTTATCGTCTTTCCTATCTCATGGAGGGCACTCAAATCGGTTGTCGCCCGGCGCAATCTCCCGGCAATGGATCCCGCCACAACGCCCACTACAACGAAAAGAACGAGATGGACAAGATTGGGTCTGAGAAGCTCGCGATCGACCCCGGGATGAAAGTAGAAAAACAACCCCAAGATAATCGCCAATAAAAGGCTGGACAGGCTGCTCATCCTAAACCCCCCTCGCACTGCAGCAAAAACAATGGGGATGTAGTAGAGGGAAAGGAGAGGAGTGTGGAAACCATTAACCAGAAAGATCGCTAGGGTGATGGTGAGAAAAGCCGCCAGGGTGGTCAGTAAATTGCGGAGATAGAAAGAGCCCCCAAAACCGTAGATGAGCCGGGAGAGCAAACCGCCCTCGGTGAGATTCCAATGCACCATAGCGAGGAACAAAAGGATGACAAAAAGAGATACCCTACTAAACCGGGGAAACGGGTACAGAAAAATGCCAATCGAAGCCCCTGTCGCCCCCAGAACGATAACAGCACGTCGTAGAGGGACGCCATACTTTGAAAGTAAGGTCACAGTCGCTCCTTCAGGATGAATCCCAAGATCGGTTCATCTTATTAAGAAATATCGGCATTTCTTATTCTTTCTTTAACTCTTCTCAACAAAAGACATCAAGCATAAAAGCACAGACACTGTGTCTGTGCTTCCGATTTCCTAGTGCCGTTACAACTATTTCCCATGCCCCTTTTTCAAGAAATACCTTTCCACTTTTTCTTTGCTCAACTTGACTTGGACAAATTGACCTTTATATCTCCTTTTGTTTCTTCCTATCAAAAAGAGACAAGGTTGCTCGACAAAATGTCCTATCTTAAAGTTGTAACGGTACCAGCTTGCCTAAAGAGCCGAGCAGCGGCCACGTTTTAGATCTACTCCTCGCTCAGAGGAAGGATCGACTCGACGAAATCCTTGTTCAGGACGATGCACTTGACCTCAGCGACAAGTCCCCCCGTGTCCCTCCTATAAATCTCCGCCTCGGTGATGGGGATGAATTGAACATCCTTCAAATTAAGAAAGTCCGTTAGTCTTCCCCTATAAAAATCCTTCAGGAGGTGAGCGTGACCAACAATCCGAGAGCTTGAGGTGTTGACCTCGACCTTGAGTATCTTAGTCTCTTTAATGGGGCGGGGCATTCCTTATCCCTCCAAACTACACATCTACAGTTCTCTTAATTCAATCTTCATCGTCCTTTTCCTTCAAAAAAAGCCCGGCGGCTGTAAGACGCGGAGCAAAAGTCGGCTGGCAGACGCCAGGGGCCAGAGATCAGGGTTCAGGGGCCAGAAATCAGTTGACAGAGAACAGAAATTTGAAATTGAAAGAGCGCGTGAATTTCTGTGACAATTGTAACATAAATCTGAATTTGTTATGATTGTAACAACAGCCGATTGATGTTACAATTGTAACATATTCTGGGTTGAGGTGTAAAAATGAGAATCCTAAGCAAAGATCTCATTAGTGTAACCGAGGCAGCTAGAATCTTAAGAACTAACCGAATGCAGATAATTCGATTGATAAAACGGGGTGAAATAAAAGCGACGAAGGTTGGCAACGCTTACGTCATTGATAAGAAGTCCCTTGGCTTCAGCGGTATCTACAAGAAACTCACCACCGAAGATAAAAAGAAAGTTGAGAAAGCTGTAACCAGAACCGTCAAGGAGTATGGCGACGTGCTTAGGAAATTGGGGCGAGAGTGACCAAGATTAAGCCACTCACCATTGAGGAGACCAAGTATCTAGCCCATAGCTTGGCCCAGCAATTCCTGGAATGGGGTGAACCAATTCCCACTTTTGACTCACGCTTCCCAAATATTTTGGAAAGCTGTCTGGCCGTGCCCCTTCAAACCTTTGGCAGAAAAAGCTTCTACCCCACTCTCTACGACAAAGCAGCTATGCTCTTCTATCTGATGATTAAAAACCACCCCTTTGAGAATGGAAATAAGAGAATCGCCATAATATCTCTCTTGGTTTTTTTATACAAAAACGGCTACTGGTTGGAGCATAAACCAGAACAGCTCTACAAAATCGCAGTCTTTGTAGCCGAAAGTGACCCAAAGCTAAAAGATGAGATTGTTTCAGTTTTTACAGGATTCCTCCGCAGGTATATGGTCTCGGCGGAATAGGCACCCGAACACTTATTCGAAAATTTCTAGTGAGAAATTCTTTGGGATATTATGGTATAACTTTGAAAGGACCTACCGCTGGTAAGTTCTTTCAAACTGGGAGCGGGCAACGGGACTTGAACCCGTGACCTTCAGCTTGGGAAGCTGACGTTCTACCGACTAAACTATGCCCGCCTAAAATTAGCTTATCGCCCTATCACTTGTGACCCACGGCAATTATAAGACAAAGGGCAGTCGATGTTAAGCTTCTGGCTCCGGGGCCCTCCCGCGTAATCTCCTCCAACGCAGGATCCTTCCCAACGCAAAGAGGGCGAAACTGATAACAAATAAAATGGAGGCCGCCCTGATTTTTCCGTTCTCGATGGGGTGAGAGATGGAGCGACCGCGCCTCACCACCCGCACCTCATTGGCGTGAATGTCCATATCTCCGCCGTGCTCGGGACAAGCTCGGTTGAACATGCCTCTCACCTCAACTATATCCCCAACATGTCTGTAATCCCCCGTGACCTCGATGAGCTTCGCATCGTCAGCTCTACACCAGATACTCTGGCCACTGTTGTAGCCCGCCAGCTTTCGAGAACCTTTGCTATAAGCGTCATCGTTTACGTTTATCCAAGCAAACTCGCCTCGGATCATCACATCCCCGACCACTTCGCCTCGGAAAGTCACCACTTTGCCATCGTAAAATTGGCACCTCTCGACCAGCTCACCGCTGGATACCACCTCCGCAGCGGCCAAACCCGGGTTTAAGAACATCAGGCAACAGAGTAACCCAATGACGAATGACGAATGACGAATGACGAATGACCGGCTTGTTGTCATTTTCCCCTCACCGCCGCCACGATGAATCCGACCAGGGCAAAAATGGCCATGAACTCAAGTCTCCCCATCCACATAGCCGCTATAAAGGCGATCTTCATCAACGAGGGCATCGCCGGGGAGACCACCCCACACGAAAGACCGGTATTGCTCCCCGCCGAAACGGCGTCGAAGAGAGCTTGAACCGCCGGATAACCGTAATAGACGCCGAGCATGGTGCAAGTTGCGTGCACGCCGAC
Source organism: Actinomycetota bacterium (assembly GCA_030019215.1). Taxonomy (GTDB): domain Bacteria; phylum Actinomycetota; class Aquicultoria; order Subteraquimicrobiales; family UBA9087; genus UBA9087. The sequence goes on from JASEEZ010000006.1 coordinate 44,434, forward strand.
AAAGGAAAGGACGATGAACATCGCTCCTCTGACATGTTTCTCCTCCAAGATTATGTCCCTTATATGGTGGAATTTCTGGACGATAACAGCCGTCTCAGGGGAGACGATCCTTTTGATATCCTGGAAAAGGGCTTTGAAAATTATACCAACCCTTAACCCCTTGAAGCCACCGGCGGTGGAGCAGGCGGAAGCGCCGATGGCCATGGCAATGGCAATGGCCAGCATGGCCAGATCGCCCCACTGTCTGACGAGCTCCCTGGAGTAGATGGTCATAAAACCGGTAGTTGTGTGACCGGAAACCAGATGGTAAAAACCTTTACGGAAAATGGCCATCAGATCGGGATAGGTTCCCAGCCTCATCAACCCCACCACAACCAGGGTGAAGGTCATCATGACGGTGAGAAAAAAGGAGACCACCTCAATATTCCGATAGATCTCCCTCCGATTTCCAGTCCAGATGGCCCAGTGAAGAGCAAAGTTAAATGAGCCGATGACGAAGATAATCATCGTCACCATCTCCAGGGGGAGGCTATGATAGTAGCCAATGTTGTAGGATTGAGGAGCGAAGCCCCCGGTGCTCCAGGTTCCCATGAACACCCAAACCCCGTGGAGAAATCCCCTCACAAGCGACATTCCTTCACGGACCGCGATCACCCAAAGAACGAGGGACCCAACACCGAGATAGACCAAGCTAACCAGCCAGATGGCCCTGGCCGTCTGAATGACGTTGGGAAGGAGTTTTTCCTCCTTCCCCTCTCCCACATACATCTTGAAAGCTCCGGCCGTTCCCCTGATCAAGAAGGTGAGGGCAATGACGATTATCCCCTGTCCGCCGGCATAGGTGAGCAGGTGTCGCCACGTGTTCAATGAATGTGAAATGTGATCCAGATCTTGAAGGAGATAGAGGCCCGTCGTCGTATAACCGCTCATCAGATCAAAGCAGGAATCCAGATAACAGCCGAAATGGCCGCTGAGGTAATGGGGCATCGCCCCCAATACCACCGCCAGGAGCCAGGAAAAGGAGGCTATCACCAGTCCCTGCATCCAGGTTAAATCGCGGCGGGTAAAGCAAACTATCTGAAGAAGTAATCCGACGGAGAAACAGGAAAACATCCCGATGAGGAAGTCGAGGGCGGGGTTCCACTCCCTGAAAAGGAGGGCCACCACTAAGGGAACGACCATCAGCAAACCCACGCCGAATACGATTTTGCCGCTGTAAAATCCGATGACCTTGAAATCGGCGAGACGGGGACGGGGAATCATCGGCACCAACTCGCGACCACGAAAGCGATGATGACGGCTATCACCATGAGAATCAGGATGGCCAATACCTCGGTAGCCATACCCAAAGCGTAATCTCGATAGGGCTTATTGAAATGCCTTTTTTTTAATTTCATATCAATTAACCGACGAATAGGCGCTTTAACTCCTCCTCTTCGCCCACGCTGGCCAGGGCGATGACTGAGTCGCCGGCTTCTAGAACGGTCTCTCCGCGGGGAAGGATGACCTCCTCTCCTCTGAGAACAACAACGATGATGCAATCTCGAGGTAAACTCAGTTCAGAGACCCTCTTGTGGCAGACCTTGCAACGCTCAGTGGGAAGTTCTACCTCAAGAAGGGCAAGCTTGCCCTTCTTGAGAGTATAAAGGGTTATCACATCCCCGATGGTCGCTTCCTCTTCAACCAGGTGAGAGATGACCGTCGTGCTGCTGATGGCATCGATGCCCATCTTGTGGAAGATATGCTCATTTTTGGGATTGTTCACCCTGGCGATGGCCCTAGGAACGTTGAAGCTGGCCTTCGCCAACTGGCAAGCGACAAGGTTATCGTCGTCGTCGCCGGTCACGGAGGCAAAGACATCGGCGTGACCGGTTCCCGCCTCCTTCTGGGCGGGGATATTGCAACCGTCTCCGTGAACCACAAGGATGTCGGGAAGCTCGCTGGCTATCTCCCTGCAGGTCTGCTCATGCCTCTCGATCACGGCGACGTCATGACCTCTACCCTTGAGAGTCTTGGCCAAAAATGAGCCAACCTTTCCGCCCCCATTAACGACGATGTACATCATTCCTCCTCAAATCATAAGCTTCTCGATCTTAGGAAGAGCCGATCTCTGGACAACGCCCACCACGATATCACCAGCGGCTAAAACAAAATCCTGGGGGGGAATGTTGCTCAAACCCTCCCTCACCACGGCCACCACCTTAAACTCGCCCGGTGTCTCCACTTCGCTTACAAGCCTACCATCCACAGTCGCCCCCACCTTGAACTCGATTATTTCGGTATCCATGCTTATGGAGACGTGGCGAGCATATCCTTTAGCTATCTTATCCAGTATCTTCTCCGCCACCAGGATCGTCCCGCACACGTAATCGAGACCAAGCTTTTGATATGTTCTCTCCCGTTCGGGGCTGTAGAGCCTGGCCACCACCCGCGGAACATTGAAAATCTTCCTGGCCACCTCGGCTATCATCAGGTTCGTGTTGTCGAGATCGGTCACGGCAGCCAGGGCATCCGTCCTCTCAACGCCGGCTTCCCTCAACACATCTTCATCGAATCCATCACCCTGAACGGTCAAGCCATTGAAAGTGGAGCCCAGACGGCGAAAGGCCCTGGGTTCCTTATCAACTATCACCACATCGTGGCCCTCAACTGCCAGAAACTCCGCCAATCGGGAGCCGACACGACCACAGCCAACCACAATGACATACACCGAGGTCACCTCCAAACTATGCCCTAAAATGTATTCCTCTTGTATTCCGTTGTCAATGCCCCGAATTGCCTCGTTTAAAAATGCACTCGAAATGAGAATGCTTCCCCCACGTTCCCAAAAAGTGTAAAATTTAGTGAAGTTCGCTATCGAGGTGAGGTCATGGGATTTATCCCGAGCAAAGTCGAAGGAAGGATAAAAACCGGGTTGGCGATCGCAGCCGCGCTCATACTCTTACTCTTCGCGACGAGATACGCCCTCACTCACATTCCCGATGAGGCCAGAAAGCTTCCCTACTTCGCTTTTTGTTCCTTTTCTCGCATGCTCGCAGCCTATATCCTCTCTCTCACCTTTGCCTTAACATATGGATATGCAGCCGCCACCCGAAAATGGGCAGAAAAAGTACTCCTGCCCGCGCTCGACATTCTTCAGTCCGTCCCCGTCCTGGGATTCTTCCCCGTAGCCGTGGGATTCTTCATCCTTTTGTTCCGCGGGGAGAGGGTGGGGATAGAGCTCGCTTCCGTGTTTCTCATCTTCACTAGTCAGGCCTGGAATATGGCCTTCGGCGTGTATGAATCGACCACCACCATTCCCAAGGATATCCTACGGGCAACAGCGTCCTATGGAACCAGGGGGTGGCTTAAATTCAAGCGCCTTTATTTCCCCGCCAGCCTGCCCAAGCTAGTCTACAACAGTATGATGTCTTGGGCGGGTGGGTGGTATTTCTTGATGGCCTGCGAGATTATAGCCCTGGGGGCTCGGAGGTTCACCCTGCCAGGGTTGGGCAGTTTCCTTCTGGACAGCTCCGACAAAGGAAGGGTGGACTTGATATTCCTGGGATTGGCCGTTCTCATCCTAATAATTGTAGCCCTTGATGCCCTCTTTTGGGGGCCCCTAACATCCTGGGCAAAGAAGTTCACCTACCAGATGGCCCCCGCCGGTCAGACCACTCCTCAGAGTGTCTGGCTTTCGCAGATAAAGGACATGTTCATTCTGTTTAGATTCAATAGAGGTTGGGTCGCCCTCCTGAGATTGGCAGGAATCGTAAATCAGCCCATAAAGAATCTCATCAGGCGGGTGGAGAATTCGAGAGCATGGCCTCGAATCAAACGGGCCTTGAGGGGTATCTCTCTCGCCATTCTGGCAGCCGGTGCTCTTTATGGTACCTACTGGGCCCTTCAAGGGCTGATGAGGCTATTTTCCCACCCCATACCCTCGGAGGCCAAAGCCATTCCCTTGAGTATCCTGGCTTCATTTCTCCGCTTGGCGATGGCCTACATTCTCTGTCTCGCCTGGACCGTGCCCACCGCTGTCTTAATCGGTGAAAACGAGAGGGTATCTAGGTTCCTGATGCCACTTATTCAGGTGACCGCCTCCATTCCGGCAACCGCTCTCTTCCCTCTCATCGTGGTGGTGGTCGTCCACCATCTCTGGGGAGGGATGAACCTTGCCTCCATCCTCCTAATCCTCACGGGCATGCAGTGGTACGTGCTCTTTAACCTCATCGCCGGAGTGAGAGCTATCCCAGCCGATTTGAAGGAGGCCGTGAGGTCCTTCGGTGTCTCACGATGGAGCTATCTGAGAAGGGTACTACTCCCGGGCATCTTTCCCTCCCTGATCACGGGAAGCATCACGGGCTGGGGAGGGGGTTGGAATGCCTTGATAGTCTCAGAGTACCTCAGATTCCAGGGCAAAACGCGAACTGCCTTTGGCATCGGCATGCTCCTGGATAAGGCAACTTATGAAACCGGGAACAGTCTTATGATACTATTGTGTTTGGTGGGGATGATTATGGTCATCGTCTTGATGAACCAACTTCTCTGGCGAAAACTTTACGCCAAGGCCTCCACCAAGTACATCATCGAGCTTTAACTCTTGGTAGTTTTGGGAGGAGTCGAGTGGTTTTGCTCGAAGTAAAGGATATATCAAGATCATTTACGGAGGATAGTAAGAGAATTACCATCATCGAGAAGGTGGGTTTTGGGGTTTCCCCCGAAGAATTTGTCTGCGTGATCGGACCATCCGGCTGCGGGAAAAGCACCCTTCTGCGAATGATCGCGGGTCTGGATAAACCAACGACGGGAGAGATCCTTTACCGCGACGACCCCATTAAAGAAATCAATCTCCACACCGCCATCGTCTTTCAATCTTTTGCTCTCCTTCCCTGGTTGACGGTGATGCAAAATGTCTGCTTGGGGCTGGAAGCCCGAGGAATCTCCCCCAAGGAAAGGATCAAAAGAGCGGAGATATACATCGACAAGGTGGGCTTGGAGGGTTTCGAAGAAGCTTATCCCCGAGAACTGTCGGGAGGAATGAAGCAAAGAGTCGGATTGGCGAGAGCGCTAGCGGTCGAGCCGGAGTTGCTCCTCATGGACGAACCGTTCTCGGCTTTGGACGCTCTCACCGCCGAAAACCTGCGCGAAGAGGTGATCGATCTATGGCAAGATGAGAGCCTGCAGCTGAGTGCAATCGTGATGGTCACGCACAGCATCGAGGAAGCGGTCTACCTGGCGGATAGAGTGGTGGTAATGTCCTCCAGGCCAAGCAAGGTCATCAGCGATGTGCCCATCGAATTGCCACGACCAAGGAACCGAAGGGAAACCGCCTTTAACAACATCACCGACGAGATCTACTCGCTGATCGTTTGAGAAAAGAGAACCTAGGAAAGGAGAACGAATTCAAGATGATAGAGCCGCTGCCACAGACGGGGATTTCTACCGTCATAGGTTTGCTAGAGCTCATCGATGACGCCAAGGGAAAGGAGGACATATTTAAACTGGCAAAAAGTCTTCAATTTGACCTGGAAGATATCTTGCCCGTTATCGATGCCTCCGAGCTCTTGGGGCTGGCGGAGGTGATAGATGGAGACATAAAACTCACCTCCACCGGCAAGAGATTGGTGGAGGCCGACGTAAATGAGAGAAAGCTTGTCATCAAACAACAACTCAAGAAATTGAAGCCCTTCCAGGAAGCGATTGCCGCCCTAAAGACCAAGGAAGATAAGCACATGGACCGGGAATTCTTCGTCGAACTCTTTGAGGCTCACCTTTCCGAGGAAGACGCGGAGAATCTGGTTCACACCATCATCGATTGGGGCAGATACGCGGAGCTCATCGGATATAATCTGGACACGGAGGAAATGTATCTTGATCAAGAATAGATACGGGGGGAGTGATGAATAACACCATCTTACGTAGGCCCTTAAACGGGGGAGGGGATGCCCCCTTTTGTCTGGATGGAGAGGTGCAAAAGTTTCTGGAAGAAACGGCAAACTCTCTCCTTAAATTGGAACTGATCGGGTTCTTCCATCGCAATCCCTCAACTCTCGACATCGTGGAAAACATCTCCTCCCGCATCGGAAGAAGCCCGGAAAAGGTGGCCAAAGAGATCGAAGACCTCGTCAGGGCGGGCTACATCGATAAATATCGGAGAGAAAATTTTGTCCTCTACGGTTACACGAAGGGCGAGGGAAAACGGAAATTGGCGGAAAAACTCATGCGCTGCTATGGGGATCGAACCGAGAGGTTGAAGATAATCACCAAAATCCTGAGGGGAGGAGAATTTTAACCCCAGATGGAGCGGGTAAAAACCGGTATCGCAGAACTGGATAAAATGCTCTCCGGCGGGCTGTACAAGGGAAGTGTAACCCAGGTGAAGGGAGCAGCCGGAACTGGCAAAAGCACTCTTGGTCTGCAGTTTATTTACACGGGGCCAGCCAATACGGTGAACCAGGTCTCATCGTAACCTTCGAGGAATTCCCCGAAACCTACTACCGTGATGCTCTCTCCCTTGGCTGGGACCTCAGGAAACTGGAGGGAGAAGATAAGGTTAAAGTCATTTTCACCTCCCCTGCACTGTTACAGGAAGAGCTAAAGGAACCCGAGAGCAGCATCAGTACGCTCATCAGAGAAATGAACATAAAGCGGGTGCTGGTGGACAGCATCTCCCACTTTCGTCAACTCACCACCGACCCAGTTGAACTCAGGGGGATATTCTACACCCTGATCAATGCCCTAAGAAGGGAGGGAGCCACCTCCATCTTGACTTCCGAAAGTCCCGATATAATGGGCGAGACTAAAATGACCACAGCGGGTTTGGGCTTCATCGTCGATAACATCATCCTTCTCAGATATGTGGAAATAGAAAGCGAACTGCGCAGGGCCCTGCTCATCCTAAAAATGCGTGGTAGCGATCACGCCAAGGAGATAAGGGAATACAAGATAACCTCGAAGGGGATGGAGATAGCCAAAAAATTTGAGGGCAGAGAGGGTGTCCTCACTGGAGCACCAAAATCCATCACGCTGGCGAGGGCGCTCGAGGAAGCCTTCAGCGGGAAACGGGAGGAGAGGTAGATGGGAGAAGAAAACATCCTTTTTGGGATCTTTTTGGTGGGCAACTATCTGGTAAGTCTGCTCGTCTGGGGATATATAGCCTGGATATTCTTCTTTAACTGGCTCAGTCTAAGAAAAAAGCGTCCGCCCGAAATCAGCGCGAGCATCGCCTTTGCTCTTTTCGTAGCCGCTCTGGCCCTGACCGTGGAGAGCATCTACTTCGGTATTGGAGCTTACCTGCGAGCCTTCGTGAGCATTCCAGCGGCTCTACCTTTGATGAAACCACGATACTGGGTTCTGCCGAAGCTACTGATCTCCCTGGGTGGCCTGTTCGTGCTCATCAACCTCATAAGACAGCGCAGAAAAGCCAGGAATTTGAGGGAAGAATAAATAATCTAGCTTTCCTTCTCGGGCAACCTTCTAAGTCGTCCCTCTAGTTTCTTCAACCATCGGTCGCCCACATGAAACAGACCCCCCAGACAACCCGGAGGGGGCTGTTCCACCTCCGGTATCTCTGGGGGATTCTCATGAATTTGAACGTATCTCAACGCCTCTTCGGCGACAATTCTCCCCGCTCCCTCGGCATAGTGATCGATCCCAAAATCCTTGGCCGTTCTGATGAGCGCCTCTTTGATGAGGAGAGGAGAGGCATCAGGCTTGGCCTCAAGCAAGAGGGCGGCAAGACCACCGACATGAGCCACAGCCATGGAAGTCCCCGTAGCTGAGGTATAGTAGCTGTCCACCGGCTTGCCCACCGAGACCCCCTCGGCCAGAGAAGAGACGATATCCACACCGGGGGCGAGCACATCCGGTTTCAACCTCTCGTCGGCGGTAGGGCCGCAGGAGGAGAATTCGGCCACCGTATCGAAGTCGGTGGATGCACCCACCGTGATGACTTTCCTGGCGCAACCAGGGCTACCGATGGTCCTCTTCCCCGGACCATCGTTTCCCGCCGCCACGCAGACTATCACGCCTTGACCGACCACCACATCACAGAGCTCACTCAAGGCGTCCCGCCCATCACAGGGTCCCTTCGTCCCCAAAGACAGGTTGACGATGTGGGCTCCCATTTCCACCGCCCACTCTATCCCAGCCATCACATCGCTCATCCTGCCACTGCCATCCCCCTTCAATACCTTGGCCGCCAAAATAGAGGCCGCGGGGGCCAATCCCTTATACTTCCCCCGGGAAGCCTCCCCGCTACTTGCACAAATCCCCGCCACATGAGTGCCGTGACCATTAAGATCCTTGAATCCTTCTAGGGTAAAGTCCTTGGTGGCTACCACCCGCCCGGCAAGATCGGGGTGGTTCTTGTCTACTCCGGTATCCACGATGGCAATGTTTGCGCCCTTGCCCGCGAAACCGCTCTCCCAAACATGTGGGACGCCGATCAAGGGAATGGTCGTGTCCAATGTGGCATAGACCTCCTTGTCCAGCTCCAACCTCTCCACCCAGGGCTCTTCGGCGAATTTCTCCACCTCTCCGGCGGGAAGGGCTATGGAGAAGGCGTTGATGAATCTGATTTCTTGACGCACGCTGTGCAGGGGCTTCGCCATGGCTTTGGCTATATAATCCCTCTCCAGCCTGACGGTCCTCACTATGATGTGGACGTGCTCCTTCGGCCTCATCTCGCCGATTTCCGATCTTAGCTCCGGGGAAATATACACCTACTCCTCCTTCTCCCTCAGAATGTGAACCTCCCTATCCTCTTCAATTCGCGTCACCCACGTTTCCTTCTCCAGCCTTAAAGCCTCCTGGGCGGAGATCTCCACAGCCACCGCCTTCATCAGACTGTATCTATGCCTTATTTTTACCCCCCTCTCTTCGAGAAGAGCGACGGCCTCCGAGGGTGGTTTCGCCAGGTGGACAATGAGATCCACGCCCCTTTTTGGATGCTCTCTGGCAACCCTCTTAAGTTTCTCTATCAATTCCCCTCGTTCCTTCATTTCACTCCAATAATACCAGATTTTCTCCCTCGTTTTCCTTCCCGGCAACCCTGCCTTGCTTCCACTCCCGACCATCCTGTATCCTTTATTCGATATGGGGAACGCCGAGACAAAACAAAAAAAAGAGGCCCTGCGTAGAGAAATGCTGGCCAAGAGGGATGCTCAGGCGGCCGAAGAGATGGCTAGAAAGAGCTCGAAGATAAAGGAGCGCCTATTTGGACTGCCCGAGTTCAAACGGGCCAAGGCGGTTATGTTTTATGTCTCCTTCGGGAGTGAGGTCCAAACGGAAAAGATGATAAAGGAGGCTCTGGCCACAGGGAGGAAAGTGGTCATCCCAATCTCACAACCCAAAAAAGGAGAGCTCCTATGCTCCCTAATTGGTGACTATCGGGATCTGGAACCCGGCACCTATGGAATTTTGGAGCCCAAAAAGAACAAAATTCAACCGGTGGATGTGTCCCATCTCGATCTGATCGTCACGCCAGGATGCGTTTTTGATCTCAGGGGATATAGATTAGGTTACGGGAAAGGCTACTACGATAGGTTTTTAAAGAAAACCACCCCTAAACCAGCTTTAGTCGGATTGGCCTATGAACTTCAGATCGTGAAGGAAATTCCGGCGACCTCCCGCGACGTACCAGTTCACAAGATCGTCACCGAGGATAGGGTGATAGACGCCGCCACCGCTAGTTGCTGATTTGCTTGGGGCTCTCATAAAACTCATCGAGGGTAACGAATCTATAGCCCCGGGCCCTAAGCTCATCGATGATTGTGGGCAACGCTCGGAGGGTTCCATCTCTTTTCCCTCCGCCATCGTGCATGACGACGACCGCTCCGGGCCTCATCTGTCTCAAAATTCGCCGCCAAATAGATCTCGGTTTGGGTCTCTCCCAATCCCAAGGGTCCACATTCCAGAGGGCAATTCTGTACCCCCTTTGAAGAGCAACCTGAAACAGGTAAGGACTACTATCTCCCCCGGGGGGACGAAACCATCGGCAACGTTTTCCGGTAGCCTGGAGAACGATCTGCTGTGTCCCGTCCAGCTCTTCGGCTATCCGATTATAGGAAGCGTCCCCAAGATAAGCATGAGAATAAGAATGGTTGCCGATCTCGCAACCGGAGGCCACAATCTCCTGGAGGATGTGGGGATATCTCCCAGCCTCCCTTCCGATGACAAAGAAGGTGGCGGGCACCCCCTTCTCCCGTAACATGGAGAGGATAAGAGGCGTGTACCGTGGATCGGGACCATCGTCAAAGGTCAATGCAACCGCTCCATCCAGGGGCATGTCCATCCTTTTGAGAATCGTCGGCATCGGTTGCCTTAAAACCCGCTCATCGACGATTTCACGGCTCACGCTGCCGGTGACTCTCATCTTCAACCCGCCCTCCTCCCAGCTCTTGATGTCGATAAAGGCTCCTCTCCCGACAAGCTGCGGTGGTGGAGGATAAATGGTCTCGGCTCGCTCCTCTAGCGTCTCTTTCACATCCAGACCATTCCGCACCGAAATTTCATCGTATGGCTTCACCTTCTTCGATAAAGGGGCAGGATGCCCATTTAAGAGAACCAGAGGGGGGCCACCCCCGCCTTCTCTTAATAATCGACCCTCCAGACCGAGCAAATCTCCCCGATGAAGCTCGATGCCCACAGCCGCCAAAGCCTCACCCACCATGGCATCGCTATCCACATCCACCCTCCGCCCATTGACCTCGACTGGAATGGGAAAGGGCAGACAGCACAGAACGAGCTGGGCCACCAAGAGTAAAACCACCATCCCCATCAGATTATGTCCTTTGTGCATGCTCTCCCCCACAGAAAGATGCTAGAATAATAGCATAAAAACTGACCCCTGATGTTGCATCTCCCCGAAAGAAAGAGTATAAGTATAGGAGGTCTAGTCAGCGGAGGAGGGAAACTTGAGTCTTCTGGAAGTAAAGGACCTACACGTAAAAGTCGGCGACAAGGAGATACTAAGGGGAGTCGACCTGGCAGTCAAAAAGGGTGAGGTCCACGTCGTGATGGGGCCGAACGCCTCGGGCAAAACTACCCTCATCATGACCCTCCTCGGCTATCCGGGATATAGGATAACTCAGGGGGAAATCGTCTTCAACGGCGTTAACTTTAATGAAAAACCGATCCACGAACGGGTCGCATCGGGTCTCTTCATCGCCTTTCAAACGCCTCCCGAAATAAGAGGAGTAAAGCTAAGAGATCTGATACGGATCGCCGGGGGCCGGGATCCCTGGGACCCGCTAGAGGGGAAGAAGGAGACCATCGCCACTCCCCTGCTGGAGAAGGTAGGTCTCGATCCAGCCACCTTCTTTTCTCGTGATGTCAACGTCGGCTTCTCCGGAGGAGAGAAAAAACGTTCGGAGTTAGCTCAGATTTTCGCAGCACGTCCGAAGTTGATGGTCCTGGACGAACCCGATTCCGGGGTGGACATCGACTCCCTTAAGACCCTCGGGCTCGACCTGGGGGATTATATCAGAGAGAATAACTGCGCCGCCCTGGTGATCACCCACTATAGACACATCCTGCCCTACATTAGGCCGGATAAGGCCTCGGTGATGTGTCACGGGAGAGTTATCGTCACCGGTGATCCCTACGAGATCTTTTCCAAAATCGAGGAGAAGGGTTACTGCGAGTACCTCGGTGTCTGCCCGCCCGATATGAAGAGCCTGGTGGAGAGGGAAAAAACATATGAGCAAGATTCCCAAGTGGAAAAGGGAACTGGCTAAGCTGGCGCGGGAGGCCAAGGACAAGCCCGCCAAGTTAGGCCCCGACATCGATATCCAGGAATTTGAATCAAGCACCCCCGGGCAAGAGGTGCTCTCCAACCTCACAGAGCTGCCCGAGGAAGTCCAGAAAAGCGCCGAGACGGTGGGGATAAGCCCTCAGGAGAGAGAGCGTTCGGGTAGCTTTTTCCAGTACGACCAATCTGTCATCCTGGCCTGCGCCCATAAGGAGACTCCAGAGGTGGAGGTGTGCAGCACCAGCGAAGCCCTGAAAAAATACGACTGGCTACGCGATTACTGGTGGAAAGTCGTCCCGGTGGACATGGACAAATATACGGCGTTTGCCGAAACCAACCAGCACCATGGTTACTTCATAAGGAGCAAACCGGGAGCAAGATCGATCTTCCCCGTCCAGGCCTGCCTATTCATGGGCACCCAGCGTAGCATCCAATGCCCCCACAACATAATCATTGCCGAGGAAAACTCGGAGTTGCATATAATCACCGGCTGTACCACCCACCCCTCCACCAATTCGGGATTGCACATCGGGGTCTCCGAATTTTACATCAAAGAGGGGGCAACCCTGACTTTCACCATGATCCACAGATGGGGAAGAGATTTCGAGGTCAGACCAAGAACCGGAGCCATGATCGAGAAAGGTGGGACCTTCCTCAGCACCTATATCTGTTTTAAGCCCGCCAAAACCCTTCAAATGTACCCAGTGGCTCACTGTGTCGGGGAGAAAAGCACAGCGCGGTTTCACACTTTGCTCCACGGAATGGACGACTCCCTCCTTGATGTGGGCAGTCGAGCCATCCTCAAGGCCAAGGGATCCCGGGCCGAGATCACCGCTCGCGCTATCGGGGAAGGCTCCTCCCGAATAATCGCCAGAGGTCATCTCGTCGGCGAGATGCCTGAAACAAAGGCCCACCTGGACTGCCGCGGGCTGCTCCTTTCGGAGAAGGCCGTCATTCACGCCATCCCCGAGTTGGAGGGAAGAGTTGAAGGAACCGATCTCTCTCATGAAGCCACGGTGGGGAAGATCGAGGAAGAGCAACTCTACTACCTCATGTCTCGAGGCCTGAACGAGGAAGAAGCCACCGGTTTGATTATCAAGGGTTTCTTGGATCCCGAGGTCCCGGGGTTGCCGGAACGCCTGCGGATGGAGATCAAGAAAGCAGTCCAACTGACCACGGAGAAGGCCCTCTAGTGCCGTTACAACTAATTTTTCCTGAACTATTAACGAGTTAGGTTTACCCCGTAAGAGACCGAAGGTCTTACGGGGTTTACACTTTAGGTATTCGAGGGAAGAGTAAGTGCCCCGATGGTCATCGAGGTGCCGGAGCCCCTCGCTCACGAAACTCTCAGAACCACTTATCACCTACGCGGTGATAATTCGGTGATGGATTTGTAACGGTACTAGCCCGATCTCACGAGGGCACGGGGATGTCCGCCTTTGTGGGGACCTTGAGACTCTCCAACGCCGCCTCCAGATTCTCCTGCCAAAAGACCAGGGATTTGAAATCGAGTCTTAAGAGAGGAAACTCTTCATCATCCCTCAAAATATAGAAACCATTCTTCAGGTAAAACTCGATGGAGCCGGGTGGCTTCTCAGCCAGGTATTTGCTAGCGAAGGTCTCAATGGCCTTGAATTTCCTCTTGTAGAGGTCCCTCTCTATCGCTCGGAGGAGCACCCTGCCCAATCCCCTCCCCCTAACCTCCGGCACAACGAAGAGACAGGAAAGAAAAACTGCATCCACGCTGGGAGGGGCGGCGCGGAAATACATCGTTCGAGGAAGATAGAGGGCTGGGGAATACTGGGCGTAGGCCAGAGCCCGATCTCCCTGGTAAAAAAGTTTACCGCACTCTCCCCATTGGAGAAGGGTTGTGGAAAACCACTCCTCCTTCAAAATGGTCCCATCTGGCGAGGAACCACTACCGGACCCAGGCTTAATCGGGTACTCCCAATATAGACAAGAACGGCACTGATCGGGCAAGTCATTAAAATTATTCAAAGAGACGGGAACGATTCGCCGGCGCACCTCTACCTCTCATTTTTGGTTTCTCTCTTTAGCTTCCCTCTTCAACTCGTCCCAGGCCTCCTTAGCAACAGCCAATCCCGCGGCCAGGGCCAGTTCGTGAAGCTTTCCCTCCGCCTTGGCGGCCTCTATGTGTTCCTTCCCTATGACTTCGCCGTGGCCGATGATAACTTCATTCCCGCCCCCCTTGATCGTTCTTCCGGCCACCTTGCCCAAACAGTATTCCTCCTCCTTTAAAGTCGCATCCCTCCTGATCAAGCGGGCTCGAGCACCCATCCGAGCCAGAGTTTCCTCGATTCCTCCTCTCGACTTCTTCTCGACCCCGGCGAAAACAATAACCACATTCGCTCCGATGGTGAGAATGTCCCCTGCTGAAATGACCATCATCCCCCCGGCTATATCCTTGAGCAATCCCCGGCTTACCTCCAGCTCCTCGATGGAGCCCGCCTTCAAATCGATGGTAAAATCCGAAATCTCCCCTAGCCTCTCCCCACTTTCCGTGAGCACAGCGGCATTCAGCAGAGGTGCTTTTCTACCCACCGACTTCATCAGCGCCTTCTTGGAAACGAGGGCCTGCCGACTCCGGATGGTCAAGGCGTCCTCGCCAATGGCCTCGACATCCTCAAAAAAGATTGCCCTTTCGCGCCCCAAAATCCCCGGGTGACGGACGGTCACAGCCCGTAAGCGCATTCCATCAGCATCCAAAACCAGGTCTTTGACCTCCCCGACCTTTTGGCCATCGTCGAGGGCAATCACAACCAAACCCAGTGTTTGACTAGCCTTCCTGCTGCCCAATTTCTCCCCCAAAAACAAAAAGGTCAGCTGGGCATTTCTACCAACCGACCTTTAGTTCAATGCATCACCCTATTCCGTTTTTTTCGTCTTCTCCGCCTCTTCCTTCGCAGGCTTTTTCACCTCTTCTAACTTACCTTTGGCCGATTCAACCTGCTTTTTGAATTTTTCCTTCGCCTCAGCAACCTTTTCCTTTAACGCTCCCGTTCTCTCAGAAGCAAGCTTCTTGCCGGTCTCAAGAGTCTCCTCTAACCTTGTCTTTTGGGTTTCATAGGCTTCCCTGCCCGTCTCCACAAGCTCTTCGGCTTTGGTCTTGATTTGCTCACGTGTCTCCTTGCCAGACTTGGGAGCCAAGAGCAATCCTCCAAGAGCTCCCACAACGGTGCCAAAGAAAAAACCGACCAAGCCCGACCAGAATCCACCCCTTCGTTCCTCAGCCACTCTTCTCACCCCCTAATGAAATCTCGCTTCACCCCGATTTTATTACAACTTGCCTCACCTTTCAAGAAAACACCTGGGCATTCTCAAACGGCCAACGCAGATAGTTTTCTTGAGCAAGCCGACAGAGGGGTTCCTTGGCAAGTAAGTGTGCCACCAACTGCACGCCCCAAGTTGGAATCCTTGGCCAGAGACCCTGCAGTCTCTCGAAGAAACGGTAAACCCCTCGGTGTCTTCCAACCAGAAGCTCGTAATCTTTCAAGCCCTTCTCCAAATGCACTTCCCCATCGATTATTCTCTGGATTATCTCACCGCACCTCTCCCCAAAGTAAATGCTCTGGCGGATTCCCTCACCGGTCAAGGGAAGAATCTGGCCCGCCGAATCTCCCACCAAGAAAAGCTTTTGTAGGACGGGGCTGCGCAACCCGCAGGGCATAAACCCTCCCCGAATTTTACCAACCTCCAAACCGTAGCCGGTCACGAGCTTCCTCAGCCTGGGTAAAAGATCTGTCTTTCCCCCATAACTTCCCAGACCAAATCCGGCTTTCTCGCCCTTCGGAAAAATCCAGGCATATCCCCTCCTGATGATCTCGGGGTCCCAGAGGAAGTGCGCGGAGTCCGCTTTGTAGTCGACCTCCGTCTCCAAGCCAAAGCCCAACTTGCAATGATCAAGAAAGCCTCCATCAAGTAGGGAGGCGAGGCGAGCTCTCCAGCCCGTGCAATCTACAAAGATCCGCGCTGAATACCTCGCCCCGTTCGTCTCGAGCTCATTCCCATCAAAGGCAACGACATTTTCCTTCCTGAACTCCGCGGAGGGGGAAAGACACCGACAAAAAGCTCGGTAATCGAAGGTCGCCAGCGGCGTAATCGGCTTGAAGGAGATGGTGCCATGCGGGGTGGAAAATTTCACCTTATCCACCACCTGGAGGACGGATCTCTCGCAGCTCCCTTCTTTGATTAGACTGAGAGAAGTAACACAGGCGGAGGTGGGAAGAGAACCTATGTCCTTCCGATCAATCAAGAGCACCTTTCCCTTGAGCCGGCTGGCAACCGCCAAGCCGGCGAAGCTGGCGCCGGCGATGACGACATCGAATTTTTCTCTCCCTCTCATAATTGGAAACCTAACACAATGCCGCCCTTTGGGCAATTTGACAGTGCAAAAAGTCTATTATATGATTTTCCCAAAACAGGCAAGAAAGCGATGAAGGGAAGAGTACATCGGCCTTTTGGTCTCAGAGAGTCGGGATAGGTGGAAACCGATGCCAATGTCCGATGGAAGGCCATCCCGGAGCTGCTAAGCCGAACGCTCAGGGCAAGTAAGTTTAGCCGGTTCCCAGCCGTTATCCAAAATGAGGCCCCGATGGACATCGGGGTGAATATGGGTGGTACCACGAGACCCGCCTCTCGTCCCTGGGATCGAGGGGCATTTTTATTATCGGATCAAGATGCTTGGGGTGCGGAAAAAATGACCGAATTAATCTTCGATAAATGGGCCAAACTGTACTCGGAGAGAACATCCTTGATAAGGTCGTCGGAGATAAGGGACCTCCTGAGCGTGACGGCCAGACCGGATATCATCTCCTTCGCCGGCGGTCTCCCTGACACCAGATCCTTCCCCCTGGAAAGAATGGTGGAGGCAACCCGAAGGGTGATGCGAAGGGAGGGTAGCGCCGCCCTGCAGTACGGGCCGTCCGAGGGGCACCAGGGACTCAAAGAGATCATAACCACCTTGATGCGAGAAGATGGGATGGATGTGGACACGGAGGAAATCCTCATCACCGACGGCGCCCAGCAGGGACTGGAGTTAATCGGTAAGATCTTTATCGATCGAGATGATGAAATCATCGTGGAAGCGCCCAGCTATGTGGGGGGCCTGCAGGCATTCTCCAGTCACCAGGCGAAGATCATCTCCGTCGCCCTCGATGAAGACGGTCTGCAAGTTGACCTCCTGGAAGAGACTCTCGAAAAACTGAAAGGGGAGGGGCACGTTCCAAAATTTCTTTACGTCGTACCCACCTTCCACAACCCAGCGGGAGTAACTCTGTCCGCCAAAAGGCGCCAGCGACTCCTGGAGCTGACCCATGAAAACAATCTGTTGATCGTGGAGGACGACCCTTACAGTCGATTGAGATTCGAAGGTCAACCCGTAAGACCCCTGAGATCGATGGACGAATCAGTCGTCTATCTCGGCACCTTTTCGAAAATATTCTGTCCGGGTTTGAGATTGGGCTGGGTGGCCGCCCCAAGACCGATCATAGAGAAGCTGATCTTCGCCAAGCAAGCCGCCGATCTTTGCACAAGCTCCCTCGCCCAACGCCTGGTCGAGGAGTACTTCACCAGTTATCCCTGGAAGACCCACCTGAGGGAGCTGGTCAAGGCGTATAAAGGAAGGCGAGATGCGATGCTCGAATCCCTCGAGGAGTTCTTCCCGCCCGAGGCGAGGTGGACAAAACCGGGAGGGGGGCTGTTTTTATGGGCGACCTTGCCCGATTACATAGATACCACAGAAATGCTGGCCGAAGCCATCGACGAAGAAAAGGTGGCCTACGTTCCCGGCAGAGCCTTCTTCCACGATGGAAGCGGTAAAAATTGCATGCGCCTCAACTTCTCCTACCCCGAAGAGCAGCAAATTCGAGAAGGAATAAAAAGGCTGGCCAAAGTGGTTAGGAGACAGATGGAACTCTATAAGACCTTCGCCAAGAGAGTGCATCTTAACAGCGGTGATTCTAATGAAAAGGATCCGGATTAAACAGGTTGACGTCTTCACCTCCACTCCCTTGGCCGGCAATGCTGCGGGAGTGATCACCGAGGCTGATGATTTGACGGATGAAGAGATGCAAAAGATAGCCCGAGAGATGAATCTATCGGAGACGGCCTTCGTCCTCAGACCAACCGAGAAGGCCGACTTTCGAGTGCGCTTCTTCACCCCCGAACGAGAGCTGGGTTTGGCGGGACATCCGACGATCGCTGCCTTCCACGCCCTGGCTGAAGAGGCAAGGATATTCCTAAGAGAGCCCGTGACCACCGTCTTCCAGCAGACGAAAGCTGGTGTCCTGCCCGTGGAGTTTCACATAAAAAAAGGGAGGGCCAAGAAGATAATGATGACCCAGGTCAAACCGACCTTTAGACCTTTCAAGGACCCGCTGGAAAAATTGGCCGGAGTCCTGGGAGTGGATGTTGACGAGGTTAAGGGAACAAACCTTCCCGTGGAGATCGTCTCCACGGGCCTACCCCAACTGATGGTTCCAGTAAAAAGCCTCTCCGCCGTGCAGGAGATGAGACCCGACTTCTCCGCCTTAAGACGATTCAACGAGGAGGCCGGCGTGGTCTCAACGCACGTCTTCGCCCTTCAGACCCTCTCTCCTATAGCCATGGTCCACACGAGAAATTTCTCTCCCGCGGTGGGAATATTTGAGGATCCAGCCACGGGGACAGCCAATGGAGCTCTCGGCGCTTACCTGATCAAGAACAGGGTGATCCGGGGTAACTCCCCCGTGACCATAATCTCGGAACAGGGATACGAGATCAACCGGCCCAGCGAAGTTCTGGTGGAAGTACACTTCGCTGGAGACCGAGTCGAGGCCGTCAAGGTAGGCGGCCAGGCCGTGACGGTCATGGAGGGAGAGATGTTCTTTTGAGAAACCGTCGGATGTCGGGTGTCGCCTGGTTGCCGGCCTGCCTACCGTCAGGCATGGTAAGCAGGGATGTCGGGTGAAAAATATTTGCAGTATTATTAGCAAGATGGGTTAATAGTATGGTCGGGGGAAATGCTCCGAAAACACGCGGTCGGCCTGGTTTTAGTTCTAATCAAGTCATTGCTTTAGCCGCCGCTCGGGTCTCGTCCCGCCGCAAGCTTTACTCACATCAAACTCCTACCTGGCGGGACTCCGACACGGTTTTCTCCGCACTTACCCCTCCCTCAAAGTCTAAAGTGTAGGCCTAGCTTGCTAATAGTCGTCCAGTTTATGTTTTAGTCGATCAAGGAGGCGGATGGCAGTGAAGGAGAAGATAGCAGTGCTCATGGGCGGGCGTTCCCTGGAGAGGGAAGTCTCCCTGAAAAGTGGTCACAGGGTTTCTGAGGCCCTGAAAGAAAAGGGTCACCCCATCATCCAGTTGGATATCGACGAGAACCTGGTGGACAACCTCAAAAGGGGAGCTCCCGATCTGGTCTACATCGCCCTTCACGGGAAATATGGAGAGGATGGGACCATCCAGGAGTTGCTGGAGATACTGGATATTCCCTACACCGGACCGGGGGTCTATTCGAGTATCATCGGCTTCGATAAGGCCATCTCAAAAGAGATCTTCCAGTTAGAAGGGATACCCACACCCCCCTTCTATGCCCTCAGCCAAGGAGCCTTTAAGGAGATGGGGGCCTCCGGAGCCTTGGGCAACATCGTCAAAAAGCTGGGCCTTCCTCTCATGGTCAAACCAGCCAGGCAGGGCTCTGCCTTAGGGATCAAATACGTTAAAACTGCCCAAGAGCTTCCGGGTGCTTTGATCGGGGCCCTTAGCTATAACCACAAGGTGATCATCGAAAAATACACCGTGGGTACGGAGGTAGCCGTAAGTCTCCTGGGAAACGACAATCCCGCTCTCCTTCCCATCGCTGAAATCGTGCCCAAGAAGGAGTTCTTCGACTTTGAGGCCATGTACACCATGGGGCAGACGGAGTACTTCGTACCAGCCAGATTATCGAAGGAAACAACCCGGAAGGTGGAGGAAACCGCCCTCAAGGTCCACCAACTGCTCCAATGCCGCGATGTCTCCAGGGTGGATATGATTGTGGGAAAGGATGGCGTCCCCTACGTTCTGGAGCTGAACACCGGCCCGGGGATGACGGAGACGAGCCTCCTCCCTATGGCCGCCGAGGCAGCGGGAATAAGCTTCCCGGAATTGGTGGAAAAGATAGTTCAGATGGCCCTGAAAAGAAAGACCGGTAGATAGACTGCAAATGAGGTGGGGATTCGAGCTATCGGTCGAGCTTGACCCATCTTTCCTGGGTTTCTATAATTTACTTGCGGCCTCGTAGCTCAGTTCGGATAGAGCACAGGTTTCCTAAACCTGGTGTCGTGCGTTCGAGTCGCACCGGGGCCACCAGTTCAGAGAGGGTATCTGGGATCTTGCTACCCTCTCTTTTTATCTTTTGCACTTATTTTGCACTTATGAATTCTTTTCTTCGTCTTAATGGCCTCTCTGCTCGCCTGGAGTTTCGGGAGCTGTCGAGTGGGGGAGAACCAGCGAGAAGAGACTATTAAGACTCTAGCTGCTCACGGTTTATTAATGTTCAACTTAAAAGCCA
Organism: Actinomycetota bacterium; assembly: GCA_030019215.1. Classification (GTDB taxonomy): domain Bacteria; phylum Actinomycetota; class Aquicultoria; order Subteraquimicrobiales; family UBA9087; genus UBA9087. The sequence goes on from JASEEZ010000006.1 coordinate 64,722, forward strand.
GTATATAAATTGGGGGAAATGGGGTCTGAGCTGGGAGAAGGGGAGCTAGCGAGGTTGAATAATTAAATGACCTAAAAGTGGGTTAATAAACTTAATGGCTATTGCTGAACTCCTCTGTTAAGCCCTCACAAAAATTTTGAAATTGAGTTTAATAAAGAGAAAAGAGGGATAAGAGGAGAAAGAGAATAACAAGAAGGGGAATTTTAGCAAGGTTCATTAAATTAAAAGAGAGCTCCAAAAACTTGAAGGGGCACCTCTGAAGTTGCCGCAGCTCTCTGGCATTGTAACGTTTTTTGCCATTATACAAAAATATTAGAAAATAGCGTTCTTTCAATACTTGCTCCTAGTTTACAACTTGTTTACAACTTTGATTTTTAAGAATGTGCGAAAGTCGTAAACACATACATTTCTTTTCAATAGTTATTTGAACTGTTCATCCCTTATTTTAAAATATAATTAGTTTACAACTTGTTTACAACTTTAACCTTACAATATATAATAAAGTTGTAAACTAAGAAAGGATGGATATTAACGGTGGATGTCCGAGCATTAATACTAAGAAAAATAAAACAAAAAGGTAAAATTAAAGCTTCCGAAATTGTAGATGCGACAGGATTTTCGCGTGCCTATGTAAATAGATTCTTCCGAAAACTTAGAAACGCGGGAAAGATTGCTCTAATTGGAAAAGCAAATAGAGCATACTATGTCCTTGCAAGCGAAGAGGAAACTGCTAAAGCAAATATTTGGAATATTCAAATATTGAAAAAAATCAAGGGTCTTACTGAACACGATGTATTAAGGAAAATAAAGGAAGAGACTGGTATTTTCACTGGGATAAAAGACAATATTCGCGGGATTGTTGAATATGCTTTTTCCGAAATGTTAAACAACGCAATTGAGCACTCCCAGTCTGACAATGTCCAAACAGCAATGTTTCGAAGTGAAGAAAAGATTTGGTTTCTTGTAAATGATTGGGGCGTCGGAATTTTCAATAATATTATGCAAAAAAAACATTTGAACTCAAAGCTTGAGGCAATTCAAGACCTTCTCAAAGGAAAACAAACAACAGCACCAGAAGCTCACTCTGGGGAAGGCATTTTTTTTACATCAAAAGTGGCTGATGGGCTTGCGATTCTCAGTTCGGAAAAAAGGTTGGTATTTGACAATATTATCGGTGACGTATTTGTGAGAGAGACCAAAAAAAGGCGCGGAACAAAAGTATATTTTAGTATCTCATTAAATTCAAAAAGAGTACTGAGAGATGTGTTTCTAAAATATACTACCGATTCATTTGTATTTGACAAAACCCAAGTTGCAGTCAAGCTGTTCAAAGAGGACACCGAATATATTTCACGGTCTCAAGCTCGAAGAATTCTTGTTGGTTTAGAAAAATTCAAGAAAATTATTCTTGATTTTGAAGGTGTTAAGACAATAGGACAAGCATTTGCTGATGAGGTGTTTCGTGTGTGGAAGAGCAACCACCCTAAGATAGAAATTACTCCAAAAAACACGAATGAAAATGTTGATTTTATGATTAAGCGTATTTTACCAAAGAATAACTCCAGCTTTTAACTTCTTTAAGAAGTCCCATTTCAAAGACTATATCGAAACGAGTTCTTTCTCAACCATCCCATCAGCAGGCTCATATTTCTTCCTATGTGCTTCTCTTAAATCTCTTCCAACTAGATTGGCGCAACCGAGCTCCAACTATTCAACCCCACGTGTTTAATTTTGGCCTCGTTGAATTCTTTTGTTAAGCCCGCGTAAGATTTTTGGAATTTAGTTTAATAACCAGAAATCAACACAGGAATTAGTTAAAACGCGACGAATTGTTTATTATACAAAAGGAACATCACAAGATTTGTATTAACAATTGCAGGGTTAAACAGTGCCGTATTAACTGATTATTCGGACCACCCTATATGAGTTTTACTTGGGTGGCCTTTGTTTTTAACAATTAAGTAGATTTGGGAAGGAGCGGTCGCTATATCTCTTGATTTGACCTGAGGTGTATCGGCAGTACACGAGAAGATACATTGAGGGAAACAAGGGAAGGGGGAAATCAAAATGCCATCTACGGGAAAGGTCAAAGGGGATCAGCCCTCCACCTCTCCCCATATCCTGGATGGTCGGGGCTTACGCTTCTTGAATATCCCCAACTGTATCTCTAGGTCGGTCGCGGATATTACGCCCACAACCTCCCCCGTTTCCTTCACCACCGGAAGACGCCTAATCTTGTGGGTCGTGAGCAGCTTAATCGCACGAAACAGGGAGGCCTCCGGAGTAATGGTTTTGACTTCTTTGGTCATAATCTCCTCCACCAATCTTTCGCCAAAGTTCAAGCCATGAGCATATATTCGGGCCAGGATATCACCATCGGTCACCACCCCCACTAATTTTCCATTCTCGGTTATGGGGAGATAGCGGATGTCGGTTTCGTCCATCTTAGCCGTGACTTGGGAGATGGGCGTCTTCGGCTCGACCGAGACGACACCCTTGCTCATCACATCCTCGACCCTGACCAGGAACCTCTTGAGCTTGTCCAGATACTCCTCGATCTCGCTCCTCAATTTCCTCTCAACCAGAACCTTATCGACCATGTACCCCAAGAAGGAACCCGGTATTTTGTACTCCAATTCATAATTGATACGTGTTTTCCCATCCACCTCGGTGAGCTCCCAGCTCCCGTGCTCATCCAGCATAAATTCCTCGGTGTGATACCGCAGGAGAGTGGGTTCCTTTTCATCGATACATATCTTGTAGGAGACGATATCCAGCCCAAAGAAAGGAAGCTTTTCCTCACCCTTGACTAAAAATGCTTCCTTTTCTTTTGTAACCTCCCTTATGCGCGGCATCAATCGGAAGTGATCGGCATCTTGAAGGAAGTCAAACGCCTCGCCGGGCGGGCAATCGACCACGATCTCCCTTGAAAACTTCCCCATTTCCAACGCCTCCTAAGTCGAGCTTTTCACCCTAAAAATTCTGCATCTCCTTGAAAATTCCTGCCGAATTTAGTCCACTCTCTTCGTAGAGGCTTTATCCCACCGCATCATCAGATAGGGCTTGGCTCTCTCAAAAACTCCAGCCACGTCCTCGACCAGATCGTCCGCACGTTCAGCGGACATATTTTTGCACTCCAGAGTAAAGGAAAGAGTCCGACCAAAAAATAGTGGGAGCAGGGCGTCCAAAATCTTTTCCCGATCGGTCTCGGCGAAATTATAGGCGACGGCAAAATCGTAAACCAGCCTCGCCCAGAGATCCATCGAAAAATGGAACTTCTCCATGTCTGCATGGGCAAGCTCCATGACCCGGGAATAACTATCCTGAGGAATGGTTAGTTGCCAAATTTCCTTGCACTCCTTCAAACCATTTCTAAATCTTTTTGCCAGTTCTGGTAGAGATATCTTCGTTTTTTCCACCTCGACGTAGTGAAAGCCCCCGAGAATCTCCACCGCTCCACTCCCCCATGCAGTCTTCCATCTCCCCTCATACCGCCTCATCAAATCAAGCATCGTCCCAACAACCTGTTTAAACATGGGGCCCAGATGAATGGCCGGGTCCTTGGCATCATGAACCTTTGCTCCCAAGGAAGCCTGGCAGACTCGAAACCCTTCATTGATAGCAGTCGTGGTCATCCAGATATCCACTCCAAATCTGTTCACATCGGTTTCGGACTCCCAGATCCTCTGGTGAGCCAGGGTCTTGACCAGCCCACCGCTCAAACCGAAATCTCCACCGATGGGCTGCCTCACTCCCGCTCCATAAAGCGCGCGGTTAAGTGGGTAAACGAGGTTGTTCGTGATGGTGGCATCATGCTTGTCCCGTAGATAGTGAGGGGCCACAAAGCCATAAGAACCGGAAAGGATGGGCTCACCCAGAAGTTGAATCCAATCGGGAGTGATGCTGTAGGAATCGGCATCGAGGAGAATGCAAGCCCTCGCATCCAAAATATCGGCGATTTCGAAGATGGTTCGCAGAGCACTCCCTTTCCCTGAGGGCCCCTTGTAGAGAGTGACGATCATCTCAGCGCCCTTGGGGAGAATAACCCTCCTAACAATATCCCGAGTCCCATCGGTGGATCGTCCATCGGAGTCAACCAGAACAACCTTTAGACCCGGGAGGTGAGCGGTTGCCCCTTCCCCCGCCGCCTTGACCACCCCAGCAATGGTTTTGGCATTTTGAAAGCTGGGTATGCCGATCACGATATCGGCTTTGCCGATCCCCTTCGCTTGTTCAAGGACATCCTTACGAAGAATGCTCATGGTCTCCGCCAAAGCGCCTCATTCGGCCTCCCTCAGAGCCCTTGCCGCTTCCTCGGGAGAGACGACGTTTATGTAGATGTCGGTTCCCCACTCGAATCCAGCGGGCATGGTCAGCCTGGGAATGATCTCTATGTGCCAGTGATAATAAAGAAGCCCCGGTGTCCTTAGGGGAGCGACGTGAATCATATAGTTATAGGGGGGATCGCCCAAGACGGCGTCCACCCTCTTGAAGACGCTCGAAAGAATCTTGGCCAGGCCGCTGACCTCCTTCTGGGTTATATCTTCAAAGGCAGCCGAGTGCCTCTTGGGGAGGATAATCACCTCGCAGGGAAATCGAGAGGCAAAAGGACACGAGGCAAACATTGTGTCGTTCTCCAAAATCACCCTGCTGGTCTCGGCCTCCTTCTCAGCCTCGATCAGCCTGCAGTAGATGCACTCCTTGTTCACCTCATAATACTTTTTTGCCTCCGTTAGCTCCTCGAAGATTCGTGGTGGGATGATGGGAGTGGCAGCCAACTGGGAATGCGGGTGTTCCAGAGATGCACCGGCGGCGAGCCCATAGTTCTTGAAGATCAAAACGTAAGCGATGCGGGGGTCGCTGCTTCGCCAGTAGTTATATCGCTGGCAGTAAGTGCGGATCATGGCCTCCATCTGATCCAGCGGCATCACGGGCAGGATATCTTCATGCCTGGGAGTCTCCACGATTACCTCGTGACCACCCACCCCGCTCAGGAGATGAAAGACGGTATCCACCTCGGTTTGGGCTAGCTCCAGGCCGGGGCGAAGGGCTGGGTATTTATTGGGGAGGACCCTCGTTTTCCAGGCCCCGGTTTTCTTATCGATCACCCCCGGCCAGATTGCATGCTCTTTGATGGGGAGACTCGCCTCTTCGCAGAGGGGACAAGGTCGAGGTTTGGCCCTCCTCTCCTTAATCTCGGCGCGCTGTTTAAAGGCGCGAGGACGCTTCGCCCGCTCGGTGGCCAGAATCACCCAAGTATAACTTAAGGGGTCTTTTCTTATCTCCGACATGGGCTTACCTCTTCCAGAAGCTACTCAGACTAATGGTAAACTAAGAGAGCTGGTTAGGCAATGGTCTCGCTGGGAGATTTTCAAGAAAAGGGACGAATGTGCCGATATAAAATAAGAAGAGGGTATGCGCAAAAGTAACCGCAATAAAGGCGATGGAGGAAGGATGAAACTCCTCTCCTCGGAAAAGGGAATCGGCTTAATAGAAGCCCTGGGTGCAGGCATCGTCCTGGTCCTGACGTTGATAGCTCTCCTCACCCTGCTGATAGGATCGACGAAGACAACTTCGGTGGCGAAGATTCAGACCACTGCCACCGAGCTGGCCAATGAGAGAATCGAGTACATCCGGACTCTAAACTACGACGACATCGGCACACCCGGTGGTGATCCCGAAGGAATACTCGGAGCTGAGCAGATAGCCAGAGGTAACGTCACTTTCAACCTCTCCTACGCCGTCTCCTGGATCGATGATGACGCCGATGGGACCCTGGGAGAGGGAACCGACTCCGACCCACACGACTACAAAAGGGTTGAGGTGAGGGTGGCCTGGACATTTCCCTTTCCCGGTTCGACCGTCCGGGTGGCCACAAACATCAGAGAAGAGGAGCCAGAGACCTCGCCCCCGACCATAGAATTCGTCTCCCCAACCCCGGCCGAGACGACAACCGCGGTGATCTCAGCCGGCTCGGTGGTGGTGATCACGCCCGTCGAGGACGACGTCACCCTGGCCGCCCTGGCGGAGGACACCGATGGGGTTATCGACATCATCAACTTCTACGTGGACAACAACTACATAGCCTCCTGGTCGGCCATAAACCAGTCATCGGTCACCAAGAGTTGTGAGTGGGAGACCGAGGATTTCCAGGATGGGACACGCGAAATCAAGGTGGAGGCCTTCGACAATCTGGGGGTGAGAGACTATCGAACCAGATATCTGGTGGTGGACAACGGAGCTCCATCGGCGATAACGGATCTGACCGCGACGGCCAGTGGCTCCCCCAAGAAAGTCGATTTGAGCTGGAGTCCGGCGATGGACGGCACCGACCTCGTCCACTTCTACGACATCTATCGCTCGACTTCAGCCAGTGGACCCTTCACAAAATTGGCTCGAATCTATACGACAGACTATGCCTACACCGATTCCAAGCCAAACCTACAGCACAACAAAACATACCACTATTACCTGGACGCCTTGAGTCCATTACAGGTGGTCGATACCGAAGATGGTTTCAAAACGCCGAGCAATACCGTCGCGGTCACCATCCCGCACGGGCCGATGTGATAAAGGGATGATTTAACTTTTGCATTTTTAAAACTATGGATGAACGAGTGATTTTAGCAAAGGCCAGACCTCCGAAAACACGCAGTTGTCCGCCCCAGCGAGGCGGTCACTGCTCGGCTCTCGGCCTCGCTCCCCGCCTTTGGCGGGGCCATGCCCGCTCGGCCTCCGAGACGGTTTTCTTGAGGCCTAACCTTTGCCTTAAGTTGAATCTTAAAGTGTTTGGCATGAATGAGGCTTTCTTCTCTAAGAACGCAAAAGTTCAGAGGATAATATTTCTGAGAGAAAAAGGCATCTCCCTGGTGGAGCTGCTGCTGGTCGCCTCCATCACTTTTATAGCGTTGGTGGGGGCGTATAATCTCTTTGAGACCAGCCTCAGCACCCACAGGATCTCCGATGAGCAGCTTCGAGCACAGGAGATCGCCCGGCGGAATCTGCTCTTGACCAGTAAGAACATCCGCCAGAGCAAGGAGATGAGATTGGCTCAGGACTACCTGATTGAGGTCAAGTCGGATATAGATGACGATGAAGTCGGCGAGGTGGTTCGGTTCTACCTTCAAGGTGGCGAGTTTTACCAGACCGTGGAGGGAGGAACTCCCAGAAAGCTAGCGGACTGCGTTCGCAACCAAACACTTGGTCGGCCCATTTTCATCTATTACGATTTGAACCACGCTGAAATAAACCCAGCCGACCCAAGGGTTCTGACACATACCCGAAGCGTCAAGATAAGACTCGTAATCGACGTTAATGAAAAAGAGCTACCTCCGGCCTATACTCTGGAGTCGGAGGTCAAGCTGAGAAACCTGTAGGGAGTGACGATGGTGAGAAAATTCCTCAAAAGCGAAAGGGGCTTCGCCCTGATAACAACATTGGGAATCATGCTCGTCCTAACTATTCTGGCGGTTGGATTGATGATGATCGCCCAGAACGATCTGGCCATGACCGTCAAATCCAAAAGACTAACTCAAGCTCTGCACGTGGCCGAAGCAGGGATCGACAAAGCCCTCTGGCAACTGAAAAAGACGCAAAACCTTCCTGCCTCTCTGGAAGTTGAAACTCCACTGGGGACCGCTTACGTGACAGCTTCTCAAGATGCCACCAACACCTGGCTGTGGAGAATAACCTCCAAAGGGGTCACCGTGGGCGATGTGAAAAGGACCATTAAGGTCACAGTATTCAACCTATCCTATTGGGATATGTTCTTCGCCAGTGGAACCTCTCAGTCGCTGACCGCTGGGGGTGGCGGAATAGTGGGGACAACCTCCGTTCACGGCCCCTTCTTCGTCCGCGGAAACCTGGAGCTCTCGGGAACAAGCTTCGTAAGGAAGGGGCCTCTTTTCGTCAGGGACGGCGACATCATCCTCGCCTCAGCCGCGGCCTCCATAGGAACAGCTGGCGAGCCGATCGACGTCTTCGTCAGCGGAAGCGCCCCCACCACCAGTCCCAAATTTCACGCCAACCTTCTCTCTCATCATGTCCCCAACATTGTCCTGCCCGACCTCCTGCTCTCGGACATGAAAAATCACCTCAACGACGCTAAGGAGCAATCGGTCGTTCCCTACACCAACACACCCTACGTCAACTGCGGAACCGACTACTATAAGTTAGTCGACGACGATCTCTCGGTCTCCATCCCCTTGGGCTCAGGGGATGTTCCCCTCACGATCTCGTCGAGCACGGTGGCCTTTGGAGATCCGACCACTGACGACTTCGCCTGGGATCCAAACACCAAAACCCTGACAGTCAAGGGCACCGTCTTCGTGGATGGCCCGGTTCAACTGGGCAATGCGACCGGACCCAGTTTGAACATAAAATACAGGGGAAACGGCGCCATCGTCGCCAATGGAGATATTAACATCTACGGTAAACTCCTCCCCAGCGGCAACTTCCCCTCCCAAGACCTCCTGGGCCTGGTCACCCCGGCCAACATATGCGTTCATACCCAGAGCAGCAACCCCACAGATCCCGAAACCAGTCCTCCCGATATCGCGGGAGCCCTCTACGGCAAAATCAGGGTGACCGTCAAAAACAACATACTGATCAAGGGGGGTCTGGTCGCGGGAACCATGGCCTTCGATCACCCAAATGTTCATCTCGTCTCCCAGCCCCAACTATCGCTTTACCTCCCCGAGGCGATGCCCGGGGGAACCCAGTACATCCTCCAGAGCACCGGCTGGCACGAGGCCCACTGACATCTCCGGTCAAACCAAATGTCTTCGCTTCCTGAAACTTTACCTCACGGGTTTTGGTCCTCTGTTCTGATATAATAGATGGGCATTCTCTAGAGGAGGTGGCTATGGATAAAAAATGGTTTAAAGGGCACACCTTTCACCACCGTGACTACAAAAACGTCGCCCAACTGGTCGAGCTCAAGCAAGAACAGAATCTCACCATCAGCCTGGGCTTTCCCACCCTAAACGTCGAGGATACACTCTACAACGTCCTCCTCGTGGCCAAAGAAGAGCTCGTTGAAAGATTCCCCCTGCTGGATCAGATCGCGATCATCGACAGTCATTCCACCGACGAGACGGTGAGTATAGCCAGAGAGCTTGGGGTCGAGGTCCACTTCGACGACAAAATCCTGCCCTCCCTCGGCTCCTTGGGCGGAAAGGGCGAAGCCCTCTGGAAAAGCCTGGATGTCCTGCACGGAGACATCATAGCCTGGGCCGATTCCGACATAGAAAACTTCCACCCTCGATTCATATACGGCCTGGTTGGCCCCCTTCTGACCAACAAAAAAATAGGCTACATCAAGGGCTTCTACCAACGCCCCTTGAAGACGAAGGGAACCGTCAAGGAGGCAGGAGGAGGAAGGGTAACTGAACTCGTGGCCCGCCCCATCTTGAACCTGTTCTATCCAGATCTCGCGGGGTTCATTCAGCCTCTCGCGGGTGAATACGCCGGGCGGCGCGAGGTACTGGAGAGCGTCCCTTTCTATACCGGATACGCTGTGGAGACGGCTCTCCTCGTTGAAATCCTGCGGAAATACGGGCCGGAATCGATGGCCCAGGTGGATTTGGAGCGAAGGGTGCACAGGAACCAACCGACCAAGGCTCTGGGCAGGATGTCCTTCGCCATCCTTCAGGCCGTCTTCCGCCTGTTAGAGGAAGATGGCAAAATCGATTTGAGCTCGGAGCCCAACAAGGTCTTCCACATGGTGGCCTTCAAAGATGGGGAGTACGCCTTCAGGGAGCGGCAAATTGAGGTAGTCAAAAGACCCCCCATGAACACCGTGCCCGAGTATCTGGAGCACAGGAGGAAACTAAAGAATGAGTGACGGAGAGAAAGAGATCGCGGATCGCGAACCCGCCCAACTGTGGCGGGATAAAGGAGATGCCTATAAAAGACGTTGCCTCAGGGCCAATAGGCGGTGGCTGAGTGAAAACCTCGGCCGGGTGAGGGTGGTCTACACTGACGTAGACGGAACCCTTCTCGGGCCAGGGGGTTGCCTCTTTTTAGCCGCCAATAAGAAATACACCCTCAAGCCGGCCAAGGCGATCATCGCTGCCCAGAAAAGAGGGCTGGACATCGTGATGATCTCGGGACGAAGCGCCCGTCAGCTCCACGGCGACGCCAGGATACTGGGACTCAAGAACTACATCGCCGAGCTCGGCTGCCAGATAGTTTACGACCTGGGGAGAAAGAACATCCTCAATGTGGGCGACTTTCCCTGCGAGGGAAAAACGGTCCTCGAGGCGATAAACGAGTCGGGAGCGGTGGACTTACTCTTCCAAACCTTCCCCGGAAAACTCGAATACCACACTCCTTGGTCCGAGGGGAGAGAGTGCACGCACGTCTTCAGGGGATACATTGATGTGGGCTTCGCCAACGAGCTTCTCCGGGAAAGAGGCCACGATGACCTTGAGGTTGTGGACAACGGAATCATCCACACCTTGGGGGGCCTGAAAGGCATCCCCGAAATCCACGCCTATCACCTTCTGCCCAAAGGTGGCGGAAAACCCGCCGGCCTGAGAAGGGATAGGGAGATAAGGAACATCCCCAAAAGAGAGACCGTTGCAATCGGAGACGCCTTCGCCGACCTGGCCCTCGCCCCCGAGGTCGGGGCACTCTTCTTGGTCAGAAACGCCTTGAATGGAAACACTGGGCTGGCCGAGGAGATCGTCAAATATAAAAACGTCTTCGTCACCGAAGAGGAGATGGGCCTGGGATTCGCTGAAGTTATCGACTATTTAGTGAAGGAAAAAGCCCTGTAGAAATACATCAACGCCCTCCCTCCTCCAAACTTTTCAACGCCCTCTCGGCCACGATCTCGATTAACCTTGCGGTATCAGTCATCGCTTCCCCCAGGGAACTCGCCACATCCATCAGCGGAAAAACCCCGGTGATGCCGCGCTCATAAACAGCTTCTACGCCACTACCCACCTGACCGACTATGGCGATGGCCGGAATACCCATGCCCGCAGCTAGCTTAGCGACTCCGATTGGAGTTTTACCCCGAATGGTTTGGGCATCCATCTTCCCTTCACCGGTGATCGCAAGATCGGCCCCCCTCATTCTCTCCTCAAGACCTATGGCCTCCATGATCAGCTCTACACCGGGTCTTACCCGAGCATCCAGAAAAGCAATGAGCCCCGCGCCTAAACCCCCCGCCGCTCCTGAACCAGGAATATCCCTGACGTCTTTGCCCAGATCTTTTTGGATAATCTCGGCATAATGAGCCAGCCCACGGTCCAGCTCCTCGACCATCCCGGGAGTAGCTCCCTTCTGAGGACCATAGACATAAGCCGCTCCATGAGGACCGCACAGGGGATTGTCGACATCGGAGGCAACGAGTACATCCGTCCCCTCAAGGCGGGGATCGAGACAGGAAGCATCTATTTTGGCGACCTTTTTTAAGAGCCTCCCGCACCCCAGACCCAGTTTTCTTCCCGCACTATCGAGGAACTTAGCTCCAAGGGCCTGAGCCATTCCCATCCCCCCATCGGTGGTGGCGCTATCCCCGATACCGATAATAATCTCTCTGCATCCATGATCCAGAGCTGCCTTGATTAACTCCCCCGTGCCATAAGTGGTAGTCAGCATGGGATTTCTCTTATTTTCGGAGATCAAACGGAGTCCCGAGGCCGCAGCCATCTCAATCACGCACGTCGTGGGAGGAAGATTGTGGGCTCCGGGCAGGATGCCAAAGTGGGCGTCCACGGGTTCGCCCAGAGGACCCATCGCCTGGACGGGGACAATCTCACCGCCGGTGGCGGTCACCAGAGCTTCGACTGTCCCCTCCCCTCCATCCGCCATGGGACAGAGAATGGTTTCCGATTCGGGCAAAACCTTTTTAATACCCCTCTTTATGCTCAGGGCAACATCCTTTGCACTCAGACTCCCCTTGAATTTGTCGGGAGCGACCAATATCCTCATCACAACTTCCAAGAGAAATTAGCGAAGGTGGATAGTCTTTTTGTAGGCGGCGACGGCTTTCTCGTTGATTCGGTAGCTTCGAAATGGCACCTCGGGGAGCTTGAGAGCGGTCTTGAGCTCCTCGGAGACGCTCCGAGCGCACTCCTCAACCACCCACTCCTGTGAGGGTATAATTTGAGCTCTCAATCTGACCAACACTCTTTCAGCGGCGAGAGGAATCACTCCCACCATCTTCGGCGCAGAGAGAATAAGAGGGTACTCCTTCACCAGCTCTTTGCCTATCTCACCGATTAAGCCTTCCGCCCGCCCTTCTTCGACCCCAACAGGCAAGGTAAAGTCCAGATTGTAGAGCAAATAGCCGCGATCAAACCTGTCAACCCCGGTTATGGTACCGTTGGAGATGTAATGAAGGTTCCCGTCCAAATTCCTTATGGTGGTCATCCTGAGACCAAACTCCTCAACCACGCCTATGGCCTCAGAAGGCCCCTTGACATGCACGAAATCGCCGACGGAGTACTGTTCCTCGAAGATGATGAAGAAACCAGAGACCACGTCCTTGACAAGGCTTTGGGCCCCAAAGCCAATGGCAAAACCGATTACGCCGGCCGCGGCGATCAAGGGAACCGGATCCACACCGAGTCCCCTCAGGATCACGAAGCCACAGATAAAGAAGAGAAGATACTTAAAGACATTCTTGAGGAGGATGATGGTGGTGAGGGCGCGTTTTCTTTTCCTTATATCCTCGGTCAACTCCGCTTCCTTTTCTCGAGGCTTAAATCTATCCAGCAGAAATACCCCCGCCTTATAGAGGGCGTAGGCCAGAACAAGGATAGTGATGGTTCGAAGGGCTCTCTGGGCAATTGCTTCGAAGCCTAAAGATTCGCTGAGGTAGCGTTTTAAAACTTCCTTCATCTCGCCTCCTCAAAAGCCTCCACGGCTTCGCTTTCCTCCTCCAACATTTGAAGCATCGCGGAGATGGGGACGATCTTGTAGCCCCTTTTCTCCCTAAGATAGTCGATGACCATCGGTAATGCCTCGACAACATTCTTCCGAGATGCCCCCTCGCTCCTCAGCAAGGCGCCACCATCGTGGAAGAGGATTATCCCCCCACTGCGGATATACAGCTTCACCCGGCGAAGGATTCTCTTGGGACTCACCCCCCGCCAATCCAATGTGCTCATTGTCCAGAGGATTATCCGATAGCCCTCCTCCACCAGGAGCTTTCGGGCAGCATTGCTATAGATTCCCCGTGGGGGACGAAAAAGACGGGTCTTGGTCCCGGTCGCTTTAAAGATCGCCCTCTCCGTTTTCCCTGTTTCATTCAAAACGACGCGGCGGGTTGCCGGAACCAGATCCCGGTGGGAATAGGAATGATTTCCGATATCGTGGCCCTCCTCGGCTATCCTCTTGGCAAGCTCGGGGTACTTTTCGACATGCTTTCCCACGACAAAAAATGTTGCCTTGACCTTCTTTTCCCAGAGCACATCGAGAATTTGAGGGGTGTGACTCGGATTCGGTCCGTCATCAAAGGTGATGGCAACGACGGGCTCATGGGGGCCCCGTCGGACGATACCATCCTGCGGCCCAATCCCATGATATTCATAGTAGGTAATAAACGAGGCCAAAAGAACAAGAAAGGTAGCCCCGCCGAAGAAAAGAAGTTGAAGCGGTCTCTCGAGGTCGATCAGCCGACCACCGATCGGAAGATAGCGAAAGAGGGCCACCCCAACCAGGATCACCCCGGCTATAAATAGCCATTTGGGAACGGCATAACGGCTCTCGTCCTCCAAAATCCCTCCAAAACTAGCTCTTAATAAGGTCGTTCTCCGGCTGGCTCCTGGCCAAGGAAGACATCAACCTCTCTATCGCTGAACAACAAAGGCAGCCAGAAGGGACTCCGGCGGCCAAGAGAAGTAGCTCAACTGCCCCAAGAGCACCATCCGACTGTCCTCGTAATTTCCCCATTTATATAGAATGGCGACCTAGTTGTTACATAGCACAACATCGATAATTGATATTTAACTTAAGAGTTCTAGCACAA
>JASEEZ010000007.1 GCA_030019215.1 Actinomycetota bacterium
TAAGTGTTAGCGATGTTATGCTATTTTTAAGTTATCGATGTACTGCTATTTATCAGTTAATAGTCCATTTTTTTAGGTTTAGTTAATTAATTGAGGGTGAGGCGAGGAGTGAAGATTGCCATCAGTGGTAAGGGTGGAGTGGGCAAGACCACTATCGCGGCGGCTTTAGCTCGTCTTTATGTGGACAAAGGATATAAGGTACTAGCGGTGGACGCCGATCCCGATGCCAATCTGGCCTCCGCCTTGGGCTTACCCGAGGCGATGGCAGGAGAAATAACCCCTTTGTCGGTCATGAAGGAGCTGGTCGAGGAGCGAACGGGAGCGAAGCCGGGTGTCTTTGGGAATTTCTTCAAATTGAATCCCAGGGTGGACGATATCCCGGACAGGTTTTCCGTCGAGTCCCATAGCGTCAAGCTCATCGTCATGGGGGCGGTCGAGCGGGGGGGAGGCGGCTGTATCTGTCCGGAAAGTGCCCTTTTGCGGAATTTGATGAGGCATCTTTTGGTTGAGAGGGGCGAAGTCGTGGTCATGGATATGGAGGCCGGTATCGAACACCTGGGAAGGGGGACGGCCGAGGCGGTAAATGCTCTCATCGTTGTGGTCGAACCCGGGCAAAGGAGCATCCAGACGGCCAGATTTATAAAGAAGTTGGCCGAAGATATTGGGATCAAACGAATTTTTTTAGTGGGAAACAAGGTCAGGAACGAGGCCGAAGCGAATTATTTGAAGAAAAGCTTGCCCGACATTCCCTATCTCGGTTCGGTGAACGAGAGCGCGAAGGTTCGTCGGGCCGATCTCGATGGAAAATCTCCCTACGAGGCCGATGAGAATTTCGTAAGACAAGTTGACGAGATACGCATGGAGCTTGAGAAAGCCGCGGAATCAGGGTACAGGGTATAGGGTAAAGTCGCTGATGGCAGATGGCAGATGGCTTTTACTATCAGCTATCGAGGCCGTAAGGCCGGGCTATCAACCGAAGACTGGTAGCTGGCGGCTGGGAGCTGATAGCTGGCGACCAGTAAGTGGGAGAGAGTGGATAAGAAAAAGATAGAACAAGGCGTTAAATTAATACTGGAAGGGATAGGAGAAGACCTTCAGCGCGAGGGGCTTAAGGGGACCCCGGCCCGGCTCGCGGACATGTACGAGGAGGTTTTTCAAGGCCTTTCCATTGATCCCACAAAGATCGTTCGCAAAATAGCCGGGGAGAAACATGACGAGATGGTTATGGTCAAGAACATCTCCTTTTATTCCTTCTGTGAACACCACCTGGTACCATTCTTCGGCAGGGCCCATGTCGCTTACATCCCCAATAAGAGTGGTGAAATCGCTGAAAAGGGTGATCTGATAAGGGTGGTTGATGTGGTTGCCAAGCGCCCCCAGCTCCAGGAGAGACTCACCACGACCATTGCCGATGTCCTGGTCGAGGCACTCAAGCCCCGCGGCGTCTTGGTGATCATCGAAGCGGAACACTTGTGTATGAGCATGCGTGGGGTCAAAAAACCGGGATCGCTCACCATTACCTCGGCTGTCCGCGGCCTATTTCGCGAAAATGTGGCGACGAGGGCGGAGGCTATGTCGCTTATCAAGGAGTAAGTCAAATTTCATTGATAGGAGGATGAGAGATGCTTGTCATCGGCGAGAAGATCAATGTCATGTCTAAAACCATTGGTCCGGCTATGAAGAGCCGGGAGGCCAAGCCCATCCAGGAACTGGCACTGGCTCAAGTTGGGGCGGGTGCCAATATGCTCGATGTGAACATCGGACCGGCCACCAAGGGTGGCCCGGAGATGATGGATTGGCTGGTGAAGATGATTCAGGAGGTGGTGGATGTTCCTCTTTCCCTGGACACTACCAATGCGGCGGCCATGGAAGCGGGACTCAAGGTTCATAAGGGTCAGGCCCTGATAAACTCCGCCTCGGGAGAGAAGGAGAGACTCACCAGCATGCTTTCATTGGCGGCCAAATACGATGCAAAGGTCATAGGTTTGACTTTGACCAAGGCTGGCATCCCCCGAGATGCCAATGAGAGAATGGCTATCGCCGTTGACATAATCGGGGCTTGTGCTGAACACGGTGTGTCGCTGGAAAATCTGTACCTGGATCCGTTGATCCTGCCCATCGGCGTAGCCCAACAGCAGGCGATGGAAGTCGTCGAGGCGATAAAAATGTTCAGGCAGCTCAACGAGCCGCCCATCAAGACGGTGGTGGGTTTGAGTAATATTTACAACGGTGTTCCCGAGGAGATTCACGGCGTCTTGATCAGGACCTATTTGACGGTGCTCATGACCGCCGGTCTGGACGCTGCCATAATGGATGCGCTGGATAAAGATTTGATGGATACCTTGAAGACTATTCAAATATTCAAAAATGAGATTCTCTACTGCCATTCGTATCTGGACTGAGGGTGTTTGAGGTGGGGTGTATCTGTGGGGCTCGAGGGCGGGAGAACCCGCATCTTTCTCGCCTCGGGGAGATTTTAGATAAACATCGAAACGATGCAGGCTTTCTCATTCCGGTCTTGCAGGAAGCGCAGGATGCCTACGGTTATCTTTCCGAGGACGTCCTTGAGGCGATTTCGACGGAGATGTCCGTTCCTTTAAGCCAAATATATGGTGTGACCACCTTTTACTCTCAGTTCAGACTCCATCCCCATGGTCGGGAGATAATCAAGGTCTGCCACGGCACGGCTTGCTATGTCAGTGGAGCCGAGGGGATCACCAAGGGCATTGCCGAGGAATTGGGCATAAAAGTAGGTGAGACTACCAAGGATAGGTTGTTCACCTTGGAGTCGGTGGCCTGTCTGGGATGCTGCAGTTTGGCCCCGGTGATGATGATTAACAAGGAGACCTATGGGCGCTTGACCTCTGATATTGCCAGAGGAGTGATCAAGAAATATGAGTAAAAATGTTAAGAAGCAAGAAGCCGGGAATCAGGGACACGGAACCAGGAAACCATCAGCCCAAATTATAATTGGTCTGGGAACTTGTGGTATCGCTGCTGGAGCATGGGATGTCTGGACAGCTTTTGAAAAGGAACTCAAAAAGAGGAAGGTCAAAGCCGAACTTAAGCAGACTGGCTGTATTGGTCTTTGTTACCGAGAGGTATTGGTGGACGTGGTCACTCCTCGTGGCAAGATCGCTTATGGAAATGTCACCCCCGCGATGGTTTCCCGCATCGTTAGCAGTCATCTAATTGCCGATAAGCCCATTGAGGATTGGATCGTGCTCGGCGATGGATATGAGACATCGGATACCGACTTTTTAGCGAGGCAGTACCGAATCGTTCTCAGAAATTGTGGGCAGATAGATCCCGAAGTCATTGAGGAATACTTGGCTACCGGCGGTTATAAGGCTTTAGAAAAGGTTTTACGGGAAGTTCCTCCAGAAGAGGTTATTTCCATCATTAAACAGTCGGGTCTGAGGGGTCGTGGAGGAGCCGGCTTTCCCACCGGCCGTAAGTGGGAGTTTACCCGAAGGGCTCAAGGTGACAAGAAATACATTGTGTGCAACGCGGATGAGGGGGACCCAGGGGCATTCATGGATAGAAGCGTGCTCGAGGGCGATCCCCATAGCGTTTTGGAGGGGATGCTCATCGCCGGCTACGCAATCGGTGCTGACGAAGGCTATATTTACGTGCGAGCCGAATATCCCCTGGCCGTCAAGCGTCTTAGGATCGCCATCTCCCAGGCGAGGGAGAAGGGCTTTCTGGGAAAGAGCGTAATGGACACCCCCTTCAGTTTTGATATCAAGATAAAGGAGGGAGCAGGTGCCTTCGTCTGCGGAGAGGAGACGGCCCTGATCGCCTCCATTGAGGGCAGGCGAGGTATGCCTCGTCTTCGACCCCCCTATCCCGCCACTTCAGGTCTGTGGGGCAAGCCAACCTGTATCAACAACGTGGAGACCTTGGCGAACGTCGCCTGGATAGTTTCGAATGGGGCGGCTGAGTTCGCCGCTATCGGAACAGAGAAGAGCAAGGGAACGAAAATATTTGCGGTGACAGGGAAGGTCAAGAATAGCGGTTTAGTTGAGGTGCCGATGGGCACGGCTCTGCGAGAGGTCATCTTCGGTATCTGTGGAGGGATCAAGGACGACGGCGAGTTCAAGGCGGTTCAGATCGGGGGTCCCTCTGGAGGATGCTTGCCCGCGGAGCTTCTCGATATAACCATCGATTATGAGTCCTTGACCGCCACGGGGGCTATTATGGGCTCCGGGGGGATGGTCGTGGCCGATCAGTCGACTTGCATGGTTGACCTGGCCAGGTTTTTCTTGGACTTTACTCAGAATGAGTCCTGCGGGAAATGTGTGCCCTGCCGGTTGGGGACGAAACGAATGCTGGAGATGCTGACCCGCATCACGCGGGGACGGACTCGCGATGATGATCTGGAGCTTTTGGAGACGCTGGCCAGAGATGTAAAGGTAGCTTCCCTGTGTGGCCTGGGACAGACAGCACCAAATCCGGTCTTGACGACTTTGAAGTATTTTGGACATGAATATGATGTCCATATCAAGGAGAGAAGGTGCCGGGCCGGAGTCTGTACTGAGTTGGTTACTTACGCCATCAAAGACAATCTTTGCAAGGGCTGTGGAGTCTGCGTCAAACATTGTCCGGTGGATGCCATCAGCGGGGCGAGAAAAGAGGTCCACCACATAGACGAGTCGAAGTGCGTGAAGTGCGGGCTTTGTATGGAACATTGCCCCTTCGACGCTATCAACAAAGTCTAGAGTGAACGGAGTGAGTGAGATGAAGGTCAAGGACATAATGACCAAGGGAGCCGCTTGCATCAGCCCTGAGGCGTCAGCTCGGGAAGCCGCCTCCAAAATGAGAGGGGAGAAGATAGGCTCGCTCTTGGTCGTGGACGAAGAAGGCAGGCTGCTCGGTATCGTCACCGACAGGATCATTGCCCTAGATGTCGCGGGGAAGGGCTTGGATCCACGGAAGACGAAGGTTAAGGATTTTATGGAGGAGAATATAATCTCCGTTTCCCCGGAGATGGATCTGGCGAAGGCCGCCAAGTTGCTGGAGGAGTTGGAGATCAGGTATTTGCCTGTGGTACGAAACGGTGAGGTTGTTGGTATCCTCTCGGTCTCGGACATCGCCCGCTTTGTTCAGGAATTCATCGACTCAATTTTCGTCGAGCTGACCGAGAGGGTCAAAAAGAGGGAGAAAAAAAGAAGGTAGGAGAGCACGTATGGCGCAGGTCAATGTTACTATCGATGGAAGACAGATAAAGACGGAGTCCGAGAAGACCGTTCTTGAGGTTGCCAAGGAAAACGGCATCTACATTCCCACTCTCTGTCACGATCCCAGGCTCAAGCCGTATGGGGCCTGTCGATTGTGCCTGGTCGAAGTCGAGGGAGCCAAGGAACCGCTTCTGGCCTGCGCCACCCAGGTGGCCGATGGGATGGTGATCGCCACCGACACGGTGACCCTCCACGAGATCAGAAAAACCATCGTCGAGCTTTTGCTCTCCAATCACCCTCTCGATTGCCTGGTCTGCGAGAGCACCGGTCAGTGCGAGCTTCAAGATATAGCCTACAACCTGGGTATAGAGGAGATCCGCTTCGAGGGCGAGAGGCACACCTACACGATCGAGGATTTCAATCCCCTCATCGAACGTGATCCGAACAAGTGCATCCTCTGTGGGCGCTGTGTGCGTATCTGCCAGGAGGTTCAACAGGATTTTGTCTACGACTTCGCCGAGCGCGGTTTTGAGACCATCGTCACCACGCCCTATGACCGCTCTCTCATCAAGACGCTGTGTGAATTTTGCGGTCAGTGTATTTCCACCTGTCCCACCGGGGCGCTGACCGAGAGATTGAGCAGATTCAAGGGGAGAGTCTGGGAGACGAAGAAGACCAAGACCATCTGTCCCTACTGCGGCTGCGGTTGCCAAATCGAACTCTACTCAAAGAATAGCGAGGTCGTCCGGGTTGGAACTGAGGTTAAGAGCGGGGTCAATAGCGGCAATCTCTGTGTCAAGGGGCGCTTCGGCTATGACTTCATTAATCATCCAGATAGGCTCACCGCTCCTCTGGTGAGGAAGGGCAGAAAGCTCAAGAAGGCGAGCTGGGAGGAGGCCCTTGATCTGGTTGCCTTGAAGCTTTCTGAGATCAAGAAAAAGCATGGGGCGGACTCCATTGCCTTCCTGTCCTCGGCTAAGTGCACAAACGAGGAAAATTACTTGATGCAAAAATTTGCAAGGGCGGTGATTGGCACAAACAACATCGATCATTGTGCCCGGTTGTGACACGCCCCCACGGTGGCGGGGCTTTCCGCCGCGTTTGGAAGTGGAGCGATGACCAACACCATTGCCGACATAGCTCAGGCCAAGGCCATTCTGGTGATGGGCTCGAATACCACGGAGGCCCATCCCATTGTCGCCCTCTCTATCAAGCAGGCCGTCTCCGAGAACGGTGCAAAACTGATCGTGATAGATCCCAGGAGGATAAGACTGGTCGACTACGCCCATCTGTGGTTGAGCCAGAAAGCGGGCACGGATGTGGCCGTCTTGAATGGTCTCATGAATGTAATCCTCACCGAAGGGCTGGAAGACAAGCAGTTCATTGCCGGCCGAACTGAGGGATTCGGCGAACTCAAGAATGTTCTTGCTAAATACACCCCCGAATACGTCGAGGAGATATCAGGCATCCCCGCCGATTTACTGAGGGAGGCGGCACGCATCTTCGCTCGGTCCGAGAGGGGCTCCCTTATCTATGCCATGGGCATCACCCAGCATACCACCGGCACCGACAACGTCCTTTCAATCGCCAATCTGGCGATGATGACCGGAAACATCGGCAAACCGGGTACGGGGGTGAATCCCTTAAGAGGACAGAACAATGTCCAGGGCGCCTGTGATATGGGGGCGCTACCCGGATGCGTCAGCGGTTACCAGAATGTCTGCGATCAGAGGACCATAACGAAGTGCAAAGACCTCTGGGGGGCCAAGCTTCCAGAGAAACCCGGCTTGAGTGTGGTCGAGATGTTCGAGGCCGCCCTCAGGGGTGAAGTGAAGGCGATGCACATAATGGGTGAGAATCCGATGCTTTCCGATCCCGATCTCGGCCACGTTGAGAAAGCCTTAAGGAAGCTGGATTTTTTGGTTGTCCAGGACATCTTCTTGACGGAGACAGCCGAGTTCGCCGATGTTGTCCTTCCCGGGGTCACCTTCGCTGAGAGGGATGGCACCTTCACCAATACGGAGCGGCGGGTGCAGAGGGTTAGAAAGGCCATAGAGCCCGTGGGTGATTCCAGGCCGGATTGGGGGATAATCTGCGAGTTATCTAGGCGAATAGGATATAAGATGGACTACTCCTCCGTGGGGGAGATAACGGATGAGATAGCTTCATTTACCCCCACCTATGCGGGAATCACCTTTGAACGTGTGAGCAGAGAAGGAGTCCAGTGGCCTTGCCCGAACCCCGACCATCCGGGTACTCCCATTCTGCACGCGGAGAAGTTCACGAGAGGTCTGGGTAAGTTTCATCCTGTTGAACACAAACCCCCGGCTGAGGAACCGGATGAGGAGTATCCTCTCATTCTGACCACGGGCCGGTATCTCTTCCAGTATCACACGGGCACAATGAGTCGTCACTCGAGGGGTCTTGAGGAGATGTGCCACGAGGCCCGGGTCGAGATCAACCCGGCCGATGCGGACAAGCTAAAGGTGAAAGAGGGAGATTGGGTTAAGCTTATCACCAGACGCGGGAAGATCAAAGTTAAGGCTTGCGTCACTGAGCGTGCTCCCAAGGGCACTGTCTTTATGCCCTTCCACTTCAAGGAATCGCCGGCGAACGTGCTCACCAATCCCGCCCTAGATCCCGTCTCCAAGATCCCGGAATTAAAGGTTTGTGCGGTGAGAGTGGAAAAAGCCGGGAGTCGTCAGTAAAATCTCTAAATCCAAAATCCGAATTTCTAAATCCTAATCCTTCGACTTCGCTCAGGATTACCCTGAGTTTACCGAATGGGTAAACAAATCCGAAACCCAAAACTCTAATTTTCCAACTTTGTTTTGAATTTTGGTTTTGGGGTTTTGCATTTCGTTTACCCCGTACAAAAATCGAAGATTTTCTACGGGGTTTAGAATTTGGTGCTTAGGGTTTTGAAATTCTTCCTTCTTAATTACCCCCTGACTCCCGGTTGCCCACTCCGACTTCCTAGTGTTCGAACCACCAGAAAGGTTTGACGGTTAAACCCAAGGCATTTCCTTCATTGCCCAGACCGACTTTGACTCTGTCGATAATTTCGTTTTTTTGTTCGTTTACCACTTTGCATGGCGGTCTCCTTTTCGAGACGAGCTTATTCCTTTACCGCAATCAAATCACAAGTGGATGAAATTTCTACTTGCCTGCAGTTTTTCCTCCAAATGCTTTTGCCGCGGGGCAGCTAATCTCTCTTTGTTTACAGTATTTGCAGGCGAATTGTCCTCTTATCACCGCGTTGCCACCGAAGGAAAGGGCGATGAGAATTGCCAGGAGAACCACGAGAAGCCAGGAAAAGCTCCTCACCAGAAGTATGATCCCTCCAACGATCGGGAAAATGAAGACCAAAAAATCGGGTAGCATTTTGTACCAGGTGAATTCTTTTTCGGCGAATTTTTTTGGATCACCCTTTTTGAAGAACAAAGGAGCCAATTTGCCTTTCCCCAGACCACAAACCTTGCCATAATAGTAGCAGTCCACGCAGCTTCCTTTGAGTACCTCAAACTCAGCCCAGAGGCAATAAAGGAGGTAAAGGGCGGCTACCCAGATGCCGAATCCGGCGAGGATATAGGCACCCAGACCGTAGATTGAGACCGCAACCGAGGTGGATAGAAGAACAATCCAGGCGGGAAAATTTTCATAACTTTCCAATTTTACCTCCTTCTCAAAATGGGTTCGACTTTGCTTACCCCTTTCCCTTCTTGCGCCTCGCCGGGCTCCTTTATTGCCTCGGGTAGTTTCCTTCAAGCTTTTCCGAGAAAAGTCCGATGTAAATAAGGAGAGGAATTTTTATGCCCAGAATTTCACTGGTCATTCCGGCCTACAATGAAGAAAAATACCTTGGAAGAACGCTTGCGAGCGTCCTTGGCGCCGTTGAATTCTATGAGAGAGAGCGTGGCGGGGATGTCGAGGTCATTGTGGTTGATAACAATTCCACGGATAAGACGGCGGAGGTCGCCAGACGTTTCGGGGTTAGAATCACTCCCTTTAAAGCCAAGAATCAGATGGCCGCGGTGAGGAATGCGGGAGTGAAGTTAGCGCAGGGAGAAATCCTGACCTTCCTCGATGCCGACAGCCTTGTCAGCAAGAACGTTTTCGTCTGCGTGGATGAGGTCTTGGGTAGTGGGGAAATCATCGGTGGAGGAGTTGATATTCGCCCCGACAGTTTTCTCGACTCGATTTCAAACTCACTTTCGGGCTGCTCAGGTTCTTGTGCAGGCGTCTGAAGGTTGGCGGGGGACTATTTTATTTACACCGCAAAACCTTTGAGGCCCTCGGCAGATTTAATGAGACCCTCTGGGCGCTCGAGGATCTAGAATTTGCTAAGCGTCTGAGGGACGAGGGAAAGAAACACGGGAAAAAGTTTAGACTTTTAAAGGATGCCTATA
The DNA here is from genome assembly GCA_030019215.1 of Actinomycetota bacterium. Taxonomy (GTDB): domain Bacteria; phylum Actinomycetota; class Aquicultoria; order Subteraquimicrobiales; family UBA9087; genus UBA9087. The sequence continues at coordinate 9,590 of JASEEZ010000007.1, forward strand.
TCCTTACCTCCACGAGGAAATGGGATAAGATAAACGTCTCAAATGCCTACTTTGCGATCTTTAAATTTATCATCCCCATGATCTGGATGGCCCTTTTCGGTCCACGCAAGCGTTTCCTTGAACGTCTCTGTGACAGGGACTACTGGTACCGCTTCTACTATGATGCAGACGGTCTCCGGTAGGCTATGCCGGGGTCTCATTCTCGCCTATTGCCCTCATTTTCCTCTTGACTTTTCGAGGGCAAAACGCTTAACTAGATTAGGCCAGTCACTGATGTCTGGTATCCGCTGGTTTCGGAACTGGAACGGAGGTGTGTGAAATGAAGCTCACTTTAAGGCAAGCGACCATCGCTGCCGTCCTCGCTGCTCTGATCGTCGTCCTCGATCTCCTGGGAATTGGGCGCATCCCCATGCCCACCGGCGTCGCCGCCACTATTCTTCACATTCCCGTGATCATCGGGGGCATCCTGGAGGGTCCCATCGTTGGAGCGCTAGTAGGTTTCCTGTTTGGTCTCTTCAGTTGGCTGAGGCCGAGCAACCCAATCTTCGCTGATCCCCTGATCGCCTTTCTTCCCCGGATACTTATCGGGATAGTGGCTCACTATGTTTACAGGTCCTTTAAAGGTGAGACGGTGGGAGCAAGCGTTTCGGCCATTGCCGGGACTTTGACCAACACCGTGGGCGTTTTGGGGTTGATAGCCTACCGGGGATATCTTCCTCTGACGGCGATCTATGCCATCGCTATTTCGCACGGCATTCCCGAGATCATCGTCGCCGTTATCATCACTGTTCCCGTAGTCAAAGCCCTAAGGAGGCTCGTTCAACCCCGCGCATAGCGATAGACGGGCGGGTTAAGAAAAAGACCACTGTGGATGTTGGGCCGATCTCAGATGCGAGGGGCGTAAATTTATACGTTCCGAGGCGCTCTTTCCCTTACCACAATGTTGAAACCCGCGAGAAGAATTAGCAGTCCTCCGAAGAGCGTTAAAATCCCCGGCACTTCTCCGAGAAATATGAGAGCGAAGACGATGGCGCTCAATGGGTCGAAGTAGGCGAGAACACCCGCGTGTTGTGCCTTGATGTCCTTGAGCCCGCTCAGGTAGAGGAAGGCGGCCAGGGCGGTGTGAACCACCCCCAGGATGATGAGGAGAACCCAGGTAGTTGGGCTTATTTCTAAACGACTGAGGAAAAGAAAAGGGCTTAAAAGAAGGACCCCGATGAGGTCTTCGTAGAACATCATGGTCAGGATGGGCAGATGCTGAAGGAGAACTTTGGAGGCGATGACCAGCAACCCGTAACTTATAGCCGATCCAAGGGCGCAAAGTATTCCAGCTAGGTGTGAGCCTCCCAGAGCGAAGCCGAAGGGAGAGGCGATCAAGGCCACACCCAGCATCGAAAGTGCCAGGGAGAGGAAGGTCGCTCTCTCCAGAATTTCCCTCAGAAAGAGCGAGGCGAAGAGGGCGATGAAGATTGGGGCAGTATAGGTGAGCAGGACGGCATTGGCTATGGTGGTGAGCTTCAAGGCGTAGAAGAAGAGAGTCCAGTTCAAAGTGAGGCCTATGCCGCAGAAGAGGAGCAGTCCCCGATGCCCCCGAACCCTCAACTGCTTTGCCTTTCCCTTTGCCAGGATTAAGACGAGGATGGTGATGGCGGCGAAGAGGATGCGCCAGGAGACTATTGCCGGAGCGGAAAGCGGTATTTTTCGAACGAAGACGCCGAGGGATCCCCAGATCACCGCGGCGCAGGCGATCTTGAGGTAACCGATTCTGGTCCCCGCCAACGGCGGGGCTGCGGGGTTGGCGGAGGAGCCCAAATCAACAGATCCTTGGCAGTTGTTCTCCCACGAGCATGTCCAGAATTCTCGTGGCCCCGATGATCGTTTTGGCCATCACTTTGCCTTTTGGTTCATCTACAACTTCGCCTATTACGGTGGCATCTTTTCCATATTTGTTCTCCCGCATGACCGTGACGAGCTTTTCGGTATCCTCGGGGGCAACGATGGCCACCAATTTACCCTCGTTGGCGATGTGGAAAGGATCGTAGCCCAGCATCTCGCAGGCGCCCAAAATTTCCTCCTTGATGGGCACCAGCTGTTCTTCGATAACGATTCCGACCTGCGACTGGTCGGCGAATTCGTTCAAGGTACTGGCTAGCCCTCCCCTGGTTGGATCCCTTAAGCATCTAATCTTCTTGCTTGCCTGGAGTATCTCGGCGACGAGTTGGTTTAAGGGGGCGCAATCGCTGGCAAGCGTGGTTTTGAACTTCAGGCCTTCGCGGTGGCTCATGACGGCGATTCCGTGATCTCCGATTGTTCCGGAGAGTATCACTTTGTCCCCTGGTTTGGCGTTTGAGCCCGAGATGTCCGCATCGCCTGGAATGATACCCACCCCGGCGGTGTTTATAAAGAGCTTATCCGCTCCACCCTTCTCCACGACCTTGGTATCCCCTGTGACGACTGCGACACCGGCTTCCCTCGCCGCTTCTGCCATGGACTCGAGGATGCCTTCGAGTTCGGTGAAAGGGAGACCCTCCTCCACGATGAAGGCGGCGCTGATGTATTTTGGGATGGCACCGCTCATGGCCAGGTCATTGACCGTTCCGCAGATGGCCAGTTTGCCGATGTCTCCCCCTGGGAAAAAGAGCGGGTCGACCACGTAAGTGTCGGTGGTGAAGGCGAGTTTTGCCTCGCCCAGATCGAGGGCGGCCATGTCGTCGAGCTTGGCCAGGATGGGGTTGTTAAACTTTTTCAGGAAGAGCTGTTTGATCAGGTCGTGCATCAATTTACCGCCACTTCCGTGAGCAAGCAGTATCTTGTCTTCCACTTTCCCTCCAATCAGTTGGGAGTTTGTTAGTTGGGAGTCGGGAGTTACTAAAATTAAGAATTTAGAATGAAAATGTAGGATGGTTTAGGGTTTTAAAACCATTTTTAGTTTTTCATTCTCCACCCTTCACTTACCCATCTGCTATCAGCCATCGGCTATCTGCCACCAGCTACTTCCCGTATCTGTAGTAAGCGGCGCAGGAGCCCTCCGAGGAGACCATGCAGGGACCGACCGGCGCCTCGGGCGTACACGCCTTACCGAACAACTTGCACTCGTGAGGAAATTTCACTCCTCGCAGGATCTCGCCACAACTGCAGCCCTGGGCTTCTTTGGGCGGTGGGATGTCCACCTTGAAAGTTCGGTCCGCGTCAAAGGCGGCGTACTCTTCCCTCAAGGCGTGTCCGCTTTCGGGGATGATGCCGATTCCCCTCCAATCGGCGTCGGCTAATTTGAAAACTTTATCCAGTGTTTGCAGGGCGATCTCATTTCCCCGTGGGCGGACGCTCCGACTATATTGGATCTCCACGCATGATTCACCGTTTTCGATCTGCTTCGTTAACATCAGGATGGACTGGAGGATGTCCAGGGGCTCGAATCCACCGATGACACAGGGGATACCTTCCGCGGCGATGGGCTCGTAGGGAAGGCTGCCGATGATCGTCGAAACATGCCCGGGGCAGATGAATCCATCTATCCTTACTTCCCCTAGACTGAGGAGAGCGATCATCGCCGGAGGGATGACCTTGTGTCTGACCAGGACGGAATAGTTTTTAAGCCCTCGCCTCTCGGCTTCGATGATGGATAGGGCCACGGTGGGGGATGTGGTTTCAAAGCCTACTCCGAAGAAGACCACCTTCTTGTTCGGATTGTTCTCGGCGATCCCCAGGGCGTCGAGCGTGGAGTAGACCATGCGGATGTCCACTCCCTCGGCCTTCTCCCTCGCCAGACTAGAGTGTGAGCCGGGCACCTTCATCATATCCCCGAAGGTAGTTAAGATTACCCCCGGCTCCTGAGCGATAGCGATGGCTTTGTCCAGGTCTCGGTTGGCCGTGACGCAGACCGGGCAGCCTGGTCCAGAGAGAAGAGTTATCTTCTCGGGCAGAACTTGCCTGATGCCGTTCTTGGAGATGGCTACGGTGTGAGTTCCACACACCTCCATCAGGCTTATCTTTTTGTGGGAGACTTTCCTGATTTCCTCGATGAATTTTTTGGCCAGGGCAGGGTCTCTGTATTCGCTAAGGTGTCTCAACTATCCCCAACTCCTCCCAGAGCTTCAAGGTTTCCCTGGCTGCCTCCTCGTCGATTGTCTGGATGGCGTAGCCTGCGTGGACCAGAACGTAGTCTCCCTCCTTGGTCTCGGGAGCAAGGTGAAGACCGACTTCTCTGACGATGCCCCCGATTTCCACATCGGCGATGTCATTTTCCTTTATCTTTATTACTTTTCCGGGAATGGCAAGACACATAAGACCCGCTCCTTTTGCTGATTTTAAATTTTAGAATGGACAGTAGGGCTCGGGACATCCCCCAGCGTATTCCGAATCGGCGCTCACGTATTCTAGAGTCTCGCCCCTCTCCTTGCCCATGACCGATCCGATGTAGAGTACCTGCTCTTTTTTGCTGCCGTACCTGTAGACCGTGATTCCCTTGCATCCCAGCTCGTGGGCGAGGAGGTAAGCTTCTCTGACGTCTTCCACGGTGGCGTCGGAGGGGAAGTTGATGGTCTTGGAGACGGCGTTGTCGGTATGTTTCTGGAAGGCGGCCTGCGTTCTCACATGCCACTGAGGGGAGATCTCAAAGGCGGTTACAAATACCCTTCGCATATCCTCCGGAATCTCCTTCAAACCCTCAAGGGGACCTTTCTTTGCCACCTCCATCATCAACTCCGGACTGTATAAATCTCGTTCCTTTGCCGCCTTTTCAAATAAGGGGTTTACCTCCAATAACCTTGTGCCCTCCATGACATTTCGGACGAAAGAGATGGCAAAGAGGGGTTCGATGCCACTGGAGCAACCAGCTATGAGGCTTATTGTGCCCGTGGGGGCGATCGTGGTTAGGGTAGCATTTCGGAGCCTTAAACCGCCGGGTTTATCGTAAATGCTCCCTTTGAAGTTGGGGAAGAAGCCTCGCTTCTCCGCCAGCTTTACGGAAGCCTCTCTTGCCTTTTCCAAAATCAATTTCATCACCTTTTCGGCGATGCTTAATCCCTCTTTGGAATCGTAGGGTATGCCCAATTCGATGAGGAAGTCGGCAAAGCCCATAACGCCCAGTCCTATTTTTCTATTTCCTTTGGTCATTTCCTCGATTTCGGGGAGGGGAAATTTATTGGCATCGATGACGTTGTCCAAGAAGTGCACGGCTATTTCCACGGTCCTTTCCAGCCTCTCCCAATCCACTTGGTGATCCTTGACCATCTTTGAGAGGTTGATAGATCCAAGATTGCAACTTTCCCCAGGTAAAAGGGGCTGTTCTCCGCAAGGGTTAGTGCTTTCAATTAGACCCAAGCGAGGTGTTGGATTGCATCTGTTTATTTCGTCTATGAAGACCATACCGGGGTCGCCCGTGCGCCAGGCCATCGTGGTTATGAGGTCGAAGACGTTTCTGGCCTTGAGTTTTTTGACCTCTTTCCCAGTGCGCGGGTTTACCAGGGGGTATTCCCTGTCGTGCTTGACAGCGTCCATGAATTCGTCGGTTACGGCGACGGAGAGATTGAAATTGGTCAGGAAATCCTCCCTGGTTTTGGCCGTTATGAACTCCAGGATGTCGGGATGGTCCACTCTTAGGATGCCCATATTGGCACCGCGTCTCCGGCCACCCTGTTTAATGACGTCGGTGGCCACGTCGAAGACGCGCATGAAGGAGACCGGCCCGGAGGCGATGCCCTTAGTCGATCTGACGATATCTCCCTTCGGTCTCAACTTTGAAAAATCAAATCCCGTACCCCCACCGCTATTATGGGAGATAAAACCGTTTGCTATGTAGGCATGCTTATTGGGAATAGTAAGATCCAAAACTTCCCGTCTTCCACTGGGCTTGATTTTCTTCACTTTAGTAAAGAAGAGGTCATTATCGATTAAATTTATAAAAAATGGCGGAATAGGTACCCCTTCCTTTAATGTTTTTGCTATTACTGAGCGACTTAGCTGTCTCGGCTTTCTATGTCTGTAAAGTATGTCGCGAAGAAAGGGATTAATTCTGCGCTTCTGCATCGGTGAAAGTGTTTTATACCATTCTCTCAAAGGCCTATGTTGATGGGGGATGATCTCACCTCGAACGAAAATAGATTCTGGATCGATTTTTGCTAACCTCTCTCTTTTCTTTTTGTCCAAGAACCCCACATTTTTTTGGAAAAGTTTGAAACCCGACTTACTGCATATTGATACTTGATAGATATCCTTTAATGATGAGCAATTTTTGCTAAATGCTCTTTTGTAGTGAGTTCTGCGTGTCGGAATGCCTAAATAAAGCAAGATTGCTTGGAGCTCCTTTGCTAATTTCTCGGAAGCCGTACTCAATGTAATGTGACCGTTTTTACGGATGCAGCCGTCTGCGGTGAAAAGTCCACGCAAAAATCCATAAATTGCTCCCACATTGCCCCTTGAAATAATGCTGGGAATTCGTGCTTCAACTGAAGATGCTTTTTTTATCCTTAGAAAGTCGAACCATTCTTTGATTTGGATGCTCATGACGGTTACTTCCCATGTATTTCTTTTTGGGTCATCGCAGATGGTCACCGTGCTTTGGCTGCCGAAAAGTATACTTGAAAGCTCCTTAATTCTATCTAAAAGTTCAGGGGCTTTCTTGCTCACAGTAAATCTAATTCCATCTCGGTGATTGGAGCCATCTCCGATATAGAGACCAATTAGCTCTCCTAGCTCTGCGCTTAACTTGGTTGGCAAAGTGTATTCCCTTGCTTTAAAGCTGGTCTTATTCCTCCCTCGTTTAGGCTTGAATGGAAAAAGCGGCAATGATACCGAGTTGCCATTCCATATATTAGCTTTTAGAATAAGCCAGTCTCCTTCTTTGAGTTCGCCAATTTTACGCCAAATATATTTGCCTTCTTCGTCCACCACCATGAGTTTGTGTCTATTTGTTCCAACGACGGTGTAACCATGGTCTGTAATCACCTCAAATACTGATTGTTCTCCATTGTGATGAACAGCACTAACTGCAAATTCCCCATCGTTGGTCATTATTGTTGAACCCATCTTAACCTGATCCAATCTAGTTAAACCTCCAGAGGTCATCACCAGAGTTTCAGGTACCAGGCATTGGTGAATTAGACCCATCTGCTTGACCGCTTCAAAGATGCTCTTTAAAGAATCTTCGATCGGGAGCACGAAACAGGCGCTGAGCTGCCCCAGATCCGTTCCGGCGTTCATCAGGGTGGGGGAGTTTGGGAGAAATTCGAGATTGGCCATGAGCCGGTAGAATTCCTCCTCGGTTTTTTGAACATCCGCTTTTTTATCGTAGATGGAGTCGATGGCGGCGATGGCCCTGGCGACGCGGCGGAACATCTGGGTGGGGGTCTCGACGACATTCCCGTGTTCGTCCTTGATGAGGTACCTCTTTTCCAGCACTCTGGAGGCATTAACGGTCAACTTGAGTTCATCCTCCACACCAAAGAATCTCTTGGCGGCTCTTATTTCCGCTCTCTTTTGGCGGTAGAGGATGAAGGCCTTGGCCGCTTTGGCGTAGCCTCTTTTTATGAGGACTTCCTCCACCAAGTCCTGGACGTTTTCCACACCGGGAATCCGCCCGGCATATTCTTCCTCGAGGAGGGAGACCACTTCTTTGGCCAGTTCACCGGCAATGCTTTTGTCCTTCTCCTCGACGGCCAGGATCGCTTTGTGAATGGCATTGGCGATTTTCCCCTGTTCGAAGGGGACGATCCTTCCATCCCTTTTTCTGATCTCAGAGATGGCTGAAGAGGCCATTTTTCTCTCCTTAAAGTAAATCTTCCTAGATATTACTATAATTTATCTAGAGCTTTAAAGCATCCTTTTTCGAACTAAAGTTCAGGAGGAGTTTTGCTGATCCTAAGTGGAAAGGTGTACAAGTTTGCAGGAATACCGCAAGCGCGCCCAGGATAAAACGGAGGAGGAATGCTTTTTCGTGGGCGCTAATTACTGCGAGGTCATGGCGACCAGGGCTACGTGGTAGATTTCACGGCGAAATTGGCTATCACCGCTTGACCGAGAGATATTCCGCCATCGTTGGCGGGTACTTTTTTGTGTGTCAGGACGTCAAAACCGGCTTCTCTGAGTTTCCTCATCAGTCTGGTCAGGAGATAGGTATTTTGGAAGACCCCACCACTTAAGGCCACCCGGTTGAGTCCCTCTTCCCCCCCAATCTTTCGCAGATTTCGGCCGAGAAGTCCACCACGCTGTTGTGAAACTTCGCCGAGATGACCGAAGGTGAGGTGCCTTTCTCCAGATCTTCAACCACCTCCCTAATGATTGGCTCTGTGTTGATGACCAGGCAAGATTGAGCGTTTGGCACTTCGGGGCTTAATCTTCCTGTCCCCTGAACCCTGAACCCTGTACCCTGGATTTTAAAGGGGTAACTCTCTTCGACGCCTTCGTCGGCTATCATCTCGAGCTCGACGGCGGCCTGCCCCTCGTAATCGATTACGTCCCTTACTCCCAGAAGTGCGGAGACCGCATCGAAAAGCCTCCCGCAGCTTGACGTGATCGGCGAGTTCAAATTTTTATCGAGTTGATTTCTCATGATGTTGACCTCATCCTCTTTCAACGATCTGACGAAATCTATTTTTAGCCTTTCGTGATCCCCACCAAAGAGGGAGTAAAGGTAACTGAAGGCCATTCTGTATGGTCTCTTTATCGCGGCTTCCCCGCCGGGCATTGGAAAATACCTCAGATGCGCGGCCCGTCTAAAATCCATCCAGTCGGCAATTAAAATTTCTCCTCCCCAGATGGTGTCATCACTACCGTATCCCGTCCCATCGTAGGAGAGCCCAATGACCCTTCCCTCGACGTCATTTTCCGCGGTGCAACTGGCGATGTGGGCGTGATGGTGTTGAATCCCGATGAGGGGGATATTGTCCAATGATTTGGCAAATTTAGTGGAGAGATATTCGGGGTGAAGGTCGTGGGCGACTATCTTTGGTTCGATCCTGAACAGTTTCTTGTAAAGACCCAAGGTGGTCTCGAAGTGCTCAAGAGTCTCCAGGTTCTCCATGTCCCCGATGTGCTGGCTGACGAAGGCGTAAATCCCCTTTGTCAGGCAGAAGGTGTTCTTGAGTTCCGGCCCGACGGCCAGTATTTCTTGGGCTTCAAAGGGCAACCGGATGGGGAAGGGAGCGAAACTTCTGGCCCGGCGAATCTGTGCCATCTCTTTGCCGATGAGGCGGACAACGGAGTCGTCGTAGCGGGAGTAGATTTCTCTATTGTGCATGAGGAAATAGTCGGCGATGTGGCCCAATCTTTGCAGAGCCTCCTCATTTTCCATGGCGATCGGTTCCTCACTCATGTTTCCACTGGTCATTACGAGGGCCATCTTTGATTCTCGGAGGAGAATGTAGTGAAGGGGGGTGTAGGGGAGCATCACCCCTAGATATCTGTTGTTCGGGGTCACCTCCGAGGATATCATTGACTCTGGCTTCTTGAGGAGCAGGACGACCGGTCTCTGGGGGCTTTTGAGCACCCGTTCTTCCTCCGGAGAAACGAAGCAGTGTCTCTTGATCTCGTCGATGTCGTGAATCATTATGGCCAATGGCTTGCCGGGGCGCCTTTTTCTCTTCCTCAGCTCGGTCACCGCCTGATCATTCTCCGCGTCGCAGGCGAGGTGAAATCCCCCCAGTCCCTTGATGGCCACTATTCCCCCTTTCTTCAGCAGTTTGATGGTCTCCTGAATGGGATCCTTACACTCGGTTTCCTGACCCCTGACCCCTGACCCCTGACCCCTGACCCCTGACCCCTGACTAGCTCCAGAGATGGCCCGCATTCCGGGCAAGCGTTGGGTTGGGCGTGAAACCTGCGGTTGGCGGGGTCGTCGTATTCCGTCTGACATTTTGGACACATCTTGAACGCCCTCATCGTCGTCTTCGGGCGATCGTAGGGGATGTCCTCGATGATGGTGAAGCGGGGGCCGCAGTTCGTGCAGTTGATGAAGGGATAGCGGTACCGTCTATCGGTGGGATCGAAGAGTTCCCGCAGGCACTCATCGCAGATGGAGATGTCGGGCGAGATGAGAAGGAATTGTTCTTCCTCCTCCGCGCTGTGCTTGATGACAAAGGAGGAGTAGCCCACCAGAGGGAGACTCTTTGTCTCGATGCTTTCTATCTTGGCTAGGGGTGGCGGTTCGCTCTCGATGTCTTCGAGAAAGGCCTCGATGTCTTTCTCCTCACCCTCTATCTCGATGACCACGCCCTTGGTGGAGTTGAGCACCCACCCGGCCAAGTTGTGGTGGTGAGCGAGCTGATAAATGAAGGGCCTGAAACCTACCCCCTGGACTACCCCTTTGATTACTAGCTGGAGTCTTTCGGCCATCTTGACTCCCCTTAGAGGCAGAGGCGTTGAATTAATGCTATTTCTGGGCCAGTATCACCTTGTGTTCCAGTAGCTTGATCTCCTTTACCTCAGCCTCTACGAATTTTTGCTCTCCAAAGAGGTCCACCAGGAGAAGCTTGCCTTTCTCGGGTTTTATTGTAATCACGTTATCCATAAAATCTTCGAGCTTACCCTCTTTTTCAATGTAGACCTTTGCCTCACACATCCTTTTTGCCCTCCTCTGGTAAACCAAGCCTTTTTCTTATCAGCTCTATAGTCTCTTCCATGAGATGGGGGAGTGGAATCTGGGTTACGCCGATCAAATCGATGTGGGGATGAGAGAGGGGAAGGAGAATTTTTTGAGCTGGAGAGGTCGCTATGGCCTCGGCCATGACCGGTGTCAGCTCCCCCATCATCGAGTTGGGAATCACCGCTGATATTGGTCCGACGATGATGTCGGCGCTTTTCACGGAGAGCCTCACCGCGTTTTCACCGCTGGCTCCTCGATTTGCGCCAGCCTTCATCATATTATTTGTGGCTATGGCGTTGGTGCCCAGAACCACGACCTCGATATCCCCTGGGAGGCTTTCTCTCAGGCGGCTGACTATTTGGTGCCCGATGCTCCCGCCCATCCCATCTATTACCACTATGGTCATAACATTCTCCCGATTCCGTTATTAGGAATTAGTTATTCGAAATTAGTTGACAGTTCACAGATGACAGTTGTCAGCTAGCTTAGAGCCAAGAGCTCAGAGCTTAGAGAAAAAGCTTTTAGCTCTACCCTCTCCGCTCCCTGCTCCCTGCTCTCTGTCAACTGTGAACTGGTTCCTGGTAGCTGGCAACTGATTTACTTAAGCCAGGGAGAGAGTTCCTCAATCACCTTTTTCTTCGGCAAGGCTCCAACCAGCCTTTTCTGTTCCTCTCCGTCCTTGAAGAGAATCAGGGTGGGGATGCTCAAGATGTTGTGCTTCACGGCGATCTCTTGATTATCATCCACGTTCAACTTGGCTATCTTGATTTTCCCTTCATATTCCTCTGCCAGTTCATCGAGAATGGGTGTGACCATCCGACACGGCGCGCACCAAGCTGCCCAGAAATCGACCAACACAGATACTTTCGAGTCTAGAACCTCCTCTTTGAAATTGGTCGCCGAAAGCTGAACAATTTTTTCGCTCATCGATTCACCCCTTTCCCGGAGATAATGATGGTCTTGAGGCTGTTCTCATTTGAGATGTCCTTCGATATATTTCTGTGCCGAGATGGCCGCTGTTGCCCCTTCTCCGACGGCGACGCTTATTTGTTTGAGGGGGTTGCATCTCACATCGCCCGCGGCAAAGATGCCAGGAATGGAAGTCATCATGTTTTCGTCGGTCACGATGTAGCCCTCTCTGTCCAGCTTCAAGAGGTTCCCAAGAAAAGTCGTGTTGGGTTCGGTGCCGATGTAGACGAATATCCCATCGGTCTTAATTTCCCTCTCTTCCCCGCTCTTTTTATTGCGAACGATCGCGCCTTCCACCCTCGATTCTCCCAAAATTCTGAGGATTTGTGAATCCCAGACGAAGCCCACCTTTTTGTTGTCAAAGACCCTCTCCTGCAGGATTTTTGCCGCCCTCAGTTCATCTCGGCGGTGCACGACGAGAATGCTCCTCGCAAATTTGGTTAGAAACAAAACCTCTTCCATGGCGGCATCCCCTCCGCCGATCACTAAAAGCTTCTTCCCTTTGAAGAGCGCCCCGTCACAGGTGGCACAGTAGGAAACGCCCCTTCCTTGGAGCTCCCTTTCTCCGGGGACATTTAATTTCTTGGGACGAGCTCCTGTGGCTATGATAACTGCTTTTGCTGGATACTTCGTGCCCTCGACGGCGATCTCCTTGGCCTCTCCTTTGATTTTGATGGAGGTTGCCATAGAGGGAGCGGATATTTCCAGCCCGAAGAACCTGGCTTGCCGCTCTATCCTTTCCATAAGCTCCGGGCCGGATATGCCATCCGGGAAACCAGGGTAATTTTCAACCAATTCTGTTGTGGCGGCTTGCCCTCCCAGAACTTCCCCCTCAAGGAGCAGGGTTTTTAATCGAGCTCTGGCGGCATAGAGGCCGGCAGTGAGACCCGCCGGTCCGCCGCCGACGATTATTATGTCGTTAATTCTCTCCAAGATGCTTACCTCGCGCCTCGATTCTCTCCGGCGCCTGTGGCGTTCTTAAATTTGAGCGATACTATTATAACCTTTTCCTGCCCCTTGCCGGGAGATTTTTCAAAAGGTGGCGCTGGCGCTGGCCGAAGCCGAGAGGTAGGGTTCCAAGGATTCAAAGCGATGGGCGAGGATGGTTTTCTTGGGTGGAACATCTATCCAGACAGTGATGGTGTGGTTTTTTATTTGGAAGTTGGTCAATACGGCACCTCTTTGCTCGGCAAGTTCTCTGGCCGTTGTCTGGGCCGCCTCTTTGGATAGCACGGAGGCTTTGTAGGAAGAGGCGGCCCCATCGGCGACTGCTTGAGCGATCTCCGGCGCCCCCCAGCGGGCGAGAGCTATCACCCCAACGTCGTTCGCAAGAACGATGATGATGAGGAGAAACAGAGTTACCTTTAAGACCGTGCCCAGAATATTCAATGTAATAACACCCCCTATCTTGTTTTGAAATATCGCCAACCAAGGATGACGCAGGTTATCAACATCAGGACGACGACGATAGAAAGGGCTACTCTGTTAAAGTAGGTGCTTTTGACTGTTATCATCGATTCCGCCACTTTCCTTTCGCTGCACTTGATCGTCACCTTAATGAGGGAAGAACCCGCTTTTTTTGCGGTCACGGGGAAGGTGAATACGTTTTCCTCGGGTGAGAGGGTTACGTTCTTTGTGTCACCGGAGGGGAAGAAAAAATCCTCTCCTTCTAGGGCGATGGAGATGCTTATCGGATAGCCCGTGGCGTTGTTTATGGTTATGGGAACTTTCCCCCTTTGGCCAGTCAATGTGATTACCTGACTTCGGGGCGTGGTTATTTTGGCCAATTCGAAATCGATATTTCTTTCGATGTCCGCGGCGAAACTCAACCCCAAGTTTATGAGCTTGGGATCTTTTTCGGTTCCCAGCCAGTCGCTGCTCTGGGCGATCAGTAAATCCTGCAGGAATCTTTCTTGCAGGGGGTGATCGGGGGAGGCGATTTCGGAGAAGAGCTCAAAGCCAGCTTGGGCGCGTTCTAACTCTTTCAGATATTCTGTTTCCAGGTAGCCTCCTTCCAGCTCCGTTTCCGCGAGAGTTAGGGGCTTGGTTGGAGGGGCGATTAAGTCGGCGGCCTCTCCAAGGGTGATCGTTTTTACCCAGGGTATTTGCTCGAGTTTTGCGTACAAGGCTTGCAGTAGTTCCAGATTGGGGTCCCAGGATACATCGTCCGGGGACATGACCGCGATTTTTTGTTCACCTGCCCGGGTGAGATAGATCTCGGTGAGGGCTCCCAGCAGTCTCTGGCTGGTGGCTTCGGCATCCTGATCCTCAGTCAAAATTTGTGTGAGAAAATCATCGGCGAAGAAGACCGTCAAGCGGTTGTTTTCGGCATCCTGAACTCGATGGGGCATGTAGATGTCCCCCTCCGTTTCGGGGACGGTCAGGAAGATGTTTCCTTTCAGTATCGTGTATTTGACCTGGTTCTGGGTGAGATAGGAGAGGGCTTTCGAATTTAAAGTGAGGTTAGGCGGGTAAAGACCCGCCGGCTCAGGGAGGTTAAAGATGTTAGCGACGACTTCCTTCCCTTTTTTGATTTGAACCAGTCCATCTCGGTCCCACCCTTGGTTGGCGAGGGTGGCGAGGGAGGGGTAGGCGTAGGGGGCCGGGATTAGTTCAATTTGGCCGTTCTTTACCGTTTTCTCAAATCTTTTTAAGAGCTCAGTTGCATCTTGGGCTTGCCTGGACTCCTCCGGTATTTTTTTAACCTTTCCCCCCACCAAAATCTCATAGCCGTCGCTCACATCCTGGATCTGCTGAAGGAGAAGCGGGGTGAAATTCATATTTACCCGAATGTTGGGGTGTTGGCTGAGGGCGATGATGTGCTGAAAGTAGGGCTCCGGGTTCTGGGGATCTAGACTGCAGTGATCTTGAATATCTTGATCTAGGAATATGCGCTGTGGATTGAAGTGCGCTCTGTCGTGAAGGTTCCAGGCGATTGCCATCAGTAAAGGGGATGATATTTTTGGGCTCGTCACGCACAGGGCCGATTTTTGCTCCAGAATGGTTTGTCCTTCTTGGGTTACAGTTGCTAGGACTTGGTAGGCGCCGTCCTCGAGATCAGGGATTTCCCTTTTGATTTTGAACTCTGTTTTCCCCGCTGGAAGTGAGGAACGGGACCATGTCTGTCTGAGGAGAGGCTTGCTTTCTTGCTCAGAGGAGGGTTGGGTTTGATTTGGGAGACTAAGTCGGCCATCTATAGACAATGTTGCCCTAATGTTCTTCATGGATTCGGGCGAGTCGTTATTTAAGGTAAGGGTAATGGTGAACTCTTCCCCGCTCCCGTAAAAGGGCTTGTCAAAGGAGAGGCGCAGAGAGAGGGGGACCTGAGCAGAGCAAACAATCGAGCCAAGGAGGGCGAAGGCCACCAAGGTTAATATGAGCAAAGAGAAGATGGGGATATGTTTCGAGCTCACTCCAGCCTCCGGATAAGAAGTGCTATTTGACTAAATTTCTACGGGTGGGATTAAAAATCCTTTAAGGGGGTTTCCGTAGAGGACTGCTTCTCTCTAGCTCCCTTTGGCCAGCCCCGTGTGGCCGAAGGCGAGGAGGCAGAGCAGATCATTGATAGGCTCTCCAGGATATCGAGTGAATTTGGGACGACAGTAGAGATGGAACAGGGTGAGGGCAGACTGGTATTGAGCGATTGAAGTGTTTAAAGGAAACCCCCGTCTCGTGACGAAAATAAAGGGTGAGGTGATAAAGTTGATCCGAGGCAAGCTTGCCGCAGCAGTCTTTTTACTGATCACTATTTTAGTCCTTCCAGGCTGCGTCGCTCTTGCCATCGATACCGAGATAAACCCCGATGGGTCCGGCATCCGCAAGATGGATGTGGCCATCGAGGAGACTCTCGATGAGTTGCTCAAGACCGCCGCCATTCAGCAGGGTGAGCCGACCTTTGAGGAGCAGATGAAGAAGAATGCGCCGAAGGGCAGCAAGTTTGATACCTATGCGGAAGAGGGCAAGGTTCACTACGCGGTCAGTTTCAAATTTGAGAATGTAGAGCAACTGAAAAAATTGAGTGAGGCGACAAGTAAGGGTACTCAGGGTTTCAAAACGAGCGGGATAAGGTTGACCAAAAGGGATCGCATTCTTTTCGCTGTTTATGATTTTAGCGAGAAGATACCCGCCTCGACCGCGAAGGTAAGCCCAGAGCAGGAAAAGCTGGCCAAGGCCATTTCTCTGACCTATAAACTCACTCTGCCCGGGAGAATCATCAAGTCCAATGCGGATAAGATCGAGGAGAATTCTGCGACCTGGCGCATAAGTGCTCTCAAGGGAGGGGAGGTCCGAGCGAGCTCTCGATATATCCGATGGTGGGTGGTTGGAGTGGTTGCCCTCCTTCTGTTGCTAATCGTAGTGGCTGCGGTCTTCACGGTCCTCAAAGCAATTTCGAGGAGAAGGGCGAGCCGCTTAAGTTCTACCGAGGAATAGGTTTTTGAATCTCAGGGCGTCCTCTGCCATATGGATGTTGTTGAAAAAACCATAACTTCCCTGTTTCTCCTCGGTGATTTTAAGGTTTGCCTTTCTATGGGTGGGACTGGAGGGAGGGTGAGTGATGAGTTGCCAGGATTTGGCGGTGAACTCGAAGTCGGCCGGCACTTCTTCTTGCCACTTCCTGGCCGTTTCAAGGCGAGGAGGGTTGTAGCTCGTAGTATGCCCGCTTTGCCATCGGAAAGCCGCAACAGCCGATTTTTAAGACCATTTCGCTCCTCGCCGCTTTTATTATATCCCAAACTGGTATAGAATTAATTTGTAGATCTCGGTGGGGAGGTGAGTTGGATGGTCAGGGCATATGTGCTGGTAACGGCGGAGGCTGGCAAAGCGGGAGATGTGGTCAAGAGCATCTCCGGGATAGCCGGGGTGAAATCCGTTCATGCCGTCACCGGGCCATACGATGCCGTCGCTTTCGTCGAGGCATCTGACTTCAACGCCATCGGAGAATTAGTCGTAGCAAAGATCCAGAAAATCGAGGGAGTTTCTCGCACTCTCACCTGCATCGTCGTTGAGCTATAAGGGGAAACTGCCGGCATTTAGTGCTATAATTAAATAAAGGGGATTGGGAGCCAGGGCGGTTGTGCTGAGACTGTCCCGAGGAGGCGATGAAGGTGTCTCGCAACGTAGGGGTGGTTGACAGAGCACTGAGAGCCATCTTGGGAATCCTTGTGATCGGCTATGTGGCTTTAAGCTATGCGACGCTCGCTTCATTTTGGATGGTCATTTTGGGAATAGTTGGCCTCTTCCTTTTGATCACCGGGGTTGTTGGTTTCTGTCCGCTCTATGCTCTGCTCAAAATCGATTCACTGGCGTTCAAATTCCACCGACATAAGATTGCTTAAAGCACTAATTGCGGCAAAAGATCCTACTCCAGCATGACCGCTTCCGATTTAATTAACCCAGTCCCCCTCTTATAGTCCCCAGCTTGAGCATCCACTCTTTGACCAGGTCATATTCGGTTCTTTCGTCGCTCAGTATTTCCTTGCCCTCCAGCCCAACGATGTTCTTAAGCATCGGCTTCATCGTTTCCAGAATGGTTGCGTAGAATTTATCCTCTTTAGATCGAGGCCCTGGTATGATGCCCGTGTTTTCCCGGATGAATTTTAGATCCTCATCCACCTGGGAGATGACGGAGGGCGGAAGGAATTCGCTCGCATTTTTCAGGTTCACAAAGCGGCAGGCGAAGTTCAGATCACTTTTCAGCCCCACGTAGTAGTCGAGGAATTTTTTCAAAGCGCTTTTTCCGTATCTCTCTCTGACCTCTTCGATACCTCTCCCCGTGCCGATTATCTCCGGGGGTAGCCCGATGTTGTAGAGAGCGGCCGTGTAGGAGATGGCCCTTGGAAGCTCGGCGGCCTTCTTTGGTTGCAGTTTCCGGAGTTCTTTGGCCAAATCGCCGTCCGTGATTAGGTCGGCCAGGTCTTGGGGATGGGGCAGGTCGCGGGCGTAGCCCACCTCGCTTATCCGGGCCAGGCGATCCCGCTGCTGGGGGATAAGGTCAGAGATCTTGCACATCGGCTCGATCATGGCTTGAAAGGACCGCAGGTAGTGCCCGACGAAGATGCCGATAATGTTGAGAAGCAGGCCCTGGGTTTCGTCGTCCAATTGCAGGGGAGGCGTGGATGGTAGCCGTTCCTTTAAGATTGCTACCAGCTTCCGCGTTTTGTCGTAGCCGTGGTCGTACCTCATGGCGGATTGGACGGTTAGTGTCCTTGCGCCACTATACTCTCTCAGTGTGTTTTCCACGTTTTCCAGGGTGAAGTGTCCCCTGAAAGGCAGGGTTCCTCCCCCTACGATGGGGGCGATCGCGATGCCGCTTTTCTCCTGGATTCGATAACCCTGGGCGAGAGCTATCTTATTTGCGAGAATCGCCGGAACCATTCCATATGAAAGGGCGAGATCTGAGCGTCCCAGCATGAAGCGAAGTCTCTTGGTGGTGAGCCCCATATCTCGGCAGCCGTCCAGGTAGCTCCCGAGAATGGACTCCACCTCAAGGATCTGGGGAATCGTTTCCACGAGAGGGATCAGTTGAATAGTGTTGGGGTCCTTGCTCAGCCCAAATTCTTTGTGAGCCAGGTTGATGATGTCGATTATCCTTTCCCGTACCGAGAGGAGCTCTTCGGTTCCGGTGCACATGGGTAGGATGACCTCGCGGACGGCGTAGGTTTGGGATTGTTTCCAGGCGTGGTAGTTGGATTCCACGATGGACATCAAGGCCATCAGTTGCCTGAACACCCCCTCCTCTCTTCCACTGGGAATTCGGGGGGTGACGAAAACCTCCCTTCCTGCGATTATCCCCTTGCTCAATATTCCTAAAACTATCTGGGAGGTCTGGAGGTAGGGGGTTAGTTTGCCCTCGAAGTCGACCATAGCCTCTTCCAGGCCCAGCCCTTCCGGGGGCGGAGTGAGGGAGAGGATGGCCTCCTGGGGTTCTTCCTGAACGGGGACATACCTGCAGGCGTCCGGGTGTTGTGTCATCAGGGCGGAGGGAATCTTCAAATTTTCCATGGTTTGCTCCTTGCTTAAGCTATCCAATTGAGTCTTTTGCGACGAGAACCATCCACAATCTTCTGGGTTTAATTATACTATGATGTATAGCTATGGGGGGTTTCAGTTTCGATAAAGCTTCGTCCCGCCATTTCTTAAATCCCTTAAAAGACCTAGCCTTTTGGTGTCCACTCACGCCCTTCGTCGATGACGTGAATCACTTGCCAACCTCTCCTCTGCAGGTTATTGCCGATAAATCGGCGGTGGCACCTCCAGGGTAGCTTCTCGGCACACATTACGGCCACCAGTTCTTTTTCGGCTAGCTTTTCGAGCATTTCGATGCCCTCTTTGAATCGTTCGCTCGAGGTATATTTCTCGTATCCTCCAGATTGGTATCCACCGAGTTCCTGACCGAGGTAGATGTAATTGATACCGGCTTTTTCTAGGGCGCCCGCCAGGTTCTCTTGCTTGAAGTGGTCGAATTTACTAGTGAGAAACCTCCTCGCATCGACAAGAGCCTGGATGCGATACATTTTTAAGAGGTTGAGAAACTCATCCCAGGTTCGGTTGCTCGAACCCACGGTGAAGATCTTTTTCATACCTTAATTATTTTGCCCTTGATTTTCTCATCGGCCTCAAGGATACCCACGTAATTTTGGGAGGCAAAGATTTTATCCGTGGCACTACCGGGGTTGAAGAGAAGGACACCATCGATGATCTTATTGAACGGCTCATGGGTGTGGCCGAAGACTATGCAGTCCACTCCCGAGAACTCCCCCTTGATCCTTTCGATCAACCCGGTGGGTGGACCCCAGCCATGGGCGAGGCCGATCTTGAAGCGATCTGTCTCAATCACGGTTTTCGAGGGCAGAGCTTCTCTGACTCCCGGCGGATCCATATTCCCGCAGACCGCAATGGTTTTGGCGATGCCCCTCAGTGTCTCGAGGACATCCGGTATGACCAGATCCCCGGCGTGTAGAATGAGGTCGACGCCCTGAAAATGTTTTGAGGCAATCCCTTTAATCTCTCGGAGATCATCCGGCGTGCGGATGTGGGTGTCGGAGATTGCTCCAATCCTCATGAGACTCTTTCTTTTTCTGAGGACTTTTCCAGCTTTTCTCTCTCACCCACTGGCAGAGAAGGCGAAAGGGCTACCTTCAGCACCTCGTCCATGTGGCTCACGAAGGTGAAGTCCAGTTCCTTTCGAACGTGTTCCGGGACAAGCTCTAAATCCTTCTCATTTTCTTCGGGGAGGATGACTTTCTTGATGCCTGCTCTGTGGGCGGCCAGCACCTTTTCCTTGATTCCCCCCACCGGGAGGGCATGACCTCTGAGGGTTATCTCCCCGGTCATACAGACATCCTTCCGCACCGGACATTTGGTTAAAGTGGAGATAAGGGCCGTAGCCATGGTTATTCCCGCCGATGGACCATCTTTGGGAATGGCTCCCGCCGGCACGTGGATGTGGACGTCGTAGACGCTATAGAAATCCTCATCTATGCCGAGTTGCCGGGCGCGTGAACGAGCGTAGCTCACCGCCGCCTGGGCTGATTCCTGCATAATCTCTCCAAGGTGACCGGTGAGAGTGAGCTTGCCCCTTCCTTTCATGATGGTGGCCTCGACCGATATTATGTCTCCTCCGACTTCTGTCCAGGCCACGCCGGTGGCCACGCCGACTTCATCCTTCTCTTCAGCTAGACCATAGCGGAACTGGGGTGGACCCAGGAACTCATGGATGTTATCCGGGGCGATTTTGATCTTTCCCGTCTCGCCCTCCACCACTTTCCTGGCCACCTGCCGGCAGATGGTGGCTATCTTTCTCTCGAGATTTCTTACCCCGGCTTCCCTGGTGTGTTCCCGAATTATCTTTCTCAGGGCCGCCTCACCGATGGTGAGTCGCTCCTCGCTCAGCCCGTGAGCTTCCAGCTGTTTGGGGATGAGGAACTGCTGGGCGATCTTCACCTTCTCTTCCTCGGTGTAGCCGGGGAAGTGTATGACCTCCATCCTGTCTTTGAGGGCGGGGGGTATGGTATCCAGGATGTTTGCGGTGGTGATGAACATCACTTTGGACAAGTCGAACGGCACTTCAAGATAGTGGTCGCTGAAAGCGTAGTTTTGTTCCGGATCAAGCATCTCCAGTAAGGCGGCGGAGGGATCCCCTCGAAAGTCGGCACCTATCTTGTCGATCTCGTCCATCATGAAGACGGGATTTTTCGATTTCACCTGGGAGATGGACTGGATTACCCTACCGGGTAGTGCCCCGACGTAGGTGCGACGATGTCCGCGGATCTCTGCTTCGTCCCTCACTCCACCTAGGGATATCCGGATGAATTTTCGCCCCAGGGATCTAGCGATGGATTTGCCGATGGAAGTCTTGCCCGTGCCCGGCGGGCCAACAAAACAGAGGATCGGGCCTCTCATCTTTTTTGCTAGCTTGTGAACGGCCAGGAATTCCAAGACGCGCTCCTTAACCTTATTTAATCCGTAATGATCCTCATCGAGAATTTTGGCTGCCTCCTTGAGGTCGAGCTTTTCTTTATCCTCCTTCGCCCATGGCAAACCGATCAGCCAGTCGAGATAGGTTCGAATGACAGACACCTCGGCGGCGGCCGGTGGCATCCTCTCTAATCTATCCAGCTCTTTGAGGGCCTTTTCCTCGACCTCTTCGGGCATTTGTGCCTCTTTGATCTTAGCTTTAAGCTCTTCGATCTCGGCGGCCTGTTCATCGACCATCCCCAGTTCTTGCTGGATGGCTTTCAACTGCTCTCTCAGGAAATACTCCTTCTGAGTTTTACTCATCTGCTCCTTTACCCGAGATTGAATCTTGCTCCCGATCTCGAGGATCTCCAACTCTTTACCGAGGAAGGCGCTCACCTTCTCCAGCCTTTTTTGAGGGCTGATGGCCTCCAGAATTTCCTGTCTTCCCTCCGTTTTCAGACTAAGGTGGAAGGCGATGAAGTCGGCCAACCTTCCCGGTTCCTCAATGTTGATGGCGGCCAGGAGGACCTCTTGGGGGATGGGCTTACCCAGCCGAGCGCACTTCTCGAACTGGGTCACCAGATGCCTCATGAGGGCCTCGATCTCCAGGGTTTTTTCCTCTTCCCCCTCCTCAACCTCCACTCTTACCTTGAAGAAGGGCTCTGTCTGGATGAAATCCTTGATTCTGACTCTGGTCAGTCCTTCCACCAATGCCTTAGCGGTGCCATCGGGGAGTTTGAGCTCTTGCATGACCGTGGCGGTGCAGCCCACGGTGAAGAGGTCTTCGGGTTGAGGTTCCTGGATATCGGCCTCCTCTTGGGCCGCTAGCACCACGATGTGATCTTGGCGCATGGCTTCTTCAAGAGCCTTTATCGACCTTTCTCTCCCCACGAATAGGGGAATAACTAGGTGGGGAAAAACCACCAGGTCTCTGAGGGGAATCAACGGAATTTCCTCTGGAATTTTTAGTCTTTCCTCAGTTTTGTCTGCCATCCCTTCTCTCCTGGTCGCAAATCGATTAAAAGATTCTTCAGCTTACCTTGCAATCCTTTTATTTAATCGAATTTCTTTGATTCAAGGATAATTTATTTAGAGTAGAAAGTCGAGAGTGGCAAGCAGTGTGAAATGTGTTGCTGGTGGAATTGAAGGAGGGTTTGTAGTAAGCTTATTCCAATCTGTGGGGACCATTCTCGGGATGGCGACACCCGATTTTCAGGGAGGGGATATCTTGTCCGGCAAAAAGGAGTATCTGCGCCAGCTTTCCGCGGTCGATGAGATCCTCCAGTTGGAGGAGATTCGAAGTTTGATTGGTACTCATCCCCGCCAGGTTGTGGTGGACGCCGTCCGCACCGTTCTAGAGGAGCTGAGGCGAACCATTCTATCCTCAAAGGATTCCGCTGAGCTGGCTGATCTGGAGCTTGAACCTAAAGACCTGGTTCCTTTGATCATTGATTTGGTTCGAGAAGTGATGCACCCTCATTTGAAGAGGGTTATCAATGCCACGGGGGTGGTCATTCACACCAACCTTGGTCGGTCGATCCTGGCCCCCGAGGCGGTTGATGCTCTTGTGACTGTAGCTGAAGGTTACTCAAATTTGGAGTTCGATTTGAAGTTGGGTGAGAGGGGTTCACGCCATGATCATGTTGAGGACTTGCTTTGCACTCTGACGGGTGCAGAGGCAGCGGCGGTAGTCAATAACAACGCCGGTGCTGTTCTTCTGGCCCTGGCCACGCTGGCCTCAGGCAAAGAGGTGGTGGTCTCGAGAGGAGAGCTAGTGGAAATCGGTGGTTCCTTCAGGATCCCCGACGTGATGCGCCAGAGCGGAGCGATCCTGAGGGAGGTGGGTACGACCAACAAAACCTATCTCAGGGATTATCGAGGAGCCATAGGGGAAGAGACCGCTCTTCTTCTCAAGGTTCACACGAGCAACTTCAGGGTGGTTGGATTCGCGGCTGAGGTCAGTCTGGAGGAGCTGGTAGTTCTGGGTGGGGAGTACAACGTGCCCGTCATGAACGACCTGGGTAGTGGTGTTTTCGTTGATCTCTCTCAATATGGACTCTCTCATGAGCCTACCGTTCAGGAGGCCCTCAAGGCTGGGGCTGACGTGGTGACCTTCAGTGGCGATAAACTTCTGGGAGCTCCCCAAGCCGGGATAATCTTGGGAAAAAGAGAGTTCGTGGAAAAGATAAAGAAGCACCCCCTGGCCCGTGCCCTAAGAGTGGACAAGCTCACCTTGGCTGGCCTGGAGGCCACTCTCAGGCTCTATCTGGACCCGGCCCTGGCGATCGAGCGTGTTCCCACGCTGGAAATGATACTGGCTCCCCTTGCCAATCTTGAGAAAAGAGCTCATCGGCTCGGTGAGGAGCTGAAAAAGAAGGTTGGAAAAACCTTCGATGTGAAGGTCGAGAAGGAGATATCACGGGTTGGGGGAGGGGCTCTGCCTCTGGAGGAACTTCCTACTTATGTGGTTGGCTTGACCTCCGCGGAGTTTTCCGCCGTGGAATTGGCGGGCAAACTGAGATTGTCGGAGCCGCCCATTGTAGCTCGATTAAAAGAGGACAAGGTGTTGCTTGATATGCGAACCGTTCGAGATGAAGAAATCCCCGGAATAACCTCCGCCTTTGAGGGAATTGCCCAGCCACGAAAATGATCCTGATGGGGTGATGTTTTTGAAGCATGTCATCGTCGGCACCGCTGGTCACATCGATCACGGAAAGACCACTTTGATCAAGGCCCTCACGGGAGTCGACACCGATCGTTTGAAGGAGGAGAAAAAGCGGGGCATCTCTATCGAATTGGGCTTCGCCGAGTTTAGGCTTCCCAGCGGGCAGATCGCTGGAGTGGTCGATGTCCCGGGCCACGAACGCTTTGTCAAGAATATGCTGGCCGGAGCCACGGGGATTGATCTATTGCTCCTGGTTGTGGCCGCCGACGATGGAGTAATGCCTCAAACGAAAGAACACTTGGCCATAGCCGATCTCCTGGGCGTGAAGAGAGCCGTGGTGGCTTTGACCAAGGCTGATCTGGTCGAGGAGGAGTGGCTGAAGATCGTCGAGGATGATGTGCGATCGGTACTTAAGGGAACTCTTTTTGAGGGAGCCTCGATAGTCCCCGTCTCCCCGCTCGCGGGATTCGGACTGGAGAAGTTGGTGGCCGAGATAGACGAAGCCGTTCGGGAAGTTCTCCCGAAGGATACGGATGCCCCCTACCGTCTCCCCATCGACCGCGTCTTTATCTTAAAGGGCATCGGAACGGTGGTCACTGGAACTCTCTGGTCGGGGGAGATTCGTCCTGAGATGCAGGTTAGGCTTCTCCCCAGGGACCTCTCCGCCAGGGTGAGGAGCGTTCAAGTTCATGGACACCGCGTAGAGAAAGCATCGGCTGGGCAGCGGGTGGCTCTCAACCTGGTCGGCGTCGGTTCGGGCGAGATAGAGAGGGGTGATGTTGTTCTTCCCCCACGGTATCTATCGCCGAGCCGGATGTTTGATGCCAAACTCCAACTCTTAACCGATGCGTCAAAACCGCTGAAGAGTGGAGCGAGGGTCCGCGTTCACCATGGAACCCAGGAAGTTATGGGGAGGATCATTTTGGTCGATGCCCAGGAGATTCCTCCAGGGGAGAGCACCTACGTCCAAATCCGTCTGGAGAAGCCGATAGTCCCCAAATTCAATGATAGGTTCATCATCAGAAGCTACTCCCCAATCCACACCATAGGGGGGGGGAGAGTTCTAGACAGCCATCCCTTTAAGCACAGGCGTTTCTCCCCAGAGACCGTGGAGAGGATGAGGATATTGGAGAAGGGGGATCCGGTGGAGATGGTCGAGCTGATTTTCGCCGAGGCCAAGCTCCATCCCCTGGATGAGAAAGCTATCGCCGCTCGCTCTGGGTTGTCGGAAGAGGTGGTTGAGGAGGCTCTCGCCACGCTAGTTCGGGATAGGGCAATCTGCTCTCTAAAGGGAGGGGGGCTCTTCGTTTCCGCGACGGGCTACGATAAGATAAAGTCGGATGTCGTTGCTTTCCTTGAGAAATATCATGTGGAGAGTCCCTTGAGCACCGGGGCCAAGAAGGAGATGGTCAGGGCCAAAGTTCTCCCGAGCCTTTCGTCTGGGCTGGCCGATATTATCTTCGCCGATCTGCTTGCCTCGGGCGCTATTTCCCAGAAAGGGGATGCTCTCCGTCATCCTCTGGTTGCGACCGAACCAAGTCCGGCGCATAGGGAGATGTGTGATAAAATAAAAAAGCTGCTGTTCGAGCAAAGATTTGCCCCTCCGCTTTTGAGTGAGGTGAGCGACCTTTTGGGGATCACTCAGGAGGAAGCCAGGGAGTATTTGAGGATGCTCTTCTCCCAAGGGGAAGTCGTGAGAGTAAGACACGATCTCTATTTTCACGGTGCCATTTTTGAGGAGATCAAAGATAAGGTGGTGAACTTCCTGGAGAAGAGGGGAAAAATAGGTCCGGGGGAGTTTAAGGAATTGCTGGGGATAAGTCGCAAGTACGCTTTACCCCTTCTGGAATATTTAGATGCCCGGCGCATCACGCGAAGGGTTGGAAACGATAGAGTGCTGCGGTAGCGAAAGTGAAAAAGCAGATGGCTGATGGCAGATAGCAAACGGCAGATAGCTGGTTGCAGATAGTTTGAGCTATTAGCCATCGAGCGAACGTTAGTGAGCGAGCCATAAGCCATACGCCATCGAGTGAGCGAGAGCGAACGAGCTACGAACGAGCTATATGCTATCGAGGCCGCGAGGCCAAGCCATTAGCTAGTGGCTGGAAGCTGTCAACTGAATGTGGGGGTGGATCGGTCCTGGTGGATCGCCTGGTCTTCAAAACCACGGTGGGGTGCGAAGAGCATCCTGGGTGGGTTCGATTCCCACACACTCCCGCCAAATTATTCTTTCTTATCTTCGCCCAACCACCGTTTCATCTGCGCTCTTTCTCCGTATTTCTCGGACCACTCCTTGAAGTGTTTTTCTTTCTGGTAGCAGTGAAATTGACCTCGCAGTGGTTGCAGATGATGGCCCTTTTGGAGTGGTGAAGAGGACAATCTTTTGTTAAATCAAAGCAGTTTTTCTTCTGGAGGTAGGCGGGACAGTCGAGGCGAAATCTCTCCTCACACCCTCCACCTCCCAGCAGGGACGGGAGGCTTTGAAGGCTGGACAGACCGTCATCACTCCCATGGAGCACCTGTGGATTACGGCACAGATTGGTATATTTTCCCACTTAGCTTCCAAGATACGATCACCGTCCCAAGTTTTTTACAATAAAGTGGAAGGATGGACAAGTGAGCATAAAGGTTCTAACTAGTTTTGCCGATATACCTTGAAGGGTTTTTACGGTGTTCGTCGAATAATTTTCCCAGAAGGTTAATCGGAGAAAAAGGGAGGTCGAGATGAAAAAAGTTTTAACGCTCGTCGTCTTGATCGGTTTGTTTCTTCTGCAGACCGTTCCGGCTATGGCAGTGGAGACCGTGGCCACGGAGAACTTCGAGACCTGGATCAACGCACAGGTGGTCAGCGGTTGGACCAGTGCGACCTCGGGCGATGGTGGGGAGTTCAGCCAGATTTACGCCTGTGGCCAGGGGGTCTCCTGTGGAGGAGATGGAACCAACTATAAATGCGTTTACCGGGATGTAACGGCCAGAGCCCCCTATTTTTACACCGCCACCGTGGAGGCCAAGTCAAACTCCATGAATGTGAACGGTCAGGTTGATGGCAGTTATGTCCATGTTCATCTGCAGTTCAGGGATTCGGCCGGTAACGTCCTGAAGACCTCCTACACCGATGGGTCCGATCTTTCCCCCATCATCTGGAACACCCTCCAGGTCAATGGGTACGCTCCCAACGGGACAGCCGAGGTTAGGGCGATTCTCCAGGTGGTTGGCGGTGCCGGTGGTGGGACTGTCTTCAAGAACTTCAATCTCTATGAAGGCTCCTACGCTGATAGTGCTTTGACCACATTGCTGGTGGGACAGAATCTTACCAGGAGTACTGAGTGGGGCAATTCAAATATCGCCCAGGGTTGGGGTAGTTATTCCCACGGTGGTGGCCCTGGTGACTACACCAAGGTGGCCACAGGTGGCTCGGCTCAAGGGATATCCTGTGGTGGAGCTAGCACCAACTTCAAGCAGATCAGCAAGACATTTACGGCCTCCGCCGGCTATAGCTATGATGCCTCCGTAGAGGCCATATCCAACTGCACGAATGCCAGTGGAGAGATTGATCACACTCTGGTGCGGATTTACATGGAGTTTTTGGATTCCTCCAGTAATGTTTTAGCTACACACATTATGGATGGGAAGCAGTGTGGTATCGAGCCCGCCAGGACATACAGTTTGAGGGCGCAGGCTGTTTCTCCGACGGGAACAACCCAGGTTAGGGTAACTTTGAAGGTTTTTGGTTGTTCTGCGGGGGGAGCGGTCTTCGACAACTTTACCTTGACCAAATATTGATGCTAAGTCGCTGCAAGATTGAGGGTTGCAATCAAACCCCGCCAATGGCGGGGTTTGATTATTTCATCCACTTCTTAGCCCGTCTCTCGCTCTCGTACTGGTGATATTGACACACCTCGCAGTGGTTGCAGATGATGGCCCTTTTGGAGTGGTGAAGAGGACAATCTTTCGTCAGCTCAAAGCAGTTTTTCTTCTGGAGGTAGGCGGGACAGTCGAGGCGAAATCTCTCCTCACACCCTCCACCTCCCAGCAGGGACGGGAGGCTTTGAAGGCTGGACAGACCGTCATCACTCCCATGGAGCACCTGTGGATTACGGCACAGATTGGAATCTGCCTCTCATCATTTGCCAACGTTACCACCCCTCGCGCTCGCTAGTGAATTTATCACAACTTATCTTGAGGGGCAATACAATATATTTTATGGATGATAGGGCGGTGCTTGACAGTGTTTGCACCATTATTTAGCATAACACTCAATCATTGCAAAGGAGTTGCGGAGGATAAATTAAGTCGAACGTGATTTAGTGATGCAACGAAATGAAGGAGAACGAGAGGGTTTGCCGAAATAAGTAAAAGATACATCTCCGACCCGGAGCCCCTAAGCCTGAAGGGATTTCGTGGTTCTATCAAAAAGCAAGATGACGGATTCCGAGTAGCCGTAGGCGGGGTATGGGGCGAGGGCGATAGGGCCAGAAGAGGGGAAACCCCCTGTGCCTCCCGTGTTTGGAAAGGAGAGGGTGAGCCGCTTCTTTTGCCGGGGGCGGCGTTTTTATTCGGCGGGGACGAAGATGCCCGATTTGGTCGATCCATTTAACCGAAAGATAGATTATCTGCGTCTCTCCATCACCGACAGGTGTAACCTTCGCTGCATTTATTGCATGCCCCTCAAGGGAATGACCTGGAAATCTCACGATGAAATTCTGACTTATGAAGAGATAGCCCTCTTTGCAAGGCATGCTGTCAAAGCCGGCATCTCAAAGATCAGGCTGACGGGGGGAGAGCCTTTGATCCGTCGGGACGTGGTTGGCTTAGTGGGCGATCTTTGTACCATCCCAGATGTGAAGGACATATCCCTCACGACAAACGGTCTGCTTTTGGCGGATTACGTTGACGATCTCGTCAAGGCGGGTTTGAGAAGGGTAAACATAAGCATCGATTCACTCAAGCCCGAGGTTTACCGCCGCATCACCCGGGGCGGCGATGTCGAAAGGGTCCTCGAGGGGTTGGAGGCTGCCCTGGAAGCCCCCCTTCATCCCGTCAAAGTGAACGTGGTTGTTCTGCGAGGGGTAAATGATGACCTCGAGGATTTTGTTGAGTTTGCCTACAACTACCCCATCCACGTGAGGTTCATCGAGCACATGCCCTTTAATGAAGAGATCGGCCAGGACTATTTTGTATCTTGCTCTGAGATGAGGAGAAGGATGGAGAGTTTTGGTGAATTCGAGGAGACTCTCTCCCCTCCGGGGGCTGGTCCAGCTAGATATTTAAAGTTTAAGGGAGCGCTGGGGACCCTCGGTTTCATCAGTCCAATGAGTGGTCACTTCTGTTCCCGGTGCAACAGACTCCGCCTGACCGCGGACGGGAAGCTCAGAACCTGTCTCTTCTCCGATGAGGAGGTCGACGTGCGTGAGGTTCTCAGAAGGGGGGCTGGTGAGGGGGAAGTGGTGAAGTTGATCGGGGAAACCCTGGCCAAGAAACCAAGGGACCGTTTTTCTGCTCGGAGGAAATTTCAACGGAGGATGTTTCAGATTGGAGGTTGAGATATGTCGGATGTCGGATTTATCCTGGGCGAAGTCGAAGGATGTCGGATGTCGGATGGGGGAAGAAAATCAGATACCGAGCTCACGCATTTTGATGAGCGGGGCGGGGCGAGGATGGTCGATGTGAGCGGGAAGGAGCCCACCCATCGGGAAGCGGTCGCCAGGGCGATCGTCAAGATGAAATCTCAGACACTGGAGATGATCAGAACCGGCGGGGTAAAGAAGGGAGACGTGCTTGCCGTGGCCCAGGTGGCGGGAGTGATGGCTGCCAAGAAGGCTTCCGAGCTCATCCCCCTGTGTCATCCCATCGGCATCTCCGGAGTAAACATCAATTTCAATCTGGATGAGGAAGAGGCGAACATCGAGATTGAAGCCGCTGTCAAAACCATGGATAGAACCGGTGTTGAGATGGAGGCACTGGTTGCTTGCTCTATTGCTGCCTTAACCATCTATGATATGTGTAAATCTGTGGACAGGGCCATGACCGTAAGCGAAGTTCGCTTGGTGCGGAAGAGCGGTGGGGAGAGTGGCGAGTTCGTGCGCAAATGATTGGTGATTTAGGATGAAATTGATTGGAAAAGGTAGCTGGGGAGAAGAGGTAGTAGATGTTCAGAGAAAGCTAGCCACGCTTGGCTACAGTTTGGGTTCGGCGGGTTTGGATGGAATCTTTGCAGAGGAGACCGAGTGCGCTGTGAAAAGGTTTCAACGAGATCGCGGACTGCCCGTCAGCGGGGTGGTAGATGAGGGAACTTGGCAGGGGTTGGTGGAAGCGACCTACAAGCTGGGTGACCGCCCCCTCTACCTTAGGGCTCCCTTTCTAAGAGGTGAAGATGTGAAGAAACTTCAGAGTTGGCTCAATACTTTGGGGTTTAATACGGGAGCCGTAGATGGCATCTTCGGGCCACTGACGGAAAGGGCGGTGCGGGAGTTCCAAAGAAATATCGGGCTCCCCAGCGACGGGATAGTCGGCGACTCCAGCCTCGATGCCCTTCATAATCTCAGGAATGTTCTGGAGTCTAATGCCCGCGTGGAGTTCCCGGAGAGGCGGACCTCTTCCATCTCCCTCTTTAAGGGGAGGAAGGTTGTGGTTGATATCGGTCACGGCCACCCAGATCCGGGCGCCGTCGGCCCCACTGGATTAAAAGAGAGTGAGATCTGCGAGGATTTGGGTTTGCGTTTCGGGAACCTATTGGAGTTATTAGGGGCCCATGTCCTATATGTCCGGGAGAGAGAGTCCATTGATCTTTCCGAGCGAGCTAGAATCGCCAACGATGCTCAGGCGGACGTATTCGTGAGTTTTCACCTCAACGGCTCCTCGAAAACAGAGGCGGCGGGCACCAGTGCCTATTACTTTGCCAGTGGGAATCGGTACTCGCGGAAGGGAAAAAGATTGGCGGAGCTCATTCAAAGGGAACTCCTCTTCTCCTTAAACAGAAAGGATAACAAGGTTCGGGGCAAAAACTTCACGGTCTTGAGGACAACTAGAATGCCCGCCGTTCTTGTAGAACCGGTGTTTATAACCAACCCCGAAGAGGAAAGATTGCTGAGGGAGGAAGCTTTTCGCCAGAAGATCGCCGTGGCCGTCTTCGATGGAGTTCAGGGATATTTGCGGGGGTGTGAGCGATGAAATTATTTTCCAATACCCTCGGATTTCGTACGGGGGCTCATATCGAGTTGGTCAATATCACCCCCGATGTCTCGCGGCTGGTGGCGAAGAGTGGCGTGAGGGAGGGGATTGCTCTCGTTTACTCCCCTCATACCACCACGGCTTTAATTATCAATGAGAATGAGCCTCGTCTGTTGAACGATTTAAGAGAAGCCATCAAGGATCTAATCCCCTGGGATAAGGCCTACGAGCACAACTTGATCGACGATAATGCCCCCTCCCACATAGTGGGGGCTTTTCTGGGGAACAGCCTGGCGTTGCCGATCACCCGGGGCAAAATCGAGCTGGGTACCTGGCAGAGCATCTTTTTGGTCGAACTCGACGGCTCTCGCTCAAGGGAGATCAAGGTAAAGATCGTCGGAGAGTGATCCTTGAAGGGCTCATCCATTACCTTAGTCTATCATCCCTTTTATCTCGAGCATGATCCCGGCCGCGGTCACCCAGAGAGGCCCGCTCGTTTGACTGCCATTTGCGATCTATTGGAGGGCCACGGGATTTTCTCCCGGGTTGAGCTGGTCAACCCGGACGAGGCGCCCACCGAGTTAATCACCGCGGTTCATGATCCAGAGTATGTGAGGACCGTTGCGGAGATGGCCTCCCGTGGTGGCGGGTATCTGGATGTGGATACCGGCCTCTCGCGGGCTTCCTTCAGAGCCGCTCGGCTGGCGGTGGGAGGGGTGATTTTGGCGGTCAAGAGAGCCTTTTCTCAAGGAAAGGGCGCTTTCTGTCTGGTGAGACCGCCTGGTCATCATGCCACTTCTAGTAGAGGAATGGGTTTTTGCCTCTTCAACAATTTGGCCATCGGGGCGCGATATGCGCTCGATGTGTTGGGGGCGAAAAGGGTGTTCATTTTGGATTGGGATGCCCATCACGGCAATGGCATCCAGGATATCTTCTACGACACCCCTCTCGTGCTCTATCTCTCTCTTCATCAATATCCCCTCTACCCCGGTACCGGTTATCTAAACGAGGTTGGTGCCAATTCGGGTGAAGGTTTCACCGTGAATATCCCCCTTCCATCAGGGGCGGGAGACAATGTCTATCTGAAGGCTTTTGATGAGATCGTATTCCCCCTCGTCGGTCAGTTTGAACCCGATCTGATTATGGTTGCTGCCGGCTACGATGGGCACTTTGCCGATCCATTGGCCGGGTTGAATTTGACGGTGCGAGGTTATGCAGAGATGGCGAAAAGAGTACGGCAACTGGCTCACGATTTCTGCGAGAATCGTCTCGTCTTCTCCCTGGAGGGCGGCTACGATTTGGGGGCTCTTTCTCGGAGTGTCCTGGCTACCATCGGCGAGCTGGCCAACTTGGGTCTGGAAATTGAGGATCCCTGCAAGCCTCCCCCCGATCTCCCGGTCAGCGAGATCCAACGGATTCTGGCCCCCATCGAGACTGCGCAGCGAAGATATTGGAAGCTTTAGTTCAAGAATAGTATAATCAAAAGCGGTCGGCAGTCGGTAGTCGATGGTTTTGGTTGTTGGTTTTACCATCGACCATAAACCATTAGCTGATTTTCGGGATGTGGCTCAGCTTGGTTAGAGCGCCGTCTTCGGGAGGCGGAGGTCGGCGGTTCAAATCCGCCCATCCCGACCACTTAGCGGATAGCTGATGGCAGATGGCTTTTACTATCAGCTATCGAGCGAACGAGCCATAAACCATTAGCTGATTTCTCCTTGCTCTGGTATAATACCTCTGTCTTTTTGTCCCCGAGACCGTTCAGAGGTATGATAATGGAGCCAAGGGTTCATCTTCGCAATTGTTTGTTGATCTTCATCACCCTTGCCTTTGCTTCCCTCATCATCTACTTTGCCGGGAATGTCCATATGTACTGGTTTCTCTACGCCGTTCCCCTGTTGATCGCCGCCGGTGCCTATGGGGTTTATGGAACTCTGGTGGTGGGGGGAGTAAGCGTGGGGCTGATAGCTTACTGGGTTTTGCAGGGCTTTTATCCGGGAACGATTGCGCAGAGCCCCGTAAATCTGAAAGATGAGATACTTCTTGGCATGGGCACTTTCCTGGCCGCTGCTTTCATCCTCGGGTATCTCTCGGATAAGGGGAGAAAACAAAGGACGATGCTCGAGCGTCTTTCCATCCACGATAGTTTGACCGGTCTCCACAATTACGGCTACTTCACGGGTACCCTTCGGGATGAGATCAAGAGAGCCGAAAGATACGAGACGCCTCTCTCCTTCATCATGATGGATATAGACTATTTCAAAGAATACAACGATATCTTCGGGCATGAGAAGGGCAACAAGGTCCTGAAGAGAATTGCTCAGGTTTTAGTCAAGGGCGTGAGGGAGATAGACACCGTGGCCCGCTATGGGGGAGAGGAGTTTGCGATAGTTCTGCCCAGTGTGGGAAAGAAGGAGGCGGTTCTGGTGGCCGAGCGTCTTCGTGAAAAGGTGGCGACTCTGGAGTTCGAGGGAGATAAGGATCATCCGGTTGTCAAGAGGACCATCAGTGCCGGGGTGGCTTCCTATCCCCGGGATGCCAAGAGTGATACGGAGCTGATTGTTGTGGCTGACCATGCCCTTTATCTGGCTAAGAGGGAAGGCAGGAACAAGGTTTGTGGTTATGAGGCGGCCAAACAAGCATAAATCGTTCAGAGAATTTTTGAGAAAAAGAAGGGGAAAAGAGGTTTATTGGAGAATAGCAAAACGATAATTAATCCTTATGCAGTTTAAGATGGCTTTTATGGGGGCGGTCGCGGCCCTTAAATTTAAATAGTATTGCGTCATTATTCACAATCTTGGTAGGAAGAGTGATATAATTTCTGGGGTAATCTCGATGATTTTACCTTACAAGACTTTAAAAACGGCCATCTTTCTCTGGTTTTTCTGGGTGGCGCTCACCTCGAGTTGGGGTGCGTTTAATCTTCTGCTGGGGGCGGCTTGCTGCTTGGTCGTCGCCGTGTTTGCTCATCGACTGTTGCGGGAACAACTCGTCGGAAGGTCGTGGACGCTGCGCACCCTGGCCAGGATGTTGTTTTACATACCGGCCTTGGCTTTTGAGATAGTCAAGGCGAATGTGGATGTGGCTTCCCGCGTTCTTTCCCCCAGTCTCCCCATAAATCCGGCGATCATAAAGTTCAGGCCCCATCTGTCCGATAGCGTTCCCCGGACGGTTTTGGCCAACTCCATCACCCTCACCCCGGGTACGCTGACGGTGGACATCGATGAAGAGGGCAACTATTACATCCACTGTTTGGCGGACAAGCATGCCGAAGATCTCCTGGCTGGCGGGCTTGAGAGGTCGGTTATCTGGATTTTTGAGGAGGAGAAAGCCCGTTGACTACCTTTTTTCTCGTTGCTAGCCTGATCATCGTGGCCAACGCCTTTATCTGCCTTTACCGGGCGGTTAAGGGACCCACTCTTCCCGACAGGATATTAGCGGTGAACGTCGTGGGGAGTAAGACGCTGGTGGTGTTGGTCCTCATAGCTTATGTTTTTGGGCAGAGCATGTATCTTGATACTGCCTTCATATACGGTCTTTTGCTTTTCGTGGTCACCGTTGCTACAGCCAGGTATCTGGAGACGGGGGGGTTGATCGGTGTTTGAAATAGTTTTGAACTCCATCACCATAATCCTTTGTTGTATAGGTATCTTCTTCTTTGTGGTGGGGACGGTGGGCCTTCTTCGCCTCCCTGATGCCTTTAGCCGACTCCATGCCACCACGAAGTGTGATACCCTTGGGGCTGGTTCGATTCTGGTTGGTCTGGCCGTCTATGAGCGGGGGAATTTCGATTCGGCCAAGCTCCTCATATTAGCTTTCTTGGTATTGGTGACGAGTTCCACGACCGGACACGCGCTGGCCCGAGCCGCTTTCAAAGCGGGCCTGAAGCCCTGGCGCAAGGAACAGCCATCTTTTCCGGAGGAGGGGAGCGAAGGTGCTGTGGAGGCTTGACATCATCCTCTTGTTGTTTTTGGTGGCCACGGCTCTGGGCGTTTACGTGACCAAAGATCTCATGGCTGCCTCCATCATCTTTTCGGCTTACAGTTTGACGATGGCCATAGTCTGGCAGCAGCTCAGTGCGCCCGACCTGGCCTTGACCGAGGCAGCTGTGGGGGCCGGGGTTACGACGGTTCTTTTCCTCATAACCATAAGTAAGACGGTGCGGAGGGAGGATTAGTGAGAAAATTCCTGATCTTTCTGTGCCTGGCGATTTGCTGGGTGGTTTTCCTCTCCGCTGTTGTGGAGATGCCCCCCTTTGGCGATCCCGCTAATATAACCAACAGGCATGTGGTCCCCCGTTATCTAGAGGAGGGGGTTGAAGAGGGAGGTGCTTCCAATATCGTCACGGGGATCATCCTAAATTACAGGGGATACGACACGATGGGGGAGGTGACGGTGATATTCACTGCCCTCGCCGGGGTTCTGGCCGTTCTCAAGAGGGAGGACGTTAAGACCAGCACGACGATGGTGGCCACCTCGCCCGTCGGGCCCAGCCTCATCGTGACCACCGTTGTAAAGTTGCTCATTCCCTTCATCGTGCTTTTTGCGGTCTATACGATTCTCCATGGGGATGTATCGCCGGGTGGCGGTTTTCAGGGCGGGGCCGTTTTTGGAGCAAGCATGATACACTACACTTTGATTTTTGGACTGCTGACTTACATGCGAAAGATACGCCTTGCCGTGAAGGTTCCTCTGGAAAGCGCGGCCATCCTCTCCTTTGCCATAGCGGGTTTCATCGGTCTTTTCTTCGGGCAGAAATTCCTGACTTTTCTGATGCCGGCCCTTTCGCACGAGGCACAGTACCTCCTTCGCCATGCGATGTTGTTGTTGATAGAAGTGGGCATCGGCGTGGCCACGGGGATAATATTTGGTTCGATATTCGCCTCTCTGGAAAAGGTGGAGCGGATATGATAGTTCAGAAGCTGGGGGCAAACTTCAATTATGTCATCGCCACCTTGCTTTTTTGCATCGGTCTTTTCACCGTCATAACCAAGCCCAATTTGATCAAGAAGTTCATGGGCTTAAACATCATGGAGGCCTCGGTTTTCCTCTTCATCGTCTCCGTTGGTGCGGTGAGAGAGGGAAGCGCCCCCATAGTTGTCAAGGGCATGGAGAAAGGCGTTCAGTTTGTGAATCCTCTTCCCCAGGCCCTGATACTCACGGGCATTGTGGTTGCCGTGAGCACAACCGCTCTGGCTCTGGCACTGATGATCAAGCTTTACGAGCAGTGCGGAACCCTTGATGCCGATGAATTGAAGGGAATGGAGGAATAGATTGGCTGGCGTTTCTGGGCATTTTCCCATCTTGATCGTGGTGGTCCCCCTGGTGGGGGCGGCTTTAACTCCCTTGATCGGGCACTGGAGGAGAAGGCTCTGCATGCCCTGGGCTGCTTTGGTGATGCTCTTTACCTTCGCGATGACGGCCTTCCTCGGCGTCCGCCTCTCCCTTCATGGCCCCATCGGTTACCATTTGGGAAGTTGGGAGCCGCCCTTCGGGATAGAGATCTACTTCGATTACGTCGCCGCTCTGACCTTCGTCATAGCCCTTTTTGGTTTTCTCGTGATTATCTTCTCCAAGAGGTATGTGGAAAAGGAGTTGGAGGAGGCCAAGATATCAACCTATTACACTCTGATCCTCCTCATCCTGGCCGGGATGATCGGTTTTGTGGTCACGGGGGATATGTTCAATCTCTTCGTCTTCCTGGAGATAATTTCCCTTAGCGGTTATGCCCTCATCGCCATCGGTGGGGAAAAACTCACGGCCATGGCCGCTTTCAAATATCTTCTGGTGGGGGCGATATCATCTTTGTGTGTGCTTCTGGGGGTAGCCTTCCTTTATTCGATAACGGGCACGCTGAACATGAGAGATATATCCCACATGTTGACCTTGACCGACGCGACCAGGGTAGCCAGTGTGGCCCTCGCCCTTTTCATAGTGGGTTTCGCCGTGAAGGCAGCCATGTTTCCCCTGCACATCTGGCTTCCGGATGCCCACGCTCTGGCCCCCTCACCGGTCAGCGCCCTCCTTTCCGGTCTAGTTGTGAAGACCGGCATAGTGGGCATGATAAGGGTGCTCTTCAACGTTTACAGGATCAATGGACCTCTGAATTACGGCCCGGTTCTCAATATCATGGCCTGGCTGGCCGGAATAACCATAATCCTCGGGGCATTCTTTGCCTTCTTCCAGAATGATATCAAGATGATGTTTGCCTACTCCACAATCTCCAATATAGGCTATATCGTTATGGGTTTGAGTCTGGCTTCCTATTTCGGCATCGTTGGTGGTCTAATTCACGTCTTCAACCATGCATTGATAAAGACCACCCTCTTCCTCTGCGCCGGAGCGATTATCTACAAGACTGGTTATCGCAAGTTGGCCGATCTCCAGGGAATTGGGAAAAAGATGCCCATCACCATGGGGGCGATTGTCATAGCTGCTGTTTCCATAGTGGGAATTCCACCCACCGCCGGATTCATCTGTAAATGGTTCATTATTTTAGGGGCGATCGAGGCCGGCAAACCAGTTCTGGCGGGGATGCTCCTTCTCGGGAGCCTGTTTATCGTCGCCTACTATGTCAAGATAATAAACGCGGCTTTCTTCAGGGAACCTGTGCATGAAATCACCGAGGTTGATGAAGCTCCGGCTTCCATGCTTATTCCCATCGTGATACTGGCCATCGGTTGCTTGCTCATGGGCGTCTTTGCCTACGCTCCCTTGGCATTCATAAGACCGGCGGTGACGGGATTTCTGAGATAGGAGGATGTAATGGAGGTTTATGATATAAGACCCCTTTTGGCGCCACTGATCTCCCTGGTGTGCGCGGTTCTCATTTTCTGGCTGGGGGACAACACTTTTCTGCGGAGGTTGTTCAGTATCTCCTCCAGCGTGCTAAAGTGGATGATAGTCATGTCCATGTTCCCGGCCTCTCTTAGGGGAGTAGTCTACGTCACTGAGCTACTTCCCTTCGCTCGGGGTATAGGGTTTATCTTGCGGGTCGATGCCCTGGGGATGTTCTTCGCCGTGCTGTCTTCCACTTTGTGGATCATAACCACGGTCTACGCCATTGGATACATGGAGGGAGAGCACGCCCGGAAGAGATTCTTTGCCTTCTTTGCCATTTGTGTGTCCACCACGGTGGGTGTGGCCTTTGCCGGCAATCTCTTCACCCTGTTCGTCTTCTATGAGATGCTTACGATCGCCACTTATCCTTTGGTCATACACGAGGAAACTCCCGATGCCATGAAAGCGGGTAGAAAGTACCTCGTCTACACCCTGACGGGAGGCAGTCTGATACTCTTTGCCACGGCTATGACCTTCTATTTGGCTGGGACTGTCACCTTGAGTGAGAACGGGATACTTTCCCTTCAACACGGTGTCAACACCCTCTTCTTCCTTTTTGTCCTGTTCATTATGGGCTTCGGGGTCAAGGCGGCGATAATGCCCCTCCATGGATGGTTGCCCAGTGCCATGGTCGCCCCGACTCCGGTGAGCGCCCTTCTCCACGCCGTCGCTGTGGTCAAGGCCGGGGTCTTCGGTATTACACGGATTGTTTACAATGTCTTCGGGTTCCATTTAATAAAACAACTCGTCGTTCACTTTTCGGGGGTTGCCATCTCCGCTGGTAGTTTGCTGGCCCTGGCGGCGGCGATAACCATCATCGGCGGCTCTTTGATGGCTCTTTTGCAGGACGATTTCAAAAAGAGGCTGGCCTATTCAACGATAAGTCAGTTATCCTATATCGTTCTGGGGGTGGCCCTGCTCGCACCAAGCGGGGCGATGGGTGGCATAGTGCACCTCGCCAACCAGGCATTCATGAAGATCACCATGTTCTTTGTGGCCGGGGCCATCGCCAAAAAGACCGGGAAGAAATACATTAGCCAGCTCCACGGTATCGGATTCAAGATGCCCATAACCCTGGCCACTTTCACGGT
The DNA here is from genome assembly GCA_030019215.1 of Actinomycetota bacterium. Taxonomy (GTDB): domain Bacteria; phylum Actinomycetota; class Aquicultoria; order Subteraquimicrobiales; family UBA9087; genus UBA9087. Next base: position 48,360 of record JASEEZ010000007.1, read on the forward strand.
GGCCTCTCTGGGGATGATTGGGCTCCCCCCACTGGCTGGTTTCATAACCAAGTGGTATATATGTCTTGGAGCTCTTGAGGCCAAGCAAGCTGTTTTTGTCGCAATCATGCTCATCAGTTCATTTTTGAATGCGGCCTATTTCCTGCCCATAGTCTACCGGGGCTATTTCGTCAAGCCGGTTGACGGGGATACGGCTGTTAGTGAGGCTCACTGGACGCTGTTGGCGCCCTGCATCATCTGTGCCCTCTACGTCATTGCCCTGGGTTTATTCGCCGATCTTCCCTTCGTACCACTGGCTCTGGCGCGGGAGGCAATGACTACTTTTCTGAGATGAGAGTCGATCGTTTGACTGGGAGGCGAGAGTCATGATTAAAGAAGTGGTCTCGGTATTGCCCGTTCTGGTGGTGGGCATCCCCCTTGCCTTTACCATCGCTATCTTTGCGATCGGGAGCGGGGCCGATGCACTGCGGAACAGGTTGAGTGTCCTGTGTGTTGCTCTGACTTTCCTGGTTACACTCTTGATGCTTCCCGATTCCCTGAAAGGGACGGTCTTCATCTACAAGCTGATGGTGATAATCCCCGGAATCTGGTTCTACTTCAGGGTTGATCAACTTGGCTTGCTCTATGCCGTAACCGCTACGGCACTCTGGCTTTTGGCCACGGTATCCTCCGTGGGCTATATGGAGGGAGAACATGCCAAAAGGCGTTACTTCTGTTTTCTGTTGCTCTGCCTGGCCTGGACGGTTGGCGTCACCTTAGCTGGCAATCTGTTCACGCTGTTCATTTTCTATGAGCTCTTCTCTATCTCTACGTATCCGTTGATCGTTCACGAAGAGACACCGGAGGCGTTGGCGGCGGGCAAGAAGTACATGATCTATATCTTGCTCGGGGCAGCTTTCGTCCTCTTCTCCGTGGTGTACACCTACTTTTTGGCTGGCTCCATGGATTTTGTCGAGGGGGGTATAATGTCGATGAAGCTGGGAAAGACGGCTTTGACTGTCCTCTTCTGGAGTTTCGTCTTGGGCTTCGGGGTCAAGGCGGCGATAATGCCCCTTCACGGTTGGGTCCCGGATGCTCACCCGATCGCCCCCTCACCCTTTAGCGCCATCCTCTCGGGGATCATGGTGGCCGTTGGCGCTTTCGGGATCATGCGGGGTATGTTCAGCATAATCGGCGCACACATCGTGGGTGAGTTGGGGGTGGGAATGCCCCTGGCCTACATAATTTGTTTCACCATCATCATCTCTTCAATAATTGCCCTCACCCAGGATAATCTAAAGAGGAGGTTGGCTTATTCCACCATTGGCCAGATGGGCTACATAATCTTGGGCATCGCCCTGCTTACTCCCTATGGTCTCTGGGGAGGAATGATCCACGTCGCCAACCATGCTTTCATGAAGGGAACACTCTTTCTCTGTGCGGGTACGATCATAAAACGGTTGGGTTTGAGGAATATCAGCGAGATGAGAGGCATCGCCAAGAAACTCCCCTGGACGATGGGAGCGTTCACCGTGGCCGCTCTGGGGATGATCGGTCTTCCGCCGACGGCCGGTTTCATAAGCAAGTGGTATCTTTGCCTGGGTTCGCTCGAGGTGGAGAAGCTGATCTTCGTGATCGTTTTGCTCATAAGCTCTCTCTTGGGCGCAGCCTATTTCCTGCCCATCGTTTACACCGCCTTTTTCCAAAAACCTCTCGAGGAGATGATCGCCGAGGGGACGGGCGAGGCACATGCGGAGGAAGCCCCGCCGGCGGGGGAAAGGGAGGCTCCCTGGAGCCTGCTTGCTCCTGTTCTCGCGGGAGCCCTTGGTGTTATAATTTTGGGTATATGCGCTGAGGTCCATGGCTTGCCTCTCTCGGCAGCCAGGTTCGCTACTCAATGGTTTCTGAGGTGAGTGTGGGTGGGTGATCTTTCTCGAAGGAAGCTTTCAAGGAGGGTCGATCAAAGATTGACCCGATGGGGATTGGTTTTAATTCTGGCCGTTTTGGTGATCTTTAACGTTACTTTCTTCGCTTTTGCGGTGGAGGAGGCCCATGTTAAGCATGAGGCGCAGCACATTGAGCACGAATTGGAACACGCGGAACATGAGGAACATGAAGCCGAGCACGGGGCCGCTCCCTGGCCCTATTATCTGCAATGGGGTTTGCTTTTGTTCACATTTGGGGTTGGCCTGAACTACGCGCTGAGGGTCCGCAGGTTGAGGAAGTTGGAGAAAAAACCGGATGCCTTGAAGTTGGCGGCCGAGAAATTGCGAGAGACCATCCCCAAGAAGATCGTTGAATGGATGCCCCCCACCCTAAGACCAATACTCATACCGAAACACGAAGGGTTGGCCTATCTATTCACCGCTCTTGTGGTTGTTATTTTTGCTCTGGGTTATCACCCTTCGATGGAGGGTTATCACGAACCCCCCATTTTGGTTCTTCCGAAGTTTATCCTTCTGGGTGTAAGCGGTCTTTTAGTCATGCTCTACGGTGTCCTCGGTAGGCTTGCTCACGAGGAACACGGAGGACACGCCCCCGTTCGGGGACATTAAGCGATTTCGAACGTTAACTTTAATGGGATTTGTCCTTTACTGAAGGAGAAATTTTCGAGTGGTTCACCTAGAGGCTGCAGGACCATTAACGGTGGAGGTAAGCAAGTATGCTCTGCTTCCCTTCTTAGCTATTTTGGCCCCGATTTGCGGAGCAGTTTTAGCCCTCATTACTGGTCGGAGTGAGAGAGCAAGAAATACGGTGGTCGTTCTTTGCACCGCGATCACCTTTGCGCTCATCCTGGCGATGTATCAGCCTGTTATCCAGGGTGTCCACATTGGCGAGCATCTGTACAAGGGCATTGAGTTTACCCTCAAAGGTATCTTAGGCGCCGGTTTCAAGGTGGACCCGGTCGGGTTAATAATTGCCCTTATTACAAGCTTTCTGTGGCTGGTCTCCTCCGTCTATGCCGTCAGCTACATGTCCAAGGAGCATGCCCGCACCAGATATGCGGTTTTCTCCCTCCTCACCCTCGCCGTCGATCTGGGTGTTCTCCTGGCCAGGGACTGGTTTTCCCTGTTCGTCTTCTTCGAGATGCTCGGTCTTTTCTCCACCGTCTTGGTTTTACATGAGGAGACGCCGGAGGCGTTGGATGCGGCCAAGCTCTATTTCTGGTTCTGTATCATCGGTGGGCTCATCCTTTTGGCCGGGGTTCTTCTTCTCTACGCCTACACCGGTCAGCTTGAAGTCAGGCCCCTGGCCGATTTGATCAATAAGATCCCCTTCGGGATGCGTTATGTCATAGCCAGCTTGATGATAGTTGGCTTTGGTGCAAAGGCTGGCATATGGCTTCTACACGTCTGGCTTCCCGAAGCTCACCCAATTGCACCCACCCCCGCCAGTGCTTTGCTCTCAGGTGTGATGATCAAGGTCGGGGCCTACGGAATCTTGAGGACGGTAAACACCCTCTTTGCCCCCATCACCGTGGAAGTTTCCCACGAGGTCGGTCAAGCCGCCGCCCGTGTGGCCGAGTGGACCACCCTCACCGGCTTGGGATATGCCCTGATCTGGATAGGGGTGATCACCATGTTCCTCGGCGTGGTCAACGCCCTCCTTTCGGCCAACTGCAAGCGGATGCTCGCTTACCACAGCGTTTCCCAGATGGGCTATATCATCTTTGGCCTGGGCTGTGCGGCTTATTTGGGGAAAGAGGGAGCCATGGGATTGGCGGGAGGGGTCTACCATCTCTTCAATCATGCTCTGTTCAAAGCGGCCTTATTCTTATCCGTTGGAGCCGTTTATTATAGGACTCACGAGTTGGACATGTATAAGCTGGGTGGTTTATGGAGGAACATGCCCTTCACCGCCATAGCTTGCTTGATCGCAGTCTGTGGTATTTCCGGGCTTCCCGGCTTCAACGGGTTTGCCAGCAAAACCCTCCTTCATCACTCCATCCTGGAGGCTTTCGAATATTCCTCTCATTACTCTTTGGCTCATCGGCCCGATATGCTACTCCTGGTGGCGGAGGTATTCTTCATGCTCACCGCCTTCGGAACATTCTGTTCCAATGTGAAGATGTGGCTGTTCGTCTTCGTCTGGAAGAGACCGGAGAAGTTCAAGGATGTGAAGCCCGAACCTTTCCCCATGAGGGTGGCTCTCTTTGCTCTTTCCTTTGCCATCTTATTCATCGGCTTGAAGCCCAATTGGATGCTGGAAAAATTCATCGGACCTGCCCTCGCCCTTTTTGGATTCGATATCTCCTCCCATGCGTACCATGTAATCTACAATGTTCATGCCGTGGATGCCATTCGCTCTTCCATTCCTCTTTTATACGATCCGCGCACCCTGTCTATCTTCGGCAGCCCGGAGGTTTTACACAACTTGCTGGCGGGCGGCATGGTTGTTCTCGGTGGAGGGATGTACTTCGTATTGGGCTATAGATTTGGTTGGTTCCATGTTCATCCTCCGGAATGGGTGTCCACTAAATTTTGGTATCTCCTCCTGGTTAAATTGTTTTGGACAATACCCCGAGGCGTTGACGGATTCAGGTTGTGGGTCAGGGGACAGGCGGCCTCCTATGTTTTGGGTGCTGAGAGGACTGAAGAGGAGATGGCTCTCAAGATGGCCAAGGTTCTGGCCGAGCAGAAATTGCCACCTGATAAGCTCAAGATAATAGAGCGGGGAGCAATTAAACTGGCGGAGACCCCGGAGAAACTTACGCAGGAGGAGAAGTTCTGGCTTGAAAAGGCGTTCATCAAGGTTGAAGAGGTTCTGGCCACCAGAGGTGCCAAGGTCAGGATAGAACTGGGAAGAGTGGCCGCTGCCGCGGCCAGGCTGGAGGAGCTTTTAAGGGAGGAGAGATTCGAACCCTTGCTTGAAAGAACGGGAAAGGCGGCCGCCACCGCGGCCAGGCTGAGGGATCTTTTAAAGGAGGAGAGATTCGAACCCTTGCTTGAAAGAACCATGGCGGGCTATCAAGGGGCTGAGGTTGGCTATCGAGCCGTGGTGACCGCCGCCATAGGGAAGTTTTTCACCTGGGTGAGGAAGATGGTCCTGGCGGCGACCCTTGTTCTTTCCGAGGAAAGATTCGGTGGGGTAGAGCAGGCCATCTATAGTGCCTTGGATGTGGCCGATACTCGGAGGGCAATTCGTTCTTATACGAGGGATATATATGCCAATGTTACGGTGTTCATATTGATGTTTGTTTTGCTGGCCGCGTGCTTGATTTACGTGCAGTAATTTTGTTGTTCGGGAAGGATTTTTCTTACTCCTCCTCGAATTTAACGTGAAAAGGGAGGTCTTGAGATGTATACTCAAAAGACAAAAATGAGAGTGGTTATTTGCACTTCCCTGTACAGGGTGGAGGGGGATATGTACCTTGTGCCTGGCAGCAGGCTGACGGACATCGTGAATGTCAAGACCAAGGATTTCTTCCCCATCACCGATGCCAAGATTCTTTCCCCCATCGAGGACGAGGTGCTGTACACGCTCGATTTTGTGGCTGTCAACAGGGAAGAGATCATTATGATATTTCCTCTCGAGCAAGCCGCCGCGAACCCGGCCGATTAAGAGCGGGATAGGCTATTCGCCAATGGGCCGGCTCCCCGCCTTTAGGATTCAGGTGCCTTCCTAGTCGAGTTCCTCTGAGACTTCGTAGGAGTCCCTCCCGAAGAAACCATCTTTTTCGAGCACAAGCAGAAACTATCAAATGTATGGACAACTGAACACTTGACCAATGTAGAGTTGCTCGCTACAATTAGAGGCTATACTGCGGTATAATCTGATTAGAGAAAGGAGCGGAGGTAAGTGAGAAAGAAGAGCGGTGAGGAGAGCAAGGCGAACTATTTGAGGGTGCCCATCACGATGCCCGGGGAAATGTTTGGCTATCTTGAGGATTTGAGCCTGAAGGCGAAGGTTTCAGGCGGCCGCAAGCTGGCGAACACGACTATTATGAGAGCTTGCATTAAGGCCCTCATGAAGCTGGATGTGGATGTTACCGGTGTTCGGGATGAGGCTGAACTCACGGAGAGGATAATGGAAGCAAGGGCTAAATACACCGCTGGTAAAAGGAAGTGAGCGAGAGCGGCACTGCAGTGTAAAGTGGCCCTTGACCAAATGCGCATGACCTAATATAATTTAGCCTGTTGTTTGTTGGGGTTACTTAATTATGAATTGTGCGAGGTGGTCGAGGCCCATGGATAAAGAGAGAAATTTGGCCGGGTCAGTTTCACTGCAGCGGGTTTCAACTTTCCTAGACGATCAACAGATTAAGTTTCTCGATGGTTTATCTCGGCGGATGAAGTTCAGTGGAGGATGCAAGTTGCCGAGGACAAAGATTCTTCGAGCTATGCTTTCGGCATTCATGGAGATGCAGGTGGACGTGTCGAAAGTTGGAGACGAGGGCGAACTCAAGGAGAGGATTCTCAAAGCCGTTCGGCGCTGAGGGGGTGAGGAGAAGTTGCAGAATTGTTGGAGTTTAAAGGGTTGTCCTGCCAGTTACTACCTCAACTGTACGGCTTATGAGAAGAGAGTGAGTTGTTGGGAGATCAAGGATGGTTGCCTTTGCCGTGTCCACGAAAGTTGCGAAGACTGTCCAATTTACATCAAGCATCTGGCCGATATTAAGCAGAGTAAGAAGAAGGAGCCCTCCTAGGTAGGTTTCGGCGGAGCGATATTGTTTTGAGGGTCCCCATCGTTGGTGGGGGCCCTTTTATTTGTTCCCGCCCTGCTATCGGCGGGGAAAGCGCAAAGAGAACCTCAGGAGTCTAGGGGTCCAGGGGTCAAGGATTCGAGTGTTTTTTAAGATTTTCACTTGAACCCTTGACTCCTCGAATCCTCTATAATCAACTCCTTTGGATGAGAACAAGATCAATTACAAGATCAATTATGTCTATTTACTAAAAATGGAGAAGAGCTTAAGATTAAAAAGGGAATTATTGTGATTCGGGTATCGGCGGTTACCGGAGTCCAGGATGTGTTGAATCTCAGAGAAAGCTGGGATGGTCTTCTCGAAACCAGCGGTGGGACCGTTTTCCAGAGTTGGGAGTGGCAGAGGGTTTGGTGGGAGCATTACGGGCGGGGCAAGCGCCCTTTCATTTTACTCGTTTACGAAGATGAGAAACTTATGGGCATCGCTCCTTTCTTCGTTTCTCTCTCCCATCTGGGCTTGCCTCTTAAGGTCATTTCATTCTTGGGCAGCGGTCCCTCGGACTACGGGGATCTTCTTCTCCACCCTTCCCGGAGGTTCGAGGCGCTAGAGGCCATCATGGGTTATCTCCAGACATGTGAGGATTGGGATGCCATTGACCTTCAGGAGATTCCCTCAAATTCTGCTAATTTTCGAATACTGAGGGAGTCATATTGCGGGGGAGATTTGGAGATTCAAGAATTTACGCAGGATGTTTCCTTTGCCCTTTCCCTGCCGGGTAGCTGGGATGGATTCTTGCAGTCTCTTGATAGAAAGTTTCGCTGGAATATCCTTTACTACGCTCGCCGGCTTCGTCGGGATCATGAGACACAAGTGCACCGAGCGAGAAGTGTAGAAGAAGTGGATCGAGGAATGTCCGACCTCTTTCTTCTTCATCGGAGGAGACAGAGAGAGAAAGGGTTGCCCACCCCCATTCTCAGCAGGAGGTATAGGGGTTTTCACCGGGAGGTGGCTCACCAATTTTTCAGGCGCGGCTGGCTTGCTCTCTATTCTCTATGCGTCGATGGGGAAGTGGTTTCCGCTCTTTATGGTTTTGAACATGGTGATCGCTTCTACTACTATCTGGGAGGGTTTGATCCTTTCTGGGGGAGATTGAGCGTGGCCACGATTCTCATAGCTGATGTTATTAAAGAGGCGATCGAGAAAGGATTTAAAACTTTTGATTTTCTGCGGGGCGAGGAGAGCTACAAAGTGCGGTGGGGGGCCGTTCCAAGACAAAATATTCGCCTCATCATCACCAGGGAGCGCTCCAAATCCAGCCTACTCAGGGCGATCTTAGAGCGGGAAAACGTAGTCGTTCGGGAGATTAAACAGAAACTCCGAAAGCCTTAATGTCCACTCACCGGGAGGCCACCACCAGATTGTTATTCACCTCTTTTATCTCAGGGATGGTCCGGGCGATCTGGCCGATGGTATCCCGTTGCTCCACGTTATCCACCAGGCCGTCGAGAAAGACGATGCCATCAACCACGGAGATTTTAACGTCGATCAAATTCAGATGACCCCTCTTGTCCAGGGCTGACCAGATCTTCTTTTCCAGGACTTCGTCCTCGCTGGAGGGAATGGTTCCAACTTCCAAGAGATTTTTCACTCCTCGGACTCCGAACACCCCGCTGGCGATCCTTCCCGCTTTTTCCTTCTGTCGTGGGCTGGGAACCCAACCCTTGAGTGTTATCACTCCGTCTTTGCAAGGGGCCCCGATGAACTCGGCATGGACCTCCTTGTCCTCGTGCAAGGCCAGTTCAACGGCATTGGTGAACGTCACATCCTGAGTGTCCTTTCCGAGCCCTATCCTTAGATGACTGATTGCTCTCTTGATTCCCTTGATGTCGCTGACTATCTCCAGGACTCTTTCCTCCATTGCCCGTGAATCCACGTTCCCACCAAGGATAACCACTCCCTTTGATATACGCTTCGCCCCGACCCTGCTGGCGAGGGACGGATCCGTGGCTAAAACTGTCCTGACCCGCTTTGCTAAATCGATTTCTGTTGGGACCCCATCGGTCTCGATGGCGATGTCGCTTTCAACCGCTTCAAATTCGGAGATTTGACGGGCGATATCCTCGGCGAGCTGTTTTTCTTCGCGAGTATGAACCACGCCCGAAAGGCGGATCTTTCCTTGTCGGATGCCCACATCAATCCTCCCCTTTATCGATGGCTCTAGGGCAATTTCGGCATCGATTTTGGATATGATCAGGTTGTTATCCCTTCCCAACATCTATCCCACCAATCTAATTATATCCGGTAATTCTGAGTCTTCCAGCGGCATCGCCACAGATGGAAAATTCATTACAATAATAAAACTTTTGCGTTTTTAAGCTATGAGTAAACGATTAATTTTGGCAAAGGCTAGACCCCCGAAAACACGCAGTTGTCCGCCCCAGCGAGGCGCCCACTGCTCGGCTCTCGGCCTCGCTCCCCGCCTACGGCGGGGCCGTGCCCGCTCGGCCTCCGAGACGGTTTTCTTGTGGCCTAACCTTTGCCCTAAGCCAAATCTCAAGTGTTTGGCGTGAATGAGTGAAGTTTTCTTTTCTAAGAACGCAAAAGTTCAAACGATAAGTTAAATTATATTAGAGGATTTTTTGGGGGATTGGAGAAAATTTGATTTGTCGTGTAGATTTAAAGCTGCGGTAAAGGAGATTTGGGATGGGAGAAAAGATACTTGTAGTCGATGACGAACCCGGTATCGTTAAGTTGGTTTCGGTTGTCCTTGCAAGGGAAGGTTACGAGGTCATTGGGGCCTTCGATGGGGAAGAAGCACTCAAGAGGCTAGCTGAGGAGGAGCCGGATTTGGTGGTACTTGACATCTCCATGCCCGGGATGGATGGTTGGGAGGTCTGTACCCGAATTAAGGAGAACCCGAAGCACAAAGACATTCCCGTGATCATGCTCACCGCCCTCGGACATTTATCGGAGGAGTTTAGGGGCCTGAAGATGGGAGCCGTAAAGTACATTGTAAAGCCATTTAACGCCAAGGATCTGGTAGTGGCGGTGGATAAGGTTTTAGGCAAAACCAAGAAGAAATGATACCGGTTTAATAGTCGAGCCTCGGGCGACAAAAGAAAAACCCCCCGATAAAATCGGGGGGTTTTCACATCCCGAGCAACTTTCGGGACTCTTACTCTTTCGCCCCCGATGAAATCGGGGGGTACTTGATGCGCAAGGTTGCCTAACGGCTGCTCGGGACAAAGTTAACCTATCATTCCCCTAAATTCTTGTCAAGGGAATTTCGAAAATTTTAAGAAATTTTTAGGGAGAGAAAGTTTTCGGCTTATCCGGGATGCGTTAAAATGGTGAGCGGTTGTGTTGTTTGAGGATATTCTGTATGGGAGGATGGAGGAGAGATGGATTTGGGAGAGATTTCCGCAAAGATTAGACGAGAAATGGATGCCAAGGATACAGCGAGAGAGGGTGCCCTAACTCAGTCTCGCCGGGCGATCAGGGCCTCCTCCAATGCCATTCGAGCTATCCACCGTGGCGAATATAAAAGCGCGGGGGAGTTTCTGGCGGAGGCCAGGATGGCCCTGGACGAGTGCGAGAATTTACTCGGGTGTCACCCCAGCATCTATCACGCCGGGTTTGTTCGGGATGCACAAAAAGAATACGTCGAGGCCATGATCACTCTGGTTTTAATCTGCGGTGAGCCGTTGCCCGATCCCGATGAGCTGAGGGTTGGCTATGTTTCTTATCTTAATGGGCTTGCCGAGACCATCGGCGAACTGAGAAGACACATTTTGGATATTACAAGGGAGGATCGCCTCGAGCAGGGGGAGAATCTACTCAAGGCCATGGATGATATCTACTATGTTTTGGTTTCCTTCGACTATCCCGATGCCGTAACCCCGGGCTTGCGGCGAGCTACGGATGTGGCGAGGGCTATAATGGAAAAAACCCGGGGCGATTTGACTACCGCTATTCGCCAGAAAGAGTTGAAGGAGACCATGGGGAAGCTGGAAGAGCGATTAAAGAAAAAGAAGGAATGAGTTGTAGGGGCAATGGAGTCGTTCACAGGTGAGATATAAGGCAATCTTCTTTGATGTGGGAAATACCCTTCTTTATCCCTATCCTTCAGTGGGGGCGGTTTGCGCTGAGGTATTGGCGAGCCATGGCTACAATGTTCCCTTGGATCGGTTGGCGGAGGCGCTCTCCCGCGCTGATGAGTATTATGAGGAGAAGTATAGGGAGGATGATACCTTCTGGCTCACTGAAGAACGAGCTATCTCTCTCTGGATGGATCTGTACGCCCTGGTTATGGTGAAGGTGGGGCTGTCGGCGGAACCCCATCTATCCGCCGGTGGCGGGGGAGGTGAGAGTGAAGCTTCCCGGATGGCCAGAGAGATCTATGATGAGTTTGGGCATTCGGAGCGATGGAGAACCTATCCCGATGTCCTTCCCGTTTTGCGGGAGCTTAAGGAGAGGGGCTTTATCCTGGGCATCATCTCCAACTGGGATACACGGCTTCCCTCGCTGTGCGTGGAGCTTGGGTTCTCTTCCCTCCTGTCCTTCGTCATCGCCTCGGCGGCGGTGGGGAGCCTAAAACCACAACTCCGGATATTTGAGTTAGGACTGCGACGAGCTGGCGTCGGGGCATCGGAGGCCATTCATGTGGGAGATCACTACTATGCCGATGTTATGGGAGCGAGGTGTGCGGGTATCACCCCCATTCTGATAGATCGCGAAAAAAGGGGTATTAAGTCCGACTGTCCGGTCATCGAGAGCTTGGATGAACTCCTCTCGTGCAATTTGTTGCGGACCGGCTGATAGTTCAGCCCAAGGGAAGAATTATCTTTTGAAGGCAACCTGCTTCGTCCTTCGTAAATTGCAAACTTCAGTTGTATTATTAACAAGATGGGTTGACACTATGGTCGGGGTGAAGTGCTCCGAAAACACCCCGCAAACCCCGCCGACGGCGGGGTTTTTCTTTACCTGGGTGAAAGGTCTGCCTGTCGGCGGATGGGAGAATCTCTGTAGGATTGACTGGAGAAGGTTTCTTCCCTATATTAAGCTTATAATTGTGGTTCTTTTCCAGAAATAATGGGTAGAAACCACTATGGTAAGTAAAGCGCAAAGAGAACTTTAGGATTCAGGGATTCTAGGAGTCAAGGGGTCAAGTGAAAATCTTAGAAAAATACAACACTCAAATCCTCGAATCCTCGACTCCTCGAATCCTTCTATGAGCAACTCTTTTGAGAAAAGAACAAGATTAAAAGTTTACCCACTAAAAATGGGGAAGAACTACAATTATTAGCGATGGATGGGTGGTATCCTTTGAATATCGAGCAAGAGTTGACGGAAGGTTGGGAAAAAGCTGAGGAGCTCGAACAGAAATTGATCAACAAGACCGAGAGTCTGGAGGAGCAACTCGTTTTTCTTAAAGCTCAAGTGGATGAGTTGGCTACGAAATTGGAGCGTGAGTCCAAGAAGTCAATTCGGGTGGAGCTTCTGGCCAGGCTGTGTCTTCTCTCCGAGCTTTACTCAGTCACCGATTTCGATCGCATGATCGAGATCAGAGAAAGGTTTCAGGAACTTTTGCCCGGGCATTTCGGTGAATATCTTGCTCACTTGAAGACCCTCTCCTGGCATGTCTCCTGGTCGGGTTGTCTGAGTTGCCGTCACTTTCTGGGTCGGTGCAATTTGAATTTAACCCCTGTGGAGGTGCCTGGCGACGAACATCGTCTGGAGAAGACTTGCCCCTCGTGGGTAAGGAGGTCAAGAAAGGTCTAAAGGGGCGCTGGATGGATTAGGTCTCTTCCGCGCAGGGCTCAGAACAGGTCGAAGGACATGCTGGCTGGGACTCGGCCGTTGCCCCCTTGGGTTTATTGCAGTAGTCGGTTTTGTGAAAGCCGGAGCCCTTGAAGATTATCCTCACGGGGTAAAATACCCTTTCAATGTTCCCCCCACAGCTTTTACAGGTTGTGGGGGAGGGGTCATTCACCCGCTGAAGGATCTCAAAAGTATCTTTGCATTTTTTGCACCTATATCCATAAATGGGCATTTATCCTCCCGGGACGTTTAAGGATAGACGTTTAAGGATAGATTTTACCCGCCATTTTTCGTTTGTCAAGAAAGCTCTTGTAGATGAAATTCTTGCGGGACGGACGGCGGGGTTATTCCAGGCTGAGGTGGCTTAAGCCGCTTTCGTCTTCCCGAACGGTTATCACGTGCTCCATGGATTCCTTTACGTCTTCGACGTGGGTTATCAAAAAGATCTGCCTGAACTGATTGGAGAGTTTGGCCAGAGCTCGCATTATGTTGTTCTTGCGAAGGGAGTCTTGGCTGCCGAATATCTCATCCAGCACAATAAAGCCAAAATCGGTGCCACTTCTCTCGGTCATGAGTTGGGAGATTGCCAGGCGAAGGCACAGATTGGCTAGATCCTTTTCCCCACCCGAGAATCGCTCGATTGAGAACCTTTCACCGTCGTCGTAAAGATAAACCTCGTAATCGTCGTCCAGTTCCATCTCTAAGTATTTACCATCGGTCAGTTGGCGAAGCAGCTCGCTGGCTTTTTGCGAAAGAGCGGGGCAGATGCTTCCAATGAGATACTTTCTGAAATCGGCGAAGATGGATTTAAGCTGGTCAAGATATTGTCGCTCTTTGGTCAGGTCTCCTATCTCCTTTCGCTTTTTCTTGCATTCATCGATGTTTTTTTTGAGATTTTCTATGGCTAAAGAAGAGATTTCGCATTTGTGCTGGATGTCCTTGGCCATAAGTTGGGCTTGGTGATGCTCCTTTTGGCTGACCTCGTAATCTTGCTGCAGTTGTTCGTACTTTTCCTGGGAGAAAGCGAGCTTCTGGCCGGTTTTTTTAATTTCATCCAATTCCACCTCAAGGTCTTTAATTTTCTGCCTTGCGGTACTTATGCTCGATTCAACTTCTGGCAGTCTTTCTAGGGCTGCCCTAATCTTTAGAACCTCGTCCCTCTTTACCGAGAGGTCTTCCAACCGTTTTGTGAGCTTAAGGTGTTTTTGCTCATCGTATGGGACAATCTTGGTTTCCTTGAGGCGTCTTTCCAGCTGGTCGATTTCGGACTGGTTTTGTTTCATCATTTTTTTGAGGAACTTCAGTTCCTGATTTTTGTCGCGGAGCGAACTTCTCTTCTCCTCCAATTTTTCCTGTTTCCCCTTCGCTTCGGCGATGGTTTTGGCCAGACCTTCCTCATCTCGGCCTAGTCTTTTGAGCGCCGCTGTGTTTTGGGCCATTTTAGCCTGGCTAGTCCTTATTTCCTCCTCGAAGTGGTTCTTTATGGCTTGAAAATCTTCACCTAGTGGCCGGAAGCAGGTGGGGCATTTGCTTTCTGGGCCAAGTTTGTCGATTTCATCTCGGTGTTTGGTTATCTTCGTGAGTTCGCCTTGGAGGTTGTCGAGGGAGGTTTTCAGGTGTTGTTTTTTCGTCTTGAGTTTTTCCGACTTTGCCTGTTGCGAGAGAAGGGATGTCCCCAGTTTTTCGAGACTGCTCTCAACACCCCCGAGTTCGCCCACCGCTTTTTCGAGGCTTTTTGTTTTCGACAGATTTTGCTCGACGGTTTTGGTGAGAACGTCCCGGCGCGCAGTCAGCTCCTCCAGCAGCTTCCGCTGATTCTTGATGCATTCCCAGTCGTCACATTCTCTCTTGACCCGTTCATATTGAGTCACCATCGGTTCGAGCTCTTTCAGCCCGCTCTTTCGCTGCAAAAGGTTCTTTTGTTCGGCGAAGTGTTGCTCGAGACTATTTTTAGCTCCATTTAACTCGCTTTTTTTGACGGTGTATCTCTGGACCAAGTTGGTGTGTTTTTCCTTCTTACTCTGCTCCTTCTCGAAACTTCCCTTGAGCTTTTCATATTTTCGGGAAAGCCTTTTTTCCATCTCCAGTTGAGCTGTAAGCTTCTTCTCGAGCTCGCCTTTGTTGACCTCTTCGGTTTTGAGTTCGGCTTCCAAGGCATTTATATCGGCCAGAGATGCCCGGAGGGTTTTGGTGCGGGTATCGATGTCTCTGACCCCCTGCCGTAACAACTCGATGGCTTTGTCGATGTCGTCGATGCCGAGCATTCGGATGATTAAATTCTTGCGATCCGCAGGCTGGAGATCTGAAAGGGCATTTAGCTCCTTCTGTTTGGCGAAGAAGCTGGTGAAGAAGGCTTCTCTATCCATACCCAGCAGTCTGGTTGCGTATTCCAAGGTGGCTTGAGTTCCCCTGGCCACTGGTTTCTTGTCTGCATGGATGGCGGCATCGGAGGAAAGACTAGTCCCTCTCATTTCGCGAATGATCTGGTAGTGAGTGTCGGCGATTTCCATATTCAGGATCACCTGGCATATCTCCCTCAGCGAGGACCCTTGCCTCTTGATGTGCTCTTTGGTTGTGCGAGCGGCTGGATTGCCGTAGAGGGCCCAGGCAATGGCCTCCATCAATGATGACTTCCCGGCGCCATTTGGTCCCACGATGCCGATCAGTCCGTCTGGGAAGTCGGCCGATTCATCCGAATATTTACGGTAGTTTTTTACTTCCAGGCCAACTAACCTCATCCTTCAACTCCGTTCAGGATGACCCTGAGTACGTCGAAGGGTCATTCTTCCTCACCGGCTTTCCGGAGATACTTCAGACCCAACTCGAGCAGTTTTTCTTTGTCTTTTTCTACAATTGTCTTGGACATGAACTCGCGGAACTCATCCGGTAGATTCCCGATTGACTTTGCCCCGATGTCCATCGGGGTGATTTGCTCCTCTCCATCTTTGTTATATCTAATCTCGAAGTGGAGGGCGGGGACGGTGAGAGTTCCGAGGCGTGCGAAATCAAGGGCATTGTAAGTGGGTGTGGAGATATTATTCACGGTCAGACGAACTATCGCCCCGCCAACGGCGGGGTTAATTACCCTTTCGATCGCCTGCATGGCGGAGTCGGCATCCATTCCTTGGGCGTTGATTTCCGGCAGGTCTATCATCGGGCGGATTTCGAGGGGGTGGAAGTTGACCTCTTTCTCGGACAGATCCACCTCCAGGAAGCCTTTTTCCTGCCCAACCTCGTTGAAGGTCAATCTCTCCGTGGAGCCGACATAGTAGGCATTTTCCTGGACCTGGGTGCATTTGTGGTAGTGGCCCAGCGCTATGTAGTCGAGCTCTGGTTTCAGGTAAGCGGTGGGCACTTCTTGTTCATTGAACTCGCCCATGGAGAATTCTTTTACCCCGGCGATGGCGGCATGGAGCATGAGGACGTTGTACCCCTGAGCACTCAGAGTGCTGAGTGCTCGGTTGAGTTGGGCCAGATTGGCCTCGAAATCTGCTTTGGTAAGACATTGGGGAATAGCGTGGATGGTCAAATCCCCCCGATGTATCGGGGGGCTGGAGCCCCGCCGGTGGCGGGGCGAAGCTTTGATGGAAATGGTCTCATATCTTCCTTTGTAGACCGGAAAGAAGTTGGGGAAGAGGGTGAAAAGCTGAAAGACACTGCCCGTATCGCGCATCCTCGGCATCGAGTGATTTCCCGCGATGATTACCACGGGTATCCCGACCGTGCTCAGGCGGAGGAGCTGCTCTAGTGCCAGGGATAGGGAGCGGTTGCTGGGTCTCACGCTGTCGAAAAGGTCCCCGGTGTGGAGGACCACATCTGGGGAAATTTCCAGGATTTTATCTATAGCCTGCTTGAAGACGGCGAAGATATCGGCCTCACGCTGATTGATCCCCAATTCGGGATCGAGACTGCGATAGGCGGTATATCCTAGATGTGTATCCGAGATGTGGACCACTCTCATTTAAAAGAATCCCTCGTCCGTTTCGATTTTTTGATCTCCGACTTCCGACTTCCGATCCCCGACTGTTTTTTTGATCCAGTCCTCGTAGAGATGGATCTTGGCCGGAATGGCGAAGGGCGTCTCAGGGGAGGTGATCAGGGCTTCTCCTGCCATCAGGGTCTGTATCTCCTTTCCCAACGAGGAGATGTCCTGCTTGGCGGAGCTCTTGAGGATGGCTCTATCCCCTTCATCAGCTAGCCCCAGGATGAATAAAGTGTTGAATTGGGATAGCAGTTCCTCGTCGATGAGCTTCGGTTGCTGAGTAATGGCGCAAAGGCCGGTTTTAAACTTTCTTCCCTCCCTGGTAATTTGGGCGAATATGCCCAGATTGCCCTCGTTCCCCTTTCCCAGAACCCTCTGGGCCTCCTCGAGCACGATTAATGCGGGAAGGACCTTTTTGAATTTGGCCGGGTTTTGGTAGGTCTCCTTGTTCATCTCAAACACGGCACGGGTAATGACGGCACTGGTTAATAGCTCCTCATCCTGGCGCATGTTCGAGGTGTCTATTAGCACCAGCTTTCCCTCGCGGAGGTCCTTGATGACATTTCTGGTGATGGAGATGGAGGCATCGGCATGGACGAAAGGAAGCCTCACGATGTGTTCGGCGCGCCTTTTCAGAACCGACAGAGTACCCTGGTGGAAGGCGGTGGCGCCGATTCTGGATGATATCTCTTCGATCTCTTCGCTGGCCAGGGCGGTCAACCACCCCAGACGGTAGCGGTGAGTTATGGCATAGAGGGCCTCCATTTGAGGTCCGGAGAAGTCGTAAATTTGCCGAAGATCCTCAATGCGGATCTCCTGGGAACTTATTTTCAATTGATTGTAGGGGCCCGAAAGTTTCCTTGAGCTGTAGACTCGCAGTCTCTCCGGAGCCCCCGGTGCATCCTTAAGGCCCTTACGTGCGGGGTCTCCCCCGCCATCGTAGTATTCGCCGTGGGGATCGAGGATGAGAAGACTGTATTTTCCGGTCTCCATCACAGCCGCAGCCAATGTCTTCATTAAATTGCTCTTTCCCATGCCTGTAGTAGCGAAGACCCCAATGTGATAAGGGAAAAGGTCACCCTTTATGCCCACGGGAAAGTCCAATACCCCCTCGCCGCTGCGCAAGCTTCCGATCGTTATGTCCCCGAGGTATTCCTTCAAGAACTCAAAGTCCTGGATAGTGGGTGGGGTCACGCGCGAAAAGTGAGAGGGGATGGTCTTCGGTTTGTGAAATTTACCGTTTTTTACGTAACCCAAGGGGATACACTGTCTCGTCTTGTAAAGCCGGCGTTCCTTGTCGTGGAGGGCGAAGGGTTGTTCGATTGTGTCCATGAGCATCATGTTTCCCGCCGTTCGAATAGGCCATTCGGGGTTGCTCGCCTCCACGCCGTATTTTATGTCCACCACTCGCAGGAGGAACCTCACTCCTCTTTCCACATCCTCGGCTACGAGGATGTCTCCCAGAAAGAGGTCTTCGGAGTAGAACGACCTGAACTCGATCTCCAATACGCTTTTCCCGGTTAGTCGACCCTTATACACGGTATCTCCTTGCTTCTTGTCTCTGGCCCCTGGCAACTGTCAACTACTTATTCGCTCACGTCCAGCAGTTCATGAAAGTCTGCGAAGAGTGTCTCCCATTCCTCCATCCGAACACCCTCTTCAAGGGCAAAGCTTTGAAGGCGGTAGTAAAAGTCTTCTATCTGGGCGGGCTCGATCCTTACCCTGTTGTGGATCGCCGCCAGCGGATACGGATAGCCCATGTAGACCGGATCCTGACTACAACTTACGAGCAGTTCCACTATTTTTTTGGGATCGGTTTCATCGAAACGATTTATATCCACCCGAAAGGCATAGTCGGATCTGGGAGAGAGCTTGGCTACGTAGATGTCACCAAACCAGCGGATATCCCAATCTGTGGTGGGGTGGATCGGGTCGGCTTTTAGATCCGTCAACTGGCAAAACCAATTTCGCCCCGGATTAATCTCATTCCCCAGCCGATGCACCATGGGGACGAGCGGGGTGTGCTTTCCCCAATAGAGGGTGCTGCTTTTGACCACTCCTGCCAGGTGAACTCCCCCTTGGGCGGCCTTTTTGCAAACACGGTCGATGAGGGTGTAGGGAAGAGCAACGCTCGAGCGCAGGGAGCCATCAACGAGGATCAAGTCTCCCTCATCTAGATTTTCGGCCAGTTCATTGGCGAGAGACCATTCCCGGAGCATCCTTACTCGGTCGATGACACGATCGAAGGTGGGCGATTCCTCGGGCAATTCTTTCAGCAGTTCAAAGTGGGCTCGAGAAAAAATTTCTTCCGCATTGGAGAAGGAGACCGCTTGAATGGTTGGCGGATAAACCCTCTCCTCCAGGAGTTTGTCGTCCTCAAAGACGAGGTACCCACATCGATATACCCCCACACGGAAGGAGCGACCATTGACAATGCTCGCCGATCCCCCATCAATGGCCGCTATTTTGTTTCCAGATGCTCTTTTCTCCGACAGCGAGGTGAAGGATGCCACATCGATGTCCTTGTTGATGCGGAGGGGTTCGCCTTCTCCCTCGCCGTGATCTATCTCGATGTGGGAGGAAGTTTCCGCCAGGGCTTCCTTGATGAATCTGGCGCTTTCTCTCAGGTTCTTTTCTAGGCTTTTGTCGATGATAATCATCGTCCAGTCGTTGCAAACATGTATTTTATTTACCCGGCGAGGTGCAAATTTCAGACGAGTGCGGGAAATAGTTCGTCTATCGAATACAAGGATAAAGGATTCCAGCCTCGAAAGGAAGAATACTTTCGAGGAAATTTTGAGTTGCAGGTGGTATCATTTAGCATAGAGCACGGAGCGATCAGATGCCGGGTTCAGGGTGCAGGGGCCAAGTACGAAGGACGAGGGGCGAAGGACGAAGTACAAGGCACCAGGTACCGGGAATTAGAAATTAGAAACTAGTTGATTGCATTCATAACATCGTGTACCTTGAAAACTTCATAACATCGTAGACTTGG
>JASEEZ010000008.1 GCA_030019215.1 Actinomycetota bacterium
TCCCTCTTGTTGCTGAGTTATTGGTCAAATCAGTACCAGATCGTTAGGTATTACCTATTTTTATATATGCAAGGAACAAAGTGTTTTAAAATAACAAATAAGCTCTGATCTTGCCCATCCACTTCCCCTAATCCTCAAGCGTGGAGACGTCACCCAGAGCCTGTCCCAACTCTTTGGCCTTTAGGACCCTTCGCATAATCTTTCCACTCCTCGTCTTGGGCAAGCTCTTGACAAACTCTATTTCATCGGGCCTGGCTATGGGGCTTATCTCCTTGGCCACCCACTCTTTCAAATCCTTTTCAAGCTCCTCCGACGGGCTCCGCCCCTGCCTCAGAATCACGAATGCCTTTACCGCCTCCCCTTTAACCTCATGGGGTTTTCCAATAACAGCAGCTTCGGCCACCGCCGGGTGACTCACCAGAGCACTCTCTATCTCCATCGTGCCCAGCCTGTGACCGGAGACGCTCAAGACATCATCCAGTCTCCCTTGAAACCAAAAGTAACCATCATCATCCTTTCTGGCAGCATCTCCCGCCAGGTAAACCCCGGGAAACCTTGTCCAATACACCTCCTTATACCTCTCCGGGTCCTTGTAAAGGGTCCTCAACATCGCCGGCCAAGGAGTCTTTATGACCGCATAGCCGCCCTTCCCAACGATTGGATTGCCATTCCCGTCGAAGACATCGGCTTCGATTCCCGGCAAAGGCTTAGTGGCCGATCCAGGTTTTAAAGGGGTAATCGGGAGAGGGGACACTAAAAAACTGCCGGTTTCCGTCTGCCACCAGGTATCCATTATCTGGCATCGCCCTCGACCGATGAATTCGTAGTACCACACCCAGGCCTCGGGGTTTATGGGTTCTCCCACTGCCCCCAGCAACCTCAAGGAACTCAAATCGTGCTTCGCCGGCCACTTCTCCCTAAACTTCATGAACATCCTGATGGCCGTGGGCGTCGCATATAGCACGGTCACCTTATAGCGCTCGACTATCGACCACCATCTATCTGGTTCGGGATAATCCGGCGTTCCCTCAAACATCACCGAGGTCACACCTAAAATCAAAGGGGCATAGACTATGTAGCTGTGCCCGGTGACCCAACCCACATCCGCGGTACACCACCATATGTCATCCTCCTTGAGATCAAACACCCATTTGAGGGTATTGTAAATCTGCACGGCGTATCCCCCGTGAACCTGCACAACCCCCTTTGGTCTTCCGGTGGTTCCCGAGGTGTAGAGAATATAGAGGATATCTTCCGAGTCCATTATCTCTGTATCTGCCATCGCTGGTTGATCTTTTAGCAACTCATGCCACCACAAATCCCTGCCTCTGATCATCTCGATATCCTCGCCGGTCCGCCTGACCACGATGACTTTTTCAACGCTCGGTGCATCCCCCAGGGCTTCATCGGTGTTCCTTTTGGTCGGAACCACCTTGCCCCGCCTGTAACCACCGTCCGCGGTGATGACAATCTTCGCCCCAGCATCGTTTATCCTTTCCTTCAAGGCAGCAGCGCTGAACCCAGAGAAAATGACGCTGTGGATCGCCCCTATCTTTGCACAAGCCAGCATCGATATCGGCAACTCCGGAATCATTGGAAGGTAAATCATGATCCTATCGCCCTTTCGCACACCCAAACCCCTGAGGGCATTGGTAAGTCGGTTGACATCCTCATAAAGATCACCGTAGGTCAGCTTTCTGGTATCACCAGGATCCCCTTCCCAGATATAGGCCAGCTTATCCCTGTGCGGCGTTTTCATGTACCTGTCCAGAGCATTGTGAACGATGTTTATCTTTCCCCCGACGAACCATTTTGCAAAGGGAGGATTCCATTCCAGCACTCTATCCCAGGGCTTGAACCAGTCTAGCTCCTTGGCTATCTCGCCCCAGAACCACTCGATATCTTTCGCCCTCTCGAGCAACTCGTCGTAATCCTTAATCCCGCGCTCATCCATCCACCTTTTGACATTGCTGTGCTCAACGAGATCTTTGGGAGGTTCAAAAACTCGCCCTCTTTCAATAGAGCTTCGATCACCTCAGTCATTTTCCCCTCCCAGAAACTTTGCAATGACCATATTTCTCTAAAATTCTCTAACTAAGGGTGAAATCCTTGTGAAATAAAAACAAATTCGGGAAAAGAAAAGAATTACGGAGTCGGCTCCCGGAAGCAACCAATCTTCCTCAGCCTCCGATAGCGCTCTTCAACGAGTTTATCAGAAGGATAAGCCCCGAGTTCACCGAGGGAATCAATTAATACCTTTTTGATGCCCTGAGAGGTGAAGTCCGGGTCATGATGGGCTCCCCCAAGGGGTTCTTCAATGATGCCATCTATTATCTCAAAATCCAGAAGTTTATCTGCAGTGAGACAAAGAGCCTCGGCTGCCTCAGAAGCCTTTGAATCGTCGCGCCAGAGGATGCTCGCACAGCCCTCGGGGGAGATGACCGAATAATACGCATTCGCCAGCATAAAAACCCTGTCCGCCACACCTAGAGCCAGGGCTCCTCCGCTCCCTCCTTCGCCGATGTTTACCGCGACGATGGGAACGGAAAACTGACCCATCTCCAGCAAATTACCGGCAATGGCAACAGCTTGGCCTCTTTCTTCCGCACCTATACCAGGATAGGCACCAGGAGTATCGATGAAGCAAATGATGGGCATGTCAAACTTGTCGGCCAGTTTCATCAACCTCAGTGCTTTTCGATAACCTTCTGGGTGAGGCATTCCAAAATTGCGAGCCACGTTCTCCTTGGTATCCTTTCCTTTCTGGTGACCGACGATCATTACCCTCCGATGATCCAGAAAAGCGGGGCCTCCTAAAATAGCCGGGTCATCTTTAAATAATCTATCTCCATGAAACTCTACAAAATCGGTGAAGATTAAACCCACATAATCCGATGTGCGAGGCCGATCCGGATGCCTGGCAACCTGCACCTTTTGCCAGGGAGTCAAAGAGGAATAGATCTTTTGGTGCAGCTTTTTGATCTGCTTCTCAAGATATTCAATCTCCTCAGCGATATCTGGCTGGCCAGCAGCCCGTAATTTCTTCAACTCCCCCAGTCTGGACTCCAGTTTCACCAATGGTCTCTCGAAGTCCATCACATATCTAGCCATATTCAAAGCACACCCCTACTGAATAGCCAACCCCCAACTATCCAACGAAGAAATCCAGCAATTTAGAGATGGTTGCCTTAAGGTCCTTTCGATGAACCACCATATCCACCATCCCGTGCTCTAACAGAAACTCAGAAGTTTGAAAGCCTTTTGGGAGTTTCTGTTTAATCGTCTGTTCAATGACCCGTGGTCCAGCGAATCCAATCAAAGCATTTTTTTCGGCGAGAATAACATCGGCCAAGGTAGCGAAGCTTGCTGTAACGCCCCCCGTCGTCGGATGGGTAAGAACAGAGATGTATGGGACGCCCGCCTCGTGCAATTTTGCTAAAGTTGCGGAGGTTTTAGCCATCTGCATTAGTGAAAGCATTCCTTCCTGCATCCGTGCTCCACCGGAAGAACAAACAATTATTAAGGAGGTCTTCTCTTTGGTTGCCCTCTCTACCAACCGCGTAACTTTTTCCCCCACTACCGAACCCATGCTCCCACCAATGAATCCAAAATCCATTACCGCTAGAGCTATTTTGTGGTCATCCAACCGGCCTTCTCCAGTAATTACCGCTTCCCTTAGACCTGTTTTCTCCTTGGCCTGGCTAAGATTTTCAGGATAAGATTTAGCGGCCACAAAATTGAGAGGGTCCTCCGACGTAAGATTAGAATCAAGCTCTGAAAAACTATTCTCGTCCGTCAGGAGGTTTATCCGATCCCAGGAAGAGATTCGAAAATGGAAATCGCACTTAGGACAAACTCGATAATTTCTCTCCAGTTCCCCTTGAAAGATGACCCCACCGCAGGCATCACATTTAATGCAGGTACCTTCGGGAATCTCTTTCTTCTCGGATGGAGGAGTAACTCGAGTATATTTCTCTTTTCGGTGAAACCACTCACTTATGGGCATTAATTTCCCCCAGTCGGCAGCTGACCAGTCAACTCCTCAGCGCTCTCCTTATCTCCTCAACAAAACCTTTTGCCTTATCTACCTGCTCTTTCTGAGTTTTTCCTCTGTTGATCACATTGATCAAGGCACTCCCTATTATAACACCATCAGCAACCTCGGCGACCTCTTTAGCCTGCTCCGGTGTGGAGATGCCAAATCCAACCGCCAGGGGTTTGTCCGTCTTCGACCTCACGCGCCAGATAAAATCAGGCAACACCAAGGAAAGCTCATCCCTGGCTCCCGTTATTCCCGTGAGAGAAACACAATAAATAAAACCTCTGGTTGCCAAGGCAACTTTTTCGATCCTGTCATCCGTGCTCGTAGGAGCCAGAAGAAAGATGGTATCAAGTTTTCCTGACGCGGTCTTCAACCAATCCCCCGCCTCCTCGGGAGGAAGATCGGGAATAATGACTCCATCCACGCCCGCTCTTTCGGCATCGGCGGCAAATTTCTCCAAGCCATACCTGTAAAAGAGATTATAGTAGGTCATCACAACCAGTGGGGTATCCAGAGTCTCTCTCAATCGCCCAATCATATCAAGGACATCCCTGGTGGTAACACCTTGCGATAGGGCTATCTGCGATGATCGCTGAATGGTGGGGCCATCGGCCAGAGGGTCGGAAAAGGGAATGCCGACCTCAATTATGTCCGAACCGGCTTCAGCCAGCGCCCGAAATATCCTCTCGGAAGTCTCGAGTGAGGGAAACCCAGCCGTGAGATAGGGAATTACAGCTGCCCTTTTCTCATTCCTCAATTCCCTGAATCTCTCCTCGATCCTACTCAACCGCTTCACCTATTACGTCGTTCACGATCTCAAGATCCTTATCCCCTCGGCCAGAGAGATTGACGATCGTAATATCGGACTTCTTCAGTTTCATCTTCTCCAGATAAGCAAGAGCATGCGCCGACTCTAGGGCTGGCAGAATTCCCTCCGATCTGGCGAGCAAGAGAAATGCCTTAAGAGCCTCGTCATCGGTTATCGTGTCGTAATGAACGAGTCCCTCCCCCTTGAAATAGCTGTGCTCCGGTCCAACGCCTGGGTAGTCAAGACCGGCCGAGATGGAGTGGGCCTCTCTTATCTGTCCATACTTATCCTGGAGAACATAGCTGAAGGATCCGTGAAGGACGCCTTTGCTCCCCTTGATCAGAGAAGCCCCATGCTTGTTGGTTTCAAGCCCCAAGCCCCCTGCCTCCACTCCGATCAACCTGGTCTTGGTGCGAAGGAAAGGATAAAATATGCCGATGGCATTGCTTCCCCCGCCGACACAGGCCACAATGTAGTCGGGATCTCTTCCCTCCTTCTCCCGGATCTGCTCCTTCGTCTCCCTACCTATCACCGTTTGGAAATCCCGAACCATCATCGGGTAGGGATGAGGACCGGCCACCGAACCTATTATGTAGAAGGTGTTCTCGACATTGGTCACCCAGTCGCGAATGGCTTCATTCATGGCATCTTTCAGGGTTCTGCTCCCCGAAGAGACAGGAATGACCTCCGCCCCCAAAAGCTTCATCCGCAAAACGTTGGAGGCCTGACGTTTTATATCCTCCTCACCCATGTAGATGTGGCAGTCCATGCCGAAGAGAGCAGCCACCGTCGCCGTCGCCACTCCATGTTGACCCGCCCCGGTCTCAGCAATGATTCTCGCCTTGCCCATCCTTTTAGCCAGAAGAGCCTGACCGACAGTGTTGTTTATTTTGTGGGCACCAGTGTGGCAGAGATCCTCGCGCTTGAGATATATGCTGGCACCGTAACGTCGAGAAAGCCCCCCGGCAAAATACAGCGGCGTGGGTCTCCCCGCATATTCCCTTAGATAAAAGTCGAGCTCCCTCTGAAAATTCTTGTCCCTCTTGTACTTGCTATAGGCCCTCTCAAGCTCGGCAAGAGCCGGCATCAAAGTCTCCGGCACATACTTCCCGCCAAACTCCCCGAAATGCCCTCTTGAATTAGGTAACATAAAACCTCCGTTACTTGGGAGTAGAACCCCTAAATCCCAAATCCTAAATTCTAATTTTCAAACTTTGTTTTGAATTTTATATTTTGAATTTTGAGCTTGTTTACCCCGTACAGCCCCGTAAAAAATCTTCGATTTCTATACGGGGTTTACGGGGTTTAGAATTTGGCCCGCCTGCCAACGCCTATGATGCCGTTAGGCATTGGCGGGCAGGTGCTTAGTGCTTTGAATTTCTTCTTACTTCTTACTTCTTACTTCTTACTTCTCAATTCTTAATTAACTCCTCACCGATTTTGCCCTCTTAATAAACTCTTTCATTTTCTCCATATCTTTCTTCCCCAGCTCGCTCTCCACCCCACTGCTCACATCCACCGCATAGGGATTTACCTCCCTAATTGCCTGAGCTACATTGTCAGGATCAAGTCCGCCCGAAAGGATGATGGGCTTACCAAACTTTTTAGCCTCTTTGGCAATCGCCCAGTCGAAAGTCTCCCCTGTGCCACCCGGCTTACCCTCCACAAAAGTATCCAGGAGAAAGGCAGCCACCCCGCCTACGGCGGGGTACTCGGAAAGTGCTCTCAGATCAGAAAAGTCACCAACGCGGAGGGCCTTGATCACCTTCTGCTCAAAATCCTTACAGTAGTAAGGCGACTCCGCGCCGTGGAATTGGAGAGTATCCAAACCACAAAAAGAGGCAAGCTTCTTCACCTCTGCCTCGTCCTCGTCGACAAAAACCCCCACCCGGCTGATGAAGGGGGGAAGAAGCAGGGATCCCTCTCGAACCATCTTTGGATCAGCCCTACGCGGACTATCCGCCAAGACAAATCCCAAAGCATCCGCTCCCAATTTCACCGCCAGAAGCGCGTCCTCTATATTCGTAATCCCACAGATTTTGACTTTAACCATTTATTAGCTCGCTCACTCGATAGCATCTGGCTCGTTCGCTTTGCTCACTCGATAGCATATGGCTCGCTCACTGCGTTCGCTCGATAGCATAAACCATCTACCATCTGCCATCAGCCATCAGCTATCTGCCATCTGCCAACTGCCGACTCCTTACTCTCCACTAATTAGACTTCAGGTAAATGAGCTAGAGCCTCCTCTATCTTTTCCTTTGGATACTCGTAATCCTCAAGCTCGCCGGCCAGATAGTCATCGTAAGCCACCAGATCGAAATGACCGTGTCCACTGAAGGCTATGACGATGCACTTTTCTTCCCCCGTCTTCTTGCACCTCAAGGCCTCGTCGATTCCAGCTTTCACAGCATGAGCCGTCTCCGGAGCGGGAACAATGCCCTCGGTCTTGGCAAACAACACTGCTGCCTCAAAGACCGGATTCTGATGGTAAGCTTTGGCACTCACAACCCCCTTGTTCACGAGGAGGCAGAGCAACGGAGCATCCCCATGATACCTTAAGCCCCCTGCATGAATACCCGGTGGTACAAAGGTGTGTCCCAGCGTATACATCTTGATCAGGGGAGTCATCTCAGCAGTATCGCCGAAGTCATACCGATAAACGCCCTTGGTCAGAGTAGGGCAAGCGGTCGGCTCGACAGCTATTATGTCCATCTCCTGTCCATCGAGCTTGTCTTTAACAAAGGGAAAGAAAAACCCCGCAAAATTGCTTCCTCCACCAACGCAACCCGCGAGAATATCGGGCTTTTTCTCCCCGGCCATCGTCAGCTGCTTCTTGGTCTCCAGACCAACAACCGTCTGGTGAAGAAGGACGTGATTTAAAACACTGCCCAGAGAGTATTTCGCATCATCGTGGGTGGCAGCATCCTCGACGGCCTCGGAGATAGCAATTCCCAGGCTCCCCAATGAATCGGGATCTTTTTCAAGTATGCTTCGACCAGCATTGGTCAAATCAGTCGGCGAGGGATAAACCTTCGCTCCCCAGATGCCCATCAACGACTTCCTGTAAGGCTTCTGCTGATAGCTCACTTTTACCATGTAAACCGTGCACTCAAGACCAAAAAGATTGCAGGCAAAGGCCAGAGCACTCCCCCACTGACCAGCACCGGTCTCCGTGCATATCCTCTTTGCCCCCTCCTGCTTGTTGTAGTAAGCCTGGGCCACAGCCGTATTCGGCTTATGGCTACCAGGGGGGCTCACGCTCTCATTCTTATAGTAGATTCTGGCGGGAGTCCCAAGAGCTTTCTCCAGATGATGGGCTCTGTGCAATGGCGTTGGTCTCCAGAGCTTATAGACGCGCAGAACATCATCGGGTATCTCAATCCAGCGCTCCTGACTCACCTCCTGTTTGATCAGCTCCATGGGGAAGATTGGCGCCAGATCCTGGGGCCCAATGGGCTGGCCCGTCGCCGGATTAAGTGGTGGCAAAAGCGGAGCTGG
Organism: Actinomycetota bacterium; assembly: GCA_030019215.1. Lineage (GTDB taxonomy): Bacteria > Actinomycetota > Aquicultoria > Subteraquimicrobiales > UBA9087 > UBA9087. The sequence goes on from JASEEZ010000008.1 coordinate 8,352, forward strand.
TAAATCCGGCTGAATATTGTACCAGGCCGTGGGCATCTCCTTCTCGCTAAGCGTAATTTTCGTTTTCTCCATAAGTCTCATTCCCTTTCTCTCAATCTATACTTCGCTCCCCTTATTTTCGAGCAATTCCCTCACTTTCTCCTTCACATCATCACCTTTCATCAGAAATTCACCCACCAGTATGGCATCCACTCCCAGACTGCGCAAGAAATCAACCTCGTTGGAAGAGCTGATCCCGCTCTCGCTCACTATAATTTTATCCGGGGAAATGAATGCTTTTAGCCGAGCCGTCGTCGAAATATCAACCTCAAAATTTCCCAAATTCCTGTTATTTATGCCGATGATTTCGGCATCCGTCTTCGATACCTTGAACAACTCCTCCTGGGTGTGTACCTCCATTAGAACACCCAACTCTAACTCTCGAGCCAAGGAGATCAGCCGCGACATCTTCTTCGCATTGAGAATGGCCGCGATCAGCAAAACTGCATCGGCTCCATGAACTCTGGACTCGTAGACCTGATAATCATCGAAGATAAAATCCTTCCGAAGCACGGGAACCGAGGTCGCCATCTTGATCCGACCAAGATCATCCAAGCTCCCTTGAAAATACTTGCTCTCGGTGAGAACAGAGATGGCCGCTGCACCACTTTCCTCATACATCTTCGCAATCTCCACCGGATCGAAATCCTTCCTGATAACCCCCACCGATGGCGAGGCCTTTTTTACTTCGGCGATGAGACTCAGACCCGGTCCCGAGAGAGCGGTTTTGAAATCCCTGGTTGGAGGCAAACTGAGAGCTCTTTCAGCGAGCTCTTCCAAGGGAGTGATCTTCCTCTGCCTCTCCAGCTCCTCCCTCTTATTTGCAACTATCTCTTTTAAAATCGCTTCGGACATCCTTCACTCACTTCCCACCGCCTACAGTTTCTGACTGAGTCTTACCAAACTATCGAGTTTTTCCAAAGCGGCTCCACTGTCTATAGAATCCGCCGCAAGCTCTAACCCCCTAACAAAATCGCTGGCTTTACCCGCCGCCAGCAACGCCGCTGCCGCGTTCAAGAGCACAATGTCTCTCCTCGGTCCATCCCTTCCAGATAAAATCTCCCTTGCGATGCGGGCATTATCCTCAACGGTTCCCCCTTCAAGGTCATCGATCCTCGCCTTGGGAAAGCCAAATTGTTCGGGAGTCACAGTGTAGGTTCTCACCTCACCATCCTTCAGTTCGGAAATTTTGCTCGGACCGGTATTGGATATCTCGTCCATCCCATCAGCCCCATGAACGACCAATGCATGCCTAACCCCTAGGTTCCCGAGGACATCCGCCATCACCTCGGTCAATGACTGGTCATAGACTCCCAAAATCTGTGCCGAAGCACGGGCGGGATTGGTGAGGGGGCCCAAAATGTTGAAGACCGTTCTTATGCCCATGGCCTTGCGACTGGGCATGACGTGCTTCATGGCTTTGTGAAGAAGGGGCGCAAACAAAAACCCTATACCAACTTCATCGATACACCTCTCGATTGCTCGAGGTGGCATCTCTATTTTCACACCCAAAGCTTCCAGGACATCGGCGCTTCCACAATGACTGGAGACCGACCTATTCCCATGCTTAGCGATGTGCGCTCCCGCCCCACTGGCCACAAAGGCCGCAACCGTGGATATATTAAAGGTATTGGGGGCATCGCCTCCCGTTCCGCAGGTGTCCACGAGCTCCAACGCCTTAGGACTGATACGTGTAGCATGAGCGCGCATGATCTCCGCGAAACCCGATATCTCCTCGACCGTTTCGCCCTTCATCCGAAGTGCGGTCAGAAAGGAGCCGATCTGAGCATCGTGAGCCTGCCCGCTCATTATCTCCTCCATCACCACCCTGGCTTCCTCGCGAGTCAAATCTTTATGCTCCACTAACTTCTTGATTGCTTCCACTATCATCTTTACCTCCTTCCCAAGTCGGGAGTCTGTTAGTCATTAGTCGGGAGTTGGTAGTCAGCAAAATTAAGAACTAAGAATGAAAAATGAAGAATGGTTTAAGATTCAAAAACATTTTTAATTTTACATTGTAGTTTTACACTTTTCATTTTTCGACAGCGTCAAATTAAGTGAGTTTATTTTGAACTTAAAGTCCTGTAAACAACGTATAATCTGAACATTATGAAAGTTAAAACTTGTAAAGGGGTTATGATGGCAAAAAAAACGCTGTCCCAATTGCTTCAGTCTGAGAACGAAGAAGATGGGGTTCATAATGAGGATTTCCAAGTCTTTATCTGGACAGCGCAAGGAAAAGACGCAGAGATATTTTTGTAAAGATTGCAAGAGATATTTTAACTTGAGGAGGAACAAGCGCTCTCGGTACACCAGAGAGTTTAAAAATGAGACAGTCAAAAGATATGTTGAAGACAACACATCGCTTCGGGCCATCGCCAAAAGGATGGAAGTGTCTCGCAGCATGGTCTTAAACTGGGTAAGTGAAGCAGGAAAACTCTGCAAAGATCCTATCGAGACTGATTTGAAGTTAAACCCTTCCTGGTCTGGTATCTTGGGTATAGATGGAAAACCGGTCAGCATATCAGGAAGAAAAGATGTCGTTCTGGTAGCAGTGGACCGACTGACAAAAGACCTTGTCCATCTCCAAATAGTAAAAGCAGAAAGTGAAGAGGATTTCGAGAATTTCCTGATAGAAATCAGAGACATAATCAAATACCCTCTAACTAGTCTAGTAAGTGACCTAGGAAAGGGAAAGGTACTGGTAAAACTTGTTGCTAGCATTTTTCCCAACACTCCTCATCAGATTTGTGTAATTCATTTCTGCCGATATGTAGACATGATATTGCCGAAATCTAAGAAAAGCGAATATCATCGCCAGAACACCTTCTTGAGAGGGATCATCAAAGACATCCTCTTTGCAAAGTCCTTGAGGGAGTCTAACAAGCTCTACCAACTTTTTAACACAGTTGAGGACACCTTTAGGGTTGGTTACCAGAAGGCAATCATAAAATCCATTATCGAACATTATGAGCTCTTGACCAGCCATTTTCACCATGAACATCTCCCAAGAGATAACAATGTAACTGAAAACGTCATCAAACAGCTAAACAGAAAACTAAAACTAGCAGATGGCTACCAAAGCAGAGAAAGTGCCTATAACCATCTAAAACTCTGGGCTCTCTGCTACAGATTTAAGCCTTTTACCGATAGCAGAATCCAAGAAAATAATGGCAGAGCACCTCTTCAGCTTGCTAAAGTAGATACGTCCAAAACTGACTGGTTGGAGTTTTCAAGATGCAATTAATAGACTCAGTTAACTATAACGCTACCCATTTTTCATTTTTTATTGACTCCTCATTCCAACTGTCAACTTTAAAAAGTTGCTTAATATCTTCTTTCCCTCAGTTGTAAGTATGGACTCGGGGTGAAACTGAACCCCCTCGACCACCAGCTCCTTGTGCCTGATGCCCATGATGATTCCATCTTTCGTCTCAGCCGAAATCTTGAAACAATCGGGCAGGGTCTCCCTTTCGGCTATCAACGAGTGGTATCGTGTTGCAACAAAGGGGTTCTCCACACCCGAAAAGATGGTTTCACCATCGTGGTGAATAAGGGCGGTCTTTCCATGAACCGGAATAGGTGCCCGAACAATCCTTCCCCCAAAAACCTGAGCTATAGCTTGATGGCCCAAACATACACCCAGAATCGGTATCCTTTCCGCGAAACGCCGGATCACCTCCATAGAAATGCCCGCCTCATTGGGGGTACAGGGGCCAGGAGAGATCACAATGTGCGCTGGATTGAACCCTTCGATCTCCTGGATGGTTATCTTATCGTTCCTGAAAACCTCGAGACTCGCTCCCAGTTCCCCCAGGTATTGCACCAAGTTATAGGTGAATGAGTCATAGTTGTCAATCATCAAAATCATCTGCAACCTCCAAAAACCAGTCAAGAGTCAATAGTCAGGAGTCAGGAGTCGGATGAAAACTAGGAAACTTGGAATCAAGTGTTGGATTTTTAAAGATTTTCACTCGACCCCTTGACCCCTGGAATCCCGTATAGGGACGTTGTCCCCACGTAAAGTGGGGTGGCCACCACGTGGCTTTACGCCGCGGGACTTTACGTCCTTGAATCCCAAAAGATATTTTTCATTCTTCACTTTTCATTTTTCATTAACTCCCGACTCCCCACTCACGACTAAATGAGTCCCTCCTCCGCCACCCTGATCGCCCCGAGGAGCGCCTGAGCCTTGTTCGCAGTCTCATGGAACTCTTTTCTAGGTACCGAATCGTAAACAATGCCCGCCCCCGCCTGCACATAAGCCCTGTTTTTGTGCACGACTATCGTCCGAATCGTTATGCAGGAGTCAAGATTACCCGAATAGCTAAAATAACCAACCGCTCCAGCATAGGGTCCTCTAAGAGTCGGCTCGAGCTCATCAATTATCTCCATCGCCCTTATCTTGGGAGCACCCGAAACCGTTCCCGCTGGGAAAACGGCCTGCAGTGCATCAAAGGCCGTTTTTCCATCTGCCAGCTCGCCCTCAACGGTGGATACCATGTGCATCACGTGGGAGTACTTCTCCACGTCCATCAGCCTACTAACTCTCACCGTTCCCGATCGGCAAACCCTACCCAGATCGTTTCGGCCCAGATCGACAAGCATTATATGCTCGGCCTTCTCCTTCTCGTCGCTCAGCAGACCCTTCTCAAATCTTGCATCGCTTTCCGCGGTCGAACCGCGAGGCCTAGTTCCAGCAATGGGACAGGTGAGAACGCTCTTCCCCTGCACCTTGACCAACGGCTCAGGCGAAGAGCCGATCAACTCCAAATCCCTGTATTTCAAGTAATACATATAGGGAGAGGGGTTGATCATACGAAGCGCCCGATAGATATCGAATGGGGGAACTTCAATATCCCGGGAGAAACGCTGGGAGAGCACAACTTGAAGGACGTCCCCCGCTATGATGTACTCCCTCGCCCGCTCAACCATACCCAAAAAATCATCTCTGGAAACATTAGACACAATTTCATCGTCGCACTCGCAATCGTGCCCCCTCTCTTGAGAAGTCGGCTGGCGGAGCCTCCCCACTAGTTCCTCTACCTTCGAAATGACCTGATCATAAGCTTCATCCATCCCGCCCGTCTCATCGTCGATATGAGCATTGGCAACAACCCTGATTTTATGCCTGAGGTGATCGAAGATGAGAAGGGTATCAGTGAAAATAAAGACCATCTCTGGGAGATCCAGCTCATCTCGGGCGGTTTTGGGGATTTTCTCGAAATACCTCACGACATCGTAACCCAGATAGCCCACCGCCCCACCGCAAAACGGAGGGAAATCCGGCAAGCTAGCCGGGCGGTATTGAGAGAGAATCCGTTTGATAATATCGAGTGGATTGGAGACCTCCTCAGTATTTTCAACATCACCGTTCCTTACCGTAACCCTACCATCGCGGCAGGTGACCACGAGATAAGGCTCATTTCCCAGAAAGGAGTAACGACCGAAGCGCTTACCGCCCTCTGCGCTTTCCAGAAGAAAAGCATTTTCGCTGTCGCCGAGTTTCTGAAAGGCCGAGACGGGTGTATCAACATCGGCAATGATGTCGCGGTAAACTGGTATTAAGTTGTGGGTCCTCGCCAATCTCTTGAACTCCTGACGACTGGGACTGTGCACCTAACCTCACCACCCATTGATAAAATAAAAAGTCCTCCGCCCGAAAGGGGCGGAGGACTTCCGCGGTGCCACCCTGCTTCCCCCCGATGGACATCGGGGGGCTCTCTGTCGGATACAGTCCACGTGGACGATATCTGCTCCCTTATAACGGCGGGACTCCGGCCTGGCTACTCCCCCGCTACCAGCAGGTTTTCGCCTCGCGTCTCGGGGTTCCATTCAGCTAGCACTTGGCGCAGGGCTTCCAGCCTTGGCCCCGCTCTCTATAGCCAGTAATCAAGCTTACTAGCTCCCGTCATGGACAGCCTCTAAATTGTTTAAAAATATTAACACAGCAAGAGTCAACAAGTCAACACCTGGCCTTTCCAAACTCGGTCAGAATGCAGACATGGTACCATTGTAAAAGATTTGCCTACCCCGCCCACTTGGCGTATATTAATTGTTAAATGGGCCGTCCATCGGATACCGTTGAGGAGACGGTCAAAATGGACGATCAGATAGAATTGGATAAGAAAGGTATTCAGTTTCACTACGATCTTCCACCCGAGTTCTTCCACTACTTCCTGGACCCCGACCTGAACTACTCCTGCTGCTATTTCCAAAATACAGATGACCCCCTGGAAAAAGCGGCCAAAAATAAGCTCTCGCTGATATGCAAGAAATTAAGTGTATCAAAAGATGATCACGTCTTGGATATAGGCTGCGGTTGGGGAAACTTCATCTTCTTCGCAGCCGAAAATTACGGATGTCATGTGACCGGCATCACCTTGAGCCCCGCCCAGATCGACTACATCGAGGGCAAGGCCTCGCAAAAAGGGATTTCCCATTTAATTAAAGCTCGCGTGATGCACGCCCATGAGATGAACTTTAAGCCCCGGGAGTTCAACAAGATCGTCACCATCGGGGCCATTGAACACATTTCGGATCTGGAAAGGATGTTCGCAAGCTGCTTTAACATCCTCAAAGACGACGGACTGATGCTAGTACACAGCATGTCCATACCCTGGAAAAATCGAAAAGAGCAACTCGCGGGCAAATTCAGCGAATCGATGCAGTTTCTGAGGGAGCACATCTTTCCCGTGGGACAAATGATCACCTTAAACGAGATACTGAGGACGATGGAGGAAAACAACTTCGAGATAATCGACGTCGAAAACATAACCGACCACTACACCTTAACCTTGAGGTGCTGGCTGAATAATCTCCAGAAAAAAAGGAAGGAAATTGAAGAGAAGAAAATCGTGGAGCCGCTCAAACTGCGAGCCCAATTGCTGTTCCTGATGGGATGCGTCCAGGCCTTCAAAGACAACAACGTGTACTGCTACCACACCCTGGCAAGAAAGATTCTTGAAGGAAGTCGAAAACAACTCCCCCTAACCAGAAAGGGATACTGTCTTTAATCCAAGAGGAGGAAGCAATGGAAAACCTACCCATTAGAGAGCTTCTGGAGAACAAAATTCCTCAATTCCTTCATGGAAAACCGGAGTTCGAACAGTGCCCCAAAGGCACTTTGCAGCTCAACCTGACGGGTGAAGGAGGAGGAACCTGGGCGATCGAGTTCGACGAAGGCATAAAGGTAGCCAGCGGGGCGACAGGGTCGACGGATTGCACGATCACGATGGAGGCCTCGGACTTTCGAAAACTAATCCCCTCATCTCAAACGGCCTGGGCTCGGGCATTCCTGGACGGCAGGATAGACTTCTCTGGAGATCTGGAGGTCGCCGCGGAGATAGGAAAAACACTCCACAAATACTTTGAATCCCTCAGAAAAATGGCCCGAGAATGGTCGCCTGATACTTACGTCCATCCCCCCACTTGACATACCGCGTGTTCGCGAAGTTCCAATCACAGTTTCTGCAAATATTTTTCGAACTCTTTTACCTTAGGTGGCTTTTTGCCCTTGCCTGCTAGGATGCTATATCCCTCTTCCTTTAAATATGCCGCTTGCGCCTCCGCGCCCCCAGGAAATTTTTTATTTAAGCCACCGTTCGCCTTAAGCACCCGCCAATAGGGCGTTATCTGTTTCTTTCCTGCTCGTAAATCTTCTTCTGCCGTTTCAGCAACAATTCGGATAAAAATTCCAGTCGTCAGAGGACAAGTTGAATTGACGTGAAAATCTTTTGCCAGATGCTCTCTAATCTGATTCACGGTGACGAGCTTCCCTTTTTGTATCTTGCATATTAAGGCATCGACAAGAAGCGGAGTAGGAATAAGTATCTTCCCAGTTCCAAATCTTTTTACCATCTTTGGTGGGACATCAACCACTCTAGGCTCCTGCTTCTTTTCCAATTTTTCTCGCCAAGGTGTGCCTGACTTAGATTTATTGCTCACCCCTTCCACCCCTCTTCGCGCAATGGGTGACCCTCTAGTTCTAGTTCTATCCACCTCGTTTTATGTGATTGAAAAGACCACTCTCCTGCCTGCCGGTAGGCACGGCAATGGATGTTAGGCAAAGGCGCCTATCATGGTGCAAAATCGAGTATTGGTTTGAAACTTCGCGTTTCAATCGTTCTATCGGCAACCATATTTAAGACCTTATTGTCGGAACAAAATGCAACGCCGATACCGGCGTACTTCACCATGCAAATATCATATTCGCTGTCACCAACAGCAATAATGCTTTCCAGAGGAACATTATATTTTTTGGCAACATACAGCATCGCATTACTTTTGCAGAAATTGGGGTTGCATCGGCTTTTTCTTCTTTTGGCAAAGCATGAAGGAACTTTAACCTCCCCCGTTGCAACGCCGTTTGCAAAGTCCAATTCGTTGGCAATCACAAAATCAACCCCCGTTTTGTTGGCAACATGCTGAGCAACAAATTTGTAGCCGTCGCTAATAATACCTATGATGTAGCCTCGCTTCTTCAACTCGGCAATTGTTTCGGCCGCATCGGAAACCATCGGAATCTCTTCCGCCTCGGAAAGAAGGTGTGAAATATTCAAACCCCTTAGAAGCCGCGCAATGAGTTTCGTGATGAGAAATGATTCTTGATTCGTGGTCACAATCTCGACGAGCTCCTTTTGAAAATTGTGTTTCTCAGCTACCTTATCAATAAAGCGCCCCATAAAGAGGGTGTTATCTAAATCGAGGATGACCATCTTTTTTAGATCTCGAAGACTTTCTTTGACTGCAGACTCCATTTGGTCACGCACGATACTGATGGTTTCAAGTGTATCGAGAGTAAAAGCGGGGCGAAGCTGGGCTCTTTTCAAAATTACCCTCGCGACCTCGCGGGACATTGGACCGAGTTGTTGCCATTGTTTCATTTTATGAGTTATCTTGCCGATATTGACCTCAGTAATCCGCGCACCAAGTTGAATCATATCAAGCAAGATGCCCACATCAACACCATGGTCATCTTCAAATTTTGTCTTTCCCAGGAACTCTCGCTTGCCCGCAATTACACCGCTTAAGGGCTGAGGGAACCGCAATACCTCCGGAAAAAGCAAACTCAGAAGCGGCTTCGCCACAAGTTCGGTGACCCTCCCGGCCACTCGCTCGAACGTGCTCTTAACGAAATCTGCCTCATTGTTAAGGAGAGGGTGAACTAGCTTCTCCACAACGTCTGGCTCATAATCGCCTATATCTCCGTCGAGAAAAACTGCGATCTCGTTCTTTGAAACGAGAAGTCCTTCGCGCATGGATGCACCCTTGCCCACCTTTGTGCTGGTGAGAACGCTTGCCCCCGCCAATTTCGCTCTCAAGACCGTATCGTCAACCGAATGATCATCGACAACTATAACCTCATCGACCTTTGGGAACTTCTTGGCAGTCTCAACAACGCTCGCAATGGTGCTTTCCTCATTCAAGGTTGGTATGATTACAGAAATGTTCATTCGTTCTCCTCTTTCTGCCCCCGCTCAGCATCCAGCAAAAAGAAGACTTTGTAAGGCAAATTTGGGCAAGGTCAGAGCTTTTGTGTTGTATTAACCTGTATCTATGTTTCTCCCTTTCTCATATAAACCGTTCTGATGGGGAACGGAATTTCAACTCCTTCATCTTTATAGCGCTCGTGCAATCTTTTTATAAATTCATGTTTGACAAGATACTGGTCAACGAACTCCCTAGCACGCAATATCATGGTAAAATTAATACTGGAATCGGCAAAGGTGTGGTAACGGATAAACGGCTCAAACTCAGGAACACCTCCCTGAACTTCTCTCATTACCTCCTTTGCTACCTCAATGGTTACCTTTTCAACTTTTGCTAGATCGCTACCATAGCTTACACCAACCTGAACAAGTAGCCCCATCTCTTTCGCCGGGGGATGATAGTTTGTAATCACAGCCGATGCTAGCTTAGAATTTGGAACAATTATCCTATTGTTTGGGAGCGCCGTGATGGTGGTATTTCGCCAGGTTATATCCGTAACGTAACCTTCCTCACCCGTATCAAGTTTTACATAGTCGCCTGGTTTTACCTGTCTTGAAGCAAGGATGTGAAGTCCAGAAAACAGATTAGAGAGTGTATCCTGAAGAGCCAGAGCAACAGCAAGACCGCCAACTCCCAATGCAGTAAGTATGGGCGTGATAGAAATGCCCAAGGACTGAAGTATGATCAGTATGCCTATAACAAAGACCAGAAGTTTTGCCAGGTTTGCGAATATTGATGTTGAAGGCAAAACTCCTTCTGCTCTCCTAGCGTATAGATTAATGAAACCGGTTGCAACTTTCGCTAAAACCAATGTTACTGAAAGGATGACAACGACCAGCAAAATCTTCTGAAGGGGAGTTAAAAGGCTTGGGCTCATTGGGACACTAAGGATTGCCCCATAAATACCCGCAATGACAAACCAAAGGATGGGCATGCCGCGCAGGGCCACAATGACAACTTCATCGGATTCCCATTTCGTCCTGGCGACTATTTTCTTAAGTTGCGCGAGGATGATTTTTTTCAAAAATTACCCCGACGAGAAACCCGCCTACGATTAAGGCCAAAGGTAAAACCAACTGTGTAATTGTTAGAGATTTACCCATCATATTGTCCCCCTAAGTAACAAGTAAATCCACACAGCATAGCATACAACATCTCAGATGCTTGCATAGCATTTGGGTGAGCAAGACGAGGCCAGATATGCTTTGTTAGACAAAATGCTTGCTCGTTGCCTCTTTTATTTCCTGCCAACGTATACTCCGTATCCAAAGTATTTAAAAATCCTAAAAACGCTTCTAGGGGGAACGCTTATTTCTTTCATCCACTTTCTGACAGCTGAGTCTCTAAACATGAGGGGCAAAAATTTACCCCATGCCCCCAAGTAATCTCTAGGATTCATTTGTTTAACTTCATTAGCCCACTGACGCCAAGCAGTGGTTCTGTAGGCTCTGGCCACCATGTCTGTAAGTCCCGCTCCCTCCAACAAATCTCTCCAACCATCTGGAGTTAAGAATGCCGCCTGGCCCAAAGCGCGGGACAGGTATTCAACTAATTCTGGCGGCGGGGTCTCCACCCAAGTCACCTCATTCATCCCCACATACCTCCTGGTTTGGTCACTCGCGCATACTCGCTTATCACCTTCTGTTTATCCTTTGGAAATGCGACCACAGATTCGCAAATGACCGCATCGAAAACTCCGTCCCTGAAGGGAAGGTCTTGGGCGTCCCCTATCTTAAATTCAACCCTCTCCTCAACATTTTTTCTTTTGGCTCTTTCTCTTGATCTCTTGACCATCATTTCAGAAAGATCTACGCCAACTACTTTGCAACCATACTCCTTGGCCAGGTAGCAAGCAGTTATTCCAACACCACAACCGACATCCAAAACATATGAATCTCTGTCGATATGGCATAACCCAATCAGCTCCCTGGTAGCATTCAAGCCGCCCATGTGTTTGGTCAGACCCCAAGAAGCTTGCAACTCGAAGTAGTAAGATTCTGGTTCTGAAGTTTCTTTTGGTGTTAATTGTTTTTTATTCTCCATTTTTTCACCTCAAGTGAAATTTCTAATGTTTAAAAAGTTCCGATTTGGGAGCCACAACTACTTCTGCAAAGATGTGTTATTTTCTTCTTTTCTGGAGCTCTTTGGCGATGTCCTCAAGTGGAATGTTTTTATGAGCGAGAAGAACTAAGAGGTGGTAGAGGAGGTCGGCTGTTTCGTGGGTTACATCGGGGGCATTTTTATTCTTGGCAGCATCCAAAATTTCATCGGATTCTTCCTTTACTTTAGCGAGTATCGTATCGAGACCTTCCTTGAAGAGCTCCGCCGTATATGAGCCTTCTGGCATTTTCTCTTTTCGATCAAGGATAAGCTGGTAAAGTTCTTCAAGAATAGTCGGGAGTGAGGAGTTAGGAGTCGGTAGCATTTTCTCTTTTCTTGATGGTTTTTAACCCTTCTAAAGTTCTATAAAAACAAGAGCGCTCGCCGGTGTGGCAGGCGACTCCGATCTGCTCCACCAAAACTAGCAGAGCGTCGGCATCACAATCGTAGCGAATTTCCTTTACTTTCTGGACATTTCCCGAAGTTTCCCCTTTATGCCATAACTCCTGACGAGAGCGGCTCCAGAACCAGGTCTCACCGCTTTCCAAGGTCTTCCTCAAGGACTCTCGGTTCATATAGGCAAGCATCAAAACATCGCCATTTTTGTGATCCTGGACAATCGCGGGAATCAAACCATCCTTGCTAAACTTAAGCTCATCTACGTCCATAATCTACTCTTTTTTCTCCTTCCCTTCTTTCTCTTTCTTCTCGGCGGATTTGTGCATCGAACTCATAAAAAGGACCCTTGCCCCGATCATTATCACAAGACCAACAACAAAGATTATAACAAGGGTGATGATGGTTCGAATCATACTTTCAACCTCCCTTTTTCTCCTAAAGCCTTACGGGGACTCCGTTATCCCGGAGGTATTCCTTGAGCTGTTTGATGGTCAGCTCACCGTAGTGGAAGAGAGACGCCGCCAGAACAGCATCAGCATCGGCTTCCACGATCACCTCCAGAAAGTGTTCAAGTTTGCCTGCACCACCGGAGGCAATAACGGGGATGTTGACGGCAGCGGTGATCGCCCTCGTCAGCTCGATGTCATAGCCATCCTTCGTTCCATCCCTGTCCATACTGGTGAGCAAAATCTCGCCCGCTCCCAGATCAGCCACTTTCTTTGCCCACTCCACGGCATCCAGGCCAGTTGGTGTGCGACCCCCATTGATATAAACCTCCCATTTGGCTGATGGCTTATGGCCGATGGCCGATGGCTTACCCATCTCGCTTTTTGAACTATCTGCTATCTGCCCCGCCTGCCAACACCTAGCCCGCCTGCCAACGCCTGGCACTGGGGGGCAGGCACTGGCGGGCAGGCATCTGCTATCTGCAATTCTTTTCGCATCGATCGCCACGACGATACACTGACACCCGTACCTCCGGGAGGCCTCCCTGACCAGGTCGGGATTTTGCACGGCGGCCGTATTTAAGGAAACCTTGTCCGCCCCGGCCGAAAGGAGCTTCCGGATGTCCTCGAGCGAGCGGATGCCCCCGCCCACAGTGTAGGGGATAAAAACCTGCTCGGCCGTTCGGCTGGCAACCTCGACCATAGTTCCCCTCTTCTCGTAGGAAGCCGTGATGTCCAGAAAGACAAGCTCATCCGCACCGGCCTTATCATAGGCGGCCGCCAGCTCCACCGGATCCCCGGCATCCCTCAAGTTAACAAACTTAATTCCCTTGACAACCCTGCCCTCGCGGACATCGAGACAGGGTATCACGCGCTTAGTCAACAACCTTTTCCACCAGCTGCTTCTATAGCTTCTTTCAGCGTGAAGGACCCCTCATATAGAGCGGTGCCGATGATCACGCCCTCCACCCCCATAGGCTGCAGCTTTCTTAAATTCCGGATGTCATTCAGACTGGAAACACCACCGGAGACGATCAGCGGAATGTCTACCTCCTTAACCAGAGCTCTAACGGCCTCGATGTTTACCCCCCGCCGGGTCCCATCGGACAGGATATCGGTGTACATAAAACGCGAGATGCCCAGCAACTCCAGTTCCTTAATCACATCGGAGGCACTGTAGCCTGTTCCCTCTTTCCAGCCGCTTATGGCCACCTTTCCACCGCGGGCGTCGATGGCCGCCACTATGCCAGGACCGTGCCTCATACAGGCCTCGGCCACAAATTCGGGAGAGGTGATGATCGTGGTCCCAAGAACTGCCCGTTCAACCCCTATATCGAATACCTTTTCCAGGGTGACCACATCGCGTATCCCTCCACCCAGTTGGATGGGTATGCCCACACTTTTGACTATCCTCTCAACAGCGGGTAGATTCTGAGGTGAACCGGCAACCGCTCCGTTGAGATCGACCACGTGGAGAAAGTCCGCCCCTTCGCTCTCCCACTTCTTGGCCATCTCCGCTGGATCGTCGGAATAGACCTTGATCGCCTCCGGCCTACCCTGATAAAGCCGAACGCACTTCCCGTCCATGATGTCAACGGCAGGATAGATCACCACTCTCATCCCCTCCTCAGTCACACAATTCACCAAAGTTTTTCAATATTTTCAAGCCAACTTCCCCGCTCTTCTCGGGATGGAACTGAACACCAAAAAGATTATCGCAACAAACACTCGATGTGAACTCCAGCCCATACTCCGTGGTGGTAGCCACAACTGCCTCGTCATCAGGTTGGGCATAATAAGAGTGTACGAAGTAAAAGTTGGAACCATCAGCTATCCCTTTAAAGATTGGTGTCTCTCTCCTTTTGTAAACCTGATTCCAGCCCATATGAGGGACCTTGACCCCGGAAGGCAAGCCCGCAACCCTACCGGGGATGATGTCGAGCCCCCTGGTGATTCCGTGCTCCTCGCTCTCGGAAAACAGCAAATGAAGCCCGAGGCAGATTCCGAGAAAGGGCTTGCCCTTCGAGATATTTCTCGCTAGTTCCTCACCAAGACCCGATTTGGCCAGAGAACTTACTGCATCCCTGAAGGCTCCCACACCTGGAAGCACGATACCGTCCACCCTCCTTAAAACATCTGTTTCGGCTGTGACAATGGCCTCGAAACCAACTCTCTCAAAGCCCTTTTGTACGCTTCTTAAATTGCCGACGCCGTAATCTACTATCGCAATCATTTCTGGGTTCTTAGTTCCTTAGTAACGTAGTTGCATGGTTGTTTTCGTTTCCACGTAACCATGTTTTTATGCCACCACGTCGCTACTAAATCTCTCCCTTGGTCGATGGCACCTCCCCCGCTCTCCTCGGTTCCAAGGAAACCGCCATGCTCATCGCCTTAGCCAGGGCTTTGAAGATGGCCTCAATTATATGATGGGCATTCTTGCCCGATAGCAGCTTGATATGCAGCGTGACAGCGGAGTGATTGACGAGAGCGTGCAGGAATTCGTGGGCCAAGGAGGTATCAAAACTGCCGATGAGCTCTATGGGGAGCTCAACGTCGTAGATCAAGTGTGGTCGACCGCTGATATCCAAGGAAACGAGAGCGAGCGCCTCGTCCATGGGAACTATGCTAAACCCAAATCTCACTATTCCCTTTTTATCGCCCAAGCTCTGTCTGAAGGCCTGTCCCAGACAGATTCCAACATCCTCGACGGTGTGATGGGCATCGACCCCCAGATCCCCCTTGGCTCTGACCGTCAAATCAAAGAGGCCATGTTTGCCGAACAAATCTAGCATGTGATCGAAGAAGGGGACACCCGTATTGATCTGGGTTTCTCCTTTACCATCGAGATTTAAAGACACCTCTACCTCGGTCTCCTCCGTCTTCCTCTTAATGGCGCTTTCCCTCTTGGTCATCTCCTCCCCCTCTTATCCAGGATAACAGAAAGAATGTCGTTTACATTTTTAGACAAAACGTCCGCATTCTCCTTTATGTATATTTGGGACTCCTCCGCTTTTCTGAGAACAACCCCCGAGAGAAATATCGTCTCCGCTTGAAGGCCCTCGAAATTTCTCACCGTCCGCAGATCATCTGGCGTATCCCCTATATAGATACCCACCTTTGTTTTCATCCTCGATCCCACATCAAGCAACATTCCTGGGTCAGGTTTTCTCAGCCCCCCATCATCCGATAACACCAGTTCAGGGGAAATGACATCCACAAGCCCGGCTTTTTCCAGAGCCACTTGCGCCTCTTTTTTGGTCCTGCCCGTCACTATGGCGACTCTAGGCAAAAAGGGAGTCAGCAAACTCTTATCCAGAAGGATTCTCTCCGCATTCAAAAGACCCTTCTCTTTGATATGGGTGGGTTTGAAGCCGTAAAGTCGCTCGCAGTAGTCTATCCCCGCATAGTACTCCTGGAAAATTTGCTTGATTTCATCTTTCCGCCAGAGTTCGACGACATTTCGTCTCTGCGCCACATTCAGAGACCCGAGGGCCAACTGCTCCGCAACTTCCAGGCCCCCTCCATCCTGGGCAACCCTGGCGGTGAAATCCTCTATCTTTTGGCCTCTCCCACGAAGATAATCCAGATAGGTGGCGAAGAGCTTTTCTGCTTTACCAAGGTAAAAAAGGACGATCGCATAAGTGAGCTCCCAATCGTTGTTGAAACCCCCCGCTAGCTTGAAAGCCTGGGTTTCCTCTGGAGTGATGAGTGTGGTCTCTCCCGGCCAGCCCAAAACCTTGGAGAAGTAGTACTGGACGGTCTTGCTCATGGCCACCCTGAAGGATTGAGAAACGTCGATAACCACGCCATCGATGTCCAGAACCAGGCTGTCGATCTCGCCCAGAAGATCTAAGCTCGTCTCTTTTACCAAAAGGTTGGGCTCAATCTCTCTATATCCTTCGAACTTTCCCTTCACAAAAACTCCCACTCAAGATTTATTCTCACTTGGCCGGTCGCGCCCGCCTTTTAGCCTTTTCTCCAACGACTTGGCGTGAGCCTCCAGTCCCTCCACGCCGGCGATGATTCGCACCGCCTCTGCAACCTTCTTCAGCCCGGCCTCGTTGTAAAAGAGGACACTGGACCTCTTAATGAAATCGTCCACCCCCAAGGGAGAATAAAAACGAGCGGTTCCACTCGTAGGCAGGATATGGCTCGGTCCGGCGATATAGTCACCCACCGCCTCTGGACTGTAAGAACCCAAAAAGACCGCCCCGGCGTTTTCAACCTCCTCCAGCATCGCCAAGGGTTTTTTCACCATCAGCTCCAGGTGCTCGGGAGCGATCAGGTTGACCAATCTGAGAGCGGCCTTCATGGACGGCAGAAGGAAAATTCTCCCGTTGTTCTCGAGGGATTCCTTCGCTACTTCCCAGCGTTTGACCTCGCTCAGCTGCCTACTTAAAAGGGATTTTACCTCCTCGGCAACCTTGGCTGAGGTAGTTACCAAAACTGCCATTGCGTCGGGAGCATGTTCCGCTTGAGCCAGCATGTCCACGGCGATGAAAGAGGCATCCGCCTCCTCATCAGCTAGGACAACAACCTCGCTGGGACCGGCCAGCATATCTATGCCCACTTGACCCACAACCAACTTTTTAGCTAAAGTCACGTAGATATTGCCCGGACCAGTTATCTTATCCACCTTCTTTATGCTCTCAGTCCCATAGGCCAGAGCAGCAACGGCCTGAGCTCCCCCTACTTTGTAAATCTCCTCAACGCCCGCCTCTCTTGCCGCCACGAGGATGCCTGGATTGATTCCCCCTTCAGAGTTTGGTGGAACACACATAGCCACCTCCTCCACGCCGGCCACTCTAGCTGGAATTGCATTCATCAGGACGGTGGAGGGATAGGAGGCCAGACCCCCGGGCACATAAATGCCCACTCGGGCGATAGGACGAACGAGCTGACCCAATAGAACGCCATCTTTTTCAGTGAAAAACCAGGAGTCCGTTCTCTGCCTTTCATGAAAAGATCTGATTCTATCCGTGGACAACCGAATGGCCTGAATGAAGCTCCCGTCCACAAGAGTGTAGGCTTTTTCGATCTCCTCTGGCTTTACCGCTATATTCCCCTTGAGATCCACGCCGTCAAACTTCCTAGTATATTGGAAAAGAGCTTCGTCGCCCCTGCGGCGCACGTCAACCACAATATCCCGAACAACCTTCATGGCCCGCTCGTCTTCCAGGGAAGGTCGAGAAAGAAATTTCCTCACTTCCTCCTCATCAAAATCGACTCCTAGCTCGATAGTGGATATCATCTCCACCCCTTTCCCGTCTCTCAAGGCCACCGCATCGGTTGGCCCAATCTACGACCCTGGACTTCGTCCCGGAGGGTCAACTCCGAAAGAGAGCAGCCCTTGGACCGAGTAGCTCTTTCAGCTCCGCAAAAAGGCCATTTTCGGTCGCCACTCTGTATTGGGAACCCAGACGAAAGGTGGTCGTCTTGTCCTTATCCTTGACTCGGATGTAAACCGGTGATTCCCCAGGATAGGTCCCCAAAACCGTCTTGAGGCGGTCGACGAGTTCCCTTTTAAAATTCTCGGCGGATAACTGGATGTAGAGAGCGGGCTCAACCCTCTCATCGGCGCTCAAACCCTTAATCTCCTGAGCTATCACCTTAATGTTATCTTCCTTAATGTCTACCCGGCCCTTGACCAAAACCGCTCTATCTTCAGCGATCAGCTCACGATACCGCTGATAGGTGGAGGGAAAGACTATGACCTCCACTGAACCCTCGAGACCCTCAAGAGTCACGAAGACCATCATGTCACCCTTCCTGGTGGTAATGCGGCTGACTTTGGTTTCAATTCCTCCAATGACCACCGTGTTTCCATCTCTCTGCTCCGCGAGTTCACCGATGGATGTGCTCACCCTCGATCTTAAGATCTTCTCCATACCGAGGAGCGGGTGATCGGTGACGTACAAACCCAATATCTCTTTCTCATGAGCGAGGAGTTCTTCTTTGGGAAACTCCTCCATCTCCTCCCGCGGAGGAGCATGGGCAACATCCTGAGAAATGCCCTTCTCTTCAGAGAGGTCGAAAATGGTAAACTGTCCCACCTGTATATCACGCTGCCGACGCAGCCCCGCCTCCATCGCCCGTTGATAAACACCCAATAGATACTTGCGAGTAAGGCCACAGAAGTCGAAGGCTCCTCCTTTTATCAGGCTCTCCAAGGCCCTCTTGTTCACCAAACTCAAATCCACTCTCTCGCAAAAACCATACAGGGATTTGAAGGGACCCTTGCTCTTACGAGCGTCGATGATGGCCTCGATGGCGCTGTCCCCGATGTTCCTCACCGCAGAAAGGCCGAATCTTATGGAATCGCCCACCACCGTGAAGTTTCTGAAACTCTCATTGACATCTGGGGGCATAACTTTAATCCCCAAACGTCTGCACTCGCTGACATACTGAGCAACCTTATCCTTGTTCTGCATCACGCTCGTGAGCAAGGCGGCCATGAACGCAACGGGACAATTTGCCTTCAGATAGGCGGTCTGATAGGAAATAACCGCATAGGCACAGCTGTGTGACTTGTTGAAGCCGTAACCAGCGAAATAAGCCATTAAATTAAAGGTTTCTTCCGCTACTGAAGCTGTCAAACCATTATTTACCGCACCTTTTATAAACTTTTCTCTTTGCTGCGCCAGAACCTCGGGCTTCTTCTTGCTCATCGCCCCCCTTAAAATATCCGCTTCGGCCATGGTAAAACCGGCTAGCTCGCTGGCAATCCGCATGACCTGCTCTTGATAGACAATGATCCCGTGGGTCTCCTTCAAAATGGGTTCCAGTAAAGGATGGGGATATTTGATGGGCTTCCTCCCGTGTTTTCTATCAACAAAGTCACTCACCATCCCGCTCCCCAGAGGACCCGGGCGATAAAGCGCAAGGAGGCTCACGATGTCCTCGAAGGTAGATGGCTGTAAGTCCTTGAGAAGCGAACGCATGCCCGAGCTCTCAAGCTGGAATACTCCAATACTCTCGCCCTTTTGGAGCATCCTGTAGGTCTTCTCGTCATCGAAGGGAATATTATCGATGTCCACATCGACACCCCTTGCCCGTTTGAGTATCTTTATGGCGTCCTCGATCACGGTGAGGGTGCGAAGCCCCAAGAAATCCATTTTGAGGAGACCGATCTTCTTTATGGCATCCATGTGATACTGGGTTACCGTCTCCGCCGCCTCCCCCTTTCTTTGAAGAGGGGTATACTCTGTTAGAGCATCCTGGGAGAGGACGACGCCGGCCGCGTGGATGGAGTCCTGCCTGGCCAAACCCTCCAAAGTCCTGGCAGTATCAAGTATGCGGCGGGTGGTATCGTCGTTTTCGTATTCCTGATTGAGCTCGGGAGATAGCCGTAAAGCATCATTGATAGTCATGCCGGGTGTCTCCGGAATCAGCTTGGCAATCTTGTCCACCCGACCATAAGGAACTCCAAACACCCTGCCGGCATCCCTGGTGGCCGCACGGGCGGCCATCGTCCCAAAGGTGATGATCTGAGCAACTTTTTCTTTACCATACTTACGCGCTACATAATCGATGACCTCGTCTCTCCGCTCGTAACAGAAGTCAATATCTATGTCGGGCATGCTGATCCGCTCGGGATTAAGAAAGCGCTCGAAGAGAAGGCCATGCGCGAGAGGGTCGACATTAGTTATCCCCAGCACATAGGAGACGATACTTCCCGCCGCACTACCCCGGCCCGGACCGACCCGTATCCCGTTCTCTTTAGCAAATTTGACAAAATCCCAAACCACCAGGAAATAACCGGAAAAACCGGTCTTCTTGATGACATCCAATTCATGCTTTAGCTGTTCTCTGATCGCCGGCGTGACCTCCTTGTACCGCTTTTTGACCCCCTCCTCACACAACTTTTCCAGATAGGAGTCAAGATCGTAGTCGGCCGGGACCTCATAATTAGGCAGCAAAATTTGTTCAAAATCGAGGGAGACGTTACATCGCTCCGCGATCCTTAAGGTGTTCTCAAGGACCTCGGGGCAGTCGGGAAAAACCTCCTCCATCTCCTGGGGAGACTTGAGGAAAAACTCATCCGACTTGAATCTTAACCGGTCCTCTTCCTCAACCGTGGAACCGGTTTGAATACAAAGAAGGGCGTCGTGAGCAACATTATCCGAGCGGTAGGTGTAGTGAACATCGTTCGTGGCCACCAGGGGAACTCCCAATTTAGAGGAGATCCCCCTCAACGATTCGTTGACCTGTTTCTGCCCATCCAGTCCCTGATCTTGGATCTCCAGAAAGAAGTTACCCTCTCCGAAGATATCCCTGAGTTCTATGGCAACTCGCTCGGCTTGTTCCATCCGTCCAGCCTGGATCAACTTGGCCGCTTCCCCCGTTATGCACCCGCTGAGAGCAATCAGGCCCCGGTGATAGCTTCGCAACAACTCCTTATCAACGCGAGGCTTGTAATAGTATCCCTCAAAGAACCCCAAAGTAACCAGGCGCATCAGATTCTTGTAGCCTTCTTTGCTCTCAGCGAGTAAAACAAGATGATAAGGAGAATCCTCCTTGCGGGAGGATTTCTCGAATCTGCTGCGGGGGGCGACGTAAACCTCACAACCCAATATGGGTTTTACTCCATATCGGTGGGCGATCTCGTAGAAATCGATGGTTCCATACATCACACCATGATCGGTGAGAGCCAGAGCGGGCATCCCAAGTTCCTTGGCCCTCTTGACCAAATCTTCCAACCGAGCCGCCCCGTCGAGTAGAGAATACTCCGAATGTGTGTGAAGATGCACAAAACCGGCCATTACCACCCCTCAAAATTCTCCTATTAATTCTATCACAGGGCACCCGGAAATTACCGTAGCTTTCTCGATAAAATAGAAATTATCGACAAAAATAAAAGGACTCAAAGAGTCCCCCATGATGATCATTGATGCCCCTGCGGGCAAAACTGTTAAAGGGCGGCTAAAAGTTTCTCATAGGTGGATTGCAAAAGTTCCGGAATGACCCTCGTATCCGCAGTTAAAGGCATAAAATTGGTATCCCCCTCCCATCGGGGAACCACATGGACATGGACATGATCTTTCACTCCGGCCCCGGCCACCTTCCCAACATTCATTCCCACATTGAAACCATCTGGGTTCAGAGCCTTTCGTTGAACCTTCATGCTTCTCTTGACGAGCTGAATCAACTCGGTGAGCTCGTTGCCAGTGAGGCCATTGAGGTCCGGAACATGCCGAAAGGGGGCGACCATCAAATGCCCATTGTTGTAGGGGTAGATGTTCAACATGATGAAACAGGCTTTACCTCGATGAAGAATATAGTTCTCCCTATCTCTCTTTTCAGCAAGCCCATCGCAGAAGATGCATCCTTTGGGTTCCTCACTCAAGATGTACTCCATCCTCCAGGGTCTCCAAAGATAATCCATCAAACATCAACCCGAAGCTCTCATCCGCTGACAACCTTGTTTCTTAAAACCCCAATCCCCGCGATCTTGACCTCGACGGTGTCGCCCACCCGCATGGGGCCGACGCCCGGCGGAGTTCCAGTCATGATCACATCGCCAGGAAAGAGGGTCATCACTTTAGAAACAAAACTGACTAACTCCTGGACGCTGAAAATCATATTCGAAGTCGAAGAGGACTGTTTCACCTCCCCGTTTAAAAGCAACTCGATGTGGAGATCGGCCGGGTTGACCTCCGTTTCAATCCAGGGGCCAATGGGAGAAAAGGTATCGAAGCTCTTTGCCCGGGTCCATTGAACGTCTTTCCTCTGCAGATCGCGGGCAGTGACATCGTTCGCACAAGTATAACCGAGGATGTGGCGCTGACAATCCTCAACCGAAACATTCTTTATTTTGTCCTTTATCACCACACCCAATTCGGCTTCGTAATCGAGCTGGCTGGTCATCTTCGGATAGACAATCTCCTCATCAGGTCCCAGAAGAGAGGTGGAGGGTTTCATAAATATTATGGGTTCATCGGGAATGGGCATCTTCAGTTCGTGGGCATGGTCGATGTAGTTTAATCCCACCGCAACGATCTTGGACGGCGAAACGGGAGCCAAAAGCCTCACATCATCGAGAGAAATTTTTTCCTCTCCAACAACAAAATCGCCGAAGGGGTTCTCTTTTATGACCCTGATGGCTTCCCCTTCGACGACCCCATGCAGAGACGCTGAGTCGGAAAGAAAGCGCACGATCTTCATGGTCTATCCCCACGCTTCACCCTTTTTTGCTTCTCGACTTTCTTTTCCAATCCCTCTTTCACATGCATGAGCCCATACTCGATGCTGTCAACCAAGGCCTCCCAACTGGCCTCAATGATGTTCTCATGCACACCGACGGTTCCCCACGTCTTTTCACCATCAGTGGACTCGATGAGCACTCGGACCACGGCGGCCGTGCCCCTCTTGGCATTTATGATTCGCACCTTGTAATCGGACAGACTTATCCTCTCAAGAGCCGGATATATTCTGGCGATGGCCTTGCGCAGAGCATTATCGAGGGCATTGACCGGGCCATTCCCCTCAGCAAACTCAACTAGCCTTTTGCCCCCCACCCACACTTTGACCACGGCTTCCGTCTTCGGGTGAGCTTCCCCCGAGCGCGTGACGGTCACCGTATAATCCCTGAGCTTAAAAAGAGGTCTGTAAGAGCCGGTGCTCTTTCTCAGGAGTATTTCAAAGGAACCATCGGCCGCCTCGAAGTGATACCCTCGGTACTCGAGCTTTTTCAATTTCTTGAGTATGGCTGCGGCCTGCTCTGGCTTATTCGATAGATCGATGCCAATCTCTTTCGCTTTGTGAACAATGGCCCCTGCGCCCGCCTGTTCCGAGATCAAAACCCTCTGAAGATTTCCCACCAGAGCGGGATCTATATGCTCATAGGCTCTCTTTTGCCGCATTATGGCACTGACGTGTACTCCACCCTTGTGAGCAAAGGCACTCTCCCCCACAAAGGGCTGGTGAGGATCGGGCACCACGTTGGCGACCTCGCTTACATGATGAGCAACCTCACTTAACAGAGCCAATTTATCCTCGCTAAGACAGGGTATACCCATCTTGAGAACTAGGTTGGGGATTATGGAAATCAGGTTGGCATTGCCACAACGTTCCCCGTAACCGCTGATGGTACCCTGTACGTGGACGACCCCCGCCTCGACCGCAGCGAGCGTGTTCGCCACGGCACAGTCCGAGTCGTTGTGGGCGTGGATACCCAGAGGAATGGAGACCAGGGGTTTTACCTCCGCAACAATGGATTTCACCTGGGCGGGGAGGGAACCACCGTTGCTGTCGCAAAGGACTATGCAATCGGCGCCGGCCTCTTCAGCGACTTTGATGGTTCTCAGAGCATATTCGGGATTGGCCCTGTACCCGTCGAAGAAGTGTTCGGCATCATAGATCACCTCAAGTCCACGCTTTTTCAAAAAACCAACCGAGTCGGCGATCATCTTCAAATTGTCGTCGAGAGTGGTGATGAGGATGTGGGTCACATGCAAGTCCCAACTCTTTCCGAAAATGCAAACGGTGCTCGTACCTGCCTTGACAAGTTGCTTCAAATTTTTATCCTTCGCGGCGAGAACCCCCTTATGCCGCGTGCTACCGAAGGCAACCACCGTGGCATTCTTGAGATCAAATCCCTTAACTCTCTTGAAATACTCGATGTCCTTCGGATTCGAGCCAGGCCAACCTCCCTCGATGTAATGGATGCCAAGCTCGTCAAGCTTGGAGGTAACTTTCAGTTTATCCTCCACGGAAAAAGAAAGCCCCTCTCTTTGGGCTCCATCCCGAAGCGTTGTGTCGTATAACTTTACCTCTACCTTGGATTTTGTCATTTTGATCACACTTTACTTCAAAGGAACTAAGGCGCAAACCTTACTCCCCCATTTACACGAATTCCAGCCAACTCAGATACTTTTCGTCTTCACCCCTTACTATTGTATAAAATCTATCCTGCAACTTTCTAGTAATGGGGCCAGGCTCACCGGTGGGTCTGTTGTCAATCTCCCGAATGGGGACGATCTCCGCCGCCGTACCAGTGAAGAAAACCTCATCGGCAAAGTAGAGATCCGATCTGACGAGGTCCTTTTCCACAACCTGATAACCAATATCCGCAGCGATCTTCATAACGGTATCCCGCGTGATACCCTCGAGAACGCTCGCCCCGGTGGAGGGAGTGTAGATGATGCCATCCCTGATCACAAAGATATTCTCCCCGGATCCCTCCGAAACCATCCCCTTGGAATCCAGGAGAATCGCCTCGTCGTATTCGCTGAAGACAGCCTCTATCTTGGCTAAGATGGAGTTGATGTACTGTCCGGTTGCCTTTGCCGCGGGAGGCAAAGAATTTGGCTCTATCCTTCTGAAGGAAGATACCTTGGCTCGAATACCCTTCTTTATCCCCTCTTCTCCGAGGTAAGCACCCCAGGGCCAAACGGCGATGGCCACATCCACCGGTGCATTCATGGGATACAGACCCATCTCACCGTAACCACGGTAGGCTATTGGTCGGATGTAGCACCCATCCAGTTTGTTCACCTTGATAAGTTCCTTTGTGGCTTCAGCGAGTTCAGCAACGGTATAAGAGAGCTCCATGAAGTAAATCCTGGCGGAACGCTCCATCCTCTTTAGGTGATCGGTGAGACGAAAAACGGCCGTCCCCCTGACGGTCTTGTAGGCTCTGATGCCCTCAAAAACACCCGAACCATAGTGAAGAGCATGGGTCAAGATATGGACTTTCGCCTCACCCCAGTCCACCAACTTTCCATTCATCCATATTTTTTCGACCTTTTGTATGGGCATTCACGAACCTCCGTTCCAGTTTCTTAGTCACGTGGTTACATGTTACATAGATGCTTTGTGCAAGTCATTTTTAACCACGTCACCAGGCATCTACGTCACAATGTAACCAGCAACCATATCTCCAACCTCGGTGGTAGTATATCCCATCTGGCCGGCCGAGAGGCTCTTCAGCTTCTCGCTGGTGACCTTGGTGATCGCTTTCTCCACGAGATCGGCGGCCCCTTTTTCCCCCAGAAAATCCAACATCATTTGAGCAGCAGAAATTGCTGCCAACGGGTTGATCACATTTTTACCAGCATACTTGGGAGCAGAACCGCCGATGGGCTCAAACATGGAAACGCCTTCGGGATTAATATTCGCCCCGGCAGCGATACCCATTCCACCTTGAATCATCGCACCCAAATCGGTAATGATGTCGCCGAACATATTGTCGGTGACGATAACATCAAACCATTCTGGATTTTTCACAAACCACATGCAGATGGCATCAACGTGGGCATAGTCCGTTTTTATATCGGGGTATTTCTCGGCCACCCGATAAAAGACCCGCTCCCACAAATCCCAGGCATAGGTCAGAACATTCGTCTTGCCGCAGAGCATGAGTTTCTTCTCCTTATTCCTCTCTCGACAGTACTCGAAGGCGAATCTGATGCATCTCTCCACGCCCTTCCACGTGTTTATGCTCTCCTGCACGGCAACCTCATCGGGTGTATTTTTCTTCTCAAATCTCCCAGCACCGCTGTACAGACCCTCAGTGTTCTCCCTCACGACAACAAAATCGATGTCTTCGGGACCCTTGCCCTTGATCGGCGTCTCCACGCCGGGATAAAGCTTCACCGGTCTCAAATTCACGTATTGGTCCAGGGTAAATCTTATCTTCAGTAGTACTCCTCGTTCCAATATACCCGGCCTTACATCAGGATGACCGATAGCGCCGAGATAGAGGGCATCCAGCTGCTTGAATTCGTCGAGCGCCGAATCGGGCAGAACCTCCCCCGTTCTCAGATACCTTTCTCCCCCGAAATCATAGTGGACAAACTCGCACTCAAATCCGGTCGCCTCGCCCACTGCCTGAAGAACCTTTAGACCCTCCCGAACAACCTCTGGACCAGTGCCATCTCCAGGTATAACACCGATTTTATATCGCCCTTCGCCCTTCGCCCTTCGCCCTTCGTTCATACTTTCACCCTTCAACCTTCAACTTCGCTCGGACGTAATTTATCAGACCTCCGCTCTCGATTATCTCCCGCACGAAGGGGGGAAAGGGAGTGATCTTAAAAACTACTCCCCTAGTGAGATTGGTAATTTCTCCTTTTTCCGTATCAACCCTCACATCGTCCCCTGCGTCGATTCCATTCACAGCCTCGGGGCACTCATAAATGGGAAGACCCATATTGATGGCATTCCTGTAAAATATCCTGGCAAAGGACTTGGCGATGACACAGGAAACCCCGGCCCCCTTGATGGCTATCGGTGCATGTTCCCTTGATGAACCGCAACCGAAGTTCTCCTCCGCAATCAAAACATCGCCCAGCTTTACCCGCGAGACGAAACCCGGATCGAGATCCTCCAAACAATGTCCGGCGAGCTGATCCGGATCAGAGGTCGTCAGATATCTGGCCGGAATTATGACATCCGTATCCACATCCCTGCCATATTTATGCGCTCTACCCTGGTAAATCATCTAAACTCCATCGATAGTCTATTAGTCTGGAATCGGTAGTTTTTAGCCCCCAGCCGCCAGTCGCCAGTTACCAGCCACTAAAATTGAGAATTAAGAACTATTTTTCACTTTTCGTTCTCCATTTTTCATTAACTCTGGCTCCTCACTGCCTACTACCCACTCCCGACTATCTCTTCTGGGCTTGCTATCCTCCCAAGTACTGCAGAAGCAGCAGCAACAGCCGGACCACAGAGATAAACTTCGCTTTCGGGGTGGCCCATTCTCCCCTTGAAATTCCGATTCGTGGTCGCCAGGGCCCTCTCACCTTCGGCCAGGACTCCCATATGTCCACCCAAACAAGGGCCACAAGTAGGAGTGCTGACCACCGCTCCCGCTTCGACGAATATCTCGATGAAACCCTCCTTTATAGCCAGGTTATAAATCTCTTGGGTGGCGGGGATGACGATCAATCTCAAGGAGGAATGTACCTTCTTGCCCTTCAATATCTCGGCAACAACCCTCAGGTCCTCAAGTCGGCCATTGGTGCAGGACCCTACAACCACTTGATCTAGAGGGATATCCCCCACCTCACTTATTCCACGCGTGTTCGAGGGCAAATGCGGGCAGGCAACCTGTGATTCTATGTCGGCCACATCGAATTCGTGAACCTCATCGTATACGGCATCCTCATCGTCCTTGTACACATCGAAGTCGCGTTTTGCTCGCGCTTTGGCATACTCTAGGGTTACACCATCCGGCTCGATTATTCCATTCTTGGCCCCTGCCTCGATGGCCATATTACACATCGCAAACCTGCCATCCATGGAAAGATGCCGAATGGCTTCACCGCAAAACTCCATCGCCTTATAGAGCGCTCCATCTACCCCGATCTTCCCTATGGTGTAGAGGATCAAATCCTTTCCACCAACCCACTCGTTCAGCCTCCCGTTGTAAACGAACTTTATGGTCGAAGGAACCCTCAGCCAAATTTCTCCAGTGGCCATTGCCGCTGCTACATCCGTGGACCCGACGCCGGTGGAAAAGGCTCCAAGCGCTCCATAGGTACAGGTGTGCGAGTCCGCCCCGATCACCGCATCTCCGGAGAGAACCAAACCCTGCTCGGGGAGCAAAGCATGCTCTATCCCCATCCTCCCCACCTCGAAATAGTTGGTTATGCCCTGCTCGCGGGCAAAATCGCGCATCACCTTGCACTGCCTGGCCGATTCAATGTCCTTGTTGGGGGCATAATGATCCGGCACCAACGCTATCTTGTTCTTGTCAAAGACCCTCTCGATGCCAATTTCCCTGAACTTTTCAATGGCAATGGGGGCGGTGACATCGTTCGCCAATATCAAATCGAGGCGAATATTAATTAAATCGCCGGGCTTAACCACATTCTCACCGGCGTGAGATGCCAAGATCTTTTCAGTTATCGTCATTCCCATACTCGTTCTCGTCCTCTCACCCTTCCCGGCTACCGATCGCTCACCACCTTGTTTAAAGCGTTTAAATAAGCTCTTAAGCTGGCTTCAATTATGTCGGTGCTGACGCCTCTTCCGGAGACCCTTCTCTCGCCTATCTCCAATTGAAGATTCGCCTCACCGAGAGCTTCCTTTTCCCCGGTCACAGCACCGATGGAGAAGCTAAGTAAATTTGTCTTCAGACCAATGGTCTTGTCCACGGCCTTGAAGGCAGCATCCACCGGACCATCTCCAGTGGCTGTCTCCTCAAAAACTTCACCATTTTTGGACAATCTGACCGTCGCCTGTGGAGTGATGCCGGTGCCACAACTGACCGTGAAATTTTCCAACCGATAAGCTTCCTCGCCAACATAAATTTCGTCAGCTATAATTGCCTCAAGGTCTTCGTCGGTTACTTGAGGCTTCTTGTCAGCCAGGGTCTTGAATCTCGCAAAAGTCCTCTCGAACTCCTCATCATTTAGCGTGTATCCCAAATCTTCGAGGTGCCTTCTAAAAACATGTCGTCCCGAGGTCTTCCCCAAGATGAGCCTGCACTGGGCAAGACCGACCCTTTGGGGATTCATTATTTCATAGGTGGTTTTATCCTTGAGCATCCCATCGGTATGAATTCCGGAGGAATGGGCAAAGGCATTCGCTCCGACGATCGCCTTATTGAACTGAACCGGGTACCCGGTGAGGTAGCTGACCAGACGACTGGTTCGCGTGATCTCCTCGGTTTTTATCCCGGTGACCCTTCCCAGGGAGCGATAGCGAGTGTCCAGGATCATCACGATCTCCTCCAAGGCAGCATTACCAGCCCTTTCACCAAGGCCATTAACCGTGCACTCAACCTGGTTTGCGCCGTTTACGACAGCCTCCAGAGAATTAGCCACAGCCAACCCCAGATCATTATGGCAATGAACGCTCAGGATAACCTCGTTGAGACCCTTCACAGCATTTTTAAGGTCCCTTATCAATTTGCCAAACTCGTCGGGTAGGGCGTAGCCCACCGTATCGGGGATATTTATCACCGTTGCCCCGCTCTCAATAGCCACCTCCACCACCTTGCAGAGATAGTCAAAATCCGACCTGGTGGCATCCTCCGGGGAAAACTCTACATCAGGGCAGTGCCCCTTGGCTCGCCTAACAGCAGCCTCCGTCATCCTCAGTACTTCATCTCGAGTCTTCTTCAACTTACGCTCGATGTGGATGTCGGAAGTGGCAATGAAAGTATGAATGCGGGGCCTCTCGGCTTCCCTGATCGCCTCCCAGGCTCTATCGATGTCCTGATCAACGGCCCGCGCCAACGCGGTGATGACGGGTCCCCTCACCTTTTGAGCAACGGTTTTTACGGCCTCAAAATCCCCAGGTGAAGTGATGGGAAAACCGGCTTCGATGACATCAACCTCGAGCCTGGCCAGCTGCTCGGCAATTTCCAGCTTCTCCCGAACATTCAAGCTAATGCCGGGGGGCTGCTCCCCGTCTCTCAAAGTTGTATCGAAGATGTAGACTCTCTCACTCACCTCAAAAACCCCAAATCCACTCGGTCTCGCCCCGTAGGGGCCTACGACCCGAGGGGCTACAATATAATGAACTTGGCCTTAGTAACTCCATCGATCGCTTCGATCCCCTTCAGAACCTCATCGGGTACCATCTCGTCCATGTTCAGCACGCTGATAGCATCCCCTCTCGCCTTTCTCCGCCCGAACTGCATCCGAGCGATGTTAAGGTTGTGATCGCCCATAAGCATTCCTATCCTGCCGATCATCCCGGGTTTATCCTCGTTATGGATAATGAGCATATATTGAGATGGAACCACATCAACATCGTAATCGTAAATTCCAACGACCCGTGGTTTATCGGGACCAAAAAGCGTCCCGGAAACTTTGGCCGTCCTCCCCTTAAGAGTGATCAAATTCACGTACTCCCGAGAGACGGTTATCTTACTCTCTCTCACCTCGAGCCCCCTCTCCCTCGCTAAAATGGGGGCATTAACATAAGTCACGGGTTCCTGAACGGCCGATTCTAAGATGCCCTTCAACATGGCAACGGTCAACAAAGCCGTGTCGTACTTTGCCAACTCACCCGCGTATTCCACCTCTAGAGATCCCACACGCCCATCAAGAAGCCTCACATAGAGTTTGCCCAAGACCTCCACCAAGGGCAGGAATGGTCTCAAAGCATCGAGGACTTCAGGAGCGGCGATCGGTACATTGATCGCATTGCTAACAAACTCCCCTTTCAGAGCAGCTATAACCTGCTCCGCCGTTATAATCCCCGCTTTGTCTTGGGCTTCACGAGTGGTGGCAGCGATATGTGGTGTCACTATGACTTGATCCAGATCCAGAAGCGGTCCGCTGGTATACGGTTCCTGAGAGAAGACATCAATCCCCGCCCCAGCCACCTTGCCGCTCTTTATCGCCTCCACTAGAGCATCTTCATCAACGATGCCACCTCTGGCGGTGTTGATGATGCGAACACCATCTTTCATCAAGGCAAACTCTTTCTTCCCTATCAAGCCCACCGTTTCCTTGGTTTTCGGCAAGTGCAAGCTGATGAAATCGGCTCGCTTGAGTAAATCAGCCAGAGTTTCCATCTCCTCGATACCCAACTGCCGAAAACGCTCCTTCGATACATACGGGTCCAAACCAATGACCCTCATGCCCAAACCCCTGGCGCGGGATGCAACGAGGGTGCCGATCTTTCCCACTCCAATTACCCCAAGAACCTTATCTTGAACCTCAGCCCCCTCAAATTTCGACTTTTCCCACTTGCCCGACTTCACCGAGACATCTGCACAGGGAACGTGCCTGCAGAGGGCGAACAGTAGGGCGATGGCGTGTTCGGCAACGGATACGATATTGCTCTCCGGAGCATTGGCGACGATTATCCCTTTCTTGGTAGCCGCCTCCATATCGATATTGTCCACACCTATTCCGGCTCTACCGATGACCTTGAGATTGTCCGCCTTCGAGATAATCTCCTCATCGATCTTGGTGGCACTGCGGACGATGAGACCATCATACTCACCGATCCTCTCAAGCATCTCCTCACGAGACATCTCGGTAGCCGCATCAACCTCGAAGCCGGCTTTCTTGAGCTTCTCTACGCCACCCTCCGCAATCCTATCTTTGACCAGAACCTTCAATTTGCCTCCCTCGAAATAAGGTGTTTTGTTGGCCAGACCGTTGGCGGTTGGATTCTTTTTGTGAACTATCTGCCTACAACGGGTTTTCCATGAAAACTTTTTCCGCGGCGGAGACGCCGCTTCCAAGCTCAACGGGATAGTTTAGCTCCTTGAGTGTCATCTCCAGAGCCGCTAAAGTCGTGATTATGTCGAACCTGTCGAAATATCCCAGATGGCCGATCCTGAATATTTTACCCTTGAGACGATCCTGACCCCCGGCTATGGTCACCCCGTATTTGTCGCACATAATCTTCGGAATCCTGCCCCCCTCAACGCCCTCGGGTACCTTGACTGAAGTCACCGCATTACCCCGACCCTCAGGAGGAGCAAAGAGTCTCAGGCCCATCGCCACGACACCCTTTCGGGTTGCCTCGGCTAATATAGCGTGCCGTCGGATCACGTTCTCCAAACCCTCCTTTTTCATCATCTTGAGGGCTTCGCTTAAACCGACTATCAACGAAACGGGCGGCGTGAAGGGGTTCTGAGGCTGATCCCTGTGAAGAGCTTCCCTGCTCTTCTTATAGCTAAAATAGAACTTGGGTAGGGTGGACCTCTCCACGGCTTCCCACGCCTTCTCGCTCACGCTCACGCAGGCGAGCCCAGGTGGAAGCATCAACCCCTTCTGGGAACCGGTCATCACGACATCCAGATGCCAATCGTCGGTCTTGCACTCCACTGCACCTACTCCCGTTATGGAGTCGACTACCAGAACCGCCGAATGATCCTTAACGATCTCCCCTATTGATTTGACATCATTGAGAATTCCAGTGGAGGTCTCGCTTTGAACAACAAAAACGCCCTTGATTTCCGCGTCCCCTTCGAGCAAATGGGCAATATCGTCGGGATCAACGACACCCTCCCACTCATACTCCAGCTTGTCGACGGACAGACCATATGTCTCCGTCAGTTTCACGAATCTGTCGCCGAACTTCCCGTTGCTGGCGACAATGACTTTGTCTCCAGCCGAAAACAGATTGACCACGGCCGACTCCATCGCCCCCGTGCCGGAGGAGGCAAATATCAAAACATCGTTCTTCGTCTGAAAGATATACTTCAAATCCTCGATCACCGAGACGAGTATCTCCGTATACAGAGGGGTGCGATGATGGATTATCGGTCGTGCTTGGGAGATCAAAACCTCAGGTGGGATAGGTGTCGGCCCCGGCGTCATCAGATACTCTTTTCTCATAGATTGTGCCTCCATTCACAATATCCCGTTACTATACTAATCCTCTCCGTAAGTTCACGCAAGTCCAGTTATTCCTTTATCCAGCTCATCATGGCGCGCAACTTCTTGCCCACCTGCTCGATGAGATGACCCGCCTCCTTCTTTCTTAAGGCATTGAAAACTGGCCGTCCCGCCTGGTTCTCTAGAATCCACTCCTGCGCAAACTCACCTGATTGAATCTCGGCCAGGATTTTTCTCATCTCGGCTCTGGTCTGCTCGGTAATGATCCTCTTCCCCTTGACCAGATCGCCATATTCGGCGGTGTCGCTGATGGAATACCTCATTCCAGAGATGCCGCTTTCGTAGATCAGGTCCACGATCAGTTTCAGCTCATGGAGACACTCAAAATAGGCTATCTCCGGCTGATAGCCCGCCTCCACCAAAGTATCAAACCCAGCCCTGATCAACTCCGTTGTCCCGCCACAGAGAACACACTGCTCTCCGAAGAGATCGGTCTCCGTCTCCTCCTTAAAGGTCGTCTCAATCACACCGGCCTTCGTGGCACCAATGCCCTTTGCATAGGCCAGAGCTACCTCCCCGGCGCGACCGGTGTAATCCTGGTAAACAGCTAAAAGAGCTGGCACCCCGATCCCCCGCTCGTACATCCTTCGGACCAGATGACCCGGGCCCTTCGGTGCGATCATTATGACATCAATATTCGGTTCCGGGGCTATCTGATGAAAATGGATGTTGAATCCATGGGCGAAGGCAAGGGCGTTTCCTTCTTCCAGATTGGGACGGATATCGCTATAGTATATCTCCTTGTGCGTCTGATCGGGGGTGAGCATCATGATAAGATCGGCCACCTTGGCCGCCTCTGAAATAGCCATAACGTTGAGCCCACTATCCTTGGCTCGCTGCCACGACGAACCACCTTCACGAAGACCAACGACCACATCAACCCCGCTATCCCTGAGATTAAGAGCATGAGCGTGCCCCTGACTGCCGAAACCGATCACAGCAATCTTTTTGTCCTTCAGCATGTTTAAATCGGCATCGGCCTCGTAATACATCTTGGCCATTACATCTCCTTTCTATCAAGAAAGTTCGTTCTTGACCGCCGCGGCACAGCTCAGGCCTCGGTGACAGATCCTCGACCCAGAGCAACCTTCCCGGTGCGCACAAGCTCTCTTATACCATAAGGGCGAAGCAAATCCTCCATCGCCTTGATCTTATCTCCCGTGCCCGTGACCTCCACAGTCACCGTCTTTTGACTGACATCCACGATCTTGGCCCTGAAAATATCCACGATCTCTATGATCTCCGGTCTTTCTTTCGCCGTCGCATCAACCTTGATAAGCACCAACTCCCGCTCGACCGATTCTTTCGGATCGAGATCGCTTATCTTTAGAACATTTACCAACTTGTGAAGCTGTTTCTCGACCTGCTCCAGAGGGTGCTCTGCCACATCAACGACGATAGTCATCCTGGATGTGGCGGGATCTTCGGTCGGGCCCACAGCTAAACTGTCGATATTGAACCCTCGACGCCTGAAGAGACTGGCAACGCGCGCCAGGACGCCGGGCTTATTCTCCACCAGAACTGATAGAGTGTGTTTCATTCCTCCTCGCCTCCAATCATCTGACTGATGGGAGCCCCCGGAACGACCATGGGAAAGACATTCTCCTCCCGCTCCACCAGAAAATCAATTACGACCGGCCCATCCGTTGCAATGGCCTGTTCCAAAACGGGTCTCACCTCATCCGGATGACACGCTCTCAGGCCCTTGGCGCCATAAGCCTCGGCCAGTTTCACAAAATCGGGTGTGCCCACAGCAAGATCCACCTGGCAATACCGACGCTTATAGAAAAGCTCCTGCCACTGTCGCACCATTCCCAGATAGCCATTGTTCATTATGGCGACGTTGATCGGCAACTTATTGTAAACGGCCGTGGCCAAATCCTGGGAGACCATCTGAAAACTGCCATCACCATCGATATCGAAAACCAGCGCATCGGGACGACCAAACTGAGCCCCGATAGCCGCCGGCAGACCAAATCCCATCGTCCCCAGACCACCAGAGGAGATGAATGTTCTCGGCTTCGTCATCTTGTAGTACTGGGCAGCCCACATTTGATTTTGGCCGACCCCAGTGGTTATAACCGTCTCTCTGTCCTTGGTGAGCTCATAAATCTGTTCCACCACATATTCCGGCTTTATGACATCGCCCTGGCGATAGGAGAGAGGATGCTTCCTCTTCCATTCCTCGATCTGAGCATTCCAACTCTTCCTGTCGGCTATCTCCTTTTTCTCCTGTAGTTTTTTTATTGCCTCCATAAGAGGCTGCAAAACATTCTTGGCATCCCCGACGATGGGAATGTGTGCAAAGACACTCTTACTTATCTCGGCCGGATCTATATCTATGTGAATAATTCGGGCGCCCTTCGCAAACTCGGAGAGCTTACCCGTCACCCTATCGTCGAATCGGGCTCCAATCGCGACAATAAAATCCGATTCATTGATGGCATAGTTTGCATACCTTGTGCCGTGCATCCCCAGCATACCCAGGGAAAGAGAGTGAGTTTCAGGAAATGCCCCCTTGCCCAGGAGAGTCGTGGTCACATAAATTTGAGTGAGCTCCGCTAGTGCCTTCAGCTCTTTGGAGGCACCGGAGGAGATCACACCCCCACCAGCATAGATAACCGGCTTTTTTGACTCCACAATCGCCTTGGCCGCTTGTTTGATCTGCTTCGCATGTCCTCGATAGGTGGGCTTATAGCCGGGCAAACTAAGGGATTCCGGGTACTTATAGTCGATGAGCGCCTGGGAGACATCCTTAGGAACATCTATCAGCACCGGACCCGGTCGACCTGTGGAAGCAATATGGAATGCCTCCTTGAACATCGTCGGGATATCCCCGGCATCCTTTAGTAGATAGTTGTGCTTTACGATGGGCAACGTTATGCCGGTGGTATCAGCTTCCTGAAAAGCATCCGTGCCGATAACCGGTGTGGGAACCTGCCCGGTGATGGCAACAACGGGTATGGAATCCATATAGGCATTGGCAATTCCCGTGACCAGATTTGTTGCACCGGGACCAGAGGTTGCCATACACACGCCAACCTTCCCCGTGGCCCTTGCATAACTATCGGCCGCGTGAGCGGCGCACTGCTCGTGTCTGACAAGAATGTGTCTCATCTTGGAATCCAAGAGAGCATCGTAGATAGGAAGAGTCGCTCCCCCAGGATATCCGAAGATTATCTCGACTCCTTCCTTCTCCAAACTCTTGACTATCGCCTGTGCACCCGTTATCTTCACCCTCTCACCCCTCTCCAGTCTATTGTCGGTAGCCAGTAGTTGGTAGCTGTATAGCAACGTAGCGATGTGGCTAATGGGTCGCTCACTGCGTTCGCTCGATAGCAGATAGCTCGTTCGCTTTGCTCACTCGATAGCATATGGCTCGCTCACTGCCGTTCGCTCGATAGCCATCTGCTATCGGCCATCAGCCATCTGCCATCAGCCATCTGCCATCGGCCATAAGCCATCAGCGCTTTTAACTACCGACTCCCCACCGATAAACTCCTAACTCCTTTCGATTACCGCTCCCTTGCTGGCGGAAGAGACCAGTCTGGCATAGAGAGCCAGATAACCCTTGTTCACCTTGGGTTGGGGGGGAGCCCAACCCTTGAACCGACGGGATATCTCCTCCTCGCTCAACTTCAAACTGAGCTTCCTCCCTGGGATATCTATCTCGATGATGTCACCGTCCTTAACTATGGCAATCGTGCCACCCTCCTGGGCCTCGGGTGAAACGTGTCCGATGGCCGCTCCCCTGCTTCCACCGGAAAATCTCCCGTCCGTGATCAAGGCGGCGGTGGCATCGAGACCCATCCCCGCGATGGCTGAGGTGGGAGTAAGCATCTCCCTCATGCCCGGACCACCCTTGGGACCCTCGTAGCGGATGACGACAACGTCTCCCTTATTTATTTTGCCTCCCATGATCGCCTCGACGGCTTTTTCCTCTGAATCAAAGACCCTCGCCGGGCCACTGTGCTTGAGCATCTCGGGTAAGACCGCCGACTGTTTGACCACCGCGCCGTCCGGCGCCAGATCGCCCCGAAGGATGGCCAGTCCGCCAGTCTCCGAGTAAGGTTCGGTTATGGGTCTTATGACCTTAGGGTTAAGATTTTCCACACCTTTTATGTTTTCCCCCAGCGTCCTTCCCGTCACCGTCGGGACATCGGTGTTAATCAGATTCACCTTGGCCAGTTCGGCCATAACAGCTGGTATTCCCCCCGCCTCGTCCAAATTCTGTATGTGAACGGGACTGGCGGGACTTATCTTGCAAAGATTTGGCGTGCGATCGCTTGCCCTATCCACCAGGTCGAGATCGAAGCCGATGCCGGCCTCATGAGCAACAGCCGGTAGGTGAAGAACAGTATTCGTCGAACCTCCCAGGGCCATGTCAACGGCCAACGCATTCTCAAAAGCCTTGGGGGTCATTATCTTCCGCGGCCTTATATCTCCTTTCAAGAGCTCCATGACTTGCATGCCCGCCTTCTTGGCCAGTCTCACTCGCTGGGCGTAAACGGCGGGAATGGTGCCATTTCCAGGCAAAGCCATGCCCAGCGCCTCGGTTAAACAGTTCATGGTGTTCGCCGTGAACATTCCAGCACAAGAGCCACAGCCCGGACAGGCATAATCCTCTATCGCGGAGAGCTCCTTCTCATCCATTTTCCCAGCTTCGACTGCCCCGACGGCCTCGAAGACAGAGATCAAGTCGATCTCCTTACCCCTGCACCTGCCAGCGAGCATCGGACCACCGCTCACAAAGATGGTGGGTATGTTTATCCTCATCGCCGCCATGAGCATCCCCGGAACTATTTTGTCGCAGTTGGGGACCATCACCAGAGCATCGAAGCGATGAGCCTCGACCATCAACTCGATGGAATCGGCGATTACCTCGCGACTGGCCAGGGAATACTTCATCCCCGGATGATTCATGGCAATACCATCACATATGCCGATGGTAGAAAACTCCAGGGGTGTCCCACCGGCAATGCGCACCCCAGTCTTCACGGCCTCGGCGATCTTATCCAGATGAATATGACCGGGGACAACCTCATTGGCCGAGTTAACAACACCAATTAAGGGCCGGTTTATCTCCTCATCCGTCAACCCAACGGCCTTGAGCAAGGAACGGTGTGGGGCCTTGCTGAGACCCTTTTTGGCCTCGTCGCTGCGAAGCTTCATTGCCCCTCCTTTACCCAGAGCTTAGTTAACTAATTCTACTATAAAAGAGGTGGGCTGTGAAGGAAAAAGTGGAGATTGAACAGGCCATTCTATGCCTAAATGTAATTTTTAGCATCGAAAGGCAAATTATCAGAATATTATATTATTCTGAATTTTTGTTTTAAAATTAGATAAAAGCTTCGTAGAGGTAATGTGATGGGCTCAAGTCCAATTTTTCCTGTAAAAACGAGAAGGCCCGGCATTAGACGTTAACCGCCTCCTTTGCCATGCTTTCTTTCTCTATAGGCCTCTCATCCAACTCTAGCTCTCTCCTTAAAGCATCGATCCTTTTGAGTTCTATCTTATCCATGGGTACCCTTCTCCAGCGTCTGCTGGCTTTGATTAGACATGAGAAGACAAGCTTAAGACAGCTTCTCTCGGTCCAAAAGCCTGGTATTACTTTAGTTCTTCTTTTCTCTTCGACAAAACTTCTCTCGATTAGGTTGGTTGTCCTGATGCTCTTCCTGTGTCTTACCGGCAGTTTCAGATGAGAAAGAAGGGCTTCCAAGTCCTCGGAAAATGAGGAGATGAGCGAGGGATACTCCCTCTCATATTTCTCGATGAGGTTTAGGGCCAGTTCTTTTCCCGAGGTGTAGGTGGCAGCATCTCTTACCTGAAGGATTTCCGCCTTTATCTCCGGCCAGATGGCGGGAGGCACCTTTGAGGATAGGTTTTTAATCTTATGCACCCAGCATCTTATCCTCAAGGATTTGGGGAAGATCTCCTCGATGGCCCGGATGAGCCCCGGAGCGCCATCGCTTGTCACCGAAAGAGGGTTCTTGAGTCCCCTTCTCACCATGTCCCTCAAGAACTCCAGCCAATCGGAATGGCTCTCCTTATTTCCCAGGGAGAGGGAGAGAAGAACTTTTCTTCCATCCCTTAAGATGGCCCAGGAAACCAGGATCGCCTCTTTCATCCCCGATAGCCTCCTCACGCTCTCGTAGATGGCATCCAAGAAGAGATACTCCACCTCGAAGGAGGAGAGATCTCTCTCCTTGAAGAGTTCGAACTCTTCCCACAAGATTTCTGTTACCCTGGAGACGCTTGACTTGGAGAGGATCATGTCTCCCGTTGCCTCAAAGAGGGCATCCTCTATGTCCCTCGTGGAAAGACCTCTTGCATACATCTCCGCGGTGAGTTTCTCTAGACAATCGGTGTTTCCCCGGAAGAACTCCTTGAGCTTCGAGGAGAAGAACTCTACGTTGTCTCTTACCTGAGGAAGCTCGATTCTTACCTCCCCTTCAGCTGATCTTACCTTTGCTGGCTCATAGCCGTTTCGGTATCCCCGGTGAGGTCCTTCCCTCTTTCTCTCATAGTGTTCTCTCTCAAGAAAATCAGTAACTTCGGTCTCTAGCATTTCCTGCATCATAAGCTGCATTCCCTTCAGAAGGAACTCGCTCAAGAGATTTCCCTCCATCATTCCCTTTTCTAGAATCTCTCCTAGCTCCTTGCGAATTCTTCTTGATGGTGGTACCTTTTTCATAGGCTTCGGTCTCCTTTCTTTTTGTTTTTTCTTCACCCTATAAAGGGTAACCGAAGCCTCTCTGTTTTTACAGATAAGATGAAAGCGCCTGTGCAACCGAATATCATAGGTTCATATCTGGGAAAAGAAAAGGAGGTTGACAGGATGCTTTACGCTGGAGTGGACCACCACACTAAGACGTCACATCTTACCGTCATCGACCAGGAAGGTAATGTGATCAAAAGGAAAGTTATACCGAGTGATGGCAAGGAGGTGGTTGAGGCACTAATCGGATACGGCGAGCCCATCAAGGCGGTGCTGGAGGCGAGCTACAACTGGGGAAAGATGTATGACTGGCTGGACGAGGTCGCAGACGAGGTAGTTCTGGCCCACCCCTTGAAAGTGAGGGCCATAGCAGAGGCCAGGATCAAGAACGACAAGATAGACTCTCGGACCCTTGCCCATCTATTAAGAGCTGATCTCATACCGGAGGCCTACGCATGTCCGGCGGAGATCAGGGCGATAAAAAGGGTGCTTCGCCAGAGGATGTTTCTAGTGAGGATAAAGACCATGCTCAAGAACAGGGTACACGCCCTCCTACATCAGCATGATCTCGAGGAGCCCAATACCACCGATCTCTTTGGAGTTGCGGGAAGACGTTGGCTGAAAGGTCTTCACCTTCCAAGTCCTGACGGAGAAATCCTTTCGGAGGACCTCGCCCTTCTGGACGTGGTCAGAGAGAGGATAGCCTCAACCGAAGGGTTGATAAAGAAGCTCTCCATGGGAGACCATGCTGTGAAGTGGCTTAAGAGTATACCCGGGATAGGGGATTTCTTCAGTGTTCTCATCCGCAATGAAGTCGGGGATATCTCAAGGTTCCGCTCGCCCAAGAAATTTGTCTCCTACACCGGGCTTATCCCCTCCACCTATGCATCTGCCGGCAAGGTATACCATGGGAGGATCACCAAGCAGGGCAACAAGTACTTGAGGTGGGCCTTCATTGAAGCGGTGACCCCTGCCATCAGGATATCGTCGGAGCTCAAGAGCTATTACGAGCGCCTCAAAAGGAGAAAGGGGACAAAGGACGCCAGGGTTGCTACCGCTAGGAAACTTGCCGAGATATGCTGGTATGTATGGACAGAGGAACGCTTCTATGAAGTACACTAGTATATATCTTGGGACCCGGCTGCCCTCCTAAACTTCTGGGCTTTAAGGCCCCTTTTACAGATTAGGGAGCCAGGGTCCCACCCTTATGGTGTGTGCCGGCAAGGTGCTGGGCACGGATGGAAGAATGACCGCGGAGTCCTAGAAAGCCCTCGTCGGGAGAGGCTGCCTTGACAGGCGCTTTCATGGAAGGAATTTTAGGACATTACCACTCTTTTGATTTTGTTATTGCTTTGGATGTTTTGGAACACATTGAGAATGATCAGCAGATATTGAAGGAATTTTATCGTATCTCTAAAGTGGGTGGTAGAATAATGCTTACTGTTCCTGCTTATCAATTTCTCTGGGGAAGCCATGATGAATTATATAGCCACAAACGAAGATACCAAAGAACCAGACTGGAAAGGATGATTGAGAAAGCAGGCTTCAAAGTAGAAAAAATTTCTTATGTTTACGTTCTATTCTTTATTCCTCTTTATTTCTTAAGGAGGTTTAAAAAATTTTTAAGGCTTAAGAAAGATGATTTTATAAAATTTCCTCCAGCCTTAAATAGATTTTTAACTTGGCTCAATGGTTTGGAATTACATTGTTTAACTAAGTTTAATCTACCCTTTGGGACTTCGATATTCTGCATTGGCAAAAAAGAGGAACTCGGGGACTTAGCAGTTAACATGACAGAGAGACAAAAATAATGGAAACTAAAACCAATAAACTACATTTTTTTCTGTTTCTCTTTTTATTTATGGCACTATTTATCTTCGCTTATAGAAATCTTTTGAGCGTTGGCATGATGGCTTTTGGTGATTTGGCCTCTTTTCCTAACCAGATGAGTAAAATTTACTTTGAATCTTTCTTTTCATCTTGGCAGCCCCGAGGTTTGGGAAACAACGACCAACAACTACCAGGCCTATTTTTTCTCGCCCTTCTCGCCTCCATCCTTCGAGACAATGCCCTCTTAGTCCAAAAGATATTCTATTTCTCTCTTTTACCTTTGGCTGGTATAGCCATGTATATTTTTCTCAGACGTTTTTTAAATTCTTATTTTGCAAAATTCTTAGCCTCTTTCATCTATACTATAAACCCAGTAACCATTGGTCAGTTCAGTGGTGGGGGTCCAGGGATATTATGTAGCTATGCTGTTCTTCCATTGCTGCTTCTATTCTTATTTAACATCTT
Source organism: Actinomycetota bacterium (assembly GCA_030019215.1). Lineage (GTDB taxonomy): Bacteria > Actinomycetota > Aquicultoria > Subteraquimicrobiales > UBA9087 > UBA9087. The sequence goes on from JASEEZ010000008.1 coordinate 50,159, forward strand.
AGAAAGAGAGGAGGGGCGATTACACAATCTACTTCTTTTTACTCTCTTCTTTGCTCTGGCCTCTTCCTTTAATATTCAATTTCCCCTTATGATCGTCCCTCTCATAGCAGTGCCGTTATTCATTAATATTTTGGCAAAGAAAAATTTGAAATATGGTCTCAAGACTGTTTTATTATTTGTTGTCTCATATGTCATTTGCTTTCTGCTAATGTCACCTGGGGTTTTACCTTTCTTAAAAGGCTCTGCTGATGTAATCCTCCCAGTCGAAATTTTGCTCGCTGATGTGAAGAGTACTTATTCTTTACTTAATATACCTAATCTACTCCGACTCAGTGGAAATGTTGGAGCATTTGATTGGTGGTTAGGATATGGTGATTCTCCTGCCTGGAATATTTTTGGTTTTATTTTACCGGCACTTGCATTTCTTCCTTTGTTATTTAAGTTCGGCAAACAAAGGTCAAGGTATGTTATTATCTTTTCAGTCCTGGCCAGTTCCATAATTCTTTTTTGTTGGCTTACCCACCATAGACTTACTTTAGGACTTTTTCGTGAGTTTCCTTTTCTTTTTGTATTTAGGAATCCAGTCAAGTTAATGATCTTTCTTCCCCTAGCCTACTCTCCTTTAATAGGGATAACTATTGATAGGCTACAGGAGTGGGCATCAACTCACCGTGCAAATTCAAAAATTTTGGTCGGATATATAGTCGTCATAAGTAGCATTGCTATTTACTGTTGGCCATTCTTTACTGGTGATTTAGGCCAATCAAAGTTTCGCGGTGATAGTTTCATTGTGCCATCTGTATATCATGAAGTGGGAGAATGGATAGAGAAGCATAGAAAGAAGGAAGGATTTTTTAGAACGCTCTTGCTGCCCTATGACCATGAAACCGAGCTAAGCGGAGATTTAATTGATCGATACAGCTTTACTAGACCAGCTGGGGTGGCCGCTGTTAACCTACCGAATAATGATTATATAAAGTTTACTTTGGACTCCTTATGTAATGAGCAAACTAATAATATTGGAACACTTTTGGCCCCGGCCAGCGTGAAGTATACCATTGTGAACTTGGCATCTTCTCAAAAAGGAGCCCCCACTCTTAACGGTTTTTTCCCCTCTGGTGACCCGGAAAATTTCATCAAGATTTTAAATAAACAGAAGGACTTAAGATTAGTCGATCAGCAAGAGAACTTTTTGGTTTATGAGAACAAGGAATTCCTTCCACATATTACAGCCTACGATAGAGCACTTTTCATTCCAGTCACCAATTCAACTTCACGTCTTTCCCTTATGATGAGGCTGTTTCGTACCCCGGGTTTTGAGATAGGCCGACAACTCCTTGTGTTTGGAGGACAGTTATCCTCCAAACAGAGAAGTTGGTTCTTAAATAATCGTGATGTGCCCATCTCCCAAGGCAGTGCCGCAGGAACTCGCAATTCAACCACTGGTGAACGAGCACGGAGCTATTCTTACAAGGCGGTTAAAATTAGCCAAACTTCATACAAAGTGAGTGTAAAATCAGAAAGGCCTCTTTTTATAGTCTTGGGTGAAACTTATCATCCCTCTTGGAACGCCTATGTTAATGACGAGAAACTTGAACATTTCCCAGCGTTTTACTATGCGAATGGGTTTTATCTGGACAAGACCGGGAGAAATAATGTTAAAATCACTTTCGACGAACAGAGAACCGGGAACTTAACTATAATGATTTGGGCCGTTGCGTGGATCTGCCTAATATTGCTATTACTTCTTTCTTTTGCGAGAAGGAAGCTTGCGGTCAAAAAACAAAGTTTTTAAAGACTTAACAGAGCATGGAGAAACATCAGTTTTTTGCTCGAAAGCCGAAATCACGAAATAGGTGAAGGACATATGAGAAAACAGGTTTGGGTTAGTGTGGGCGATTTTCGAATTGGTCAGGAAGAAAGACTTGCTATCGAGGAAGTATTAGAAAGCGGTAGACTTTCAGAAGGTCAAAAAGTTAAAAAGTTTGAAGAGGAATTTGCCAATTTTGTTGGAGCGAGACATGCTATTGCTACTAGCTCGGGGACATCGGCTCTAATGGCAGGAATTATGGCTTTAACTCTACACCCAGACTTAAGTATAAGAAGGGGGGACCAAGGTAATTACTACTCCTTTAACCTATGTCGCTACTTGTAATGCTATTGTCCTATGCGGATTTAACCCAGTTTTTGTTGATGTTGATAGAGAAACTTTTAATATTACTGCAGAAAATGTTGAAGATCATTTAAAAAGTGCTACCGATGTGAGTCAGTATTCTTTCATCCTACCAGTTCATCTAATGACTTATCCTTGCGATATGGATAGGATTAATGACGTTGCGAAGAAATATAACCTACCTGTTTTTGAAGACTCGGCACAAGCTCATGGAACAATATATAAAGGGAGAAAAACAGGTGCGTTATCTTTACTATCGGCTTTTTCATTTTATATAGCTCATAACATTCAAGCAGGGGAGATGGGTGCTATAACAACGAATGACATTGAAATAGCAAAGTTGATTAGGAGGATAAAAGCACATGGTAGGGTTTGTGATTGCCTGGTTTGCCTAAGGTCGCAGGGCAAATGTCCTAAGGCATACAGAGGGGGTGAAGAACTCGACCCAAGGTTTACCCATGATCTTATTGGCTGCAACTTTAAAACTATGGAGTTTCAAGCTGCTTTAGGGATAGCACAGCTCAAAAAGGTGGAGTGGATAACTAAGAAAAGACGGGAAAATGTGAAATACCTAAATGAAAATCTGCAAAGGTATGCTCAGATCTTGCAATTGCCAAGATATTTCGACAACGTCAGTTATTTAGCCTATCCGATTGTAATAAAAGATTCTAAGATAATATCCAGAAAAAAGTTGTGCCGTGAGCTTGAAAAAAATGGTGTAGAAACTAGACCTTTATTTGGATGTATCCCTACCCAACAGCCAGCTTATAATTATTTAAAGCAGGAGTATAAAGGTAAGCTCTCTAATGCTGGCTATATTGGCAAGAGTGGATTTTATGTAGGTTGTCACCAATATCTTAAAAGAGAACATCTAGACCACATCGTAGAGGCTTTTAATAAGATTCTTAAGTGAGATCGCGGAAATTAGTAAGAGGGCGCGGGATTTATGGTGAGGATAATGTTAATTCATCCTAGAATATTTCAAGGTGGAGCAGAAAATCTAGTCGTACATCTTGCCTATAATTTAAAGCAACTTGGACACGAGGCGAGGATTGTTACTCTTTATGCTGACCTGACAAATATGCCTGAGGTGGCAGAGAAGGTTGACTTCATCATTCCCAATGCGAGATTGTCTAAATTATGTTCTAGGAATAAACTTGCTTGTGTTTTTTTAGCTCTACCTCTACTTTATTGCCTTATAAAACGGCATGTTAATGAATTTGATGTTTTAAATCCTCATCACGGCCCAGCTTATTGGTTAACAGCATTTTTTTATGGCAAAAAGCCAATTATTTGGAACTGCAGTGAGCCACCTATGCCTGTGCTTTGGAAATTTGTTAAAAGAGTTGGCTATTGGGACTTTTTAGCATCGAAGGTTGCTAATACTCGGTTAGAAAAATTTATAGTGGCGAGCAAAATAGATAAAATTATAGTTCTTGACGAGAAAAATCAGAAACATGTTAGAACAAGGTATAAGCGTGCCTCTGCACTTTTAAATGCTGGTGTCGACTTTGAATTCTTTCGGAAAGGCAATTCTTTGGAAGGTAACCAGGAGAGTGATTTCTTGCTTCTGACTGTTGGTAAATTAACGCCTCAGAAAAATCAAATTGTTGCAATACAAGTCCTGAGGCTTATCTTAAGCAAAATACCCAATGCTAGACTCATTATAATAGGTAAAGGCCCTCTTGGAGAGTATCTGAAATCGGAAGCAAAGAAGCTTGGTGTTGAGGATAAGATAGATTTTGTTGGTTTCGTTTCCGATGAAAGATTGAGAGAATTTTACCATTGGGCGAAGGTGCTTCTATTCCCTGCATTAAATCAGAGTTGGGGGCTAACACCCTTCGAAGCTTTAGCTGCGAAAACAATATCAATAGTCTCGAACGATTGTGGAGCTGCTGAGATTATAAATCGGGAAAACATCGGTCTTGTTGCTAAACCTACGTCAGAAGAATTTGCCAGAGCTATTTTAAAAATCCATTCCAACGAGGCCTATTATAGAAGAATGGCTGAGAAGGGATTCGATTATGTTAGGAATAACATGTCTTGGAAACGGTACGCTGAAAAATGGGTTAATGTTATTTTGGAGGTCCTTTCTACTAAGTGGACTGTGAACAGATTCGATCCGGGAGAGGTTAAAAAAGCTAGCATAGAGAGATAATAAAGTAGGCATAAAGAGGAGTTATGGATACATTATTTCAGAAAAGAGAAAAATATTCTGATTACAATTACAAAATTTATGATCTGATATCTCCCAATAAAAAGGTTTTAGATGTAGGTTGCGCCACGGGTAAGCTATTAGAAAGGCTTAAAAAAGAAAAAGATTGTTATACAGTAGGCATAGAAATCAATGGGGGAATGGCCAGAAAAGCTAAGTGCAGATGCGATGAGGTTATTATTGCTGATGTGGAGAAGCTGAGCGATTTGTCTTTTTCAGATAAATTCTTCGACATAATTGTTTTTGCTGATGCCTTGGAGCATCTTAAGCGTCCAGATATAGCTCTTAAACGATTCAGAAAATACCTAGCTGATTATGGTTGCATTCTTATTTCAATTCCTAATGTCGCTTTCATAACTGTAAGGCTTAATCTACTTTTAGGAAGGTTTAATTATACAGAGTACGGACTGATGGATAAAACACATCTACGATTTTTTACCTTGAAGACAGTCAAAAAGCTAATTGGAGAAAGTGGCTATAAAATTATTTATATCGAGGGCTACAACCAGGTAAGAAACCGCTATTTTTTCTTAAAGCCGCTTGGAAGATTGCGGAAAACTCTTTTTGCTACCGATTTTATTATTAAAGCGGTAAAAAGTTAGGGGCGAATATGAGCGGCGCATCTTTGGCGGGCAAAAGAGTGGTGATATCAAGCTACACGCATATTAAAAATGGCACGTACACCAAACTTGGAGGACCAGCCTTAGCTCTAAAAGATTTTCTTAAAAATAGAGCGCAAAAGCTACTCTGTGTGTGGCAACCATTGCCTATATCTGATACCTTGTGCGGCGTAGCTGAAATCTATGAGAAAAGTGAAAGCCCCCTAAAAATATGGAAATTTCCGGTAATCAATTGGCCATTTGGACGCCAGAAGGAAATTTCCTTCATTTATATTGTCTTAAAATTAAGGGATATTCTATGCACAATATATTTTGTTCTGAGATCGAGACAGCGCTTTGATCTTTTCATCGGCGTGGAAGCTTTAAATGTCATAGTAGGGATATTCCTGCGAAAAATACGGATTGTGAAAAAGGTACTATATTATAGTTTGGATTATGGTGAAGTTAGGTTTAAGAATAGGATACTAAATTTCATATTTCATGCGTTAGACAAATTTGCTGTTTATCATGCCGACTGTGTTTGGAATCTTTCACCGGCTATGGCAGAAGCTCGGGAAAAAAGAGGAATTTTAAGAGGAGAAAACGCGCCACAGATTACGGTGCCCATTGGAACAGATTTTGAAAGAATAAACCGGTTGTCTGTGGAGTCGATAGATAGAACGTGCGTGGTTTATTTGGGAGTACTGTCGGAAAAACAGGGTGTCCCTCTTATATTTGAAGCTCTACGGGATATAGTCAGAAAGGTTCCTACCGCAAAACTAGTTATAATTGGCGTTGGATCTCTTGAGGGTCAATTAAAAAGTGTAACAAAGGGAGAAGGCTTTGAGGGTAAAGTAGAATTTTTCGGTCTCTTAGAAGATGATAGAAAAATCGAGAAGTTGCTTGCCAGATGTAGTATTGGGCTTGCTCCATATTTCCCAGATCCAAACTCTACAAAAAAATTTACTGATGTCACTAAGCCAAAGATGTACTTAGCTTGTGGATTACCAGTAGTAATCACGAAAGTGCCTCCAATTGCAAAGGAAATAGAAGAAAACGGGGCTGGGCTAGTGATTAATTATGATAGGAAAGAGTTAACAGAAGCTGTGGTCAAACTCTTGACAGACGAAAAATTGTTTAAGCTATGCAGAGAGAATGCTATAGAGCTGGCATCAAAGTATGCTTGGAATGATATTTTCACCAAAGCGTTTCGGGAAACAATGGAAAAGGCTGGTGGGGATACAAAAGAGTTTGCTTGTATGGCAGACAGTGGAGAGTGAGAGGGGTGACAATAGCTGCTTTTGTATCGAATACTGAAGATAAAATTATAAAGATATTTGCTTACTTTTTATTTCTAATCGTAGTACTGGTAGCTCTTTATGGAGCTATTTTCTTTTTAAATCCTCCTGAGTGGTATTCTTTCCCATTTTCTAGCCAACGAGCTTATGCGGCCGAAAAACCAGAATTTATGTTGTTCGGGAACTACGTGCCTCTTGAGACTGGGAAGTATAAGGTTGCTTTTACGCTGAAGGTTGATAATAACAAGCTAGACGAACCGGTTGCTACGATTGATATTGTAGTCAATGAGGCCAGAGACCAGCTTGCTTGTGTAACTTTGGTGGGAACCAATTTTACCTCTCCTAATGTGTATCAAGACTTTGATCTTATTTTTGATTCTTCCGGAGAGAAGGATTTTGAATTTAGGGTTCAGCATTACGAGAATTGCAATTTATGGGTGGATAAGGTTACTTTGGCACGGTTGGGTAGGGATGGGGAATGGAAGTTCTTTGAGAAAATTGAAGCCGAAAGTCCCAATATCTTTCACAACATTGGCGAATCAGTATCCGACCAAGATGCTTCAGGTGGAAAAGTTTGGAAAGCGAGTAAAAGATTAACTGAAGCAGAGATTTTGCATCCAGTCCTCGAGATCGGAGTGCCCAAGTTAAAAATCTCTGAGATAAGCAAGTCTCTCTTGGGCGGTTTTTTGATTGCTCTTTTGTTGGTAGTGCTGGTGTGTACTTTCGCCTATCAAATAGTAGTCAAAATAAAAAGGTGGGAGCTACCCAAAAGGGAAAGATGGAAATCGCTGGTTCCTAGAATTTCGTGGAAATCCCCAATCCCTAAGATTTCCAGAAAATCCAAGCTAGTTATTATTCTTTTAAGTCTGATAGTTTTTTCCGCAATTTTTGGTAGTTTATCTATTTCGGGATTTGTATTGCGGATTGAATACTTAATTCTTTTGCACCTCTTTTTGTCTTTGATCTGGGGGATGGATTCCAGAATTTCCATAGGAGTTGCTTTATCTTTTTTGATGTGCTGTCCTTTTCTTTTAATCTTTAAATGTGAACAACTAGCAGAACGGATAGCTATTTATGCGTTTTATTTTCTGGTTGTTGGGGTTGTTTTGCAATTGATAGAGCATATGAGAGAAAAGATTCCGGAAGAGGAAAGGTTGCTCGCTGAAGAGGAATCTGTGGAGATCAGTCTCCCTCAGATGGGGTTGGAGGAAGCACCAGGGGTGGCCGTTGTTGAGAAAGCACAGGTTGGTTATTTATCTCCTCGATACAGTAAGACGCGAATGGCCCGTCGCCGCGAACGCCAACGGCATCGCCGGAGGAGGTTGTTGGCTCTAGGATTAGTTTCTTTTGTTCTAGCGGGAATGCTTTTGCTGGCTCCAGGGTTGAGTTTGCTGAGAAGACCTTATAAAGAAATAGCATCAAAACCTGACACTGGAACTAAGACGACACAGCCAGAAGTTGTTGAGATACCTAAATCAGAGCTTGAAACCACAGCTCCTGCCATTGACAAGTCCAAAGTGACCATTCAAGTATTAAATGGCAACGGCATAAAAGGAGAGGCTCGAAGAATTAGCACAATGTTGGAGGAAGGCGGCTTTAATGTTCAAATTCCGAAAGATGCAAATAGAGATGATTACCCTGAAACCATTATTCACTATAAACCTGGCGGGGAGAATTTTGCTAATCTTGTAGTGCAGGAGATCAAGGATATTTATCCTGCTTCCTTAAGAGAAGATTTGTCATCCGATTCTGCCGCGGATATTTTAGTGATATTAGGTAGAGATGGGATCGAGTAAGATAGGTTAACCCATCTTAAGCAGGAAGTTGAATGGAGCTATGGTGAAAAAGCTTTTTAGACGCGCAAAGCCTTATTCGATAGAGATTTGCATTTTTTTTGTTTTTGTGTTGCTGAGTGTTGTGGTGACTTACCCTCTTGTTTTTAGAATGTCAACTGGCCTGTATGGCGGATTTATAAAAGCTGGATATTTTTCAAATGATGCTAAGGGAGGGCTGTATTGTCTTTGGTGGGTAAAGTGTGTTTGGCAACATCATTTTATGCCAAAATTCATGTCCTATATTTGTAGCCCCTTTGGCGTTAATCTTATTCAAGGGCCAGCAGAACCTGGTTTGCATTTCCCGACCTTTGTTTTGTTAACCTTAACCAACGAGATTTTTAGTCATAACTTTTTTGTGGTTCTCAGCTTCCCGCTTTCGGCAGTTATGATGTATTGCTTGGCTTATTATTTAACTAAAAACAAACTTGGTAGCTCGATATCGGGAGTTATTTATGCTTTTTCTTCTTACCACATATTGCAAAGTTATTGCCATCTAGGATTGGCAATGATTCAGTGGATACCGCTCTATATATTGTTTCTTTTTAGGTTTGATGAGAGACGAACGTACCGCAGTGCATTATGGTGTGCACTTACTTTTGCTCTTGTGACGTTGAGTGCTTATTACTATGGGTACTTTATGCTTATATTTACCATAGCATTTTTGCTGTTTAAGCTAGTATTTGAATATATTACTCAGAGAAGAAGTAGCATATTAGATTACCCCACGCTGAAGTTATCTGTTTTTACCATCTTGGTTGCTTTTTTGTTGATAGTTCCCTTCCTGCTCAACATTTTTATCTTTGGGCATCCGAGGTTTGCTCCTCAACTGAGGGCTTATGTTCTGTCCAATCTCGCATTTTTTGGCACGAGGTGGTGGAGCTATTTGCTCCCCTCTTTTGAGAATCCTATCTTTGGGCGATCTGTGGAAAATTTTCTTTATTCTCAGCTGAGCGGCAATGTAGCAGAGCAGATTTTGTATCTTGGCTACGTGCCACTAGCTCTGGCAGCCCTCGCGTTGTTTGTGTGGAAGAAAAGGCGTAAAGAAGCTTGGGATAGATCAAAGGAAAGTCCGTTCGACGGAAGAGCGGATTTTGCCATTCCATTTTTCATTTTTGCTGGTCTTGTTGGCGTGGTGTGGTCTGCTCCTCCATATATTACCTTGGCTAGTCTGGAAATCCCGATGCCCTCATCCTTTATGCATGGCATTGTGCCCGTGTTTGGTTCCTATGGCAGGTTTGGCATTTTAACCATTTTGTCACTCGGTGTGCTGACTGCCTTTGGCCTTAAGTATCTTTTAGAAAATGTGAGCAGTCTCAGGAAGCAGGTTTTAGTTACTTGCCTGGTTGGTGCATTGATTCTCATTGAAATCATCAATATCCCGCCCTTTAAAACTGTTGATGTGAGTGCGAGCACCACGCCAAAGGTGTACGGGTGGCTTTCCTCTCAATCTGGTGATTTCTCTATTGCGGAATATCCCTTTCTTGCCAAGAGTGATCCACGGCAGTATGACTACTTGTTTTATCAAAGAGTTCACGAAAAGAAGATGGTAAATGCGATTAATTCTGACGATGAAGTGATCAATCGGGCTAGCTCCTATCTTGGTAATGTTGCTGATCCGAATGTGCCTCCGATTCTGAGCTACTTGGGGGTGAAATACGTGATTGTTCATACCGATCTTTATAGGGGCAATGAAGGTGGGATACCGAGGATTCGCAGTGGGCAAGGGTTGGTTTTTGTCAAGTCCTTTCCCGGCGCGCTGGTTTATGAGGTCAAGGCGAAGCCTCAGAAGATTCTCTGGTTGAGGTACAAGAATTTTTATTCTTCTGAGACCTGGGAAGATGGGAGAGAGTGGAATTGGGCATCATCGAGCGAGGCTGAGGTTGTTGCCGTGAATTACACGGGGCGGGAACTTCCTTGTGATATCCGCTTCCTCGCGGCTTCTCTGGGCAAGTCTCGCAATCTGAGGGCTTTGCTCAATGGTAAAGAGATTAAAAAGGTAATTGTGGCACCCGTTCCGGATGTTACTGAGGTTATTCTCAGGGATGTCAAACTCCAGTCGGGCGAGAACTCCATAATGCTTTACGCCGATTTACCTGTGGAGAAGATTGATGCCTATCTGCACAACGGTGATGTTCGGGAGGCCACATTTGCTGTATCTGATTTTGGAACGGGGAATTAGAAATTCGAAATTAGGAGTGTGTGCCCTGCAGCTAAGGGGACTAGCGGGTGAAAGTCCCGCCAAGCTCTTTGA
>JASEEZ010000009.1 GCA_030019215.1 Actinomycetota bacterium
TTCACCCGCTAGTCCCCTTAGCTGCAGGGCACACACTCCTAATTTCGAATTTCTAGTCCCTCGTCCTTCGTCCCTCGTCCTTCGTCCCTCGTCCTTCGTCCCTCGTCCTTCGTCCCTCGTCCTTCGTCCTTCGTCCTTCGTCTCCTGACTCTTGACTCATGACCCATGACCCTTGACTGTTTTTCACCCCCGGCCTTGGATGAACACCCAAGCTAATAGGACAACTCCTACAACGATTGCCGTGTCGGCAAAGTTAAAAACTGGCCAGATGCGAAAATCTAAAAAATCGACGACCAAGCCGGAGGAAAGACGATCGATCAAATTGCCCACCGCACCGCCGAGGACGAGCCCCAGCCCCCAGCATGCGAAACCCTCTCTCGGTCTGACTCGCCAGTAATACAAAAAAATCGAGAGGATGATCAGAAGAGTGACCACCAGAAAAATCGGATACTGGCCGGACAAAAGGCCAAAGGCAGCTCCTGGGTTCCTGGTGTATGTGAGATGAAAAACTCCCCTGATTACAGGTATCGATCGTCCCAGGGGAATCGTGAGCCTAACGAGATATTTGGTCGATTGGTCAAGCAAAACGACAAATCCGGCGATCAACAGCAGAGTCATAAAACCTCCGTCGATAGTCATAGAAGGTGACCGATGGCCCCCTCTTTCATTTGCCTTCCCACCGACTATCGGTGATTGACTATCGACCGAATTTACCAGCCCTCTTCTTTCTTCTTGCAAACGATGCAAAGATCGGCATAGGGAAGAGCCTCAAGACGGGCGAGGTCTATCTCCTTTCCGCAATGAGTGCAGATCCCGTAGGTCCCGTTCTCTATCCTGTCGAGAGCCTGTCTGACCCGGGCCAAAATATCCCTCGCGTTCCTGTCTAGAGAGAGGTCTCGCTCACGCTCAAAGGTAGCAGTACCGCTATCGGCAAAATGATCCTCATAGGAATTCTCGCCGCTGGTTACGGACTGAGATTGATTCAGGTTGCCAACCTCGATCTCCCTCAGTTCTTTTTCTAAGCGAACCTTCTCCTCAGACAAGTTTTTCTTAAAAGATGCCACTTTCTTCTTATCCAAGTCCACTCCTCCAGAATTAAGTTCAACTCAAACCAGCTGGTACCGTTACAACTATTTCCTATATCACTTCTTTCAATTGACAAAATGTTCTATCTTAAAGTTGTAACGGCACTGGTTTGATTATATACATCTCTTCGGTCAAACGCAAAGTCCTAGACAAGCGCTCTTACCACCTTAACGCACCGAGCGCAAAGGGTCTTGTGCTCACGATCTCCGCCCACAGTCTCGCTATAATTCCAGCAACGCTCACATTTCCTCCCGGGGGCCCTATGCACCAGAACGGCCAGTCCAGGCAACTCGAGGCTTCGGAAAGCATCGTCGGGTGCCGCATCCGGCGCAGCCTCGACCAATTCAACCTGAGAGACGATGAAGATGGTGGGCAACAGACCTTTGCGTGCTTTAAGAAAATGGTACAACTCATTTGAGGCGTAAAGAGTCACAGCCGCCTCGAGGGAGTTGCCCACGAGTTTTTCCTTGCGCGCAAACTCGATGGCCTTGAGAACCTCATCCCGGACCTCGTGCAACCTGTCCCATTCCTTCTCCAGAGCCTCGTCAAAATACTCCTTCACCACCTTGGGCCAGAAACAAAGCTGGACGCTCATCTTTTCTCTTTGCCCCTCTGGGATCTGCCGCCAAATCTCTTCGGCCGTAAAAGCCAAGATGGGAGACAAAATCTTGGCCAGATTGGTTAAAACCTCAAAAAGAACGGTCTGAGCCGATCGGCGCTTCTTCGAATCGGGAGCGGTGGTGTAGAGTCTATCCTTCAAAACGTCCAGATAAAAGGCGCTCATGTCGGTGACACAAAAATTGTGAATGGAGTGAAAGACCAGGTGAAATCTGTAGTTTTCATAGGCCTCAGTAACCCTGGCTAACAGCCGATGCAATTTGAGAAGAGCCCACTTGTCGATCTCTTCGAGGTCATCGTAGGCGACACTGTGCTCGCCGGGATCGAAGTCGTAAAGATTGCCCAGGAGGAAACGAGCGGTGTTTCTGATCCGCCGATAGGCCTCGGATACGCGCTTCAATATCTCCGGAGAAACGGCGACATCGACCGAATAATCCGAGGAAGCAACCCAGAGACGCAGGATATCCGCCCCGGATTCCTTCATTACCTCCAGGGGATCGACGACATTGCCCAAAGACTTCGACATTTTTCTTCCTTCTTGGTCAACGAGAAAACCATGGGTGAGAACCGCCTTATACGGTGCCTTCCCCTCAGCTCCAACGGAGGTCAAAAGGGATGATTGGAACCAACCACGATGCTGATCGCTCCCCTCTACATAGAGGTCAGCGGGCCAGGTGAGCTCAGAACGGGTTCTCAGGACGGCAAAGTGACTTATCCCCGACTCAAACCAAACATCGAGGATGTCCTTTTCTTTTTCAAATCTCTTCCCACCACAATCGGGGCAGGTAAAGTCGGCTGGCAGAATATCCCCAGTCGGCTTTTTAAACCAGGAGTCCGCCCCTTCCTTCTTAAAAAGTTCGCAGACGATCTTAATGGTATCTGGGGTTACAACTGGTCTTTTACAAACTTGACAATAAAAGACCGGGATGGGCACACCCCAGGCTCGCTGCCGCGAGATGCACCAATCGGGCCTCTCCTCCACCATCGAGGTTATCCTGTTCCTGCTCCAAGCCGGAATCCAGCTAACTTTTCCGATGACCTTCAGAGCATCTCGGCGCAAGGTATCCTCATCCATCGAGATAAACCACTGCTCGGTGGCGCGAAAGATAACCGGTTTCTTGCAGCGCCAGCAATGCGGGTAGGAGTGAACGGTCGATGTCCGATACAGGAGCAAGTTTCTCTCACTCAAATCCTGGATGATCGACTCATTGGCCTCGGTGATGTGCTTCCCTCCAAACTTCCCGGCCTCTTTGGTGAAGAAACCCTTGTCGTCGACGGGCATAGGGGTGGGCAAATCGTACTCCAACCCAACCATGTAGTCCTCCTGACCGTGACCCGGTGCGATGTGAACACAACCCGCCCCCTGATCGAGAGCGACAAAGTCAGCTAAGACGATGAGGGAATTCCAATCTTGAAGAGGTTGTTCGCAAACCAACTTCTCAAGTTCCCCGCCTTTAAAGGTCTCCAGAGTTCGATAGTTCGCCACACCGGCCTCCCCAAAGACCTGTTCCACTAAGACCCGGGCAAGGATATAGATTTCCCCATCCACCTCGACCGCGACGTAATCAGCCTCGGGATGAACGGCCACGGCAACGTTGGCGGGAAGCGTCCAGGGGGTGGTGGTCCAAATCAAAAGATATTTAGGTTGGGGGTACTCCCTCAAGGGAGCAAAACTACTCTTCAAGGGAAATTTAACGTAAATGGAGGGAGAAGTCTCATCGGCGTATTCGATCTCGGCCTCGGCCAGGGCCGTCTCACAACGATAGCACCAGTGAATGGGCTTTCGTCCCCTGTAAATTAGACCCCGCTCATAGAGTTTCCCGAATATCTCAATGTTTGTCGCCTCATATTCCGGATCGAGCGTGAGATAGGGCCGCTTGAAGTCGCCGCGAACGCCCAACCTTCGAAACTGCTCAGACTGGCGCTTGACGTACTTAAGGGCATAATTTCGACAGAGCTCCCTCAGCTCGGTCTGACCGATCTCGCTTTTGTGAACCCCCAGGCTCTTTTCCACATTGTGCTCGATGGGCTGCCCATGGCAGTCCCAGCCGGGCACATAGGGACTGAAATGACCCCTCATCGACTTGTACTTGACCACGATGTCTTTGAGAACTTTATTTAGGGTATGCCCCAGATGGATGTCGCCGTTGGCATAAGGTGGACCATCGTGAAGAACAAAAGGTGGCCTGTCTTTCGTTTCTTCGCAGTTCAGTTTATAAACGTCGATTTCGTCCCAGAATTTGAGAATTTCCGGCTCTTGGCGGGCCAAATCCGCCCTCATGGGAAAGCCGGTCCTGGGAAGATTCAATGTCTTTTTGTAATCAATGGATTTGCCCATCTTGCTCACCCTGCATCTCCCGATGTTATCTCTGTCAGATGCCACTATTCGTTATTCGGAACTCGTTATTAGTAATTAGTTGACGGTTCACGGTTGACAGTTGACAGATTCCATCAGCTTAGAGCATAGAGCTTGGAGCTTAGAGCATATCTCGTTATTAGTAATTCGTTATTCGAAATTAACTAATTTCGAGTTCCGAATTTCTGGTTCCTTGCCCTTCGCCCCTCGTCCTTCGCCCTTCGTCCCTCGTCCTTCATCCTTCGTCCCCTGAACCCTTGACTCATGACTCATGCCCCTAAATCAAAAACCCTCCCCGTCAAGGACGAGAGAGGGTCAAATCTCGCGGTACCACCTTTCTTCCCCCCGATTTTATCGGGGGGCACTCAGCTGCATTTTAACGGTTGCTCCCGGCAGAGCCTACTCGCCCCATGCTTTCAGCCTGCAGCTCAGAGGTGATTTTCAAGCCAGTTATGCACCACCTCGCACCGACCGGCGGCTTTCTTGGCACCCTCACCGGCTTTACTCGTCCTCTTCATCGCCAAAACACACTATGAGCACTGATTTTCACAAAAAGCTAGCATAACCAGCAAAGGATGTCAAACTTTGAGGAAGGTAACCCCGGAAAGTCTCTCAAAATGAGGATCGCTGGTAACCACCTTTGCATTTCTTGAACATGCAGTAGCATATACAACCGCGTCGGCCATTGGCAAAGCATACTTTAGGCTCAAATCGGCAGCAGAAAGAGCAATAAGCTCGTCTAATGGTAGAACTTTCGTCTTGTTTATTTGAGCAACCGCAACTAGGGCTTCTTCCTCGCTTCTTTCACGCTTGATCTTCCTGTACACCTCGTAGAGCACAATAGTGGGTGTAATTACCTTACTTTCATCTTTCAAATACCCAAAATATTTGTCGGCCAAGGGGCCATCGGTGAAAAACTCAATCCAACCAAATGAGTCGACCAGGATCATAGCCTGTCCTTTTCTTCTCGGATACCCGAGGTATCCATTCCCTTAAGGTATCCTCGAAACTCCTCAAGGCGCCTATCGGGGATCAGAGTGATCACACCCTCTTTGGCCAATACATGCATCTTCTGCCCGCCTTTAAGATGCAATTGCTTTCTTATTTCTTTTGGTACAACTATCTGATATTTAGAAGAAAGGGTAACTTGAGGCATCGTTCTTCCTTTCGTAAAGTGATTCTTCTATCGATAGAAAATTGTAAAGCAATTTGTGCCTTTTGTCAACACAAGGCGTTTGAATCTCGAGTTTCGAGACGCTAAGTTAAGATGCGAGCTTAAGGTGTTAACTTCGCCAGCCTGGTGGCAACAAAAATATTGCTAACTATAATCGCCTAGAATCTCTTTTGCCTCGGCGGAAGAAATCCCTGAGATGAAGATTCTTTTGCGTCGGGAGGATTCACCAGAAAGAATGGCTATTCTGGACTTGGCCACACCAAAGAGTTTGGACAGAAATTTGATCAGCTCCTGATTTGCTTTTCCTTCCCGAGGAGGAGCGGTGACCCTAATTTTTAGGGCCCCGCCTTCGGCGGGGCCCACGATCTCCGTTATAGAGGAACAAGGCTGAACTAAAACACCCAGCACTACACCATCTTCACGTTCTTCTATCTCCAACATATCTCCGACTAAGATATTTCCTCGATATCGCCCGTCTCATTCTCATCCTTGGCGGATAAGTCGGCAGGAGCCGTATCAGTATCACCGCCTTCTTTTGGAGTTGCCTCTTCCTCAGACTTTTCTTCTGCTCCCTCCACCGATTCGTCCTCGGATCCCTCAAAGAAGGAGGAGAAGCCCTCCTCGCCCATCTCTTCCAGGGGTTTTCTGGCTTCCTCGGGCTCTTCTCCTATAACCGGTGCCGGTTCTTCAGTGGGTGCTTCCTCCTCTCCCACTGCCTCTTCGAGGACAAGTTCCTCAACTGGCTCCACTGTCTCCGCGGTGACTTCCTCCTTCTCTTCAACCCCCGCTACTTCCTCGGGCATCTCTTTCTCTTTCGCCGCTTCCGCCTCACTCACCATGCTTAGATAGGACTCAAGCATGGATCTGAACTTCATCAAAAACTCTTCTTTGATCTGCCTCAAATTGCCGTAAGTCGCCTGTAGCTCCTGCTTCTCTCTGAGCACCTCCTGGACTATCTCCTTCGCCTTCAACTCCGCATCTTTTATGATGAGCTCCGCTTGCTTTTTGGCATTGCTCTGGATCTCCTCCGCCGAGGACTGAGCAGTCACCAGCGTCTTTTGAAGCGTCTGCTCGATGTTCTCATACTGGCGGAGCTTTCCCTCAATCTGCTCCAGCTTCTCCTTCAATTCAATGTTCTCCTTGAAAACCCGTTCAAACTCTTCGGCCACCTCATCTAAAAAGGTGTCCACCTCCTCTTCGTTATAGCCTCGCAGCGCCCGCCGAAACTCCTTGTGATGAATGTCCAGGGGAGTGAGCTTCATCTCTTCATTCCTCCTTCTTAGTCACCTTAAATTCTCACAATAAAACCTGAAATAGAATAGATACAACTATCCTATGGATGAATCCCAAAGCAAGGATCGCAATGATCGGCGAAAGATCCAAGCCCATCCCGCCCAGACTGAGGAAGGGCAACAATCTCCTGAATAAATTCAAGTAAGGATCCGTCAGTTCGTAAACAAAGCCCCTCACCCTCTCGACCACAGCATTGGAAGAAAGGGGAATCCAAGAAAAAATCACTCTGATGATAATGAGCCAGAAATAAACGACAAATGCGGTATCTACGAGACGAATTATGACCACAAACGCTCCTTTTAGCCCCCCAATTCTTTTGCTCGCTTCATCGCCGCCTCTATCGCTCTGAAAACTCCGGCCCTGAAACCGGCCTCCTCAAAAACCTCCAGAGCAGCGATTGTTGTTCCCCCAGGCGAAGTTACCATATCCTTGAGTAGAGCAGGATGCTTGCCGGTTTTCTTGAGCATGGTTCCCGCTCCAATCATCGTCTCCACCACCAACTTGGTCGCCACATCTCGGGCGAGACCTGCCTTTATCCCGGCCTCTATCAAGGCTTCGACAAACAGATAAAAGTAGGCCGGTCCACTCCCACTCAGAGCCGTCGTCGCATTCTGAAACTTTTCATCGAGCTGAACGACCTCCCCAACGGAGGAAAAGATGCCCGCTGCGAGTTCTGTGGCTTCCCTGGTGGCGTGCTTCCCGGGACTGACCACCGAGATGCTCGCTCCGACGAGGGCGGGAGAATTGGGCATTACCCGAATAACAGGTAAGCTCTTCTTCACCCCATCGTAGATGTGCTTCGTGCTCACCCCTGCGGCTATCGAGATGAGAACCTGGCTCTCTCCAAGATGATCGGCAATCTCATTTAAAACTTCGTCGAGTTGTTGGGGTTTGACCGCAAGGAGAATGGCGTCGGCGCCCTTAACGGCGGCAACATTATCGGAGGCGATGTTAACACCGTAATCGGCTTTAATCTGAGCAAGCCTTTCCTTCCTCACATCGCTCACGACCACCCCATCGGGCTTCAGTGCCCCCGATTGAAGAATACCCTTAAGGAGAGCCTCGCCCATCTGACCTGCACCAATTAAGGCCAACCTGGTAACCTTCAACATCTATCTGCCCACCTACTTATCTCTTTTCTTGCTCCCGTCGCTCGTCTCGATCTTCGTTATTCGGAATTCGTCTGTCAGCTTAGAGCATAGAGCTTGGAGCATAGAGCTTAGAGCATCTTTCGTTATTCGGAATTCGTCTGTCAGCTTAGAGCTCAGAGCCAAGAGCTTAGAGAAAAACCTTTTGTCTCTACGCTCTGTACTCTGTGCTCTCTGCTCTCCACTCCATGCTAATTTCTAGTTCCCAATTCCTATTTTCGAATTTCTGACTCTTCATCCTTCGCCCCTTGCCCGTCGTCCTTCGTCCTTCGCCCTTCGCCCCTTGCCCGTCGTCCTTCGTCCTTCGCCCTTCGCCCCTCGCTCTTCGTCCTTCGCCCTTCGCCCCTCGTCCCTCGCCCTTCGTCCTTCGTCCCTCGCTCTTCGTCCTTCGTCCTTCGCCTCTGTACCCTAACCCTTAGTCCCTGGCCCCTGGCGGCTGGAAGCTGACATCTCTAGAACTGATTAAAAAGCCCCTTTTCCTTCAACCGGCGCCTCTCAGCCTCAGAGACCTCAACGTTGCTGGGGGTAAGCAAGAAGACCTTCTCGGCTACTTTCTGTATCCCCCCTTCTAAACCATAGGTCAAGCCACTAATGAAGTCAATGAGTCTCTTCGAAAGATCCGCATCGATAAGCTGTAAATTCACGATTACTGGAATGTTTGCCTTAAACTTGTCGGCGATCTGCTGAGCATCACTGAAACTCCTTGGCTCGACGATGTGAACCCTCGCCTGCGGTGTAGCGATGGAGCGCAGGGCGGCTGTCCGTTCGGCCCTCACAAGATCCGGGGAGCGACTTACTTTTCTCACGGTCGGTCTGGTCTCTTCGTAGACATCATCATAATCCTCTTCTTCAAAATCCTCGTATGCTTCCCCATCGGCCAGACCAAAGTAAACTAGGATTTTATGCCACCAATCCCTTAACACATTCATCACCTCTCTAAACCAAAAATCCCCGTCCCAATGCGCACCATATTCGAGCCTTCCTCAATGGCGACCTCAAAATCGTTGGTCATGCCCATCGAAAGATATCTCATTTTTACTCCCGGTGGCCCCTCCTCCTTAACCTTCTCGAAGAGCTTCCTCAAAGAGGAAAAGACCGGTCGGGCCATTTCTGGATCATCGACCAAGGGGGCCATGGTCATTAAGCCCTCGACCGCAAGATGCTTGAAACCGGTGATCTCCTCCAAAAAATCCATGAGCTCACCGGGGGAGAGCCCAAACTTGCTTCTCTCTCCGGAGACATCCACCTCCACCAATATTTTTTGAACCTTGCCTCCGTCCCGAGCTCGCCTCTCCATCTCCTTGGCCAATCTCAAGCTATCCACCGAATGGACGAGCTCGACGAAATCTACAACATATTTGACCTTATTGGTCTGGAGATGTCCAACAAAATGCCAGGTAACACGACCACCAAGTTCTCGAAACTTCCCTAAAGCTTCCTGAGCCCTATTCTCGCCGATATCCGTTACCCCTGCCGTTATCGCCTCCTCGATCTGGGGAACGGAAACATTCTTGGTCACCGCCACTAGCTTGATGTCAGAGGGATCTCGACCAACTCTCAAAGCAGCTCGCTCGATCCTTCCCCTGATGGACTTCAGATTATCGGCGACGGATCTCATGGCCCACAGAATTCTTCGTCAAAAGAGAAGAAAACCCTCCACTTTTTTGGACTTCTCAGATCATAATAACGCCACGATGGCGGCTTGTCGACCGGTTTGTCTCTCCACCCGATGAGAAAAAAACAAGCTCACCTTACAGGCGGTACAAAGTCGGCTAAAATGAATATTTTTCTGAAAAATACCCCCTCTCTCCAACTGTCTCACGTTTAGCATCACCAGGTCTAAGCGTCCCCGTTCGGACACCTCATCGCGAAACCTGTCCTTAAACATCTGGAACAACTCCGCATCCACCTCGTAACAGCAAGAACGGATGGAGGGACCGACAAAGGCGAGCAGATTTTCTGGACAAGATTGAAAGACCTTCACCAGGGACTCGACTAAATTCAGGGCGATCCCGCCGTAGGTCCCTTTCCAACCAGCGTGAGCGATGCCAATCGCTCGCCTCAAGGGATCAAAGAGCACGATGGGAACACAGTCGGCCAGAAAAACGGCCAGGGGTACGCCCGTCAAGTTCGTGATCAGACCATCCACCATAGGAATAGCTGTCTCTTCATCAAAAGCACCCCGGCCCACCAAATCCTGCCCAACAACGGCAATCTTATTCCCGTGAACCTGTTGGGCGGTGGTCAAACGCCCGGGATCAAGACCGAGGACCGAGCAAAAAACCCGCCTATTTTCCAGCACGTTGGCTTCCTCATCCCCAACATGAAAAGCGAGATTCAAAGATTCGTAGGGAGGAGGGCTCACCCCGCCCCCTCGGGTGCTAAAGGCCACCCGCACCGATCCCTCAGGCAATAGATTGCTCGGGATCAAAAAACTGATATCTCCTCTCTGTTCCAACCTCAATTCGCAAGACAATGCGCCGCTCCCAGTCACGGACAAAATAAAAAAGCCCCGCCGTTGGCGGGGCTTCACGCCAGGCCCACCTAAGACTCTTTTTTTTGCAGAAAGGTGGGGATCTCTATATCAGGAACTTCTTCGCTCTCAAGGACAGGTATTTCCCTTCCCGCCACAAACTCCAGCTTTTCCTGCCTTCTCCGAACATCAAAGCCCGTGGCGATGACAGTGACTTTGACCTCATCGCCCAAAGAATCATCGATGACCGCTCCAAAGATGATGTTGGCATCGGGATGAGCTGCATTGGCAATGACTTCAGCCGCTTCATTGACCTCAAACAGACCCAGGTCAGAACCACCCGAGATGTTGAGAAGTACGCCCTTAGCTCCCTCGATAGATGCCTCCAGCAGGGGACTGGATATCGCCGCCTTTGCCGCCTCAGGGGCCCTGTTATCTCCACCAGCGACCCCAATGCCCATCAGTGAGGAGCCAGCACTGGCCATGATCGTTCTCACATCGGCAAAGTCCAGATTGATTAAGCCGGGGACGGTGATCAAATCGGTGATCCCCTGAACCCCCTGACGGAGTACATCGTCGGCAAGCCTGAAAGCATCGAGGATCGAGGTCTTTCTCTCGACCACCTGAAGCAACCTGTCATTGGGGATTATAATCAGCGTATCCACCTTCTCTTGCAGCTTCACTATTCCTTCATCGGCTTGCACCGATCGCTTGCGCCCCTCAAAACCAAACGGCCTGGTAACAACACCCACAGTTAAAGCTCCTAGCTCCTCCTTGGCAATCTCGGCCACCACAGGGGCGGCACCAGTTCCCGTACCCCCTCCTTTGCCTGCGGTAATAAAGACCATATCAGCGCCCTGTAAAGCTTCCTTGATCTCCTGTCGGCTCTCTTCAGCAGCTTGATAACCAAGTTCAGGGTCGGACCCCGCTCCCAATCCCTTGGTCAGGTTGGCTCCGATGTAAAGCTTGCAATCCGCATCGGACATGAGAAGAGCTTGGGCATCCGTGTTGATTGCCACAAACTCTATCCCCTTGAGATTCGCTTCTATCATCCGGTTGACCGCGTTGGTTCCCCCTCCACCGATCCCGACAACCTTGATGACAGCCAAATAACTTGATTTGGGTTCTATCATAATCTCCTCCTCAGACAAAAACCAGCTAAACTCTCAAGTTAAGCTTTAGGGTTTGTTGTTCAGTCTGTACCTTGGGAACAACGTTATACTATTTAAAATTTTTTTTCAACCCAAAAAACCAGCGGAATTAAAAAAGACTGCTCAAAAGACGAGAAAAGTTAGGATCTTTCCAATCGTTTAACCACAGGGTTGGAGAGAACGCGGATATCGATGAAGATGACTTTACCAGAATCTTTCGACAATATCTCCCTCAAAACATAGTTCTTTTTCTTCGTTTCCTCCGCTTTTCCGTAAATGATCTCCACGCCATCCTTGGTGTAAAGCGACAGTTTATCCACAGAGGGAGCCGAGATGATACTCAGAGATCCCTTGAGAGGATCCTCGAGATGAACTAGGCAGGTGATGGCATTGGAGAGAGACGTCGACCTCATCTTCTCCCCAATTTCAAAATCGGAGATGTTCAAGTCCCTTATCAAGGGTAAGTTCAAGCCCTCGGTGCTCTCCAGACACTCTAACGCGAAACAGTCGCCATCCACTAGAACAAAACCTTCCTTCAGGGGAATTATCGCTACTGGAACTCTTTCAACTACCTTGATCTCCAGAGAATTGGGAAGGTGACGCTCAACTTCAACCCCCTTTATCCAGGAATGATTAAGGAGTTTCTCTTCAATTTCCCGAGTAGAAAGCTTGAGAAGGCTGGTCCTGGAAGTCACACCGCTGAGTTCGATCACCTGTTCATCGGAAAGATGGCGATTGCCCTCCACCTCCACCTTCCTGATATTGAAGAAACTCGAGTTGTACAGTTTAACTCCTCCCCAGACGAGCACGGCAAGGATCAGGAAAAGCCCAACCAATCTAAGACGTTTTCTCCACCTCAGGCGGGAAATCTTTTTGCGACGTTGCCGAGCTTTCTCTTCAGCACTCCTCAACCGTTCAACCAACCCGATCCACCTCACAATCTTCGCCTGCCCGACCACGCGGAATCAGGGAGGGCGGGAACTCACCAACAAGAGTTATCTCCGGCTCCAAGATAATTCCCTTACCCGAGTAAACCTCGTCCTGAACCTTTTTCAGGAGAGTGAGGACGTCATTTGCGGTAGCATTTCCCAAATTTACGAGAAAATTAGCATGTTTCTGAGAGATCTGGGCGTCTCCCACACAAAGACCCTTGCATCCGACCTCCTCGATAAGCTTGCCGGCAAAAAGGCCGGGTGGATTCTTAAAAACGCTCCCCGCGCTGGGAAGATTGAGTGGCTGGGTTCGCTTCCTTTTCCTAAACAGCTTTTCCATCTCACCCGCAACGCAATCGGGATCACTTTCCCTCAGTTTTATCACAGCCTCGACGATTATACCATCAGCGGGCAAGGAGCTACTCCGATATCCAAACGCGATTTCCGAGCGATCCAGCGACCTGAGCTGATGATCCAGGGTATAAACGGTCACCTTCCTCACCACATCACCAATGGTTCGTCGATAAGCCCCGGCATTCATGACCAAAGCACCTCCCAGGCTACCGGGGATACCCACAGCAAAAGCCAGCCCCTCCAGTCCCCTTTTGCAGGCCACCTGAACCAGAACAGGCAGAGCAACTCCAGCCCCGGCCTGGATATAACCACCATCCACAACAATTTTCCGAAAATCGATGCCAAGCTCGATGACTATCCCATCGAATCCCTCATCGGAAACCAGCACATTAGACCCCTTACCCAGCACGAAATAAGGCAAACCAAAATCGAGAGCCGTTTGCAAAACCAGACGAAGCTCATTAAGGGAGTCTGTGGTCACAAAAATGCCAGCTGGTCCACCAACCCGCAGGGTGGTATGCTTCGCCAGTGGCCGATCCCGAACAGCCTTCCCCTTCAACTCCCTCTCAAACCTGGTAAAAACCCTATCGAGTACCCCCATTTACACTCCCGCACCCAATGGCTCTCTCTCCCGCAAAAAGTTGAGGAGCCATTCCCCAACAGTCCAAATATCGCCTGCACCCATGATCAGAACGAGGTCGCCCTCTCCCACCACGCGGGTTAAAAACCTCTCAACCTCCGCCTTCCTGGGCAAATAAACTGCTTGCTTTCGTGGATCTCGGGAAAGGAGAGCATTCAATATCAATTTACCGCTCACTCCCGGGATTGGTTGTTCACCAGCAGCATAGACATCGGTCAGAATCACTACATCAGCCTCGTCGAAGGCTCCGCCAAAATCCTCGCCCAGAAATCTTGTTCTTGAAAAACGGTGGGGCTGAAAGATACAGATTACCCTCTTCCAATCGCCATCACGTGTCGCGCCGATGGTCGCCTTCACCTCTGTGGGGTGATGGGCGTAGTCGTCGATGAGGGTAACATCACCGCAGGAACCCACCAGCTGGAAGCGCCTCTGCACCCCGCTAAATTGGCTCAGAGCATCAGCAACGGCAGAGAAATCGAGTTCGATGAAGGTACTCAAGGCGATGGTCGCCAGGGCATTGTACACGTTGTGAACCCCCGGGAGCCGAAGGGAGACCCTTCCCAACCTCTTGCCGCCCCCATAAACCTCAAAACTGCTCCCGAAGCTCTCCAACTTGACATCCTCAGCATAAAAATCGCTGTTTTTATCCATCCCATAGATGATGTATTCCTTGTCCACCCGCCGAATCAATTTCTTGATGCCGGGGTGATCCCCACAAACAATGCCCCGGCCATCAGGGGGAAGCTTGCTCACAAACTTGAAGAAGACCTCTTCGATTTCATCCAAAGACTTGTAATAATCGAGATGATCAGCTTCGATGTTCGTTACCACCATGATGTGGGGCTTTAAGCAAAGCAAGGAACCATCACTTTCATCCGCCTCGACGATGAAAAATTTTCCCTGGCCATACTTGGCGTTGCTCCCAATATCATTCAGCTCGCCCCCAATTAAAAAAGTGGGATCAAGGCCGTTTTTCTCCAAAACCCAGGAAATCATGGAAGTGGTCGTGGTCTTCCCGTGGGTTCCCGCTACGGTCACATTGGTCCGCCCGTCACCCAGGATGGCCAGCATCTCCGCCCTTGGAATTATGGGGATACCCCTCCGAAGAGCACATTTCATCTCACAATTATTTTTTGGAATAGCAGAGGAGACGACTATCAGATCGGCATCGCCCACATTGTCGGGATGATGGCCAATAAAAATCTTTGCTCCCTGTTTGCGCAAACTCAGAGTGTTCCGGGATTCTTTAAGATCGGAGCCGGTGACAACATATTCCATCTCCAAGAGCACCTTGGCGATGCCACTCATCCCCGCCCCACCTATGCCCACAAAATGTACCCGCTCAAACCTCATACCCACCCCAGTTTCTTGTTCCTGGTTCCCTGTCATTTGTCGGATGACGGAAGTCGGATGTCGGATGAAAATTAGTTATTCAGAATTCGTTATTGGTTATTCGAAATTAGTTCACAGTTGACGGTTGACAGTTGACGGTTCACAGTTGACAGATGTTCCTGGTTCCTCGTCCTTCGTCCTTCGCCCTTCGTCCCCCGTCCTTCGTCCCCTGAACCCTGACCCCTGGTCCCCAATCTCAATATATCTCCATGGATCTCCATGAATCTCCATCCCACTTACAGCTTGAACTTTCGTCTTTCGTCCTTCGTCCTTCGTCCTTCGTCCCTTGTCCCTCTCGTCCTCTAGTGCCCCGCGAGTTCCTCAACCAAACTAGCCAGCTCCTCAGCGGCCTTGGGTCTTCCCAGCGAGAGCGAACTTTCCCTCATCCGGCGAAGAACTTCATCGTCGTGAATAAGAGTGCTCACGGTCTCGTGCATCGATCGACCGTTTAAATCTCCATCCAATACTACTCGTGCAGCACCGTGGTTTTCAAGATACCTGGCATTCTTCTCCTGATGAGCTACGGTAGAGAAGGGATATGGAACGAGCACGGCCGGAATTCCTTTAGCGGTTATCTCAGCGATCGTGGTAGCTCCGGCGCGACAGAGAACGAGATCGGCCGCGGCATAGGCTAGATCAATCGCAGTTAAATAAGGGTGGCATTGGTAGACGACCCTGTCATCGGTGTGCCTCAAGGCATTCATGGTCTTGGAAAACATATCAAACTCTCCTTCGCCGGTAATGTGGATTATTTGCAGATCATCCGCATCTCTGAAGAAGTCGTAGGCCTCTAAAAAAGCTCGATTGATCCTCCGAGCCCCGCGGCTTCCTCCAAAGATCAGCAAGGTTCGGCGAGAAGAATCCAGACCAAAAGCCCTCAGACCATCTTCGCGGTGAGAGGTCCGAACGCCTCTTCTAATCGGGTTTCCCGTCAGAATAACCCTCCTCCGTGAAGAGAAATAATCCTCCGTCCCGGGATAAGAAATAGCAATTACCTTCGCCACCCTTCCCAACAACCGGTTAGCCAACCCCGGATAAGCATTCTGTTCGTGAATAACGGTGGGGGTCCCGAGAACAGCCGCCATACCCACCAGGGGAAAACTGACGTATCCCCCCATCCCAACCACCAGGGAAGGTTTAAAGTCGCGCAAGATTCTAAGGGATTCAAAGATGCTCAAAATGAGTAGGGGGATGAATCTTAAGACATCAAAGGAAAGCTCCCGTTTAAATCCCTTAACGCTTATCGTATCAAGGGGATAGCCTGCCTCGGGTACCACGCTTGACTCAAGCCCGCTTTTTGTACCAACGAATAGTATCTCAGCGTCTCCTGCCCGAGACTTTAGTTCCTCGGCCAGAGCTAGACCAGGGTAAACGTGTCCGGCGGTCCCCCCTCCGCATATCAGAACCCGCATAGCTTGCTCCCTTTTCCTGCGTGGCGATGTTTAACAATATTCCAATCCCGCAAAGAGTAAACACCAGCGATGATCCACCGAAGCTCAGCAGGGGAAGAGGAATGCCAGTTACGGGGAGGATCCCCGTCACCGCACCCATATTGATGAGCGCTTGGCTCAGGATCATGCAGGTGATTCCGGAGCCGAGCAGCCTCCCAAAAACATCTCTCGACCGAAAGGCGATCCTCATGCCAGTAATAGCAAGGACTGCAAACATCAAGACCACAAACAGTGTTCCGATCAAGCCCAGCTCCTCGCCTATTATAGCAAAGATGAAATCGGTGTGAGCGGCGGGCAGATAAAAGAACTTCTGACG
Organism: Actinomycetota bacterium; assembly: GCA_030019215.1. Lineage (GTDB taxonomy): Bacteria > Actinomycetota > Aquicultoria > Subteraquimicrobiales > UBA9087 > UBA9087. Next base: position 16,385 of record JASEEZ010000009.1, read on the forward strand.
GCTCATACCGAAACCCAATCCTCTGATACCTCCTGATCCGAAAGCAAGTAGAGATTGAATGATTTGAAATCCGGACTTTCTGGGATCCACCCAAGGATTCAGGAAAGCTATGAAACGCTGGCGACGATATTCCTCGCTGAAGATGAAAAAGAGAGCAGCGAGAGACCCCGCTACCCCGAGCCCAAATACATGACGAAGCCTCGCTCCGGCCAGAAACACGAGGACATAAGACACGAAGCAAATGGCAACGGCGGTACCCATATCCGGCTGTAAAATCACCAAAGCGGAGGCGAAACCAACCACCGGTACCACGGGGACTAAAAGTTGAGTGAGATCGTGAATCTCCCCCCGTCTTTGAGTTAAAACATCAGCCACATAAAGGATGATGGCCAGCTTGGCAAATTCCGAGGGCTGAAAAGCGAAAGGACCAAGCGGAAGCCATCGGCTCGCGCCACCCGCCGCCCTACCTATATTGGGGATTAAGACCAGGACGAGGCAAAACAGCGCCAGAATGATGCCAGCCACGGAGAGTTTTCGAAAGTTACGGTAGTTGAACCTAGAGAAGATGCCCATGGCGGCCAACCCCACCAGAGCCCAGAGGAGCTGCCTCTTCAAATAATAATAACTGTCGCCCTCCTTGGCATAGGCCATCACCGAGCTGGCGCTCAATATCATTATCAATCCAAAAAGGAGGAGCACGATGGTTGAACCCAGCAACCAGTAGTAAGAAGAAGTTGCCCCTCTCCTTTTAGCCACGGAAATCCTCTCCCAGACCCAGTACAGCTCCCTTGAAAGCCTCTCCCCTTTCCTCATAGTTGGAGAACATATCAAAACTCGCGCAAGCCGGGGAGAGCAGAACCACATCACCGAAGATGGAGCAATCTCTGGCCAACTTCACCGCCTCGGAGAGGGTGGCGGCCGAAAGAACCCTCACCCCACAATCAACCAGAGCACGCCGGATCTCCTCGGCTACTTCGCCGAAGACAATTACCACCTTTACCCCACCATTGGGGGGATGAACCCCACCCTTGACCACTCTAGCCAGCGGAAGGAAGCTGTTCCCTTTATTCCTTCCCCCCAGAAGCAAGATGATGGGATTTTTAAAGGCCGTCAGAGCCTTGACGGTCGCATCTGGATTCGTCGCCTTGGAATCGTTATAGTAGTCCACACCATCAAGGGTCGCCACATACTCCAACCTGTGCTTCAGGCCCTCAAATCGCCGAAGGGCCTCGCCGATGCTTTCAATGGGCAACCCCAGAGCCAAAGCAGCTCCCGCAGCGGCCATGGCATTGTCTAGATTGTGTTCCCCTTTTATCTTCAGCTCGTCCACCCGACAGACGCTCTTCCCTCCCACCAGACCGGCAACTATCTCTCCCCCCTCGACATAGACACCATTTTCCACTCGAACAAGCTTACTGAAGGGGACCTGCCTGGATTTAACCCCAACGAGAAGTCCTCGCACAATCTCATCATCGTAGTTCACCACAGCCCAGTCGTCCTCCGCCTGATTCAAAAAAAGACGACCCTTTGCCTCAATATAATCATCGAAGTCGGGGTGCCAATCGAGATGATCCTCGGTGATGTTCAAAAGAACGCCAACGCGAGGGCGGAAGTCGGCGATGTTTTTCAGTTGAAAACTGCTCAACTCCGCGATCAGCACGGTGTCGCTTCTGGCCTGGTCGATCGCCTTCACCAGAGGAAACCCGATATTTCCAGTGGTGACGGCCGAACGTCCCGCCTCCGCAAAAATCCGCCCGAGGAGGGCGGTTGTGGTTGTTTTCCCATTGGTGCCGGTAACGCCGATGATGGGAGCAGCGGTCAGGCGATAAGCCAACTCGACCTCACTCCAGATTGGGATATGCCGTCGCCCCGCCTCCATCAGTATAGGAGAGGTGTTCATCACACCCGGACTGACTACCAGGAGCTCAATACCGTCTAGATCGGAGAAGCGATGTTCGCCGAGATGGGTTTTGATGCCCTTCTTCTCAAGTTCGCGAGCCGTTCTCTTCAGAGCAGTATTGGAATCAATCGCCAGAACAGAGGCACCCAACCCGTCGAGCTTCTCCGCAGCAGCCACTCCGCTGCGGGCCATCCCTATCACCAAGACGCTCTTGCCCGAAAAGCCAGGCAACTCAGACACCTCTCACAGTGGTCAAGAAGTACAGAGCAAACCCCATGCCGGCGAAGACTCCCGCAACAATCCAGAACCTTATCATCACCTTAGTCTCCGACCAGCCCAGCATCTCAAAATGGTGATGGATGGGGGCCATTTTGAAGACTCGCTTTTCAAAACAGCGGTAGGAAATAACCTGAATGATCACCGAGAGCGTCTCGACTACGCAGAGACCGGCAATCAAAACCAAGAGGAGTTCCGTCTTGGTCAAAATGGCCAGGGCGGCGATGGTTCCTCCGATGCCAATCGAACCTGTATCGCCCATAAATATCTCGGCCGGATAGGAGTTGTACCACAGGAATCCGATGCAGGCTCCCCCGATCGCAGCGCACAGAATGGCCAGGTCGAGGTAACCCTGCCTGAAGGTTATACCGGCATAAGCCAGCATGATGATGGTTGTGGTCCCAGCGGCCAGACCATCAAGACCATCGGTTATATTGACGCTGTTAGATGTTCCCGTGACTATGAGGAAGAGCAAGAGATAGTAAACCCAGCCCAGATTAACATAGATGCTGGTTAAAGGCAGAGCAACATCGGTGGAAATCTGACAGTAGTTTATCGCCGTCCAACCCAGAGCAACGGAGATAACAAACTGCCAGAAGAGCTTTGTTCTGGCCCTCAGACCCAACGATCTCTCCCTGATGGCCTTGCTGTAATCGTCCAGAAAACCCAATAGACCGCAAGCGAGCATGGTCACCAGAGCAAGTACTCCCAACTTGCTAACACCCCTAATGGAGGCGATGAGGAGAAAGGAGATGGTGACGACCACCAGAATGAGAAAGCCGCCCATCGTGGGAGTGCCCCGTTTAAAGAGATGCTGCTGAGGACCGTTCGTTCGAACAACCTGCCCGATCTGCTTTACCTTCAGGAACTTTATCCAGAGAGGCGTGAGAAAACCCGTCGCCAAAAGGGCGATGATCGCCGTCAAGAAAACTTGATAGGTGGGATACTGCGATATCTTAAAAAGAATCAACCCTCACACCTTCCTATAATAAAGAGTCGATGACCCTTTCTAGTTCCATCCCTCGAGAGGCTTTCACCAATACCACATCCGTTGGCTCGGTCTTCTCCCTCAAGATCCGACCGGCCTCTGTAACGCCATCACAGGTAAAAACATTTTTGGAGTTCAGTCCACGCCTGAGCGCCCCTTCAGCTATTCGCCTGCTCTTCTCCCCAACGGTGATGAGTAAATCGACGCCCAATTCGCCGACCAGCTCACCGATCTCGAAGTGAGAGACGTCAGCTATCTTTCCCAACTCAAGCATATCCCCCAAAACCGCTATCCTTCGAGAGTTCCGATTCATGTCCCGAAGGGCAAAAAGGGCCGCTCGCATGGAGGTCGGATTGGCGTTGTAGGCATCGTTTATGACGGTGACTCCATCCGCCGTGGTGAAAACCTCCATTCGCATCTTGGAAAGGGTACACCCCTCCAGACCTTTTTTAACATCTGAAAGGGATAGACCCAAATGCAGCCCAACGGCGCCAGCCGCCAGGGCGTTGTAAACATTGTGCCTCCCGGGAAAGGGGAGCTTAACCTCGACGGACTTCCCCTCCGAGATCATCCTGAAAGATGGCCTCCCGGCCGAATCGACGCCGATTTCACTGGCATACACATCCGCCGAATTTGAAATTCCGTAGGTGATCACTTCAGCGGCGCTGAGAGACCTCAGCCTCCCCGTCCAGGCATCGTCCTCGTTTAGAACGACAGTCCCACTGGGAGGAATGGCCTCAATCAGCTCCCCCTTGGCTATGGCTATGGTCTCCTCGGAGCCCAAAAACTCAAAGTGGGTCTTACCTACATTGGTGACCAGCCCCACTGTGGGATGGGCGATCTCCGCCAACTCCCCTATCTGACCGAGCCCGCGCATGGCCATCTCGACCACGATCGCATCCGCATCATAATCCGCCTTGAGAATGGTCAAGGGAACCCCAACCTCATTGTTATAGCTCTTCTCCGTATAAACGAGGTTCAGTTTTTGCAAGAGGACGCTGACCAGCATATCCTTGGTGCAAGTCTTTCCCGTGCTCCCCGTGATCCCCACGACCTCTACATCGAGCTGTTCCCGAACATGCCTGGCCAGAGAGTGGAGAGCTTTCAGGGTATCCTTCACTTTTATGACGACGGTGTCTCCCCTCAAGTTCCCCAACAAGGGGGCTCTTATCCCCTCATTCCACCTCTCGGTGAAAAAGCCTTTCGCCTCCTTGGACAGGGCTTCCGCAAGAAATTGATGTCCATCGTGGCGTTCGCCCCTGAGAGGAATGAAAAAATCTCCCTCCTTTAAGGCCCTGGTATCCAGGCTGATGCTCTCCACAACCCTCTCCGGAGAACCACTAATTAGCGTCCCACCAGTCAAAGAAACCAGCTCCGATATCTTTAGTGGGAACACGACACCCCCTTTAACGCCATTTCAGCTACAACTCTGTCATCGAAGGGGACAACTCGGTCCTTGAATATTTGTCCCGTTTCATGTCCCTTTCCAGCAATGAGTACAAGATCACCCGCTCTGGCCATGGAGATGGCCTTGGATATGGCCTCTCTTCGATCCACTATCTTCTCATATCTTGTAGGCGAGGCGACCTCCCTCACGCCCACCTCGATCTGGGAAATGATGTCCTCGGGCTCCTCGCTACGAGGATTGTCCGAAGTGATTATGATGTAGTCGCTCAAATCCGCCGATACCTTCCCCATCAGGGGTCTCTTCGTCTTGTCTCTATCTCCACCGCATCCGAAGACCGTTATCACCCCACCCCTGGTGATGGCACGAGTGGCAGTGAGTACCTTCTCAAGACTATCGGGAGTGTGAGCGTAGTCCACCACGACCATAAAGCTCTGACCGCAATCTACCATCTCAAACCTGCCAGGGATACTGACCACTCGCTCGAGACCACACTTTATGGCTTCAAGTGGTACACCGAGAGCAAGACTCGTCCCAATCGCTGCAAGGGAATTGTAAACATTAAATGCCCCCCTCAACAGCAAAGATATGGATAAATCTCCAGTTGAGGTTGAGACTTTAAAATTGGTTCCCTTCTCCGTCAAATCCACCCGAGAGGCCACGACATCCGCTGACTTGTCCAAACCGTATAGGATGGTCTTAACTTTGGAAACCCTGGCGATCTTTCGGCCATAGGGATCGTCTACGTTTATGACATGGATCACAGGCTTGACCGAAGCGTTCTCAAAAAGTCGGCTCTTCACAACAAAATATTCCTCGATGCTTCCATGATAGTCCAGGTGATCCTGGCTGAGATTGGTGAAAACCAGAACATCGAATTGGCAGTGATCGATCCGGTGCAGGTCTATCGCGTGCGAGGAGACCTCCATCACCGCGGCCCGGACACCCTCCTTAACCATCCGATCAAAGAGTTGTTGGAGTTCGGGGGCCTCGGGGGTGGTTTTGTCCACCGGCAACACATGATCACCCATCCTATACTGGACCGTCCCCAAAAGTCCCGTTTTCCATCCCGCCGCCTTAAAAATGCTCTCCACCAGATAAGTGGTGGTTGTCTTTCCATTAGTGCCGGTCACTCCAACCAGAGTCAATCTCGAACTCGGCTGTTCGTAAAAATCAGCAGATAAAGAGGATAGGGCCCTCCGAGAATCGGGAACCAGAATCCGAACCATTCCGGGGGGAACATCCTCCCAATTCTCCACTACCAGAGCTCGAGCGCCCCTTTTTATAGCTTCGCCGATATAGTCATGACCATCGGCATTGAAACCCTTTATGCAAACAAAAACATTCCCCGCCTTGACCCTTCGAGAATCATGGGCAATTCCGGTTATCTCAATATCCTGATTTCCCTCCGACCTCTTGATGGCAAGCGAGGGGAGTAGTTTCGACAACTTCATTCTGGCAGCGCTCCCAAAGACTGATGTCTATTCTAACACACCGAGCCACCGCCACAAACCTGTTACCTTTCGGCTTCCGCCGGATAAGGATACCTGAAGTCGACCGCCCCTTTGGAAGATAAAGGATAAAGCCGCGCACTACCTAAAAATAAAACGAATTGATATTGGGAGTCACAAAATGGGCATCTACAGAGACCGAAGCAGTCACTCTCCATGGCCCTACTGCAACTCGGACACAACCATTTCTCCCGCATCCATTTCTCCTTCATTCGTTCACCTCCTCTCTATTCGGATTTCGGAATTCGTTATTGGAAATTAGTATTTGGTTATTAGTAATTCGTCATTAGTCATTCGTTATTCGCAATTCGTTATTAGGAACTGGTTATTCGTTCAGCTCTTCCCAATTACGAGTTTCTAATTTCTAGTTCCTCGTCCTTCGTCCCTCATCCTTCGTCCCTCGTCCTTCGTCCCTCGTCCTTCGTCCTTCGTCCTTCGTCCCTCGTCCTCCGACCCCTGGCCCCTGTACCCTGAAGGCCAGTCCTACTCCGGCGGTATCCTAAAATGACGCAGACTGAACTCGGCTACCTTTTTAAACACCGGCGCGGCCACCACTCCCCCATACATCGCCCCCACGGGCTCATCTATCACAACAAGGATGACGAGCTGCGGATCCTGGGCAGGGGCGAATCCGACAAAAGAGGCTATGTGTCTTCCGGGCTCGTAGCCTCCCCCTTCCTCTTTTGGTTTTTGAGCCGTACCAGTCTTTCCGGCCACTCTATATCCATCTATCCTGGCTGCTTCGCCGGTTCCCTCGTTCACCGCCTGTTCCAAAATGTCCCGTATCTCCCTGGCCGTTTGGGTGGAGATAACCTTCCTACCCCGATCCTCGGGGTAGGTTTTTACCGCTTCCCCTCGAGCGTTGATCACCCTACAAAGAAGATGTGGACGAACCCAAAAGCCGTCGTTGGCCAAAACAGAAAAGGCCTGAATCATCTGAAGAGGGGTTGCCGAAATTCCCTGCCCAAAGGGAATGTTACCGATGGTGCTTCCCGACCACCTGTCGGGTGGGGGAGTGAAACCATAAGTCTCCCCGGGGAAATCGATCCCCGTCCGCTTGGTCAAACCAAATGCTTCGATGTACTTGTACATCCTCTCCTTGCCCAATTCAAGACCGATAGTGATGGCCCCTACGTTGCTGGATTTGGCAACAATCTCAGCGAAGGTGAAATCCTCTGGTGGCCTCGGGTGAGCCTCCCCAATAACCTTGTCCGCCACCTTAATGGTACTGGGTAGGTGGAAGACATCATCGGGCCGGTGCATCTTCTCCTCAAGGGCGGTGGAGGCGATGATGACTTTCATGGTCGAGCCCGGTTCATAGACATCGGTCACGGCACGGTTCCTCAAACTCTCCGCACTCGCTTTGGAAAAACCATTCAAGTCAAACGCGGGCTCATTAGCCATGGCATAGATCTCCCCCGTCCTGGGATTCATGACAATGATGCTTCCTCCTTTGGCCTGAAACCTCTCCACTTGCAATCTGAGCTCCTCCTCAGCCCTATACTGAATATCCCGGTCGATGGTGAGGATCACACCATCACCATCGGTTGAGGGAGTAAGTCTCGAAACACCACCGGGGATGGGTCTTCCCAGAGGATCATTTTCGGCCACAAGTTGGCCCGGTTCTCCTCGTAAAAACTCGTCGTAGTAAAGCTCCAGCCCGGCGAGGCCCCGACCATCCATGCCCACGAAACCGATGACGTGAGAACCCAAAGAATTATAGGGATAACACCTCTTGCCCTCTTTCAAAAAACTTATCCCCTCGATTTCCAAAGCCCTTACCGCTTCCGCCCTCTCTTTGTCCACCTTTCGGGCGATATAGGCAAAACCACTATCCTTGGTCAACTTCTCAAATAATGAAGCTTCATCCAACTCCAGGATGGGGGAGAGCTTGGAAGCAACCAGAGCGGGATTCTTGATAAAGTAGGGAGTGGCATAGATGGTCTCGGCATCGACGCTGAAGGCAAGCTCCTTGCCCTGCCTATCGTAGATGGTTCCTCGATGAGGAGCTATTTCAACCCGCCTCAATCGTTGACTGTTAGCAAGCGCTTGATATCTTTTAGCCTCCACTACTTGGACGGAGAGAAGACGAACAACCACGCAAAGCAAACCGATAATCAGAAGAGATAAAAAGAAAAGCAACCTTGGTTCGCCGCGCCTTGCCCTCCGCGGGGCGCTTCTCTTCTGAGCGGACATGAAGAACCCCCTCCGAGCTTTCAATCAGAGCTTGCGTGGGCTGCCGTGCCGCCTCTATCGGTAGGCGGGTTTCCGGAAGACAGGGATTTCATCGCCCGTGTCAGCCTAGTCAGCAAATTTTCTCCCGAACTCTCGGAGGAAGCAGAAGCCAGTTTCTCTCCCTCCACGTTCCCGGGCAAAATGATGTAGCTGAGCCGAGGGGGATGTATCATTCCTAATTTCTCGGCGGCGATTCCCTCTATGCGCTCAGGTGATTTCAGCCGACTCGCATCTAGCAAGAGCTTCTTGTGCTCCGCCTCCTCCACCTGAAGCATCCCTTTCAACTGCTCCGCCCGAAGAGCGGTTTGAATAACGAGTGTTCTCTGGGAAACATTTAGCATCGTAACCGCCGCCAGAAGGAGAGTGAGCACCATGAAAACACCAAAGGGAGACATTTCTCGTTCCCTTCGGCGGGTCTTGCTCTTACTTTTGACAACGCGGAGGGTCCTCCCCCGCCGGTGGCGGGGTTGGGAACGCGTTTGGGGTTTTCGATTGACTTTCTTGGCTGTTTGCACTGGCATGATCCCTTCTTAAATTCTCTCTGTGGCACGTAGTTTGGCACTTTCCGCTCTAGGATTCCTTTCAATCTCCTCATCGGTGGGCCTAATGGGTTTCTTGGTCAATATCCTTACCAGTGGCTTCCTCCCGCAGCGACAAACCGGAAGAGAAGGTGGGCAAATGCATCCCGTCGCCAGATCCTTGAAAGTCTCCTTGACTATCCTGTCCTCCAGCGAATGATAGGATATGACAACCACACGCCCACCGGATTTAAGCCACTTCACCGCATCCCTTATGGCTTTATCAAGACCCAGGAGCTCCCTATTCACCTCTATCCTGAGGGCCTGGAATGTCCTTCTGGCTGGATGGCCCGGTCCTCGGCGAGCCGAAGCTGGAATGGCATCCTTTATCACTTTCACTAGCTCCGTGGTGGTTTTCATCGGCTTCCGCCTCCTGGCCTCCACAGTAAAGTGAGAAATTCTCTTCGCCCAGCGCTCCTCCCCGTATTTCCGGATGATCCGGGCGAGCTCGCCCTCGGGATAAGTGTTGACCACCCTCGCTGCGGTTAGGGTCTGAGTCAGATCCATCCGCATATCCAGTGGTCCCTCAAGCTTATAACTAAAACCCCGGTTTGGATCGTCCAGCTGCGGCGAGGAGACTCCCAGGTCGAAGAGAACGCCGTCTACCTCATGGATGCCCAGCTTTTGCAGAATCTCGTCCAGGTCCTTGAAGTTTCCCTTCACCAATTTAATTTGCTGGCTGAAGCGTGCTAGGACTTTAGTTGCTGCTTCAATTGCTGCGTCGTCTAGATCGATCCCTATCAGGAAGCCACTAGGTACGATCGAATCTAGGATTGCCCCTGCATGACCTGCCCCGCCTAAAGTGCAGTCCACAACGGTGTGACCCTTGCTGCAGTTAAGTTGCTTCAGGACTTCAGCCAGCAAAACTGGTACGTGCCTGTACTCCATAAAGTTTCCTTAATCCAGGTCTTAAATTGACAAAGAACAAAATCTCAGATACCCAGCTCGGTCAGTTCTTCCGCCACATTCTCGTAAGACTCGCCGGCCTCCCTGGAATAAGCTGCCCATCTCTCTTTGTCCCATATCTCCAGGCGGTTTGAGACCCCTATCACCACGATATCCTTCCCTAAACCCGCGTATTTTCTCAAGTTTTCAGGAATTAAAACCCGACCTTGTTTGCTTAAAGCTTCCTCGGTCGCTCCGGCGAAGAAGAATCGAGAAAACTTCCGCGCATCCTTTTTAGTTAGAGGAAGGGACCTCACCTTATCCTCCAATTGAGGCCACTCACTCTTGGGAAAGATGAAAAGGCAGCCCTCCATACCCTTGGTGATAACCAATCCATCAGCCAAGGCGTCCCTGAACTTCGACGGCAGTATCAACCTACCTTTTCCGTCTAGAGTATGCTGAAACTCGCCAAGAAACATCCGCTCTTCCTCTCAAGTCGAATCCTTAAAAACCCAGATAGAACCCCGCCGATGGCGGGGAGACTATCGAAACCACCCCACCCCGCCGATGGCGGGGATGACCAGTTTCAAAAGGCGCCCCTCGGGTCGGAACCTCTCAGGGTGAGACCCTCTGCTTGGCCGCCTGGTTCCCTTCACCACGATCTCGGTTCCCATTTCTCTCGGGGTCGCCGTACCCGCCGTGCCTGCCGGCAAGCAAGCCTGATAATTTTTGACGGGAAATCCAAACCCGTTGATTTTCCACTTTACTCCATTTTGTTCCATTTTGCTACACCTATTCTCTAAAATCGGCAAAACTCCTTCAAAACTTTAGGATTTTTTTAAAAAATTTTTAAATTTTTTTTGAACGCCCCCCTATCGGGTAAACTTGAACTTGTCTGAGCAGGTAGATTTCGCTCAAGCAGGATTTTGCACCGCTTGGGCAAAAAACAAGTAAAGGAACCTGGGGAAGGGGGATCAAATGAAAATCAAAAGCACGTTCACCTATCTGCTGTTTAGCCTGATTTGCTTCATAATAATCTGTTTCCTCGCAACTTCCTGCGAGCGCCTACCGATCAAGGAAACATTCGAGACAGCACCCAAGATGCCAGCTCTGGAACAGGCACCCCCCGAGAGAGCCCCGGAGGAAGCTGCGGAGAAGGAACCTGAGGCTGCCGATCGACTGGTCATAAAGAGAAAGACTCTCAAGCTAGAGGTTAAAGACGTCAGGAAAACAAGAGATAAAATCGATGAGATAGCTGCCAGATACAACGGAAACATTACCAGCTGCATCATCTCCTCCGAAGAACCCTATCCACCCATCTACGGCGAGGAAAGCAGCCTGCCTGCGGATAAACGAGGTAAAGCTCTCTCCGCCACCATAGTTGTGAAGGTCCCCAGCGATAAATTTCCCCTTCTGATAAAAGACGTAAAGAAGCTCGGTGAAGTTGAGTACGAGCAGGAATCCGAGGAAGAGGTAACCCAACAGTATATAGATTTAAGCGCCAGGCTTCGGAACCTCAAACACCAAGAGGAAAGATACCTCGACCTGCTGGACGTGGCCAAAAATGTGGAAGAGATGCTCAAAGTGGAAGCCGAACTCTCTCGAGTCAGGGGTGAGATCGAATCTCTTCAAGCACAGATTGACTACCTGGAGAGGAACGCCAAAATGGCCACTTTGACCATCGAACTCCACGAGCCATCAAAAATCATTCAACCGCCGGGTTTCGATTGGGGATTCACAAAGGCCGTAACAAAGGCGATTCAGAACTTTGTCGCGGCTGTGAACTTTCTGATAATGGCCTTTGGTGCCATCCTCCCCTTCATTTTACTGATAATAGCCGCCATCTGGTTCTATAAATTCCTGGGGCGCCGCCGGCAAAAACGAAAGAAAGAGACATGATAAAACGACTCTCTATCATTGTAAGTATCTTTATTGCGCTTGTCCTGATCGCTGGTGGAGGTTTCTACTGGCTCTTCCATCCAAAAACCCTCCAGGACTACCTGCCAAGACAAGTGGAAAACCTTAAACTTATCAGGGTGACGCTGGGACCCGAAGCGATCGAGCTCGCGAGGGCCTCCCATATCGGAAGGATAGAATCCGTCTCCGATCTAGCCATCGGCTATTACGAAGGAGATTTGAGCATTTGGATAACCAAATATCCGGATGCGAGCAAAGCCAGGAGCGAAACGGAAAGAATGGCCGAGGCCATGCTCCGCTTCGGGAGGGGATTTGAAGATCTCAAAGAGATCAAAATGGACGGTGAGATGGTCTACCAAACATTTCCTGGTGGAGAACCCCACTACTTCTGGCAAAAGGAGAACCTGATGATCTACATCATTCCGGGAAGAATTGGAGAGAAAGAGGCAATGGGACTAATCCGAAAAATCAACCGGAAGATCTCTATTTTTTAGAAGATTTTTTCGGAGGTTTCTCAGGCTTTGAGGGTTTCTCCGACTCCTTCGACTCCGCCTTTTCCTGGCTCGGCATCCCTTTAATTTTACCGGTATAAATGGAAAAGATGTAACCACAAGCCGAACAGGGCGAAGCACTTTTGGCGAAAAGAGTGTAGTTTGACTCACCACACTTGGGGCAGATTATCTCCTCTGCCTCATCGGGGATGTTTCTTGACTTGCGCCAGGCACCCCGGACATTTTCAGCTATCCCGCCGGCACAATCATCACAAAGCTCCAGTCTGATGATATCCTTCAAGGAGTCATACTTGGACAAACAAAAAAACCAGAGGGCCGGGACCTCTTTCTTGCAGATGCTGCACTTACCCTCCTTCATCGCACCCCCAAATCGAATTCAGTTGACGGTTCACAGTTGACAGATTCCTAGTTGACAGTTCACGATGACAGATCCTATCAGCTCAGAGCTTAGAGCACGGAGCTTAGAGCATATCTCGTTATTAGTAATTCGTTATTCGGAATTAACTAATTTCGAGTTCCGAATTTCCGGTTCCTCGTCCTTCGTCCCTCGTCCTCCGACCCCTGAACCCTGTGCCCTGGAAGTTGGTGGCTGGCATCTGGTCCCTGCTGTCTTTGGGCTCAACGACTATAACATTCGCTCAAGTTTTCTTTTTTCCTGCTTATAAAAACCCCGCCAATGGCGGGGTTTTTATAAGCCCACGTCCTCTTATCTGCCCATCTCCCTCTGCCGCATCGTCTCAGTCGTCTCCTGCTCACCCATCTGGCTCGAATCAGGATAGGTCATGGAATCCTGATCTTTTTCTCCCTGTCGCTCAATCCCTCCCGAACCACTGGGTGACGATACGCCGGGAACCACGGGGGGAACGATCTCCTCGGGTGGCCCTGGCTCAGCCGGCTCCCCTGGCTTAGCGGGCTTTGGCTCGACTTTCTTCTTCCCCTTACCAAGAGCTTCCATGGCCTCCTGGTGCCCGCGTCGGCTGACCTCGAGAGCATGAGAAATGGCATCCTTTGCCGGCTCCGGAACCTTCTCCAGCACACCCATAAGAACCATCTGTTGATGTTCGGTCAAAGTGAGCATCTTTTGATAAAGTGCTTCTTTGTCCTGAGCAGCACTTGCTCTCGTCCTGCCCTGGGCCTCTTCTAGGTGCTCATTCATCAAGGAGAGTGCCCTTTCTGTGGCTTCAGGCTTTTCCTCAGTGATCATCCTCTGTGCCTCCCCAAGACGCCTCTCCGCCAACCTCAAATGCAACTCGGCCTTTTCGCTTTCACCAAAGGTGAGAGCGAGTTCAGCTCGCTCGGCGGCGATCTTCACCGGGTACAGGAAACTGTCGGGCAAGCTAGCTGCAGAGGCAGCTACCGTTCCACTCCCAAGGAGGAAGAATATTGCCAGAATGGCAACCATCCGCATGAGCCACCCCTCGCCAAAGACAAGACGAGCACCCCGCCGCTGGGGAAGTCCTATGAAAACCTCCTGCGGTCGCTTGGCTTCCATTGCGCTGAGAAGTTTTCTTCGCAACTCTTCCTTGAAACCTGGAGACGGTCTCGGCGATGGGACAGTATCTATGAGAGAAACCGTTCTGAGCAAGGGCTCGAGTTCCTCCTTGTACTCAGGATAGCAAGAAAGACAGCCCTCAACGCTCTCCCGTCCCGTCTGAAGGAGAAACAAGCATTCGTCTAAGATTTTCGCCAGAGCATCCTTCTTAGCCCTCATCGCCGGCTCCTTTTAAGATCTTATGAAGCGTCCTCAGGGCCCGGTGCTGCAACGCCTTAACGGCCCCCGCGGTCTTGCCCAATGTATTGGCTATCTCCGCATTAGAAAGATTCGTCAAAAATTTCAAGATGATCACCTGCTGCTGCTCCTCGGTCAGTCTGGATATGGCTATGTAGAGCTTTTCCTGAGACAGTTTTTTAATCGCCGCCTCCTCCGAACTCTCCGTCTCACCCAGTTCAACCGCAAAATCCTCGACCGGAACCATTGTCACCCTTGACCTTGTCCTGTAATAATCGATGACCACATTGGAGGCTATCCTGAACAGCCAGGAAGAAAACGGCACACCTTTCCACTCAAACTTATCGATTGCCTCCAACGCTTTCACGAACACCTGCTCGGTCAGATCCTCGGCCTCGGTCGTATCGCCCACCTTGTAATAGACATAGCTATAAATCCTGTTAAAGAACATGTCATAGAGCTTGCCGAAGGCCTCCGAATCATGCTTCCTTGCTCTGTCAACAAGGTCCCTGATTCCCTGATCCATATCGATCTTCCTACTCCTTATAACGAGCGAGAACAAAAAGAGACACTCATTGTTTCGTTATTGGTAATTCGTTATTAGGAAAGGGTTCGAGGAGTCGAGGATTCTAGGATTCAAGTGCCTGTTTTCCAAAGATAGTATAGCCTTTTAGCCTTTCACTTGACCCCTTGATTCCTGGAATCCTTGAACCCTAAAGTTCTCTTTGCACTTCATCTCGCCTTAGTTGTTCCATCCACTATTTTTGGAGAAGAGTTATAAATGATGAGAGCGAGGATGGTTTTCGAAGAAAAATCAAACTTGATAAATTACCTGAAGTGGGAGATAGCTGGCTACTGCTTAGCGAAGCGTTGGGCGGGAGCTGCCCCAGCTACAAAATGCCAGTCCCGACCCAGAGCTTGCAGGAAAGCATATCGCCGCTTTTTGTCCTCCAAAATTCTAAGCAAAACCTCGATCGAGAGCAATGATCCTATCAAAAGGAGGATATTTCCATCGACCGTTGCTCTCCTCGCTTCCACCCCGCTCGTCCCGTTAGAGGCTCTTGCCTCTAACGGGGCTAACCTGGTGGATGCCACGGTGAATCTTTCTGTGCCACTAGGGGCTTCTACGGAAACCTCTGTTCCAATCTCCTGGCCAGAAGAACTGCTCGCGGTTGCCCCTGTGTGTTCCGCAAAATCCTGGGTGAACATTTTTCCATATGGCCCCCCATCAACCACACCTATTCCCACGTGAGTATAGGAAGGATCGAGAATGTTGGCCCTGTGCTCGGGGCTTTGAAGCAGAGCACTGCGGGCTTCCTCGCAATCGGGAGCGCCAGCTAGGTTTTCTCCCGCCGTCTCCCACTTCCTCAAACCCGCCTTTTCCAGGCGCTCGGACAGCACACCGTGAACAGGCGAGGTGTGAGAGAAGTAATCTAAGGCAATCATCTCCCGGCTGTGGTCACGGGCAACCTCCGTCAATCTGGGATCAACCTCCAGAGCCGGTAATCCCCGAGAGGTACGTTCCCTGTTCAGCAGGACCAGCATCTTCGCTTCATCCGAAGATAAATCCACCCCGCCGTAGGCAGGGTGGATTCCCAGGCCCAACAGGGCCACAACCACCAATATTACCAAGACCTTGCTCGCTCTCGAGAGCCGGGAGGATGGAATCATTTCGACACCGCCCTCAATTAGCCTGCGACATTATCACAGTCGGACAGGTCGTCACTCCCCCATTCACCGTGATGCATTCCTGAATCTGCCCCACATAGCCCGGCGCATCGTAGTAAACCGTGTAGGTCCCCGTATGAACCAGGGTGAACCTGAACTCGCCATTGGCATTGGTGGGCATGATACAGTTATTCACCCTGACACACGTCCCTGTAATGGCTCGACCGGTCGCTCCGCTAATAACCCGACCATAGATCTCACCAACGGCCCCGCCGACAGTGGAGGGAGCCGAAACCGCTACTACCGCAGCGGGTCGGAACAGAAACTCCTGCGCCATCATGTAACCATAAGGCCCACCGGCCACTATCCCAATGCCCACGTAGTTGTATTCGGGCCTCAGGATATTTGCACGGTGACCCGGGCTATTCATCAAGGCGGCGTGGGCGATCTCAACCGAAGGGGCGCCGGCTAGGTTTTCGCCCATCACGCGCCAATCGGCGATGCCCGCCGCCAAGACCCTCTGAGCTGGCGAACCTGTGACCGGCGAGTTGTGGGCGAAATAGTTCAGGTTTATCATCTCCTGACTGTGCGCCCTGGCCACCGCCGTCAGCCCAAAGTCGAACTGCAAGGCCTGCAGCCCCCTTGAGGTCCTTTCCGCATTGAGCGATTGATATAAATGTTGCTCTTGAGCGGATAGTCCACTGGCAAAGGCCAGCGGCTGCGAGGCCAAGAGGATGAACGCTACTGCAACGACAATTACCGTTCCTCTAATGCCCCTTGTCCTTAACATCTTCAAACCCCCCAAGTAAAAAGCCCATCTCCTCCAGGCTTCTCCCGAAGAAGATGGGCTTTTTATCAAATCTGACAAAACAAAATCTCTTCGGCAGCTCGGCCGCCATACCCTGCTTTTGCAGGGCTTAGACCCGAAGCTTTGCGCCATCCCCTTTCGAGGACTTTGCCTTTATCGGAGAAAAACTACCTTAAAACCACCTTTATTAAGTTTTCAACCCGCCACTTATATTATCGGCAACGAAGACAAATTCTTGAGGGAAGTCTGAGGAAATTTTTACCCCGCCGCAGGCGAGATAAAGAGGATAAAGAGGCGATTTTGCCGAAGATAAAGAGGAACTCGACTGGAGAAACGTAAAATGCAAAAGAGAACCATCGTTATTATTGTCGGGGTCACCATCCTAGCCGGTCTGCTCGCATACAACCTCAGATATGTTGACCTCTCCACATTCTTCAGAAATTCGGGAATATCCCCGCAGAAAGCCATCCTTTACGGCTCCGTAAAAGAGGCCGATCCCTTCCCGCAGCCTATCAAAGGAAGCAAGGTCACGGTGGCAGGAAAAACGGTCGACATTGATAAGAATGGGGACTACAGGATCGAAAATATCCCCATCGGCTCACAAAAGTTAGTCGTGGAGACGCCGGCTCATGAAAGATATGAGAAGGAAGTGGAAATAAAAAGCGGGGATAATAAGGCGGATATTCTCCTCTCGCTCACCGCCTCCTCTCCGTCCTTGGCTTCTCCCACGACCCGAATATCCTTTTCCAGATTCAGAAGCACCCGAAGGACCTGGCGAACTGCATCGTGATCGTCCACTATGAGCACCTGCGTTTGGGATTTAACAGACATATAGCTCCTTTATACGTCTCCTCTTGTAATGTCAAAATTCAAGACACGACCCCATACCACGGATCCATTTTTCACGATAACTTTTACTTCTTCTGAAACCTCGGTGCCCGCTTTGTAGTATGCCCTGGCCATAAGAGTGTGGTCGCCATCCTCTACCGTAGTGGTATCCCAGGAGTATGTGTAAGTGGAGGCGGTTTCATTCCTCTCAACTGTTCCGACTTCTTTTCCACCCACATAAAAAGCTACAGACATAACGGTTCTGGGCGTCACTGGATCGTCCTTAGCCAAGACGATGATATCCACACTACCACTGACCTCTGCCCCACCACCAGGAGAAGTTATGCTCACCAGTGGAATACTGGCTTCCCCGCTCATAACCTCTGGAGTCGAGGTGGTTTCGCCCGTCCTCCCTAAGCCCATCGTTCCAGCCGTCTCAGTTTCAACGGCGGTGCTCAATACCTTCGGGGAGTGAGAGTGTGCTACCACGGTGACCAAGGTGGGTATCCTCTTCATAAAGAATCCGTTGAGAGCGCTTACTATGACGTGCCCCTCATAATCTCCGGGTGCCGCATCCTTGGGGACATCAAGTTTGGTGGCAACCTGTATCTCTTCCCCCGGGCTGATGGCAATGGAACTTATGTCCTTGTCAACCTCTATATATTCAAACAGCGGTGCCAATTCATCGGACAGCTCAACCTGCACAGTTAAAGTATCATTCCAGATGCTTTTAATCCTAAAAACATCGGGAGAATCTTTGGAGTTTCCCTGGGGAACCTCTCCGAAGTCCAGCGTAAGTTTTCCGTTGGCGTCCACGCTTGCGATGGGGAAAACTACATGAGGTGGCGGTGGAGTGGTGGAAGTCCTGGTTGCTTTGGACTTTCCCGGGGACAAAACGAAGGCATCTTCAAAACAGGCGGCGGCAAAGATATTACCCGTGCTGGTCTCAGTATCCGTGAAATAGGCGTAGGTCGCCCCGCCTACCACAGCAACCAGCAACAAGAGCAAGGCAAGAAGAACCGCTATCGTCCTATTTATAGCCATTATCGCCCCATCAAGACGCTTCGCTATCCGATTCAGGAGCTTTTCCACCTTTTTCACTTTCCCTCACGCATTTAAAGATGTTCCAAATCTCCCCTATTATTATGAGGGCGGCGGGTAGGATAACGAGGAGCAAAAAACCATTTCTTGTTCGGGCGAAGTTAATGAAGTAACCAACGTAAGGAATGCTGAAGCCCGCCTTACCGAGGACATCTGCCGCCGGAACTATCCATCCATCCGGACTATCGTTGGCGTCGCCTTTGGTTTTAAACCCCAAAGATTCGCCCTCATTGATGACCTCCGTTACCCTGTGGGTGGTGAGGCTTCCGGGGTGATCCTCAAAAACTTTTGAGTTCTGCGGAGTCTTGAAGGTGATGATATCGCCCTCTTCGATATCTGCCACTTCCACCGGGCTCACCAGAACCACGCTTCCCACGTGAATTGCCGGCTCCATGCTTCCACCCAAGACCGTCAGGGGCTTGTAGCCCTTAATCCAGGGCATCTTCTCGAAGGGTCTAACCTGCATAAACACGGAGGCAACGGCCAGCAAAAGCACCAAAACCAGGAGAATCGTCGTCAGCCATTTGAAGAATTTTTTTATCATTTAATCACCACTTTTAAGCGGAGAGCTTAGAGCTCGGAGCGTAGAGAAAAAACTTTAGTCTCTCTGCTCTATGCTCCATCTGCTAACTTATCACAAATATATAAAGATATAAAAAGATATGAAGACGGGCGTGAGGGGCGCACGCCCCTCACGCTGTTTTGCGCTTCTCTTCGTCTGCGCCAGTCAACCAATCACAGCATTACAACTGCTGGGCCGTTGCGCTGATGTCCGCTGTCATGTTCAACCCTTGATATGTATCATCAGCAGCCGTTGGCATCCAGATGGTGATTCCAACATTCACACTTCCAACCCATGCACTTACTGTCTGCACACCGGCAACGGAAACGCCAGCTCCCGCGAGGTTGCTGAACGCTCCTTGATACAGGGGATAAGTGATCGTCGGATTCGCTTGGTCGACTTCCACTATCCCAATGGACAGTCCGTCCGCCAGCGTTGTATCGCCACTAAAGACCGCTGAGAACCCACTTAACCTGATGGGCAATGAGCCATCGTTGTGCACCCTCAGGGTCTTGGTGACCGCCGGGCTTCCGGGGTAGAACTCGCCGTCAACCGACGAATTGAACAACGGAATGTTGAGACCCGTTCCGTCGTTCTCCAGGCTTATAATCACGGTTCCCGCTGTGAATGTGTTGTTTGGATTCGTGGCCGTGTCGGTGAAGACGGCAAACGTTGCCCCGCCTACCAGAGCCAGCGTCATGGTAACTACCAGCACAGACATCAGTATTCGTCTGTTCATACCCATCCCCCAATCCTTAAAGGAATTGGGAATGATTTGCATCACTCCTTTTACTGCTGTATCGCATCAAAGGTGACGGCAAGGTTACCCGCCAACCCCTGATAGTCGTCATCAGCGTCTACTGGCAAGGTAATGTCTATCTCGACCACATCCTCGTCGTCTATTAAATCAGGCTCGGGAGATGTAGCATCAAACGCAGCCAAGGAATTTGAAGCGGTAGGTATTCCGTCGACTCTAATTCCGCTGACAACGGCAGGGCTTACTCCACCTGCTATCGCACCAGTGAGCACCGGCGTAATGGTATAGTTGAGAGGCAAAGTCCCAAGGCTAGCAACGCCCATGGTCACGGTAACCGTATCACCGGGCTTCATGTTCAAGATATTTACCGATGTTTCAGTCGTTCCCGTTGAGTCGATAACAAGTGTGCCAGCAGCAAAGGTGTTAGTTGGGTTTGTGGCCGTGCTGGTAAAGATTGCCAAGCTCGCGCCTCCAACCATCAAGGCGGTCACGGCGATCACCAGCAAGCTCACCATTATCTTTCTTCTCATTTAATTTTCCCTCCCTTCTTGGACGCGGATTACCGCGGGTTACCGCTACGCTACCCCGACCTTCCTGGCGTAAGCTACGCTTGGCCTCATCCTTAACTTTTTTGCCCTAACCGGGCTTCGGTTGGCCAAACCTAGCCACACCTATCGACTCCCTATCTTTCAGCTCAGAGCTTAGAGCTCGGAGCTTAGAGAAAAATCTTATGTCTCTCTGCTTCATGCTCTCTGCTCCCTTTTCAATGACCTATCTCTCGTATCGCCTCAATGAGCTTATCAGGGGAGAGATTTTTTGAAATCCATCTCTCCACGCCGGCTTCAATGGCTCTTTTGGCGTTCGCCCCCTCATCATGAACACTGAGCACGATAATCTTGACTTTCGGATCATTCGTCTTGATTATTCTAGCAGCCTCCAGGCCATCCATCCTGGGCAAAGCAAGATCCATCACGATCACATCCGGGGAGAGCTTTTCGGCCCGCTCCACCGCCTCCTCTCCGTCCTTGGCGTCTCCCACGACCCGAATATCCTTTTCCAGATTCAGAAGCATTCCAAGGGCCTGACGAACCGCATCGTGATCATCGACTATCAACACATGCATCTTTTCGTGCGTCTTTTTCACAACCCTCCTCTTCGAAAATCGCTTAATTCTCTACCATCGATTTTATTCAATGAAGGCGCGCTTTCCTTCAGACCCAAGGTCAATTTTGGGTAGTAAAAAAGACCGATTTCTTATCGGTCTTTGGTCTGAGACAGCATTATTTCACTTGAAGATGAACCGCCGAACGCAGCATTTGGGAGCTGGAGAAAAATATCTTAGTCGTCGGTGACGCGAGCTAAATCGTTTTGAATGGCATAAAGAACAGCCTGGGTTCGACTGCTCAAACCCAATTTTTGTAAGACGTGACTGACATGGGTCTTAATCGTCTTGATACCGACAAAGAGGGCATCGGCGATTTCCTTATTCGAGAAACCCCTGGTCATAAGTTTGAGGACTTCCATTTCTCGACGGGTTAGTTTGGGAACAATTTTTTTCTCGACATCAGTGCAAGACCCGGAAATGATCTTGCGCGCCACCGCAGGCTGCAGAAGAGACTGCCCGCCATTGACAACACGAACCGCGTCGATCAGGGCTTCAGGGGCTATGTCCTTCAGCACATACCCCGATGCCCCGGCCGCAATGGCCTCTCTTATCTCATGTTCATCATCGAAAGCGCTCAAAATCAAAACATTAGTCTGTGGGGCAAAGGTTTTAATCTCCCTTGAGGCGGCTATGCCATCAACTTGTGGCATTCTCAAATCCATCAGCACAACGTCAGGTGGACACTTCTTTGCCTTATCAATCGTCTCCTGACCATCTCTGGCCATCCCTACAACCTCAAAATCGTCCACCAGCTCAAAAACCGCCTGAAGCCCGCATCGAACCAGCTCGTGATCGTCAGCGATCAAAACCCGGACCTTCTCCATTTAAGAGCTCCTTGAGTCTTCTGCTCTGGCGGTGGTGAAAATGGGTAGGAAGGTTAGTGGGAAAATTGGTGTGAAGGCGAACTATGTCTCTGGATATGACGTTTGCGGTATTTGCCAGAATAAAATGCCAGTCAGCATCAAGCTGATTCCCAGCATTATTAACAGAGAGCTTAAACCGGTGTAGGGTAACACACCCGGATCAATAAGCTGCGCAAAGGGTAGGATTGCCCCCCAGCCGGGATCAACGGGGGAGGCCTGTGACGCTGCTGCACCTGCCGCGGAAGCAAGCACGATACCGGAAGATGTTCCACCGGAAGTCGTCGCACCACCCGGAGCCGTGCCGCTGGATCCCGAACCGCCGCTACCGCCGGAGCCACCACCTGGAGTTGTTCCACTATGCTTCTCTTCGGGGGGATGGCACGGCTGCTCTTCCTCCGGATGGCACTCGCACGGATTATCTCCAGGGGGACAGCCCTCGTCGGGCTGGCACTGATCCCCTTCACCGGTCTCACAGCAACCGTTATCATTGCCAGGCTCACATTCAGGGGGACCGGTTTCGCATTGCCCACTTTCTTCACAGGGAGCACCTTCACCCTGTCCGGCCTCGCAACAATCAGAGGGAGCCTCACTAGAATTACCCTCGCATGAGCTTACAGCGGTCTTGTCAGACCCAGCTCCCTTGTCACAACACATAGCGGGAACAGGAATAAACATCGCGACCAAAAGAAGCACCAATCCCGTCACAAACGCGATTAGGGCAACTCTTCTCCTTAAATCGGATTTGCCCGCAAACTTCACTTTATGCACTTAACATCCCTTCTTCTTTTTGTTATTTTACCAGAGGTTTTCCTTCAGACTAAAGTTCAATTTCGCCTAGGGAAAAAGGTTAATCTTTATATCGGTCTTTAGTGCGAGAGAAAATTTTAGGCGGACAAGGATATCGCTGATGACAATGCCACTCAATCTTCCTGTGCCTTTACCAAACCCTTCTGGATGGCAAAAAGCACGGCTTTTGTCCGATCGGACTGCTTTAGTTTATGTAATATCCGACTGGCATGAGCCTTCACCGTACTTTCGCTTATCCAGAGAGCCTTACTGATCTCCCTGTTGGAGAGGCCCTTGGTCATCAGCCGTAAAACATCCATCTCCCTCGGGGACAAGTCAAAGGAGGGTTTCGTTTCCGAAGATTTGAGTTTGCCAGAAAAAACTCTTTGGGCAACGCTTGGATGCAGAAGCGACTGTCCGCGAACCACCATGCGAACAGCCTGAACAAGATCACCGGGGGGAACATCTTTAAGAAGATAGCCAGAGGCTCCCGCCTCCAGGGCTCCAAATATCTCCTCATCAGAGTCGTAAGTGGTGAGCACGATCACCTTAATTTCCGGGTTCTCTTCCTTAACTATCCGACAAACTGTGACTCCATCCACCTTGGGCATCCTCAAATCCAACAAGACGACATCTGGTTTTACTTGTTTTATCTTCTCGACGGCTTCCTTTCCATCCCCAGCTTCTCCCACAATTTCAATCCCCTTCACCAGATCAAATACAGCTCTCAGTCCCTGGCGCACCAGTGGATGATCATCGGCGATCAACACCCGGATCTTTTTCACTTGCCTGCCAGCCTGCTTGTCGCTGGACACAGTAGCCCTCCTAAAGAGTTGGAACCGTCGCTCTTATTTTCGTTCCCTTTCCCAATTGGCTCTCTATACCGAATTCGCCATCCAGCTTCTCCACTCGCTCTCTCATGCTCATCAAACCAAATTTTCCCTCCGACCTCACTGCGGCCAGAACTCTCTTCACATCGAAACCTTTTCCATTATCTTCGACAGATAGGGCAACTTTGCCTTTCCTGAAACTCAGTTTAACCGCGATGCTTTTCGCCCCGGCATACTTTATTGCATTACCCAACGCCTCCTGAGCCATTCGATATAGGGAGCCTTCAACCGCTGGCGGCAATGGTCTCCGGCTGCCGATTACGGAAAAATCGATGTCGAGTGCACTCATCCCAGCGGCCTCTTGGACATGCTTCTTCAGCGCCCCGACCAGACCGAGTTCCTTCAATGCTGAGGGTTGGAGATCATAGATATATTGCCGCACCTCCTTTAAATCTCGGGAAGCCAGCTCCTGTAACTGAATCAATCTTTCTTTGGTCCCCCTGGGATCGGCGACCAACTGCTGAATGCAGGCCTGAAGGTTCAAGACCACACTGAAAAGGGATTGAGCTAGCCCATCATGCATTTCCGTGGCAATCCGGCTCCTCTCCACTGCAACCACTAGCCTCTGGGCCTTAGCCACCAGCCTAGCATTCTCGATGGCCACCGCAGCTAGTCTGCTAAGAATTATCAAGGTTACAATATCACTGTCGGTAAAGGGATTTTCATAAGAGTTTATGGCCGAAAGAATGCCGATACACCTATTCTTAACTACCACGGGGGCACAGAGCAACCATTCTCTTTCAGGAACGCCGGAAGGTTCAACGAGGATTTGATAGGGAACAATCTGCAGTTCCAGAGTTTTCATCACTTCCCTTGCCAAATTCTCCATGGGCTTTTTCCACCAAGTTTCGGGGTGCTCGCCCCGGCTGCCCCGCACAACCATGGTGGCCTTGCTGAGTTTAAATCGGGCCCGTCTCCCCTCCACCAGACAAAGAACAGCCTTACCCGTGCCAGTGATGCTCTTCGCCTGGTCCACAACCGAGTTCAAGACCTCTTCAATTTCCAGCTTCGAGGATATGACGCCGGCGACTTCATGAAGAGAAGATAGGGTCTCCACTTGCTTTTGCAGTTGCTTATAAAGGTGAGCATGATTGATCGCTATGGCCACCTGACTTGCCAACGCCGTGAGGACGAGCATATCGTCATCCGAGATAGGCTTCTTTGAATAAGTGTTGTCGACTTCGATTACTCCCAGCGCCTGCCCTTCAAAAATCAAAGGCACCACAGCAAAGGGGGAGGGGCGAAACTCAGCAATGAGACTACCCGCCTTGGAATCGGCAGTGACCTCGGTGATGCTAAAGGGCTTTTTTTCGATAACGCTCCTGGCAGGGATACCTCCTTCTTCAGAGATGGGAATCTGAAGGCCCCGCAATTCCTCTCCAACCGCTCCCTGATCCTCGGAGTGAACAGAAGAGGATATCCAACCGTCAAGAACTCTCTCTCGCTCGTTGACAAGTCCCAATGTTGCCCTATCAAAACCCAATCCGGTGGTGATTCCCTTAAGAACAATACCGAGAACCTCATCCAAATCCAGGGTGGACTGCAAAGTTCTTCCTATTTCTTGCAAAACCAAAAGTCGTTTGTTGACAAGATCATATCTTATATTTGTTTCCGCCAGTTTATCCCTTGTTCCCATCAGCCTGGTGGCGGTTCTCTCCAGGTGATCCAACAGCATTATCGGATAAACAAAAAAGCCAGCTATCAAGAAATAGCTGAAAATATTGGCCAAATAGTCGTCCAAAACCCTCATTTCTATGATCTTCTGAATGGTGTAATCATTGAAATGGAGGGCCAGTACATAAAAGAGTGAAAGGGCACTCGCTGAAAGAAGTCCTCCCCGCACTTTAAAAAAGAGGGCGGCCGTCAGTATCGGACTGAAAGAATATAGATAATACGGGCTGCGCCATCCACCAGTAGAGTAGAGTAACAAGCCCGCTATCAGGCAATCCACGGCAATGAGCAAGGCGTGAGAGAAATCCTTCCGATAGGTTCTAATATAGAAGCGAGTTAAAGCCAGATTGTATAGAAGGACGAGGACGAAGAAAAGATAAGCATACGATAAAGGGACGCGTATGGCAGTGTGAGGGCGAATTTGTGCAAGAAGCAAAAGGACAAGCCCAAGCGTTAGCCACCGATAAATGAGGAGGAAAATCGATATCTGTTTAACCCCTGGCAATTTCCGCTGGGTTAAATCCTCTTCACCTTCCACGGGAGGTTTTTCCACAGGACGTCTTTCACGCTCAGGTAAAACTGGGGTTCTGATTTTAGACAGAACATTCCAGGATTTGGATAGAGCATCCCGAGATATATTTAGGGCGTTCTGGAATACGCCCGTAATTTTCAGGCCGGCTCTGGACAGCGCGGGCTTGATGAAGGCAACAAAACCCTTTCTTGACATTGCCCCATCCTCACCTCGAGAAGTTGAGGTCCGCTTTTAGAAAATCTGAGCACCACAAATTTAAGTTTAAAATGCTGTACATCTTCCTAGTTATATATTCTATTTAGTTAGCTGGATTCCTACTTAACTCGATTAAAAGACAAAATGCAGGGGTCGATGGTTTCATCGACCCCTGCATACCCCACTACCAAGGTACTTACGGAATGGTGATCGAATCGCTGGTCTCAACATTTGCCGTCGGGTCGTAGGTCCAGCCGGTCAGAACGATGTTGTCCACAACAAAAGTGAACGTTGTCCCGCTTGGTGGTTTCCACAGACTATCTGATCGTAATGTTACTTGCCCGGAGACATCGGTTATTCCAGAATCGCTGTCGGTGGTTGCATTCTCCCAATGTCCATACGCTGTTGCGCCTCCCACCGGAACGTCACTAGCATCGACGACTGTTACAGTAGCTGTTGCATAGTAGTACCATCCTCGGAAGCGGGAGACCAGACCCATGTCAATGCTTGCTACGTGCATGAGGTTAGCAGGTGCTTCACTTGTCGTTCCCCAAGCCTCTGCCGAAGGTGTTCCCTCATTTCCTGCCACATCCACCGCTGCTACCGTATAATAATAGGTTGTTGAAGCTGCCAATCCAGTGTCTGAGTACGAATTCGTGGTTGGCGAAGCAACGAGACCGTACGGACCGCCAGGTGTAGTGCTCCTGTACACGTTGTAGTGACTAAGATCTAGTTCGGTGTTCGCCGTCCATGCGACATTCAGCTGGCTGCTACTCACTGTGGTTACCGCAACACTGGTTACCTGTGCCGGTGGCGTGGTGTCGACCGTGAATGACCAGCTCGTGCTGGTAGAATTACCTTCGGTATCAGCCACGGCCAAAGTCACCGCATGTAGCCCTTCCGCTAAAGCTGTGGTTGGCACATAAGATACCTCACCGGTCAGGCTATCATAGGTGTGAGCAACCGCAGTTCCATCCACCGCCATAGCGATTGATGCTTCATCGATGCCGCTTGTATCCGTAACGATTGCAGAGATCGTTGGAGTCCCCGTGTTTACAACCGATCCATCAGCGGGGGTCAAACTGGATATCGTTGGCGGAGTTACATCCTCGCCCGGAGCGGCTTCATCGGCATCCACCAGGCCATACCCATACACAGAGTCCCATCCCGCTGGTCCAAGATCATCAGCGGTCGTTTGCAAACGCGATCTTACATCCACGTTCGTCAATGTTGGATCAGAGGCGATCACAAGAGCCGCCGTGCCGGTGACATGCGGACAGGCCATTGAAGTACCACTCAAAGTCCCATAGTTATATCCATATGTCCTGGTCAAAGTAACCCTGTACGTTGGCAAAGTTGAATATATGCTCACGCCAGGAGCCGCTAATTCAAGATATGGACCTGAGTTGCTCCAAGAAGGTGCTACATCGGTGCTGTCCGTCGCTCCAACTGCGATGACCGAATCGTATGCGGCGGGATACGAGTACTCAGCCGTAGCCGGATTCCCATCCCCACTATTACCAGCCGCTGCAACTAGAACGAGACCGGCATTATAGGCATTGTCACATGCGGTTTTCAGGCTTGCCGAATAAGTGGACGTGCCCAGACTCATTGATGCTACGTCCATATCGTTGCCAACTGACCAGTCGATTCCCGCAATGACATCGCTAAGCCAACCGGACCCAAATCTATCGAGAACTTTAACCGCATACAATGATGCTTCTGGTGCTACTCCTACAACACCTTCAGTATTGTCCTCTGCGGCTACAATTCCCGCGCAGTGCGTACCGTGTCCATTGTCGTCTTTTGGATCGAGGTCGTCGCTCACATAATCGATTCCACCCTTGTAATTATCGTTCAAATCGGGGTGAGTGTAGTCTATACCGGTGTCGATTATGGCCACTTTGACTCCGGTGCCTTTGTTGTAGGGGTGAACGAGTTCTGCGTCTATGCGGTCAACACCCCAGGGCAAGGTTTGCTGAAGTGTATGCACCCTCTGGTCGAGTTCAACATGGGAAATTTTCGGGTTGGCAGCCAGAGCGGAAAGGCAGGCGATCGGTACCTCGGCGGCAACTGCGGGAGCTACCCGATAGGCGTGGGTGACCCTGCCTCCAAAACCACGCACCAGATTGGCATCGGGCACACCCCTGAAACCTACGAGCACCTTACACTTGGCATTTCCAGCGGCAAGAGCTGGCCCCATCATCGCCAGACAGAGGAGCAACGAGAGGGATAAAGCAAGAAGAGTTCGCACCAAAGGTCGTTTCTTCACTTTTTCACCTCCTTTCCAAAATCAAAATAAAAACCGACCTTTGGGTCGGTTGCACTACCAGCTCCGTGGGGTTCAAGTGCCCAAATCCAAGCCCCGCATCAACGCCCCCCACTCAGTGCAATATTGGGAATGTCTACCTCATTGCCTCTTCGGCTGGAGACGTTGGTGCAATGAATGGAACAGAAACTGGTGCGATAAAGTATCTTTTCGCCTTTATTTTAACCCCTTGCAGCGGGGCTATCAAAATTCCGAATTGCCTCACCGAAAATCTACTATAAATCGTATCGTTGCCTGCCCGCCAATGCCTAACGGCATTTAGGCGTTGGCAGGCGGGCCTCAAATAAAAATCTACTTGAAAGGGAGCGAGCTTTTGGGTTGCCTCTTTAAAATAGGGATTATTTCAGGAGAGGAGGCAACCATTATGGCACTAACCATGAAGGAAAGAAAGGCAGTGACCAGAGAAGTGACAGCCAGATACCAGAAGGCAGCTAAAAAGGAGGGGGGACTTATCCTCGACGAGTTCGCCAGATTGACCTGTTACAATCGCTCATATGCCGCGTATCTCTTAAGGAACCGGGGAAGAAGGGTGAGAGTCTGTCTACTATCGCGGACATCTCGATAGTCTTAGGAGTTTTAGGGTTTGGACAAATTCATTGGTGAAACTGGAGGTGGAACTAGGACGCTGGCCTCAATCGGTCAGCCTACCTTATATTCGATAAGCTTCTGCTCAATTACTGACTTTTTCTTCACATCCACAACAACTTCACTCTTGGCGTAACCGTTGACTGATGTCGAGAATCCCTCCACGCTTACGGTCACTGTTATCTTGAAGTCTGTAGGCACACTCCATTGCGAACCACCGACTTTCTTCGGCTCGCCGATAATGGCATTCGAGAACGATAGACTGGCGCCAGGGGGCATTCCACCTTCAGATGCGATAACACTCTTGATCATCTTAGTTACTTCTTGCAAATGCTGCTCGGTAACCTGACGCGCGATAACCGCTCCGTTGTCGATGATGTCTAGCTTTAGTGGTATCTCAATCGAAAGCGCAGGGCGAGATGAGTCCCTCACAATCGCTGTCACAAAGAGCGTACGGCGAGTAGTCGATGGTGGCAGTTCGTCAGCCGTGCCTTTTACCAAGCCCCCGCCTCCAAAGGTTATCCCCGACATTCGTATGGTTGGTCTAACGGGTCCGGCACTCTTGTACTTCCACACGTACGGCGGAGTACCGCCAGTCACACGCAGTTGGTGGCTGTTGTATTCGCCCGAATTCCACGGGGGAAGAGCGTTGCGGACCACCCGACCGCCGCTGGGTAACTCGTAATTGAACAAAGTTGTAGTATCCAGTTTCAGTTGGCCGACCGGTTTCGAAGACGGTTTCGAAGACTCTAGGCAACCGGTAATTGGTACGATCACGATTGCCAGCAAGCATGCAATCAATAGAACAGATGTCTTTCTCCTCATACTTCACCCCTGACCTTCCATTAGTTTTCCCAAAATCTTGCGCTGAACATATCACACCCTACACTGTCAGGTCAAAAATTCGTCAGTCTGGCCTTTGCCGTGTGGGCAAGAGTAGCTTGGCGATGATGATGAGTCTTCGCCTGGCGCTGTGAGGAGGATGACAGGCAGTGAGGGTAAGTCTGACATCGGGGGTGGGTTGGATGACGCTGACATCGGTGGGCACGACGATCCTCTTCTCCATCACGGCGTATCTAAACTCCCGATTGGGCGAATGAAGAATAATGAGATCGCCGACTTCGAGTTCGTCCAACCGATTGAACCAGGCACCGAAGGTGACTCGATGACCGGAGATGGCACAGTTCCCCAAACCGGGCAGACCGGTCCCGACGATGTGGCCGGGAGCTTTTCTAAGAATCTCTCGGCTCGTCCCCTCGAGCACGATGGTATCGAGTTCGATCCTGGGGATGACCAATCTGCCGAAGACCTCGCCTTCTTTCAGATCCCGGTAGTAAGCCTGATCCACCTCCGGCTCCTCGGCTGGGGTGGCCTGCTCCGTTGCGGGCGAAACCGTCTCCTCGTCCGCAAACTCGGGCTCAGTGCTCTCTTTCTCTACAGTCTCCTGCTCCCAGCCCCGGGCAAGTCTTCTCTGCTGATACCTCGCGTAAAGATCGGTGAGGGGAACGTAAAAGAGGACCAAAAGGCCGGCCAAAATCAGAAAAACTCCGATCAGCTTGAGCGCCCTAGGGGTAATCTTTTTAGGGATAATCTTTCTCACGCAGATCTCCTCAACAAAGGACCTTTACCCCGTTTAGAGATAAATCTCTAACGGGGCTTACAGAATTGTCCAGGATTTTTGGAGAATTTACAAGGAGGTGAGGTTAACCGCCGAACAAAAGCATCCGTGGAATTAGCGTGACATTATGACCGTGGGACAGGTGGTAACAGATCCCGCTTTTACCTCTATCACCTGAGTTTGCCCAATGTAACCGGGGGCATCGTAGTAAACGGTGTAGATACCAGGATGAACCAGGGTGAACCTGAAGTTTCCATTGGCATTGGTGGGCATGATGCAACTATTCACCCTCACGCATGTCCCAGAGATGGCCCGACAGGTCACTTGGCTGATCACCCGCCCGTAAATCTCGCCCACAGAAGCCACAGAGCGTCCCAAGAAAACTTCGGTTATCATCAAACCGTATAAGTTGCTCGGAACTATCCCCACACCCAGATGAGTAAAGGCCGGGTTCAAGATATTCTCCAGGTGAGAAAGGCTCTCCAGTTGAACAGCATAGGCGATATCCACCGATGGTTGTCCGGCGATATTTTCTCCATAAGAATTCCAGCTGGTCACACCGGCCGCCGCCAATCTTTGAGGGAGAGCACCCGTGACGGGCGAGATGTGGCCGAAGTAATTTAAGGTAACCATCTCAAGGCTGTGTGCCCTGGCAACGGACACCAACTGCTCATCGAGCTGCAGAGCGGACAATCCCCGAGAGGTGCGCCCCCCATTAATCAAGTCAAACATCCGCTGTTCATCGGGGGTCAACTCCAGCGCAAAAGAGGTGGTCAACTGACAAATGGCAAAAATTAGGACGAGAACGGAAATCAAAATCGCTCGCCATTTAATTGAAGAGAATTTCGAAGAGAATTTCACAGTGGAGCCCCTCCTTCCGAAGATTATAACGGAGGAACCCCACCGAGGATACTTTCTCTCTAGCAAAATTTCCCTGAAAATCTCAAATTGTTTAAAAAAGGCTGATTTTTATATCAGCCTTTAGTATGAGACTGAACTTTTGCATTCTTAGGCGAAAAAGCTCACTCATTCACGGTAAGCACTTGAAGATTTGACTTAAGGTAAAGGTTAGGCCTCATTCAAATGGCCTCTTCACCTATGGGCAGCACCGCCTCGATGAAGTTCTTGCCCACCATTATGCATTCCATTTTGGTGAAAGGCTTATCTGAGTCTCGACGATAGACCTCCGCTTCCGTGATGGGAATAAAGCTGGTCCCCATCTCATTCAGCAGATCCGTGAGCCTTCCCCGATAAGCCTCAATGGGAAGGTGGCAATAACCGACAATCCTTAAATTCGGGGTATGGATTTCGACCTTAATCTTCTTCGTCTCAATAACGGGCTGTGTTATCAAGATGGTCTCCTTCTCTACCTTCCACTACAATTTTCGCCAAATCTACTTTTTTCCTTCTTTCTTCGGAATTAGTTGACAGTTGACAGTTCACAGTTGACAGATTTATCAGCTTAGAGCACGGAACTCGGAGCTTAGAGAAAAACCTTTAATCTCTCCGCTCTATGCTCAATTACGAATCCCTATTTCCTAATTTCGAGTTGCGAGTTTCGAGTTTCTGGTGCCTGGTTCCTGGTTCCTTGTCCGATGTCACTATTCATTATTCGGAATTCGTCTGTCAGCTTAGAGCTCGGAGCTTAGAGCTTGGAGCACAGAGCTTAGAGAAATTTCCTGGTGTTTTGTGCCTTGTGTTCCTTAATTCTTAATTCTTCATTCTGAATTCTTAATTTAACTGGCTGGCCCCCAGCCCCCGAACCCTGGTCTCCGAACCCTTTCTGCACTCCCGACTCCAAAGAGAAGGATCACGGCCTAAAGGGCTTCTCGATTAGCTGGACAAGTTTTGCGCACTCTATTAGATTGACCAACTTCCCAATCTCTTTGGTGTGAAAGTGTTGGTCTCCGGAAACTACATAGTTGGCATCAGCTAAAATAGCCGATGCTAAGATAGGTGCATCCTCCTTGTGAGACACGAATTTTGAATAGCGCTCGACCATAGTCTTTGATGGAAGGCGGATGGATTCGTATTCAATCCTACTTAGAAAAAGTTCCAGGTCTTTGAGACGCGATGGGGTTTTCCGCTTGATCACTCTTCGAAGTTCTGCCAACACGTATTCTGAAAGAAGAAGGGTTAATTCTCCCTGGGAAACAAGAAGGAGCAACCTCCGAGGTGCTCCTTCAAAGAATAAGCCGGAGTAGAGAATGTTCGTATCGACAAACACCCTAAGCACCTTTGGCATATATCTCCTTGTAGAGACCTTTTCGTACATCTCTTAACGCATCGGCGAGATCCTCTGGAGTTAGCTTCTTTCGTTTCGCCGTTTGCTGAAAACGCTCAAGGATTGCCTCCAGCGGTGTCTCTTCGACTTTTTCAATCAATAGGAATTGATCATTAACATCATAGACATTGACTTTGTCGCCCCTTTTAAGCTTGAGCCGTTTTCGAAGGGATGCGGGAAGTGTAAGTTGTCCCCTGGATGACAGAACTGCTATCTCTCGTTCCATTTTCTGAGCCATCTCATCCTCCTAAAAATGAAATTCAGAATTTCTTACATTATACTTACTTTTCGGTCATTGTGTCAAATAGCAAAAGTGGGTAGTGTGAACAGAGGACAGAGGACAGTTCACAGTTGACAGATTTATCAGCTTAGAGCACGGAACTCGGAGCTTAGAGAAAAACCTTTAATCTCTCCGCTCTATGCTCAATTACGAATCCCTATTTCCTAATTTCGAGTTGCGAGTTTCGAGTTTCGAATTCTTGGTCTTATCCTCACGCTCACTAGAGGGATCGGAATCATCACCTGAGCGAGATGAACGAAATATGTGGCCGCAGTTCCAGCAACCCAGGGCATACCTGGGGGATGCCGTATAGTTCACTTCCCCGCACTTGGGACAAGTCCTCTTATACATCGCCTTCCCACCTTTCGAAGAAATTCAAAAACTATGTGCTGCCTCCGCTTGTTTTGTATTTTTAACAAAGTACCACAAATCTCCTTTGGGGTCAATTCCCATTTGCACAACTCGAACAAACGAGTATACTATAGAGAAACGGAAGGGGGCTTAAGTCATGGCGAAACCAGTAACCGAGAAATTGGATTTCCTGTTCTCCACCATCCTCAGCCCTGACGGGGACGAGTACACCTATAAGGAAGTGGCTGAGGGAACCAAGGGGGTAGTTTCCACGAGCTACGTGTGGAACTTAAGAAAGGGAAAAAAGAGGAATCCCAGCAGAGACAAGATAGAAGCGCTGGCCCGCTTCTTCAACGTCTCCCCTTCCTACTTCTTCGATGAGGTGGACATCAAAAAAACTCTCCGGCTGGATGAGAGGCTCTTGGAGGCGATCAATGATCCCAGTGTAAGAGAAATTGCCCTACACACCCTGGATTTGAGTAAGAAAAACAAGGAACTCATCCTGGCAATAGTCCGAAAGGCAAAAGAGCTGGCCGAGGAGGGATAGTTGCTCACGCGAAACGAGCTGCGCAAAAAGGCGAGAGAGCTCCTGAAAGAGTTGCACCTCACGGGCGGTTTTAACTGCTCCGAGTTCGTGGAGAAGCTTCGAGAAAAAAGGAGCTACAAAATAAAGCTCGAGCCAATTCCCATGCCCCCGGGCTATTTCGGTTTCTGGAGTCTTGTGGGCGACTGTCATGTCATCCTCTATCGCGCCAACACCTCCTGGTTGCATCAACAACAGATCGTCTTCCACGAATGCGGACACATCCTTCTAGATCATCACCCGGGCGACTTAAAGAAATTCCTGCAAAGAAAGGCTATCTATTCAAAACCGGAGGAGAGGGAGGCCGAGACCTTCGCCACCATTCTCCTGGAGGCAGCGATAGTCCACGATACCGCCCAGGAGGGCATTTCCGTGGGCAAGAATCTCGCTCCCGCTCAAACACCCTCCGACGAACATCTGGAAGAGGTCATCTCCATGCAAGAATTTCTCATGGAGTTGAAGAAAAAAGTGGCCCCGCTCACGCTGGGCGCCGAGGATGAGTGAGGCCGTTGCTTTATTATTTAGACTTCCTCTTCCCCATCCTTTTCTTGATATGTGTTCTATATGCCCTCAGGGCCTGGCTGAAATCCCCAGAAGATCCAAAGAAAAAACACGTCTTTTTCATATTCCTATTCGGAGCCGTGGCCTTCACGGTTAGCTCCCCCGCCGCCAGCCTGACTACCAGCAGATTTCTGGGCATCAGCAGTATCGCTCGACTGATTGAAAGCGCCACCTGTCTATTGGCCATCTTCTTCGCCTATGAATTTCTGACTGACTTCGCCCCGAGAAAGAAAAGGAAATTACCCCTCACGGCCCTCCTCCTCGTCCTGGTGTTGTCAGGGATGGTCTTCATCTTCTTCTCATTCCTGGCCCGCCCCGAGCTCGAACTCGCCCTCCTCACCGACGACGCAACCAACACCCATATATTCCTCTACAACCTGCTCTTTGAAGCCTTTTTCCTGCCATTTTTCCTCCTCTGTGCCCTCGGCTTCAAAAGATACGCCAGGTTGGTGGGAGATCTGGTCGCGAAGGCAAGACTGTATACCCTTTCCATCGGATGTTTTGCCGGTGCCTTATACAGAATCATTAAGCTCGTCTATCTCTTCCAGGTCCGCTATCTTCCGTTCATGGAACCCCTAGATATCTCTGTGATCGTGAGGGTGTTGAACCTATTCATGGTCCTATTTCTCTTCGCCGGATTCGTCATGCCCTCCCCCCTGGAGAGGATCATCAAGTCACTCGGCGAGCTTTTCGCCCTGCGCCAAATCCACTACAGCTTGATCTCCCTCCTGGTGATGATCAATGACGCCCGGTCCATGCTGCCCTACGACCCGAAGATGATCCACTACGTGAGGCGGCTGTGCCAAAGGCTCGGACTAAGCCCGATGGAGACGGAGCAGGCTGCCGAGGCCGCGAGGCTGTACGCCGCCACAACGGGTAAAGGAAGTATAAATCAGGCAAAGATGGAAGAAGAAATCTCCATCCCTTCCACCTCCACCGTCGAGCAAACAGCCTCCGCCTTCGCGGAGGAACTCCAGTTCTACAACCAGGTTTACCAACTAATTCGCTGCTGCGAGGAGAGGTACGACGCCCAAGGAAGCTCCACCGGCCTCATGGGGGATTTTCTGCCCATCGGTTCGCGGATCATCAAGGTGGTCGACCACTACCTTTACAGGAGTCCCTCGCCGGAGGAGGGAGTAAGACAACTCAGGGCGGGGGCCAGAAAGGAGTTCGACCCCGAGGTCGTTAAAGCCTTCATCAAGTTGCTCGAGGAAGAAATGCCGATTGAAAAGAGGCCGGAACCAAAGGTACATCCCCTCGAATCGTTCATCGCCGCCTTCCAGGGGTCTGAACCGGAGCGGTCCAGAAAGATGCCGGATTCATCCA
This sequence comes from Actinomycetota bacterium, assembly GCA_030019215.1. Classification (GTDB taxonomy): domain Bacteria; phylum Actinomycetota; class Aquicultoria; order Subteraquimicrobiales; family UBA9087; genus UBA9087. The sequence goes on from JASEEZ010000009.1 coordinate 52,064, forward strand.
CCCTCTGGGATAATTTTGAGTAATCCTTCGAATATTAATTTCCAAATTATCAAATTATCACCGCGTAGGTGATAAGTGGTTCTGAGAGTTTCACGAGCGAGGGGCTCCGGCACCTCGATGACCATCGGGGCACTTACCCCTCCCTCGAATGTCTAAAGTGTAAACCTAACTCGTTAATGGTTCAGGCAAGCGGCACACATGAGTTTGTTACGGAAGATTATCCAGGCTCACCTTCTTCATCTCTCCCCTTTTATAAAGGAAGGCAACAACCACTCCCATAACCACAAAACAGATGACCCCGGCGGCGCCACCAATGAGAGGATTGAAACCGCTTACCACGAGTATAAAGGCGGAGGCGGCATTGTTCAGCGCCCCGTGGGCGAGGGTGCAAGTAAAGACGCTCCCGGAAGCGAAATAAAGCCAACCGAAGATGATGCCCAAGAGGGTCGTGAAAAGGGTCATCATCAAAATGCCGATGATGGGATATCCGGGATAGTTATGGCCCATGGCAATGATCGGAGCGTGCCAGACACCCCAGATGATACCGTGCAAGATGAGTGCTCTGTCCCGACCGAGGGAAAGAAGCTTCGGTAAAAGATAAGCCCGCCAGCCGAACTCCTCCCCGAAGGTGGGAATGAGTCCGACTATGAGTGCCGGGCCCAGATTGATGAGAAACGCCATGAGCACCAAAAAAGAGGGCGTCAGTCCCATACGCTCCAGAGCTTCCTTTGGGAAAAGAGCGTAGTTGAAACCCAACCGCCCCAGCCCCAACACCACCGTGAGCATGTAGGCAGCGGCAACTATACCCACCGGAATCAGCCAGGCGATGAGATAATACCTTCCCCCATTTCCCCACCTGAGCCCGGCGTGCTTGAAGCCCTCCCCGGTTATGAATCTCCCGACGATGAAGGCGGAGGTGGCCGGCATCAACATATACGGATAAAGAGCGAGGGCCGCCATGCTACGCAGTCCTCCCCCCAGATAAATCCCCAGAGCGATGGCCCAGGAAAGACCAAATGTTATCGGCAGAAAAATTAGCACCGCCCTGCTCTCAAAATTAATTTCGCTTTTTCTCTCCATCCGACTCCACCTCGCAGAAAAATGAGAGTTACCTTGAAATCCGGAGAAACTCAGAAGAGCTAAGTATCCTTACTACCCTATACTCCCCAAGGGGCTGAAGGTGTTTGGTGTCGCCGGAGACAATAAAATCGGCCTTCGCGGAAAGGGCACACTCAAGAATTCTATTATCCGGTTCATCCTCCTTGACCACATCCAGCGTAATCCGTGGATTTGTGAGAGTGGTTAGTCCCCTGATCTCAAGAAGAACTTCCAAAATCTTCTCGGGAGAAAAGGCGAACTTCACTTTAAGAATCCTTGAATACTCTTCCAGAATGCAGGGGGAGGTGATGATCTCAATCTTTCCCTCACGCGCCAAATCGAGAACTCTATCTGGAAGGCCTCCAAAGACCGTGGCCGAAACCAGAATGTTGGTATCGACAACGACTCTGGCCATCAAGAGGCCTCTCTACGAAACTCTTCAATGAGCTTTTCCACATCAGCCTCGGTTACGCCCATTCTTTTGGCTCGTTCCCTCCCATAGACCTGGAGCTCGCGCCATCGCCTCCGGCTCACATACTCGCGCAAGGCCTCTCGGAAAAGCTCGCTTTTGGTTCGGCTCTCGGCTTTAGCCACTTTTTCCAGCTCTTCGAGCATTTCTGGGGGAACTGAAAGAGTCAATATCTTTGTCTTTCTAGCCAAATCTCCCACCTCCATATTACTTAGTAATATCATTATGAGACATCGAAAGGAGGGAGTCAAGCAGATGTTTTAATGAGCGAAAAACATCTTTTTTCACGGAATTTCACGGGCACGGCCTAATGCCTATTCATTTTTCTGAACAAAAGATTTAAAATAGAGTGAAAGTCCTCCGAGTTCAGTCTTCTCTCCGAGAGGCTGAACCGATAGGGCATGGAAGGTGACTTCCATACCTGCCAATTTGCAAAGGAGGTCGGGTTCTCACTCGGCCTCTTTTCGCTTTAAGGAGGTGACGGCCATAGGGTTTCAAGGCAAGTCTTCTCCAGTGGCTCATCGGAAAAGGAGGGGTATGGTATGTCAAAAATAGTGAGAGTTAATATGATCACAAAAGGGGTGAAACTCGAGGACGTTCCCGATAACTATAAGGGCTTAGGTGGAAGGGGCTTTACCTCCACTGTGGTGGCGACAGAGGTTGACCCACTCTGTCATCCACTAGGCAAGGAAAACAAGCTGGTGGTCGCGCCAGGTCTATTGGGAGGCACACCCTGTCCAAACTCCGGTAGAACCTCTTTTGGGGCCAAGAGCCCCCTCACGGGGACCATCAAGGAGACAAATGTCGGAGGAACGCTTGGCGCAAACCTTGCCGATTTGCAAATTGTGGGAATCGTTGTCGAGGGCGAAGCGGAAGATGATAAATCTTACACCCTGGTGGTTAACAAGGACGGTGCCACCCTCGAATCAGCCGAAGAATTAAAAAACAACCTCGTCTATGACGCTGTTAAAAAATTGCAAGCAAAATATGGCAAAAATGTATCCATCGCATGTATAGGTCCAGCCGGCGAGGCTAAAATGGCTACGGCCAACATTTCAGTTACCGACATCGATGGGATTCCAACCAGGCAAGCCGGCAGAGGAGGCCTCGGCGCGGTGATGGGCTCCAAAGGCCTGAAGGCAATTGTGGTTGACGATGCGGGTGCGCCGGGGGTTGAAATCAAAGACAAGAAGGCCTTCAATAACGCCGCTGAGGTCTTCACCGATGTTCTTCAAAAAGCCCCAATTACCAGCGAAACTCTACCTCTCTACGGAACGGATATTCTCATCAACATCCTAAACGAAGCCGGTGGACTCCCCACTCGAAACTTCTCCAGTGGGCGCTTTGAGATGGCCAACAACATCGGTGGCGAAACAATGAGAGAGACGATCCTTAAGAGGAAGGGAAATCCCACTCATCCTTGCATGCCGGGCTGTATAATAAAGTGCTCCAACGCTTATAAACTTGAAGACGGAACCGAAGTGACTGGTGGTTTCGAATACGAGAGCATCTGGGCTTTGGGCGCCAACTGCGGTATCGGCGACCTCGACACTATTGCTCAATTAAACAGGCTCTGTGATGACATTGGGGTTGACACCATCGAAACCGGCGACACCATCGCCGTGGCCATGGAGGCAGGTGTAATTCCCTTTGGCGATGGAAAGGGCGCTATCAATCTTCTCAAGGAGGTTGAAAAGGGGTCTCCCCTTGGGAAGATTATAGGAAGCGGTGCTACCTGTCTCGGCAAGGTCTACGGTGTTACGCGTGTGCCCCAGGTCAAAGGGCAAGGGATGCCAGCCTACGAACCGAGGGCCGTTAAGGGCACGGGGGTCACTTTCGCTACCTCTCCGATGGGCACAGATCACACCGCTGGTTATGCTGTAGCTGTAGAGATTCTGGGATGTGGTGGAACAGCTGATCCTCTGGACCCAAAGGGAAAAGCGGATCTCTCCAAAACCTTCCAGATCGTGACCGCTGCCGTTGACTGCACCGGGCTTTGTCTCTTCATCGCTTTCGGCACCCTTGTTGATGAGCGTGGGGTTCCAGCCATAGTGGCTATGCTGAATGCTCAATATGGTTTGAGCCTCACGGGCGATGATGTGACAGAGTTGGGCAAAAAGGTGCTTCAGACAGAATGGGACTTCAACCGGCGGGCTGGTTTCACCAAGGAAGATGACAGACTGCCACTCTTTATGATCAAGGAGAAGCTGCCGCCCCACAACACCGTATTTGACGTTCCCATTAAAGACATAGATGGCGTGCACGAGCTTTAAAGGGAAAAAGGGGTCTGGCGTTTCGCCAGACCCCTTTTTAAATCCAGGCTTAAGATGGAAATAGAGCTGCGCTTTTACGCCACACTCGTTAAATACGCCGAGAAGAATAAGATCCCTCAATTTTCCACCGTAGAGCTTGAGGAAGGGTTGACCCTTGCAAGCTTTTTGGAGAAGTTCGGCATCCTTCGTGAGCACGTTCGCATAGCCATGGTCAACGGGAAAAGGGCCGAGCTCGATCAGGTGCTTCGAGATGGAGATAGAGTGGGTCTTTTCCCACCGGTTGGAGGAGGATAGAAGAGAATTAAGAATTGAGGCTCTTCTCCATTTTTAGTGGATGCTTTTTCCTCTCCCTTGATAGGAGCATATCTTTTTGTTTCCCCTCCCTTGATGGGAGGGGATTGAGGGGAGGGTGAACCAGGTTCAATCACCCCCACCTTCATCCTCCCCCTTCAAGGGGGAGGAAAACATATTCTAGAGAGTTCTGCTTTCAAGACACTTTAATGTTTCTATCCACTATTTTTGGAGAAGAACCAGAATTGAGAATGATAAATGGAAAACGGAAGCACAAAGACAACAGATATGGACGATTTAAAGAAGAATACAATCATTTCTGAAATGAAAAAGTATGTACAAAAATTTAAAGCCCCTGATGGTTCTCTTTACGATGGTCTCCCCCTCCAGGCGGTGCAAAAGCTGGCCTCCGCGTTTCACCTTCCCACACGCGAAGTCGAAGGTGCCGCTCTTGAAAATAAAATACTTCCTTCAAGATACTCCCGCAACATCGGGACCATTGGTTTTAAGGGACAGGCTAGGTTACTTAAATCGAAGGTCGCTGTAGTTGGACTGGGCGGTTTGGGGGGAACCGCCGCCGAGCTTCTGGCACGTCTTGGAGTTGGTCAAATAATTGCTCTAGACGCTGAGACTTTTGAAGAAAGCGATTTAAACAGACAGCTTTTGGCCACCGAGGAAAACATGGGAGAAGAAAAAACCATATCCGCCGTTAAGAGAGCAGCTAAAATTAACTCCTCGGTTGAAGTTTTCCCTTATCAGATTAGAGCCGGTGAAAAGGAATTTAGGGAAATTTTAAAAGGTGCGGATGTGATAATCGATGCCCTGGATACCTTTTCTGCACGCTTGGTCCTTCAGAAAACAGCCAAGGATTTAAAGACTCCTCTAGTGCACGGTGCAATCGCAGGTTTTGTGGGAGAGGTAACCACCATCTTTCCCGAAGACCCCGGTTTAGACCTAATTTATGGCCTCTCTCATAAGGACGAAAAAGGGGCGGAGATGTCTCTCGGGGCTCCAACGGCAACTCCAGCAATTGTGGCCGCCCTTCAGGTTCAAGAAGTAGTTAAAGTCCTTTTAAAGATCGGAAAACCCCTCAGGAATCGACTTTTATTCTTGGACTGTGAAACGTGCTCGGTCGAAGTAATCGAGCTCAAAAGTTAAAGCAGGTAAATATAAAAGTGGTGCATATTGCTCCCACTGAGAGGGAACCAAATTCTGGGAAAAGCAGACCTATAAGCCGGACTAGCAGGAAAAATTTTCCAATTGTTCACTTTTTAGTGTCTAGAAAAAGTGTGCGGAGGGAACTTTGCCAGTTAGGAAGGCTAATAGGCTGGAACTTGACAAGAAGAGCATCGAGGAGTACATCGGGGAATTCTTAAGTTATTTGAGCGTTGAGAGAAACGCCTCCCCGAGGACAATACACTCCTACGGGCAGGATCTGAAGGAGGCCCGGGCCTTCCTCGCCTCCCTGGGGATAGGGGACATTGAAGAAGTGACGGTGCCCAGCTTGAGGGAGCTCCTCAAGACCTTAAAGGAAAGGGGCCTGGGGCCGGTGAGCATCTCTAGGAAAATAAGCACTTTGAGGTCCTTCTTCAACTTCCTGGAACTCAGCGACTTTATAAGGTACAACCCCGCCAGGAGGCTGGTGCTTCCTAAAAAGCCGAAGAGAGTCCCGGTTTACCTCACAAAGGAGGAGGTAGAAAGGCTCGTCTGGGCGGCCAAGCGCGCCAAGTGCAACTTCATGGGGGAAAGGGAAAGAAACGTGGCCATGATCAAGCTTTTGGCCTACGCGGGATTGAGAAAGAGCGAGCTTTTGAGCCTCGACTGGGATGACGTGAACTTCACCAGGAAAACGCTTCTGGTGAGAAAGGGCAAGGGAAATAAGGAAAGGGTGGTTCCTTTACACCCCGTGCTCGTGGAGGATCTCTGGGAATACCTTCAAACGAGGTTTCCCCTAAAGTGCAAAGCTCTGCTCATCGGGAGAGATAAGGGCCGCTACCACGAGAACATGTTTAGATACGACTTTAAAAAGATCGTCAGGCTGGCGGCGCTGGACAAAAGGGTCACCCCGCACATCTTGAGACACTCCTTCGCCTCCCTCCTCTTAAAGAGCGGGGCAAACATCGTGGCCATCCAGGAGATTTTGGGGCATGCCGATATCACCTCGACCCGGATATATTTACACATGGACATGGGACAGCTCCACGAGTCCGTGGAGAGGCTGGACCTGGGATAGAGAATCCCAACGTAGTGTGGTTGTTGATCGAGGTTGACGGGCCTGCCTGACGGTAGAAACTTGGACAAAAGACCATAGTTTGGGGTTTATTGACTATCCGGAACTGCAGATTAGCTGGTAGATGGGTTGGGGGGGTTGACAAAATTACTCTCGATAGATGCCGTACACAGTGCTGCATAAGCTCGCTTCAACTACATTTGCTTCGCCATAACAGTCTCAACCGGCAACCCTTATGAGAATGCTCAAACTGAGAGCTTCATGGCCACTCTAAAGCAAGAGAAAGTATATATTCTCAACTACGAGAACGTGGACGAAGCGCTGGAACGCATAGGCCTCTTTATTTAAGACATATAATGCCAAACGTCTTCATTTGTCGCTGATCTATATGTCACCGGCGGAGTTTGAGAGTAAGCTAGAAACCGGAGGGTGGTCTTAATTAACTATCTGTTACATAGCACAACATCGATAATTGATATTTAACTTAAGAGTTCTAGCACAAC